>JANAVG010000019.1 GCA_024213275.1 Rossellomorea sp. BNER
TCTACCAGTAAACATTCTAACCAAATTAACCTACGATGTTACGAGTAAGGAGCTAGTTTCGTTCATGATAACTCGTCTTCTTGCCCTGCTTAAGTCTCACCTGTCCAGTTTCTCCCGCTGGAGTCTCACACCTGCAGCTAAGACCAATCTTTTCACAAAGATTTATGTTCTTAAAAAACAATAATCTTTTAGAAAAGAGCCTAATTAATAAAAAAAACTCTATTCACTATGGAAAAGAGTTCAACCATTCTCACTTATACTTTTGGATAAACATTAACGTTTGATCTATTATAGTTTTTTGGTCATAATCGAGTGTTGCAACATGATAACTCCTATTTAGAGTAATGAGTTTTGCATCTTCAGAAGAAATAGCTTTAATAATATGTTCAGAATTATATGGGGGAACTACATGATCCTCTTTTGAAACAAAGAGTAGTGCAGGACATGAAACACTTTGTAGGTTATTTTTAACAATTTCCATAAGTTTTAGAATTTGTTTAATTGATTTCACTGGTGTTTTTTCATAAGCTAATTCTTTCACTTCTATATTTTTCAAATCTGAACCAATTGCCTCTAGATACCTTTTTTCCGAAGACTCTTTATACGGATTCATATCAGGAATCTCTATGGCGGCATTAATCGGTATGATTCCTTTAATTTCTGAATGCTTCTCTGCTAAATATAATGTTAATGTTCCACCCATTGAAAGCCCTGTTACAAATATCGTGGAGCACCGTTTTTTCAACCACTTAAGTCCATCCTCTACAGAACTAATCCAATCCTGATATGTAGATTGTTCCATATCTTCATAATGAGTTCCATGACCAGTTAAACGAGGACCACAGACAGTATAACCTGCATCATTATATGCCTTCCCTATTTCTCTCACACTTTGAGTTGTCCCCGTAAAACCATGAAGCACCAAGATTCCCGTCTTATTTCCATCAAAATAAAAAGCATCTGCTCCTTCAATTACTGGATATTTCTCCATCATTTCACTCCTCATTATTTTTTAAATATTGTAACACTTTTCTGATAATTTTTCCGAAATAAAGTCTTGTCTCCCTTCTTTCATCATAAAAATAATTAAGGGGGGGTAAATATGATTGAGACCTATTTAAATCAAGTCAAAATAGATCCACAAATTGCTATTCTAGTCCCCGCTCTAATGGTACTAGGATATGCACTAAAAAGAACACCTCGTGTACAGGATTGGTTAATTATTTGGGTCCTTATAGTTTTTGGAGTAATGGCAAGCGGGTGGAAATTGGGCTTTGATTTTAATGGAATCGCAAATGGTTTTATTGCTGCAGGAGCAGCAATTACGACTCACCAATCGATTAAACAAACCTTTATTGAACGAAAAAATGATCGTAAAAAACGTAACAAGAAATAGGTTTCAAAATAAAAAAAGAGCCAGTGGCTCTTTTTTTATTGATTATTCATCAAAAACTTCAACTTTCTCCATAACATCTCCGTTTTTCATCGCTTTTGCCGTTTCGAGTCCTGAAGTCACTTTACCGAAAACAGTATGTACACCATTTAAGTGTGGCTGCGGTTCATGGACAATGAAAAATTGACTTCCACCAGTATCTTTACCAGCATGTGCCATAGAGAAAACTCCAGCTTCATGTTTATGTGGATTTCCTTCTGTTTCACATTTGATTGTATAACCTGGACCACCTGTTCCATTACCGCTAGGATCTCCACCTTGACTTACAAATCCAGGGATAACACGGTGGAAAGTAAGTCCATTATAAAATCCTTCATTTGCTAATTTCTCGAAATTTTCAACCGTACCAGGCGCTTCATTTGGGAATAAATCAAATTCGATTTTTTCTCCGTTTTGCATCAATATGTAACCTTTTTTAGCCAATTCCATTCATCTCCTTATGATTAAAATTCGTCTTAATCATACAGCATTTAAGGAGATAAGAAAAGAAGGAAGCCTTTTTCTAGAAAGATATAATAAATGGAAGTTTTTTTAAACATATAATTTTCTTTTATGGTGTATAATAATAATGCCTCTTCCGGACTCTTCGCTTGTTGCGGGACACTTAACCAATGTACGGACGGAAGAGGCACCTTACGTTTTTTATATGTCCTTAGATTATATTCCTAAAGATTGTTTAACACTATATGCTACAAGAAGGGATCAGTAACTAACTCTCATTCCTATTAAAACTGTGATAGTTCCATTTAATTATTTTTTTCTACCATAACTCTAATAAATTCTCTCATATAATCCGGTAAATCAGGCGGACGTCGACTAGAAACGAGATGACCATCCACTACGACAGGCTCATTCACCCAGATTGCACCTGCATTTTCCATATCATCTTTAATTCCTGGAGTACTGGTAACGGTTTTTCCATTAAGTATCTTTGCGGAAATGAGTACCCAACCGGCATGACATATTTGACCAATTGGTTTTTTGCTTTCATTAAATATACGGACCATATTTAAAATACTCTCATAACGTCTAAGTTTGTCAGGGGACCAACCCCCAGGTACAAGAAGTGCATCATAATCATCAGGATTTACTTCGTCAAAAGTAAGGTCTGATTTAACAGGTACACCATACTTACCAATATAGTGCTCACCTTTTTTTTCTGCGACAATATCAACAATCGCCCCTTCTTCTTGCAATCTTAGAACAGGGTACCATAATTCAAGATCTTCAAAGTCTCCGCTAGCGAGTTGAATAACCTTTTTTCCTTTTAGCTTCATGGAATGACCTCCCTTAAATAAACTTCATTATAATTGTGGTGGATACCCTTTTTAATTGCAAATAAAATACACCTACTCCTGGTTAGTAAACCCTAGAATGCCTAACAACTAAGTTAAATTATTTAATTAAATGTAAAAAGCCTTGCATTCCTCTATTATTCCATGATATATTTATTGAGCGATGAGCTGAATTGTGTAAGTCGACAGGCACGCCTTAAGGCATGTACTAATGTGGAGTACAGTCTGATCGCCTCAATCTATGTCAAAAAAAGACGCCCGGATGGCGTCTTTTTTTTATTTCCCTTAAAAATCTATTTTCAAACCACTTTTATTATCCTAGTTATCGGCTCCCTCCCTCGCTGTAAAACTAAAACCACAACCTTTCAAATTATATTATTAATTCAACTGTCGACCTGATAAATCTAATAGTTTAGAAAGTTTCACCTACCTAATTTATAATCGCCAGTTTTCATATTCACTTGAGCTTCAAAAGAATCATAAATGACTAATTCTAATATAGTTTTTTTGCTATTTTCTAAAATTAGATTTTCCACCCCAAAATCCAATGACACTTAGTTGGTATTTTTTTCTTTCATAAGCACATATTAAAGATTATTCAGCAACTTAAGGACTGTTGTTTAAAGAAGGTGACTTGAATTGAAGAAATTAATTTCCAGAAAACAAAAAACAGCTCGTGAAAATAAGTTATTTGAAGAGTTCATTTCTATAATGAAACGATCTGATGATTTTGTTGAGTATTTTGAACCACAGTCCCCAAAACCTTATCGTATATATTATCTAACTACACTAGTAAAAAAAGAGGTATTGCATCAAGACATTCTTCCCTATTTGAATAGAAAGGAATTAAACACACTAGAAGATATAAAGGTGGAAATCCCTTTAGAAGAAATTGAAATATCGGATGATTTAAAGGTTGTAAAACAACAACTATTACAAGGTTCTATCATTGTTCAACTCGACCATATTAAATCAACATTTGCTATTATTCCAGCACTTCAAAAAAAAGGGCGGCAAATCTCTACTCCAGAAGTTGAGTTTAGTGTTGTAGGACCAAAAGAAGCTTTTGTTGAAGACTTGGATACTAACCTTCAATTAATAAGAAGAAGACTACCTATATCTGAATTACAAGTAAAGGAATTAGTCGTAGGAGATTTATCGAAAACAAGGATCGCCATTTTGAGTATTGATGGAATTTCAGATCAAAAAAATGTCAATACCTTGATTCAGAGAATTTCAGACATCAATATTGATCAAATTAATGATAGCTCTTATATCACTCAATTAATTCAAGACAACAACAATTCACCGTTTCCACAGTTTATTGATACTGAAAGACCCGATCGAATAGCTGCAATATTATCGGAAGGAAAAGTTGCAGTCCTGGTTAATGGAGCTCCACATGGACTTATTGGACCAACAACCTTTATAGAGTTTTTTTCCGCATTTGAAGATTACTTTCTAAATTGGATTACTGCATCCTTTTTTCGATTGGTCCGTTTATTTGCCGTATTGTTCTCTATTTTAGTAACTCCCTTGTATGTTGCGGTATTAACCTATCATTATGTATTAATTCCCCAGGATCTGGTTAGTACATTAGTTACTTCAAGAAGGACGATACCTCTCCCACCAATATTGGAAGCAGTCATTCTTGAATTGGCTATCGAATTACTTCGGGAGGCTGGAGCAAGACTTCCTACAAAGGTAGGTCAAACAATCGGGATCGTCGGTGGTATCGTCATAGGTACAGCATCTGTTGAGGCGGGTCTTACTAGTAACGTACTTCTTATAATTGTTGCACTAGCAGCACTAGCATCCTTTACAACCCCAGTTTATCAAATGGGTAATACCATTCGATTAATTCGTTTTCCGATTTTATTAATGGCACATATTTGGGGTCTGTTAGGATTAGTAATATGTTTTTGCTTCCTGCTTATCCACTTATTACGTTTAACTTCATTAGGACGACCATTTCTTGAACCACTTTATCCACTTAGGATTAGTGATTTTACCGATGCCTTTATTCGGTTACCTTTTAAATTTCAAGCCAAAAGACCTTTAGAGGTTCGATCAAAAGAAAAGGTTCGTTTTAATCCAAGTCATATAGAAAAGCTAAAAGATATAGACGAACTTTAAACTTAGGAGAATTACATTGCAAAAGATTGTCAATGAAAGATTTCAAATTACTCCATTCCATGTATTGTTTCTTGTCAATTCTGTCCAAATTGGTGTTGGGATTTTTGGATTTCAAGCTTCTCTCATTAAGGTTGCAGGGAATGATAGTTGGATGACAGTCATACTTGCAGGAATTGGTGTCCACATTGTCATTTGGATCATATATCAGATATGTAATCGTTCCAAAATGGACTTAATTCATATTCATAAATATATATTCGGGAAATGGTTTGGGGGATTATTAAGTGCTATATGGGCGATTTACTTTCTACTTATCGGAGTCACCGTATTATATTCTTACTTTGAAGTTGTGCAAGTCTGGATGTTTCCAAAGATAAGTCCATTTTGGTTTGTTTTTGTATTCCTTGTACTAGTATTTTATACAATAACCGGTGGCTTTCGTATTGTTACCGGAATATGTTTTTTTGGGGTTCTCATTCCTTTTTACTTATTTCTCACATTCTTCTTTCCTGTAGAGTATTCCGATTTCAAATCATTATTACCAATCTGGAATCATGATATAAAGGATATCGGGATTGGTACTTTTGAGATGGTCTTAAGCTATCTGGGCTTTTCCAGCATACTTATGTATTATCCCTATATTAAAGAAGGAGCAAAATCACAAAAATGGGCACATATAGGGGTTGGGCTAACAACCTTAATCTACCTCTTTATAACGATCATTTCACTAGGCTATTTTAGTGAGAAACAAGTAATAAATCAGGTTTGGCCAACCTTGACTTTGTGGAAAATAGTGGAGATGCCATTCGTTGAAAGATTTGAATACATTGGGATCACATCTTGGGTCTTAATGATTTTACCTAATATCTGCCTATTGTTTTGGGCATCTTCTAGAGGAATTAAGCTCATTTTTAACGTTAATCAGCGAAAGGCTTTATACTACCTTCTACTATTCGTTTTAGGGTTATCGTTTTTCTTAAAGGGGCGGGAACGAATGGAGATCCTAAACACATGGGTATCTAATTTTGGTTTTGTCATATCTTTTATATACATTCCATTGTTATTTTTTCTTTATTTAATTATCTCAAAAATTAAGGGGAGAAATTCATGAAGAGAAATTCATTACTAATGATCTCCTTGTTTATCGTACATTTTTTATTATCAGGCTGCATCGACCAACAAATTTTAGATGATGTTGAGTTAACTACTGCTGTAGGTTACGACCTTATAGGTGACGATTTAATTGAAGCGACTGCCGTTGTTCCACAGTATCAGTCAGATTCTTCTGTAACCAATAAAACGTTTTCAGCCACTGCAAAACTAACTAAAGATATAAGCGATAAACTAACTAGACAATCTGCAAAACCATTTGTTAGTGGAAAATTGGAAGTTACATTGTATAGTACAGAATTAGCTAAAGAAGGCTTAACAAATATTATTGACATTTTTGAACGCGATCCTCATATCGGATCAAGGTTGTATCTAGTCATAGCTGAAGGTGAGCTTAAAAAGCAATTGAATATTCAATATGGGACTATTGATAATGGAATGTTTTTATCAAAAATGATTGAACATAACGTTGAAAATGGAATGCTGCCCAAAACCAACCTACACCAATTTATAAAATCACTTTATTCTGATGGAATAGATCCTTTTTTGCCGTATATAAAATTACAAGGAAAGGTAGCTAGTATCGAAGGTATTGCATTATTTAAAGAGGACAAATATATTGACCTTATCCATGCAGAAGATTGCTCTATTTTTAAAATGCTGTTAGAAAGATCTACTAAGGATGTTTCTTTAGCAATTGAACTAGAGGAAGAAGGTGCACGTGCTTCAGTCCACAGTATCTCTACAAAAAGAAACTATAAAATAGGGACACCGATGTCGGATCCTAAAATAAAAATTATCTTAAATATAAATGCTGTTATTAGAGAGTATTCTAACGGTCGTATTACAAAGAAAGCTACTCGTAAAATTGAAAAGAAAATGGAAAAGATAATTCGTAACAGAGCAACTAATATGATAAAGAGTTTTCAAAGCCAACAAATTGATCCTCTCGGAATTGGGAACCATGTAAAAAATCAAACGAGAAACTGGGATATTACAAAATGGGATGAATTATACCCAGAATCTCCAATTGATGTAGATGTTAATGTAAAGATTAATCAGGCAGGGGTAGTAGAATAATATCAATAAGCTTTAAAATCCTTTCTCAATGGTTCAAGACTTACTACATCAATATGTCCTTAGTAAATAAGACTTTTCTCCTTTTCACGGTACTTTCCAACAATAACAGGACCATCTCGTCCTCCTACCCCAAAACTATATAAAGTAACTTTTCATATTAATGTTGAAAACATTGTATTTTTTATTCACACAAGATTATGGACTTGACTACCTAAATTAACTTTTATCAGGCTTCCATGAAGAAAAGTGCTTTTCCACCATTCCTAACAATGTTGTGAGAATAATTCCTGTTAAAGTGATGACTAACACACCTACAAACATTCGATCTGTTTGTAAATTTTGACCGTCATTCGTTAATTGAAAACCTATACCCGCAGAGGAAGCGAACAACTCACCAACTACTACAGCTATTAATCCCTGTCCTATTCCTAGTCGAATACCAGTTAATAAAAAAGGAACTGTTGATGGAAGAGCAATCGTTTTAAAAATTTGAAACTCGCTAGCTGTAAAAGTACGGGCTGCTTTAATTAAATTCTGATCGATCGTATTCATTGCTTTTTGGGCACTCATAACAATTGGGAAGAACGCCATTAGGAACACAATGACAATTTTAGATTCAGGGCCAATCCCAAAAGCAATAATAATGACAGGTAACAGGGTTACTTTAGGCGTTACATATAACCCAGAAATAAATGGGTTTACAATGGCATAAAAGATATTATTCCAACCAGAGAACACCCCCACTGGAATCCCAATGACCAATGCTAAAAGAAATCCAACCCCAAACTCATACCCACTAATGCTCATGTTACTCCAAAATATAGGCTCCTGGACCATGACCACTGCTGCCTGAATAATTGCCAGGGGAGAACTAATAAATAACGGGTCAACCCATTCATTTCGGGAGACTACTTCCCATCCAATAATAAATAAGATAACAGATAATATACTGAGAATTAACCCTTTTTTACTATTTCCTAATGCTTTAAGTTTTCCTTTTGACACTTTGGATGTATGTTGGACAACTTCATTTGTTTGCATAAGATTATCCTCTCAATTTTTATAATTCTACTTTCTATTCGAACCCTTGCTTTGTCGATTCCTTTTCGATAATGGACCAGATATGATCTATAAGCTGTAAAAACACGGGATCACGCTTTATATTTAGATCTCTTGGTCGGGGAATATTAACATCTACAATGTCTACAACTCTCCCAGGTCTCGCACCAAATACAAACACCCGATCAGCTAGATAGACTGCTTCATCAATTTGATGTGTGATAAATATACTTGTCTTTTGGGTTTCACTCCAAATTCGAAGTAATTCTTTCTGCATAAACTCTCTAGTTTGGGCATCTAATGCCGAAAATGGCTCATCCAGTAATAACAGAGAAGGATCAACCGTTAAAGCACGTGCAAGATTTACCCTTTGCTGCATTCCTCCTGATAATTCATGAGGGTAATGACGTTCATAGCCATTTAGTCCGACCATATTGATATATTCTTGAGCCTGTTTCTTTGTTTCGGTTGAGACTCGTTTTTGAATTTCAATCCCAAACATTACATTATCCATTACTGTCCGCCATGGAAAAAGACTTGGAGTCTGAAAAACCATTGCTCTATCATCCCCAGGGCCCTCCACCTTTTCGTTATCTAGTAAAATTTCACCTCCACTTGGCTTAAGGAGCCCAGCAACAGTATTAAGAAAAGTGGTTTTTCCACATCCACTTGGACCTACGATGCAAATAAATTCGCCTTCATTGATATCTAAATTAATATTCTGAAGTGCTACTACTTCAGTTCCGGTTTTATTGTTTATATAGGTAACATCTAAATATTTTGATGTTAACTTATAGTTATTTTCTAGTTGTGTTTCATTCATTGCATTCACCCTTTTCTATTGACTTAGTATCTTAAAAAAGCTATCAAAAGGCTTCTTCAATATACTCGTTAGTCCAAATTCCCCCTGGTTTAGTATCATGCTTCGTTTTGATTCCAGACAACTCAGAAAATTCCACTATTGGATCTTGTGCATGATCCCAAGCTTCTTTATTCATTTCACCATATCCTTGAAAGGTATCTTTCATTCCAATTAAGGATTCTTCTAGTACCTTTACATCAACCCCATCAAAATATGACACGATTGACTCTGCAGATTCTTTCGGGTTTTCTCTAGTGAATTCAATTCCTTTACCAATTGCTCGTACCACCTTTACAGCCATGTTTGGATTATTTTCCAAGTATTCTCTGTCTGCAAAAACCACTTCCCAAACCATATTCGAATAAGTGGATTCTTCGCTCGATTTAATAAATAAATCCCCAACACCTTGTTCTTGAACTTGTAATGAAAAGGGGGGTGAACTGATACCACCATCAACAATTCCTTCCTTCATACCACCAATTTTAGGACCACCGCCAGTTAATTTAACGGTTTTTAGTGTTGAGGGATCTTGTCCATGAAGTTTCATTAAGTATCGCATGTAAATATCTCCAGAGTCTCCCACAAGATTGGTTCCAATCGTTGCACCACTTAATGCAGCAACTCGGTCCTCTAACGGTGAGTCAACCGATAGTTTATTTTTCTTCAAGTACTGGTTAGATAGGGCTATCTCAAATGTTAAAGCTGAGTTTAAGGATTGTATTGCCACTAAATCTTCTCCGGATTCAAGCGGTACAAACATACTTCGGGGACCGGATATTGCAAACTGGGCCTGTCCTGATAATAGCGATGCAATTACTTGGGATCCTCCTCCTCCTGAAGAAATACTAGCTTCAATACCTTCTTTCTTAAAAAATCCTTGCTCAATAGCTACATAAAAAGGGGCTAGCGATAAAATCCGAGCAGGCTCTGTAAAAGTGATTTCTGTAACTTGATCAGCATTAGTTCCAGTAGTGGTTTGATTATTTGTTTTATTACAACCAGCTAAAACTACTAATATAGTGCAAAAAATAATGACGATACTATTTTTCTTTAACATGTAACTCCCCCTGTTTTGATTACCATCTAAAGGTAAAGATATCTTCTCCAACCTGCACCATTGTTAATAATAGAATGCTAGTTACATTCTTAGAGATTCCTTTATTAATTTCTATTCTCTAAATCACTTTTTTTAAATGTCGCCATCTGACAAATCTCTGTAGTTTTCTAGTCGATTCAGACTCTGAGATAACGGCTTTTATAAACATACTGACACCAAGTGATGGACTATATTCTTACATAAACTCCTTTACAAGGTTGTCAATCAGATCCACGTCTAAGGTTAACTTATGACTACTTAATGGTTCTTTTGAATAACCAGAAACCAAATCTTGATAGGAAGCTTTTTGGGTATCCTTGTAAACGATACCTGTGACCAAATCGTTATGCCTCATTAAAGTGCTCATAGCAAGTTCACGGTCTGATGAATCATAAGACTCCAATTCTGACAAACTTGTTAGATTTTCTTTGAACCAATCATAAGTATTTACTTTGTTGTAGGTAACACAAGGACTAAATACATTGATAACTGAAAAGCCATTGTGTTGAATCCCTGCTTCAATAATTGACGTGAGCTCTTTTAAATCTCTTGAAAAACTTTGCGCTACAAAGGTGGCACCACTTGTTATAGCAAGCTGCATTGGAGATATGGGGCTTTCGATTGCTCCTTTTGGTGTTGACGCTGTCTTAAACCCTGTAGCTGAGCGTGGGGAGGTTTGGCCTTTTGTTAAGCCGTAGATCTGGTTGTCCATCACAATGTAAGTTAAATCGATATTTCTACGCATTGCATGGATAGTATGTCCCATGCCTATGGCAAAGCCATCTCCATCCCCTCCTGATGCAATGACAGTAAGCTCTTTATTAGCCATCTTTACTCCCTGGGCTATTGGCAATGCACGTCCATGAATCCCATGTAGACCGTATGACTTTATGTAGCCTGATATTCGTCCAGAACATCCAATTCCTGAGATGACGGCTAATTGCTCAGGAGTTATCCCAACGTTAGCCACTGCACGTTGAATGGCTGCTTGCACAGAGAAATCCCCACAACCAGGACACCAGTTTGGCTTGACATTATTTCGAAAATCTTTAAACGTAGGCTTTGTCATTAATGTTGTCACAGATTAACATCTCCTCACTTCTTTTTTGAACATGATGAGGCAGAAATGGATTGCCATCATATTTTAATAAACTATTTATTTTATAAGCATATCCAACATTCATTTTGATAATATTTGTTAGCTGTCCTGTTGCATTATTTTCTACCACCAGTACTTGTTCTGCCGACTCAATGAGAGGTGAAAGTTCCTCTGTCGGAAAGGGATGGATTAAACGAATCTGCGCATGGTTTACTTTTCGGCCTTCTCGTTCAAGGCGAATAATAGCTTCTTCTATTGCTCCCCGTGTTGAATTGAATCCAACTAACAATAGGTCTGCCTTTTCGTGCTTCTCATTTTTATATACAGGGTTCTTAAAGTTAATGCTCGTTGTTTTCCTCATCCGCTTATTCATTTGGGCCAATCGGTTGGCTGGTGCTTCTGAAGGTTTTCCTGTTTCATCATGCTCGACCCCAGTAACATGATGAATGCCATTTTTCATTCCAGGAATGACTCGAGGTGATACACCATCTTCTGTCACTTCATAACGTTTAAAGTATTCTTTTCCATCTACCCCTGGAAGATCTCCTTGTTGAAGCTTGCCGCGCCTGATTTCCACTTGACTAAAATCGAGTGGCTCTACCGTTTGTTTGCCGAGTGACAACTGTAAATCAGATAAAACAATGACCGGACACTGGTATTCTTCAGCTAGGTTAAAAGCTTCAACTGTATCATAAAATGCCTCTTGCACAGTGCTTGGCGCTAGGACGATTTTCGGAATTTCTCCGTGGGAACCATAAATCATGGCCATTAAATCAGATTGTTCTTGTTTAGTAGGCAATCCTGTAGAAGGACCACCGCGTTGCGTATCGACAATGACTAGAGGTGTTTCTGTCATACCGGACAGTCCGATGGCTTCCATCATTAAAGAGAGACCAGGTCCGGCAGAGGCAGTAAAAGATCGGGTACCAGCGTAGTTTGCTCCGATGGCCATCGTTGCTGCTGCAATTTCATCTTCTGTTTGAATGACAGTTCCCCCCACCTTAGGAAGATTCTTGATTAAATATTCCATTATTTCTGATGCGGGAGTAATCGGATACGCCGACATTAAACGAACACCACCTGCAAGAGCTCCTAAGGCAATGGCATCATTTCCAATCATAAACATCCTCTTCTGGCCGTCAGCTACTGCAAGTTCCATTGCGCCTGCTTTGTTACCAAGCCTTTCAAGCATATAATCATAACCTTGTTTAATGGCTTCCATGTTTTTCTGGACTACTGCTACTCCTTTTCGTCCAAAGATTTCTTCCACAACGTTATTAAATACTCGGACGTCTAAATTAATGACTGCACATGATGCCCCAACAGCCACCATATTTTTCATAAGTGAAGTACCAAGCTCTGTAGCAATACCTTGGAATGGAACTGAATATAACTCTGCTTTAGTATCTTCTGGTTTTATAGGTGAAAACTTGGCGTCCGCAATTATGATGCCGCCATCATGTAATTCTCTATAATTTACATCAATTGTTTCTTGGTCAAAAGCAACTAATATATCCAGATCATCGGCTACTGAACGTACCTGATTTATACTGACCCGAATTTTGTTGTTGGTGTGCCCCCCTTTTATTCGAGATGAGAAATGGCGATAACCGTATAAATAATACCCTAAACGATTTAATGTCATGGAAAATATCTCTCCGGTGCTTTCAATCCCTTCTCCTTGCTGCCCTCCAACTTTCCATGAAAGCTGATTAATCATTGATTGTTACCTCCCTATGTTATGACTGTATATATGTTTCTAATTTTCTATTAAACTTGGCTACCCCTGAATCCCTAGCTGCTTTTGCTACAGCAGCTGCAACATTTATAGCAACTCTTGAATCTAATGGATGCGGGATAATATAATCCGAATGTAATTCCGTTGGAGAAATCATATCCGCAATAGCATAAACAGCGGCAATTTTCATTTCTTCATTAATTTCACTTGCTTGGACATCCAACGCCCCTCGGAATATCCCCGGAAAGGCTAGCACGTTATTTACTTGGTTGGGGAAGTCCGAACGACCAGTTCCAACTATTTTGGCTCCAGCACTTTTTGCATCCGCAGGCATGATTTCTGGCAACGGATTGGCCATTGCAAAAATAATCCCATCTTCATTCATCGTTTTCACCATTTCAGTCGTTAGAGCTCCAGCAGTGGAAACCCCTATAAATACATCGGCGCCATCGATCGCATCCATTAACATACCGGATCGGCTTCTTTTATTGGTTATTTTGGCCACCTCAACTTTCATAGGATTCATTCCGTTCGCTCTTCCTTCGTAAATAATTCCTTTTGAATCGCATAATAATATATCCTGAACCCCGAGGTTGACTAATAGTTTAACTATTGCAATTCCTGCAGCACCTGCTCCATTGATAACAACACGAATTTGATTCATCGATTTATTGACCAGCTTTAAAGCATTAACCAGGGCTGCAGTCGTTACAATAGCTGTTCCGTGCTGATCATCATGAAATACAGGAATACGGCATTCACTTTTTAAACGTTTTTCAATTTCAAAACAGCGTGGGGCTGCAATATCTTCAAGATTAACCCCTCCAAATGTCGGTTCTAGCAACTTTACTGTTTCCACAATCTTATTTACATCAGTGGTATCAAGACAAATAGGAAAGGCATCCACATCTGCAAATGATTTAAATAATATAGCTTTTCCTTCCATAACAGGCATAGCTGCTTTTGGACCGATATTACCTAGACCGAGTACTGCTGTGCCATCAGAAATAACAGCAACTAAATTTCCTTTTATTGTATAGTCGTAAACTGCGCCTTGATCCTTAACTATTTCAATACAAGGATCTGCGACTCCTGGAGAATAAGCTAAACTTAAATCTTCATCTGTTTGGACAGGAACTTTGGATATAAACCCTATCTTCCCTTTGTTTTTACGGTGCAAGTCAAGCGACTTTTCTCGATATTCAGACATGCATTCCTCTCTCCTTAACCAATCTTTTGCCAATCATTATTAGAGTCTGCCGTATAACTCTAGCTCCCAGATAAAACACTGAACATTCCGATAATTATTTCGAACTTTTCATTTATAAAATCAAGTCGACAAAGAAGATATCCTGAAAATGATCATTTACCCTCATTTAATTTAGGTTGTTTCCTCAATGGTTGTTTTCCGTAAATATCAAGGTTCAGGGGATGTTTTCTTCATAACCACTTGAATTTTTCCGAATAAATTCTCTAAAGCATCCCTGTTAAGAAAAAGCCATGAATTAAGAATCAAATCTCTCTAGCAATTCAATAATGACTTTAAATGTAGATGTTGTATCCATGTAAGCATATCTACCTTTTCCATTCCAAAAGTTACCTACCTGGATAACAGGATAGCCCATATCCTTTAGAAGCTTAATTTTTTCATCAATGTTTTTCACCACGAATGAAATATGATGAACTCCTTCACCGTATGTCTCAAGATGCTTTTTCCACGTGCTTGGAGAGTCTCCTGGCTCTATGAATTCAAATTGGATTAATGGCGTGTTAATAAACATATATTTAGATTTGCCTTCTGTTGATTTCCCTTCAAAAACAACTTCGGTACGTTCACTTGGTCCAGATTGAATAACGGAAGGTCTTTCCACTCCTAGTAAGTTACAGTATGCTTCTGCGACTTCTTCAATATCTTTTACAACAATTGCAATCTGCTCTACTTTATTTGTTCCAAGCAATGGCCTGAAAGTATCTATGCTTGGAGAAGTATCTCTTGGTTCAGTACTTTCTAATAACTCAACAAGAGTTTTATGATCACTTAAAGTATCAATATAGACATATCTGCCGTCACTAGAAGTGAACTCTCCACTTTGTAATAAGCGATATCCCTTCTCCTCTAAACAAGGTAGCTTACCTTTTATGGAATCTACATCAAAGGCAATATGGTGAATTCCTTCACCCACGTTATCCAAAAATTCCCTTATTGTACTTGGCTCTTCATCCGGCTCGATCAACTCGATTTGAACTGTCGGTGTATTTAAAAATACTAATTTACTTCGAGCATCAGTGGGCTTCCCACGAAAAATCACTTTAGAAACATCACGATTCCCAGTTAAAAACCAATCTGGTGTAGGTATACCGAGGAGTTTAGCAAACGCTTCAGAAGTTTCCTCTATATTACGTACAACAAATGCAATTTGATTGACTATATTATTTCCCATCAATGGCTTTATTCCTGTCGAAGATTCTTTCATTTAATCTCCTCCATTATTCATCCGTTTCTAACTTCGTTAAGTCCAATACCCATCAGAAATCAGCCTAGTCCTCGTACAGATAATCCTCCATCACTTGAGATTACTTCACCGGTGATAGCCCGTGAATTATTGGATGCCAGCAGCAGATAAGCTGCCACGTGATCTTCGGAGGTCATCGCTATTTGAAGTGGGTTCCGTGTTTTAATGCTTTTCTCTTTCGTTTCATTATCAACTGACTTTACAAAAGGTTGAAGAGGTGGTATCACATGAAGGGCTGTCAATGTACCTCCTGGAGCAACGGCATTAACCCTTACATCAGGCGCAAATTCGAAAGCGAGTTGGCGCATTAAACCAATTTGAGCATGTTTACTTGCTGTGTACCATACACCGCCGCCATCCGGGTAAAATCCTGCACTAGAAACAGTGAAAATCATATTTCCCCCTGTTCGTTCCAATTCATTTACAGTAGCTTTTGCTCCATTGAAATAGCCTTTTACATTAATATCGAACAATAGATCATAAGCTGCCGACATTGCATCAGGAGTAACATCTTTGAATTTGGCAAAACCATCAAACACCCCTGCATTGGCAACAAACACATCCAATTTCCCAAATGTTTCGGTGGCTGCACTTACGGCTCTTACATGATCGTTATATACCGTTACATCTCCTTCAATGCATTGGACAGCTTCACCAAACCGCTTTTTTAATTGATTTAGCCCTTCAACGGATTTATCGAGAATGGTGACGACTGCCCCTTCTTCAATAAATGCCTCGGTGACAGCTTTCCCAATCCCCGAAGCCCCTCCGGTTATATAGATTGATTTTTCCTTAAGTTGAATCATCTTTGCTCTCCCTCCACTCTTGCCTTACACAAATATAGCTAGATTACGTGTATTCAAAGTAGTCTGATCGACGAGGAAAAAGCGTTTAGATAGCTTCCATTCTCCGTCTTCGTATGTGAATTCATCTTGTCTTTCCCCAGATATTAAATCGTAATGAATATCCGTGCTTCGACTGCGGTAGATGAGTAAATAACTATGGACTACTGCTTTTTCATTAGGAATGTACTCTTCAAGGCGAACATTACTTACAAAACGCCTTGTACGCGATGGCGGAATTTCAGCCCAAGCATAGTCCGTTTTTAAGCGATCCACACGAATTTTCAATAATTCAATGTCATCATTAAAAGCAAACATATCAATTGCATAGTCTGGTCGTTCAGTACCCTCTTTATTAACACGAACGGGCATTTGATATAACAAGTCAGGATGCATAAGACTAAACCAACCATCAAAGTCTATTTCATCGAGCAGCTTCGCTTCCCTGTAAAGCCATTGTTCAAATTCGTAGTTTGCTAACATCCTCTCCGAATTCATAAAATACTCCTCCAATCTATACTTAACTAATTCATAGAAAACCAATCTACAATAGTATGATCGTTTCACATTTTGTAAGAACTTTAGCTATTCATTAAATCAAGCCAATATCGGTAAAAGTTTCTTTGATTCGCTTCTGAAAATTTATCATTATAGACAACACCAGGACCTACAAAATCAGAGACCGGTTCACGGTGTAAACCCATCGTGTAATTATAAGTCAGCTGTTTTAACATTGGCATCGGCCCGGAGGCTGCGGCTGTAATGTCGGTAAAAACCTCTGTATCATCTTGTTCAAAGATGCCCGATGGACTGAAGGTTAAAATATAGGAGTCCCTTGATCGTTTTTTCCAATCCTCTGAGGCATGTTTCTCAACTAAGAACCAGGTAATAACCTCCATTTTATTCACATCAACAGGTCTCCACAGTCGAATGGTCGTATTAGAAATTAATTGATTTTTTACTTTTGTATGAGAAATTAAAAATGATAGATTTGGAAAGATATTACCAATCATATTTTTAAGATTAGACAATACTTCGAACTGTTCCCCAGATAGATTAGATATATATTCTGATTTAAGCTCTTCCGGAAAGGCAAAATCAGGATTAGGTGTCCCTAGATTTAAACCATGTCCATTGTTTGTATGAATTTGGTAGCCTTTTTTGGAATATGTAGCATTTGGTACCATTCCCAATTTTGCGATAGAACCGTGGGTAACCATCGTATGATAAGAATCACCGACGAAGTTGTCTGATCCAATTTTCCAATTAGATTGTACAATGAATCGTTGTGGGGGACCCATTACCTCCATTTTCGCTCTGCCGATTAAAATATCTAAATACCATTTGAATTCACCTAGAAATTCAGATAAAGGTTCTGCTTCTTCATTCCATGTTCCAAATAAAAGGCCTTTATATGATTCAATTCTAATGTTGTGTAACCCCATTTTAGATTTATCTAGCCTGTCGCCGTAAATATTCTTTTGCAATGGCACCCCAACGAGATCACCGTTGTTTTTGAAATTAAAACCATGATAAGGACAAGTAAAGGATGATTTGTTTCCTTTATCTGCACGACAAAGTTTCATCCCGCGATGGGTACACATATTATAAAATCCTCTAATGACATCATCCGAACCCCTTGAGATAATAACCGAATATCCCGCTAAATCCCTTGTCATAAAATCACTTTTATTTGGTATTTCTGATTCATGGCCGACAAATACCCATGTTTTTAAGAAAACCTTTTTATGTTCTAGTTCATAAATCGTTGGATCCCCTAAAATATAGGAAGGAATGACTCCTTCTTCAGGCTGGACCGTTTCGTTTAGAAATTCAATTTTTTCTCTAAGAGACATTTCTTCTAAATTTTCACTTGTTTTGATCATCTGCCAATTCTCCCTTCTTCTAGATATGTGGTGACTTCCTTCATGCATGGTTTTCCTGCTCTTTTCTTCAAGGCATCTCTTGAATCCTCAAAAACCTGTGCATTCCTTCAATTTTCAGCCGACTTGAATGATTGACCCTCTATTTTTTAAAGCAGACAGCACGCTTAATGCGGCCAAATAGCTCGTTTTCGGATTATTGGGCATAGGGTCATTTTCCACTTGAAGCGATAATTTTCCAAAGGAACCTGTCGCCTCTATTTGATGGTTGTTTTTCTCTATAGATGGATCAGAAATGATTTTTACTCCTGTTTTATCAGGACCTAATCCTGCTAGTGACAAAATGATAGAAACATTTATATTTTTGGGAAACAGTTGAATCGCTTCTGAGGCTGGACCATCAAACAGCACTTGCACTTTATCAACGGGGGCTCCAGGCAAAGCATTTGGAGGCTTTCTAGTGATGATGGTCACAGAATCCAGCTCTCCTATGGATTTCGCCGCTTTTAAAACATCAAGCCCCCCAATCGCTCCTGATGGCAAGTGGATTTTCGTGCCGTTAGCTTGGCAGATCCTTTCTAATTCTTGATAAAAATTCAAATCAGATAAAGCTCCGACGCTGCTTAGTACTAAATCTTTGCGGCTTTCTAAAATAGCTACGGAAAAGTCTTTTACCACTTGAATGGTAGCTGCTTCAATGACGACATCTACATCTGATCGGATAAGAGATTGGATATCGGGAAAGTATTCTGTATCGAAATCGAAAGCCAGCTGTTTTGCTGATTGTTCATTGCGTGTGTAAATACCAACTATCTTCATACCGGGAAGAAGACCTTTCATATTAATACATTGAAGTAGGAATCTACCGATATTTCCACCGCCGATTAACGCTAACTTCATCTAATATCCCCCTTCTAGTCGGCCAACCCATAAGAATCTGCAAAAAACTCCAGTCCGCAATGTCTCGTTTCACGGGAGAGTCCACTTTCTTTTACCCCAGGAAAATCAAGATGGAGGTCGCGAAAGACTGTGTGGTTATTATGGAAAACGGCCCCCGCTTCTAATTGATCAGCTAATTGCATTGCAAGAGGTTCATTTTCTGTCCAAACAGAAGCTCTTAGACCAAATTCACTGTCATTCGCAAGCTGAACCGCTTCTTTTACTTCCGAAAAAGGTAATACAGGGATAACAGGACCAAATTGTTCTACACGAACGATTTCACTATTATGATCAACACCTGTAATAATCGACGGTAATATAAAGTAGCCCTGTTCCCAAGAATCCGGATCTAGCTGAAGACCAGCTGTGATGATAGTTGCTCCTGATTCAACGGCCCTCTCTACCAGTCCTTTTACATATTCGAATTGGGATTTATTATTAAGCGGGCCCATATCAACGTCCGGTTGAATCCCGTTTCCTACTACAATGCGTTGAAATTCTTTCTTTAACTTATCCACTACTTCTTCATACCGTGATTCATGGACATAAACCCGTTTGATTGCTGAACATACTTGACCTGAAGCACGAAGTATCCCGATACGAAGCCTCTTTATGGCTTCATCATCCAAATTAGCGTCGGAAAGAATGATGGCTGCATCATTTCCTCCAAGTTCCATGTAGAGATTTTTCACTGAGCCAGAAGCCGCTCTCATAATGTCTTTTCCTGTTTCCGTACTTCCAACGAAAGCAATCGTTCGCACTCGAGAGTCAGTACAAATCGCTTCACCTATGACACTACCGGAACCCGTCACAATATTAATGACCCCGTCAGGAAAATAAGAAGAGACCACATTTAAAAACGTCATGATGGTTAATGGGCAATTTGTCGCCGGCTTCACTACGACTGTATTACCTGCCAAAATAGCTGGGATAACCCGTTTGAATGTAAGAATCATTGGCGAGTTCCACGGTGAAATAACAGCCGTTACTCCTCTAGGGCGCTTGCGGATTTGTACTTTTTGGTTTCCTGGTAACGTTTCAGGTTTCCACCATTCCAATAATTCTTCTGCGGCTTGGTTCATAATATCTACACATCGAAGTAAATCTTTTTTGGCTTCAACTAATACTTTTCCATTCTCGCGAACTAACAAAGATACATTCTCTTCAACTATATTTTTTAACTCTTCCGCGGCCTTTTGCATACGTCTCGCCCTATCTTCCGCTTCGCTTTGTGACCAGTTTTCATAGGCTTTAGCAGCTGTTTTAATTGCTTCATCCACTTGTGTCTTTGAGCATAAAGCTACTTCTCCTACCACTTCGTTCACATTTGCCGGATTGATCACCTTTGCCGTTTTTTCAGCCTGGATCCACTCTCCGCCAATGAAATATTTTCCTGAGACAAATGGATGCGTTGAGATCACCCTAATCCCTCCTTACATTTTTTTAGGTTTGAATGATTCTGCTGCACCAGGAGGTCCTCCAAATGGTTTCGCCATCGGACCTATCGCTTCCATGTCAACAACAATCATTGTTGGTTTTTGACTATTCATTGCCTTTTCCAGCTCTAATACAAATTCATCTGATGAACCAATGCGGTTGGCTTCATATCCCATTGATTTCCCTAGTTGCACAAAATCAGGGCTTAATAAATCGACCGCGACTTGACGCCCATAAGCGGCATCTTGGATATTTCGGAGCACACCATACCCGGCATCATCGAATAAAATGACAATCATCGGAAGATTTTCCTCGGCAGCCGTTATCATTTCGCCGACATTGACCATGAATCCACCATCTCCTGCCATCAACACTACCCGGCGATCCTTGCAGCCCATTTGTGCGCCGATTGCTGTCGGCAATCCTTGACCTATCCCTCCTCCTGACGCGTGAATGGATGTCCGTGGTTCATAAATTTCAAACAAACGGCTTCCCCATACATTTGCCTGTACAGTGACATCACGAACTAGAATTGCGTTTTTCGGAAGAACTTTACGCATTCCATCAAGGATTTGTTCATAAGGCCCAAGTGTTGCCCTAAGCTGTGTACGCAATTCTTGACGTACTGAGTGTACTTCATCGAGATAAGCTGGTTTTGGATCAATTGATTTTTGTGATAAGTCTTTAATTAATGTTGTTAACACAACTTTGGCATCTCCAACGAGACCATAGGAAGCTCTGTAGTTACGGTTTATTGCCTGCCAATCCGCATCAATTGAAATATGGTCTTCCGGAACAGAGACTTTCCAGTTGGATGTTTCATTTCCACGGAATCTAACACCGATGCTAATGAGTAAATCAGATTTCTCCAACAATTTTTTCGTTGGTTCGTTTGCCGCAAAGTGACCGATACATTGGGGATGGTCTTCTGGAATACTGCCCTTCCCTGACTGGCTTGTAATCACTGCCGCTCCCATTAACTCTGCCAATTGCTGGACTTCCCCGGAGGCTCCGGAAGAAATGACACCGCCTCCTGCCCAAACGACTGGCCTCTTAGCTTGACGGATCCTGGTTAATGTCTCTTCAGGAAAATAAGGAATTGTATTTGTTTCTGGAGTGACTAACTTTATTTCTTCAAGAGAATGATTAGGTATAATCGCAGATTGAAAATCAATGGGGATTTCAAGTGTCACCGGTCCCGATGGTGCAGCAAACGCAGTTTCAATGGCTTGTCTCACAACGGCAGCTGTTTGCTCCGGCTTCCTTAAACGCATCGCTTTTTTACTTGCCCCTTCCATCATCGACAACTGGTCTTTACACTCATGAATATAACCTCTGCCAGTACCTAAGTAATTTGAAGCAACCTCCCCTGTTAAATGTAGAACAGGAGCACCGGCAGCCCATGCTTCTATTAAAGCGCCCGCAGCATTGCCGGCACCAGTTCCCGTGCTCGTAATAACTACACCTAATTTCCCTGTTGCTCTAGCATACCCATCAGCCATATTAGCCGCTCCGCTTTCTCCACGAGCACAAACTAAATGAATGCTTCCCTCGCGAAGAATGGCATCATAAATTGGCATATTGTGAATACTTACAATTCCGAACGCTGTATCAACACCTGCATGGACAAGTTCTTGTACAAGGGCATCTGCCGTAGTAAATTCCATTTGATCTTGTTGGCTCATAGTCGATTCCTGCCTTTATTATTAATTAAAGCGCTTTCCCTAGCGCTCCTGCTGTTTCAATTGTTGAACCAGATACATAACTAGCTTGGCTTGATGCTAAAAATAAAATAACACTTGCTACTTCTTCTGCTTCTCCCACGCGTCCTAACGGAATATTTCTTTTCTTAGCTAGATCAGCATAATAATCCTCTGCCTTCATGTTGGGGGCATTCATTTTTCTTCTTCTTTCCCATTGATCTGTACGGATTAATCCTAAACTCACAGAGTTAACTAAAACATTGTCGGAAGCAAGCTCTTGGGATAGTGTTTTACTTAAATTTAACAGCCCTGCTCTCGTTGCTGCTGTTGCAATCATATGTCTTTCCGGCTCCTTGGCTAAGGTAGCATTGATATTTATGATTCTTCCGCCACCCTGTTTAACCAAATATGGATGAACAGCCCTTACAGCGTAAATAATAGCGAAGTACTTTAACTGAATTTGTTCTTGCCATTGCTCATCTGTGACATCAAAGAAATGTCCCATGACACTTTGTCCAGCTGCATTCACCAAAATATCAATGCCTCCAAATTGAGCTGCTGAATCATTAATAAAACCCGTAACTTCATCTTTATTTGTTACATCACAGGTCGCAGTATATAAAGAGTCTGGTACCCCATAGTTTAAAAGAAGATGATGAGCTTGTTCTCTCCGTTCCGTATTTCTTCCACATATCGCTACTTTTGCGCCTTCCTGAAGAAACATCTCTGCTGTTTTCAAACCAACTCCCGATGTCCCTCCCATAATGACAGCTACTTTACCGTTCAAACCTAAATCCATAATCACACCCCTTTTTTAAAACGACTTATAGCAATGCTTTGACGTTTACCCATCCCGGATCCGGATCTCCACTCATTGCTGCCCGTGCTTCGGGGGTTGGAGGACCGGCAATTCCCCATTGATCGATTAAGTGTGGTACACGTTTCCAAACTCGAGCTCTCCATTCCGACTCATCTTCAATCGTCTCCAAATAACATGTATACTCCATTACAAATTTCCCTGGGTCTTGGAAGTAACAAAAGATATTGTCTCCCGGCCCATGTCTTCCAGGTCCCCAAAGTTCTTCATACCCTGCTTTTCTAACATTACTAATACCTCTCATAACTTCATCTACACTATCTACTTCGTATGCAATGTGATTGACTGAAGCATGAGATCCCTGATTAAACGCAATCGAGTGATGTTTCCTATTACATCGCAAGAAAGACATTTGATGTTCGCTCCAGTCTGTGACCTTAAAACCCAACACGTTTGTATAAAAATCGGTAATCATATCTAAGTCTTTTGTATTCATTACCACATGATTTAGCTTCACAGGATCTACATTTTTCTTGTTCCATACCGATGTATGAATCTCAACCCATGCAGATAATTCTATACAGCGATTCTCAGGATCAACGAAACGTAAACCATAGCCTTTTCCTTCCTCATCTAAATAACCAGGAGGTGAAACTATTGTCACCCCTTCATTGGCAAGGATTTCCGCTGCTTGATCAACTGCATTCTTATCCACCATTCCAAAAGCTATATGATGTAATCCTCTCTTTTCACCGGAATGCAAACTTAAAATGTGATGCTCAGGGCCGGCTCCTCTAAAATAAACAGAACGATTGTCTTGAGAAACTTTATCTAAACCCCAAATTTCCTCGTAAAATTCAGCCTGTTCATTTAACACTGGGGTAATTAAGCTAATGTGTCGCAAGTGAGTAATTCCTAACATTCTTACACCTCCATAATTACTGTCTGATAACCAATGAATAGAAAAAATTAACAAGGATGATCCAAGTGCATTTAAGAGGATCATCCACGTTATAAAAAGGGAATTTTCAAAAAACAATAATTACTTTCCGTTAATAATGGATTCTCTATCTTTAGCACGTTGTTTGCGAACCTCTTCCATCGCACTTCCTTCTGGATAAGTTGGTAAATTCGGCTTTACAGCCCCTAACATAACCAGCATCAAGGCTTCCTCGTCTCCATCATTTCGAATTCCACGATAAACTCCTGGAGGACTGCTGATACAATCTCTTTCGTTTAATGGAATTTCATGAACTTCACTGTCACTGCTTTCTTGAATAAGCGCTTTCACATTTCCTTTTAAGATAAAGAAAACTTCTTCTACATCATCATGTAAATGCAAAGGTCCTACACACCCAGGGGGTAAAACCATTGTGCTTAAGGTAAAGTGTTCGGCAGCAATGACATTCGCGTCATTATTCGCCGTTGCCCCACGTCCGATATATCTCATCTGTGCCCTTCTATATGAAGGATCTATCTCTTCTTGAAACTTCAATACATTCCAATCCAAAGTCCGGTCTCCCAACCTCGCGACATACTTCTTTTCAAACTCCACTAAAGAAAAATTTTCTTCTGACATGAAAAACACTCCTTTTAATTCATTTGTGTTTTATATATAAAACAATGTTTTGTTTACAAGTTAATCTTAAGCTTCCGTTCGAAAATTGTCAATACGGAATATTCAAAATATTTTAAATGAAAAAACTTTGTTTTATATACAATACGATCTTAAGCTAAGTAAAAGCTTGATTTCAAATGGATTAACGAATTGGTTTATCCCTTTATAAGTTAGCAATACTTATAAAGATTTCCTCTCTCGTTAAATCGTTATTTCCTTTGGAGGAATGTTTTCGATCCGAACTTCCTGTGCTTCTTTCTTTAATGTGAATAAATACGCAATAAAACCAAATCCAGCCGCTATGATTAACATGACAATGGATGGCCCAAAGTCACCATTAGAAAGATCACGCATCCATCCCATAATATAGCTAGAGAATCCACCAAGAATGTTAGTAAAACCCATCAACCCAGCTGCACGTCCAGCTGTTTCAGGTGTTGAGTATTTAACAATGAATAAATTACTTAAGTGAAAAACTCCCCCTTGCGTACCCATGGCTAATCCCATACATACTCCAGCTATAACTGGATGAGGGGCAAATATCGCTGAAGTTAAAAACAATGCCGTCATACTGAATAAAATGCAGGCAAGTAGGCTAGGACGTTTTGTTTTATCTGCCAATAACCCGCACACTAACACAAATCCCAAAGCAAAGAGCCATGATAAGGAGGTGATACCAGTCATCGCTTCCCTCGAAAAGTTTTTAGCTTCAATTAAATACGTAGGGAGCCAAATGCTTATTCCAAAGAACAAAAACGATGACATGAGCATTCCAAACCAAACAATCCAATAACGATAGTCCTGGGCAAAATTTTGCTTCGGTTTAGCTTTTTCATTGGAATCTTTATAGCGTATATAATCTAATTCTTTTTTATCAAGTCTAGGATGTTCTTCAGGAGTATCCCGAGTCAAAAATACAAACATGGGTATAACAATAAGTAGGTTAAAAGCAGCTAAAACGAAAAATGCGCCTTGCCAATGGAAAGTAGAAATAATAATCGTAAGTATTACAGCCCCCACTGCGGGACCTAAATAGTTTCCAGAAAGCCATGACGATTGAGCTCGTCCCAATTCACGCTGGTTAAACCAGTTCGAAATAAATTTACCGCATACGGGAATCATCATTCCTTCACCAAAACCAAGAATGACACGACTCACTATAAACATCTCATAAGAGGTTGATAAACCACCCACCACCATTGTAATTGTCCAAATTACAAGACCCATGATGGCTGTTTTTCTTGCTCCTAACTTATCAATAATAATTCCCCAAAATATATTGGAAATCGCATAGGCTACTGTAAATATGAATGTAATAAACCCAATTTTTGCATTCTTATCTGGTCCGTTCAAACCAAGATCATTTAAGAAGCCTGGATCTGCCTGAAT
Source organism: Rossellomorea sp. BNER (assembly GCA_024213275.1). Taxonomy (GTDB): domain Bacteria; phylum Bacillota; class Bacilli; order Bacillales; family Bacillaceae_B; genus Rossellomorea. The sequence continues at coordinate 26,070 of JANAVG010000019.1, forward strand.
AATCGAGATACCCAATTTATCAATCTGCCCAAAAAACCAAAAGAAAAAGATTGGCACTGCAATATAAAGCCATCTTTTGTTCCCGTTTAACATTTAAAAACTCCCTTCATACTTTCATTTTGTGTGAATACGCTTACAATTAACTTTTTCAATTTGAATTTTAATACCTAATTTAAAATCATAAACTTCGTTCTCCTTTCTTTTTATGTTTTGTATACAAAACATTGTTTATATATAATTTAATTTTAAAATTTTTAAAATATTGTGTCAACTATATTTCTTGAATTCGTTTCATTAAATAAAAAATGTTTTATATATAAAACGATTGAAAGGTTTTGAAAACAAAAAAAAGCTTACGATAGCAAGCTTTTTTTTACATTTTATTTTTGGTAGAGTAACCCATAAACCCAGATAATTTTTCCGATGTTTCTATGACTTTAGGAAGAGCCACATTCTCAATAAACTCATCATGGAATGTTATGTCTGTTGCAACCACATTAATTGCAGCCATCACTTTACCACCACGTTCAAAAATAGGTGCCGCTACTGATTGGATTCCGTGATGAAGCTCACCTTTAGTGATTGAATATCCTTTTTGACGAATGGAATCTAATTCTTGCTGAAGATCAATCATATCGGTTTGAGTTCTATCTGTGTAGGGTTTCAATTGAGAACCATATAAAATTTGATTTAATTTTTCCTGAGGCTGATTTGCAAGTAGCAATTTTCCATTAGCAGTAGCATGAGCAGGAAGTCTAAGACCAATGTTAACATTTATGGCAGACACACCTCTAACAGGTGCACTCCCGACATAGACCACCTCATGACCATCTAATATTGACAAATGACAGGATGCTCCCGTTTCATCCCTTAATTTTTCTAAATAGGGTTGAGCAATCTCTGGTAGTTTTAGACTACTTAAGTAGGCAAATCCTAACTCCAACACCTTAGGGGTTAAATTGTACCGCTTCGTATTTTCATCCTGATAGAGATATCCAAGAGACTGAAGAGTATATAATAATCGGTAAGGAACTGTACGGCTAACATCAAGTTCTTTAGAGATTTCCACTAAAGATAATGTTTGGCGATCCTCATTAAACAGTTTTAAGATTTCCAAACCCCTTACCAAAGCATTCGCATTATAACGCTCTTTTTCTTCTTTTACCACTTTCATTCACCACCCTTCTGCAACGCTCACTCTGTTGAATAATAGAACGATAATTCAACTATTTCTCTGCTTTAATCTTATCAGAGTTCTAATGAAAAATGGATTATTCATAAAAAAATTATTGTTTAATAAGATCTTCGTTCAAGTTACTAATAAAATTGTATACGACAGAATTAAAACTTGCTGGATCTTCTTGGTAGCACAAATGACCACTCCTTGGAATGATCACAAATGTTGAATTAGGAATTAGCTCGTGAAAAATTTGTGATTCGCTAACAGGTGTAACCTTATCCAATTCACCACAAATAATGAGGGTCGGGACTGAAATGGAAGATAAAGTATCCATTTGATTCAAATGAAAAAGAGAATAAGCTACCGATCGATATCCCATTGGTCTTACTTGTGACATAATTCTTTCGGCTTCCTTCTCTACTTCTTTTTTTGGCTCAGGAGCAAGAAGCTCTTTTACTCTTTTCTTTGCTATTTCTGTTGGTTTTAAAGTGTCGATATTCTTTAATCGAATTTCTAATTTCTTTTCATTCTCTTCTTTGCTTAAACCAGCAGACCCTCTAGTCGCATCAGAGATAATCAATGCATCAACCATTTGAGGGTTTCTGTGACAAAAATCAAGTGCAATGGCCGAGCCCATAGAATGGCCTAATATTGTCACAGATTCATAATTCAAGTTCTCAATAAAACCTTTCAGTACATCGGCAAATTGACTAAAATTCCTCAATTCCTCATCAGGATCAGAGCTTTTCCCATACCCTGGAGCATCCCACGCAATAATGGTAAAGTGTTCACTCAATCCATCTAATTGGTTCTTCCAGGATTGAGAATTATTTCCCATTCCATGTAAAATTACCAATGGTTTTCCTTTTCCTTTAATCTCATAATGAATCATTAAACCATTCACTTGTATAAATGGCATGTTTCCCCTCCTAAAATCATAATTGTTTTATAAGCAAAACATTGTTTTCTTAATTTCTATAATAAAACATCTTTTTAGGAAGTCAATCAGAATATTCATGCTATTTAACAAAACTTATAAATTTTTATACAACCAAACGAATCGTTCAATACTTATCCCTCACATATCCCACCAAAAAAAACACAGCGGATAGAATTATGACGATCCCATAACATGCTGAAAGATATCCAACACGAAAAAGGTCCCTATCACTCAAATAACCATAAGTATGGCTAATCTAATGGACAGGAGATTAAGTGACAAGAAAGAAAACCGGAACACCTGAAAGAAAGACGGGCATTGCGATTGAGAATGGGGAAACATCAGGTATCGTTTCTAGAAGACCGTTAGACTTGTATCTAATTTTTCATTCAGTGGGTTCTACTTGGTCTAATCCACCATCTAATATACGTTGAACTCCATGAATCGTTTCGTCTAAGCTTACATATTTTCCTTTTACTTTTGTAAATGACTCTGCTATATAAAATGGTTGTATTAAAAAAGCTTCAAGCCTTTTCCCTCTATTGTATAACTCAAAATCCGCTCAGAAAAACAATCTAATCCAATAAAATAACTTTCGTGCATTTCGTTGAACATTCATATTATAGAATTTTTTTTACTTCAAAAATGAAATTATCTTGATTTAGTGAAAAGAGTGGTGAAAAATAAATCATTTGGTAAACTTGAAGTAAATTAATATTAGGGGTAATGTTCATGAGTTTAACTGAAAATAACCAATATATTAGGAATGTTTATGTAAATAGATCGAAGTTTCCTTCCTTTGATCAATACCCATTTAACCTTCCAATAATAAAGAGTTGTACAGAACTCCCAATGCATCCAAATGTAACGTATCTAGTAGGAGAAAATGGAATGGGAAAATCAACGCTTCTTGAGGCCATAGCGATTGCTGCTGGCTTTAATGCAGAAGGAGGAAGCTTTAATTTCCAATTCTCTACTTTCGATTCTCACTCTGCATTGGATCAGTATATCCGTTTAATTAAAGGGATTAATAAACCAAAAGATGGATTTTTCTTAAGAGCAGAAACATTTTACAATGTTGCGAGTAATATTGAAAGCCTTGATTCAGAGCCTATGGCTGGACCAAAAGTAAAAGATTCATTTGGAGGGGCATCTCTACATGAACAATCGCATGGAGAATCATTTTTCTCTACTTTTTCTCATAGATTTCGTGGAAATGGTCTATATATTTTAGATGAGCCAGAAGCTGCACTCTCTCCCCTAAGACAAATGTCTCTGTTATCGATCATGCATGAGCTTGTTGCCAAGGATTCTCAATTTATTATTGCAACACATTCTCCAATTATGATGGCATATCCTAAAGCAACTATTTATGAATTATCAGAATTTGGCGCGAACGATGTTTCTCTAGAAGAAACGAATCATTACAGTTTAATGAAGCAATTTTTCACAGATCGAGACCGATTGATACATCATTTGCTAAACGATTAATTCGACTAAAAGCACAATTCTTATCCGAATAAAGGCATACATTGACATCTTAGCTTTTCACAGGAGCTAGTACAGATTGATACAAACTTCATGGTCATAAATAAACCCCTGACTCAAAACTTCGCAAGAAAAATGATGTTGAGTCAGGACTATGTAATCTTAGTTATTATCCAATTGTTTTATGACTAGCTTCAAACGGAATCACGTCCATTTTTCTAAAAGCACGAGAATGTAATAGATCTACTGGTGTAACATCGCCTGTTACTCTGTTTTTAATAACATCAATACCAATATGTTGATAAGCTTTATCGATAATCTCAGAACAAATATAGCGATTAGGCTGATGAATCACTAGATTTGTTTTAAAATATCTTTTTAATAAAATAGATAGAATCCTCCACCAATCATATCCTTCGGATGTTTGGCACTTTTCTTTAAGGAAATTTTTCATAGCCGTTTGTTGATCTAAATTTAACCTCCCATTATAACGGTATACCTCATAATCTTGATAGGGATTTGGGATGATCTCCATCTTTTTATCTGTGTCCACTTCACAAATTGAAGTAGAGTCATAGACCATAGCAACATGAGAATACTTTGAACTTAAAAACCACTTTATGAGCGGTGACTTAAGGAAGTCACCCTTAATAAACAATAAATCACCTGTTTGTAATTCCAAAACCCTGACACTCCCTTTTGAACTAGAACTAGGTTTTAAGACCTACTTTATTATTCTATATAACTTGAGAAAATCCTTTTAAAAAAGCTTTTATTTTTTACCATAAAAAAACTGATTCACAAGGTGGAATCAGTTTTTAAGATGTTTTAATTCTTTTTGGGTTCATAGTATTCAATCCACTCACCGTCAGGTCCAAAAAAGAATAGATACTTTGCTCCATTAGGAAGGGTTGTTACCTCTTCCGATACTAACTTTACACCTTCTTTTAGTACCCTTTCCTTTTCAAACTCGATTTCATCTACCGTTAAGGCAATATGATGTACTTTCCCTTCCTGCGGGAGATCTGGATTATACCCTTCGATTAATTCTATGATAACATTTCCGTTTAATCCTAAAAAAGCGAGTTTCATATTCCCATCGGTATGTAATAGTTCATCTATCAATTCCAAACCTACAACCTGTTGATAAAACCTTTTTGATACCTCAATATCTCTTACTTGGACTCCTACATGTTCGAATTTTTTTACAGCCATTGCTTCCCCTCTTTTCATTCAATTATCTCATGACTAAAATAACTATAACATACAATTTTTTACTCCAATAAGTCGTTTTTTTATGGTGGTGCCTTATTGTTCCATCTTCACCATTACTATTTAATCGATTACAGGTCTTATTTTATTAGATAAAACTCTTTCTGTCTCGTTGCCAAATAATATAAATGCCCATCAGTGAAAACCACTGGTTCTTCTAGATAAAAGGTGACCTCCTGATTCCACTCTGGGACAAATTGTCTAATATTAAATTCCATTGCATAGCAAGTGTTATCCTCGATGAGAAGTTCTCCTCTCCCTTGGATTTCATTCTGTTGATCAAATAATCCAATTAGCGGACCCGCTCCATGGCAATGATAGCCTAAAGGATGTGAGTAAATCATTGCTTGTATTCCCGATTCTTTGGCTTTCTTGATTGAGTTTGAAAAGATGTCATTACCTGAGCAGCCAGCTCTAAATTGTTCTTCCATAATCTCTTCTAGATGAAGAGCAGTTTTCAACCCTTCATTTAACCCTCTTGGTGGCTTCTTCTCACCTGTTTTCAAAACATATGCAAGCTGTTGAGTATCTGTCGCTAAACCTAGGTAAAGAATACCAAAATCCAAATGAATAATATCTCCAGGAAGAATGGTGACACCTTCTAACCTGTCCCTTAATTCGCCTACTCTTTGGATATCTACAGTTGGATAAAAAGAAGTTTCTAATCCTAAGTCTAATACTCTTTGTCTTATCCAATCCACTACTTCTTGAGTATTCGTAACCCCCGGATGAATAACTGAATTGGAAAGAGCTTCCTTTGCAATTACTCTTGCTAATTCGGCTATATGGGGATACGCCATTAGTTCACTTTTTGTACGTATTTGGAGCCAGTCTATTGATAATCCTTCTGCCGAGATAACCTTATCTCTATATGGCTCACCAAGAACATTAATAATTTGAGTATATAATGAAGAAGTTAAACCATCTGTAACGGCATGGAGGTTCCCATAATTCATCGCAATATTATTAGGTTTTTTTTGTTCAACTAATCTTTTTAACGCCTCCAGCTGTGTTTCTTCCCGGAAATTCCATCCTAATTCATAATAATCGGTATAAACCGGATTAGCATTGAGTATGTATTTTTCGAACTGACCATCAATCATAGTAAAAAGCATTATAGTTAATCTTCTTGAACTATCTATAGCAGATGGAAAAAATGTTTCTAATACAGGATCTTCATTATATTCCCTTCCTACTAATATCCAAGATTCGACATTATGCTTCTTCATTAAATTCGGTAATAAATCATTTAATCTTTCAAGTAGCCATCGATCTCTTATCTGGTCTCTTTCTTTTAACGAGAGTATTTTCATTTTTGGACTAACAAACATATTCCTTCCCCCTTTCTTTGATTACTTCGACAAAGTTCGGTATATTCCTTCAAATCCGCTCCACCCCATTCTCTTAATGTACTTTCGATGTGATATTTTTTAAACAAAAAATGAAGTTCTTGAAAACTTGAATATTACATGTTACTATTTAGTCACATAAAAACGTTACTTTTTAGTAACATATATGAACGAAGGAGTGATGCTATGGTTGGTAACGATGTATCCCATATCTTTAAGGCGTTAAGTCATGATATTCGTGTTGAGATATTGGATATATTAAAAAACGGTCCTAAATCTACGGGTGAATTAGACAATCACTTTGAGAATGTTAGTAGATATGCTGTCATGAAGCACCTGACTATTTTATATGAGGCGAATTTAATCCTTTATCGAAAGCATGGCCGTTTACGAATGAATTTTATTAATGTTGCCCCACTTCAAATGATTTACGAGCGATGGGTTAGCAAATATCAAGGAAATTTCGCAACATCTATATTAACGTTAAAAAACAATCTTGAGGGGAGCTTGAATGATATGGAAAAAGGTTATACTCACGATTCATTTCAAATTGAACAGGAATACATGATTAAAGCAAGTAAAGAAAAGGTTTTTACATCTCTAACAAAAGATATAAACAATTGGTGGGGCTATCGTCTCTGCGGAGAAGGGTCTATCTTTTCATTAGAACCAAAAGTAGGTGGGCAATTTTTAGAAAGCGGAAAAAATGGAGATGGTGCTCATTGGGGTACTATAACCTATATAAAACCAAATGCAGAAATTCGTTTACATGGATTATTAGGGATGCAAGGAGCTGTCACAAGTTCTTATAGCTATGTCCTTGAGGAGCAAGGAGAGGCAACTCTTTTAAAATTATCCCACTCAGCAGTAGGACTTCTAGATCCAAATTGGGAAAATGCACATGCTGGAGGCTGGGAGGAATTATTAGGCTCATTCTTAAAAAGCTATGTTGAGACAAGTCAATGATTAACGTCGAATCAAAAATTTTCATTAACAAAGGTTTTCAAGAAGTGTTCCGCTTCATTTCTGATTTTGAGAACAATCCTATATGGCAAAAGGGGATGAAGAAAGCCCAATTCACCACCACTGACCCTATCGGTATAGGCTCTACTTATAATCAAGAAGCATCCTTTTTAGGGAAGAAAATTGTTTCTTCGTTTATCGTCACTGATTTTAAAGAAGATCATTTGATTAAAATTAAAAGTACTGCAAGTTCATTTCCAATACAAGTTACTAGGTCGGTTGAACCTGTAGGTACCGGTACAAATGTTTATGCACTTGTTGAAGGTGATGCCAGACATTTTTTCAAGCTTGCTCAACCAATACTTAAGAAAGTCGTTGAAAGATCAGTTTATGGGGATTACAGAAGATTAAAAGAAATTTTAGAAAAATAGATCGTTTTAGACGGGGCTGTCCAAAAAGGGGTCCGGAACCACTATGATTGTCAATATATAGAAGATGCCTGGATGGTTTCTTCTACATATTGAAGTTGTGGTTCCGGACACCTTGGTTTTGGACAGCCCATTTAGTTATATGTTATAAGGTTTAGGCTCTTTTTAATGTGGTATTACATAAAAGAGAATATTTATTAATTGAAGGAGGAATTTATTCATGAAACTTCGACCGTTAAGTTCAACGATTCTAATTAGTGCTGCCGCCGGAATTATTCTTACCTCCAAAGAAAATCGTAATAAGATTCATAATCTTTCAGAGAAATTCAAATATAAGTGGAAGAGTTTTCGAGGCAATGAATTATCAAATAAGCTTCCAATTGACAAAGGTGGCAACCCCGATCCAAAGAATGTTGAGGATAACAAAATGGTCAGCGAGGGTGCACTCACTTCTATTTGCTATTATAACGAAAAGGAACAACAATAGTTTCGAATATAAGACGACCTAAAAGGGTCAGGAACTACATTTTTTCGATGGTTTATTAAAAATGTAGTTCCTGACACCTTCGTTTGGTAGATATGCTTTTTTTGGGTCATTTACTTCTTAAATATATTTTATTTAACATCTATAGTATCTTCATCCTTTGGGTCAATTGCTTGTGAAACCATTAATGTAGTTCTTAAAAATGTCTCATATTTCGAATCTGTTTTTGGGTGATCTTTATCTATCTCAATTGAAAATGGAATTTTCCTTTCTTCTCCAGCTTGAATCGTCCCTATTTTCTCCAACCTAGTTTCACTTAATTCTTTTACATGATGAGTAAAATCACTATCTTCTTTATCTTCACGATATTGAACATAAAGGAGTAACAAAATCTCATCAATTACCTGTGCAGAGACTCCTCCTCTAATTTGCACCTCACCTTTTATTTTTTCGCCCGTTTTCACAGATGGGTTATGTACAATCGTATCAACCTTTGCATTTCCAATTCCAATACTTGATAAGAATTCCTTCCACATATGAAAACCTCCTCTTCCCATTTTTATTTATTTTACTCCATTTATTCTATAAATACATATTTTGTCCGGGAATAGAACATAATAGGTGCGATTAAGAAAGGAGAATGATAAATGAAAAAAATATTTTGTATAATGATGATAGCCGTACTTTTACTATCATTTGGAAATCCAATTAATGTATCGGCAGAAACAAATCCAAATGATCAAAAAATCTCATTAAGTAAGGAACAAATTGATGAGTTAGCCAAGCTACACGAAGAACTGCACACGACGAAAATCGAGTTAATTAAAAAGTATATCGAATTTGGAGTAATTCCAAAAGATAAAGGACAAAAAATGTTAGAACATTTGGATAAACGTTATCAAATGTTAAAAGAAAACCAATATATAATGAAATGGGATCATAAGCACCACCATAAACAAACTCAATAGTTAAAGAGGCTATTCACTGTTGATAGGATGCTTTTTGTACTTCCTTCCGTAATTATGGGCTGATGCTCTCGCTAAGATTTGTAAAAGGTGCAGGTGCCCCGTTTAGCTTACGCCTTTCATTTAGCCATGAAAGAAGGTATCTTTTCCCTCATTCATGGCTTGACTAATAATTTTTGGGATTTAGCATTGAAAACTAGAAAGGACCAACTTATTTAAATGTTAACAACAAAAATTATACTTTGAATTCCCTACAGCTATACCCTGAAGAAATTGGTTGAGTCCTTTCATTGTCATCAGGGAATTGCACTGAAGTGTGTGGAAGCCATCAAAGATGACTCAATAGTATTATATTGAATTTAGATCAGAAACTCCCTTAAATTTGATTTACTTTAATTTGTCGTTGAATCGTATCTATCGTTTTATCAATATCTTCTTTGGTTACATCATAATGTGTAGTAAATCTCACTAGTGTAGGACCAAATGAGACTGCTAGAATATCTTTCTCTTTTAGTTCTTCCACGAATTCATCAGAAGAAACTCCCAGTTCTTTTACATCGATGACTACGATATTTGTTTCAACATCATTTACCACAGTTATCTTCGAAATTTCCCTTAGTCCAGCAGCCAATACCTGAGCATTTTGATGATCCTCTGCTAAACGATTTCTCATTTCTGATAAGGCAATAATTCCTGGGGCAGCTAGAATTCCTACTTGTCTTAGTCCGCCTCCAAGACGTTTTCTCCATTTTCTTGCACTTTTTATAAACTCAGAAGATCCGGCAATAATTGAACCTACAGGTGCACCTAATCCTTTTGATAAACAGATTTGAACGGTATCACAGTACTGTGTAAACTCAGTAGCATTCTCGTTTATTGAAGCTGCTGCATTAAATAATCTTGCACCATCTACATGGAGTGGAATATTTTTTTCTCTTGCTACAGCATAAATTTCTTTCATATTTTGAACAGATATAACTGCTCCTCCAGCACGGTTATGGGTATTCTCCAAACAGATTAATCCTGTTTCAGGAAAATGTTGATCATCATCACGAATGGATGCCGCTATGCTTTTAGGATTCATTACACCTTTTTCCCCTTCAATAGTTCTTGTCTGAACACCTGCAAATGCCGCAACCGCTCCAGATTCATAATAAAATATGTGTGACTCAGCCTCTAGTATTATCTCATTCCCCGGCTGAGTATGGGTTAGCACCGCAATTTGGTTTCCCTGTGTTCCACTAGTTACAAATAGTGCCTCCTCTTTACCAAGTATATTTGCAGCTAGTTTTTCTAATTTTTTTACAGTAGGATCTTCACCATAAACATCATCTCCTACTTTTGCTTCATATGCAGCCCTTCTCATTTCTTCTGTAGGCTTTGTAACTGTGTCGCTTCGTAAATCAATCAAATCATATGCCTCCTAACCTATATCACTCTTTTTTACTACATTATTATATCATGAAGTCCATGTCTAACATTTGCACTTTAAATTGCTAAAGCGAAATAATCCTAAGAATTTCTACCAAAAATATAATTATAGGAATATTCCAAAAAGATACATAAAAAGTATGATATTCTCTTCTTAGATAGGTTAAAAGATTATAAGAAAATTTTCACAAGAAACTCTAATTTTCTTAAATGACTGGGAGGACACTAATCAGAATTTCTCAATATTCATGTATGTTCTATACTAAATTTTTTTGTATATAATCATTATGGGTAGGAGGTAATAGCGAATGACCATAGGAAGTAAAATTCGTTACCATCGCGTAAGAAAAAACCTAACCCAAGAAGAGCTTGCTAAAGGGGTTCTTTCTGTTTCATATCTTTCAAAAATAGAGAATAACCAAATTAATGCGTCTCAGGAAGTTATAGACTTACTCTGTAACAGACTTGGAATCGAAAATATTGAACAAAGCAATGAAATCATGAAACAAGCTCTGCAAAATTGGAATAAAGCGTTATTAAGAAGCGATATCGAAGAGTCAAAAAGATTACGAAAAATTCTTCAAACTACCATTTCTGATGCAGACGACTTTTCAATCCTGACAGGCTTTCAAATTTTACTCATTCGTTTCCATTTATTAATGAATAACTTGGATGAAGCAAATCGAATTATTACTGAAATTAATCATTACTATAAAGATCTATCAGATCAACTTAAATTTTTTTATCGTAAGTTTACTGGAAACTATTTTTATGCAACAAAAAAGTATGATAGTGCTATTGAACACTTTAAAGAAGCAGAGCACCTCTTTATGATAGCAAGAATTCCTCAACAGGAAGAAAAAGCTGATTTATTCTATCGAATTAGCTTAGCATTAGTTCAATTAAGAAAACATACAACAGCTATCATTTATTCGGAAAAGTCATTAGACCTCTATCAAAGTCTTTATCATAACAAGCGCTGCGCAGAAGTTCATTTATTATTAGGTGTATGTTTTCGAAGAACTCAAAACATTGATGAAGCCTTATTTCACTATGAATGGGCAAATGAAATCAGTAAGACTAACGGATATTCTCTATTAAGAGGAAATGTTGAGCAAAACCTCGGATATCTAAAATCAACAAAAGGGTTAACAGACGAAGCAATTGTCCATTACCTTACGAGTCTAGGATTTAAGAATGAACATAATGAAAGTAAATTATCCACTCTAGTCACCCTTGTAAAGGAATATTACAAGTTAAACCAATTTGATGAAATGAATAAATGGTTACAAGAAGGGTTTTTAATCGCTACCAAGACACAATATCCTGCTAAGTACTACCAATTAAAAATTTACGAGTATTTAGCAAATGGTGTCTGTGAAGACTTTGAAAAATTCATGGTACAAGAAGCCCTACCCTATTTTGAGAAGCATGGAAGTCCACATCATATTGCTCAGTATTCTAAATTTCTTGGTCAATATTATCAAGAAATTAGAAAATATAAATATGCAGCTTACTATTTAACTAAAGCAAATGCTGCATATGAAAATATATTAGGAGATTAGGAGGAATTAAAATGAAAAAGTTAAGAAGAATCTTGGTGTTATCACTTGCCCTTATGGCGATTGGTGCAGGTACAACAGTGTTTGCTTCAGATGAAGATCTGCCACCAGCAGACAGTATCGTTAACGAAGTGCAATAATAATTACCCTTTAGGATAATGCTAGAAACTTACGCCTCACCATAAATATGGTAAGGCGTAGTTTTTTATGGGTGCTTAATTAAATTATATAAAGTAACTATTAGTAATTTTCTGAAAGCAATTGTATAGTTGAACTACAAACATACGTGGGAGGTTTTTATTATGAATACTTTTCAAGTTCAATTAAATCGTTATGCGGATTTAATTCTACAGGTCGGATTAAACTTACAGAAAGGTCAGCGTCTCATCATTAATGCACCTATTTCCGCTTCTTCATTTGTTCAGGAAATTACAAGAAAGGCTTATGATCTTGGTGCAAAAAATGTGATCGTTGACTATGATGATGAACAATTAAGAAAGATTAAAATTGAGAAGGCTCCAGAAGAAGGTCTAAAGGACTTTCCTCAATGGAAAGCAAAAGGATATTTAGAGATGGCAAAAGAAAATATGGCATTATTAAATTTGGCAGCTCCTAATCCAGAACTCTTTCAAGATTCAGATCCTTCACGAGTAGCACTTGTGAATAAAACAGCTGGAGAAGCAATGGTGGATTTTCGTCAATTTATTTCCGGTGGACGAATTAATTGGCTTATCGCTGCAATCCCAACAAAGGAATGGGCTAAAACGATTTTTCCTGAACTAAAAAATGATGATGCGGTATCTAAACTATGGGAACAAATCTTTTATACGACAAGAGTTGATCAAGAAAATCCTGTTGCATTATGGAAAGAGCATATCTCTTTGATGAACATGAAAGCAAATTATTTAAACAATAAAAAGTATAAGACACTTCATTATAAAGGGCCTGGCACTGATCTGACTATAGATATACATACCCAAACAAAATGGATGTGCGCTGAATTTATAAATGATCAAGAAGTTCATTTCGTTCCGAACCTTCCAACTGAAGAGGTGTTCACTATACCAATTAAAACCGGTGTAAATGGGACGGTTTCAAGTACAAAGCCATTAAACTATGGAGGAAATCTTATACAAAACTTTTCATTAACTTTTAAGGAAGGAAAGGTTGTGGATTTCCGTGCAGAGCAAGGTTATGAAGTATTAAAAAATTTATTAAATACAGATGATGGTGCTTCTTATTTAGGTGAAGTGGCTCTCGTTCCACATGACTCTCCTATCTCGAATACAGGCATTGTTTTCAATAACACATTATTTGATGAAAATGCATCTTGTCATATAGCGCTCGGAAATGCACTGAAGATTTGTGTTGAAGAAGGGAAAAACATGACGAAAGAGGAACTGGAGATAATTGGATATAACGATAGTATAACCCATGTTGATTTTATGATTGGGTCAGGTGAATTAGATATTGATGGTGAACGAATAGACGGTACTAAAGAACCCATCTTTAGGAAGGGAAATTGGGCATTTTAACTTTATTAAAATTCATACCTTTTCTTTTTATAATCTTATTCAAAATTAAACTTATAAAAAAAGACTAATGAAAAAGAATTTTTTTCATTAGTCTTTTTTACATATAAAGCTAATTTAGCCAAATACTATGTCAGAATGATCATTCCTTCATATAATACCCATAAAATACCTGTAATTTTACAAAAAAATTTCTTCTAAGTCATTTTCATTACCTTTATATTGTTCTATCATAATAGTAAACGTATTAAAGGAGCACACAATATGAAGTTTTCATTTGCTCGTAAGATTTCTTTAACGGCTGGAGTACTCGTTTTTCTCTCTGTAGCTGTTTTATATATCATGTTTCGTTCCGAGAATGTCGAATCACAGGAAACTAGATACACAAAACAACAGTTATTCCCAACGGTATTCGTTCATGGATACAAAGGAACGTTCAATTCATTCAAAACGATGATGGATCGTTTTGAAAATGAACACGCATGGGGGAAAAGAACACTTATTGTTTATGTTTCAGATTTGGGGGAAATAACCTTTATTGGTCGTGTTCCTACACCCCCTTCGGAACCTGTTTTTGTTCAGGTGGTATTTGAAAATAATAGGGCTACCATAGAGGATACATCTAACTGGCTGACTTCAGTGATGATTGAGTTAAAGAAGCGATATTCCATTGAAACGGTAAACCTTGTAGGTCACTCAATGGGGGGGTTGGTTATTACCAACTATCTTCAAGAAAATGCCAATCGTAAGCAAATCCCAATGACACATAAACTTATAACGATCGGAAGTCCTTTTCTTGGAATTGAAAGGGAGTCTTACCACAAAGTAAATACTGGCGCAGCAGTAAACGATTTACGACCTAATTCTAATGCTTTATTAAAATTATTGAGAAAATCATCAGGTTTCCCTAGGAATGTAGAAACCTTGGTGATTGCAGGTACAGGTGACCAAGTGGTAGGGGTCAAAAGTGCCACAGGATTGAATCAAATTGTCCCCCCTGAAAATTATCACGAAAAAATCATTGAAGATCCATCAATTGATCATAGCGGCTTACATGAAACCTTGAAAGTCGACCGTCTAATCAACGACTTTTTATGGGGGTTTAAATAGAAGAAAGGATTGACACCAAAAGGTCAATCCTTTCTTCTATTAGCTTAATTTATTCAAACCTTCCGTTACGGTTTTAATAACATAATTCAAATCATCGATTTCAATATTTAGCGGTGGAGATATGGTTAAAACATTATTGTATCCTGCAACAGTTGCTCCGTTTTTCCCAATGATGACTCCTTCATTTTTACAGAATGCAATCACTTCATTGACTTTATTAACAGCCAATGGTTCCTTACTCTCTTTATCTTTCACGAGTTCGATTCCAATTAGGAGTCCTTTCCCTCTAACATCACCTACAAATGGATGTGTTTGAAGAAGATTTTTCAAATCGTTCAGTGCTTTCTTACCAAGTTCTTCAGACCGTGTAAAAAGGGCTTCTCTTTCCATGATCTCAATATTTTTAAGAGCAAGTGCACATGCGGCAGGATTTCCCCCAAACGTATTGATATGTCTGAAGTAATCGTATTCTTCTGTTCCTTTAAATGCTTCATATATTTCTTTTTTCACGGCTGTAGCCGATAATGGTAAGTAGGCACTTGTTATCCCTTTCGCCATTGTCACAATATCTGGTTTGACATCCTCATCATTCATAAAACCAAATGGTTTCCCTGTGCGTCCAAACCCGCAAATGACTTCATCAACAATCAATAATGCACCATGTTTTTCACAAACTTCTTTAGCTGCCTTTAAATAACCTTCTGGTGGAACAAGAATGCCCCCACCTGTAATAATCGGTTCCATGATCATCGCTGCAATTGTTTCACTTAATTCCCATGTCATTGCTTGGTCAATAGCTTTGACAGAGGCCAATTCATGTGGATTTGATACATTTGTATTTTCACGATAGGCATCAGGCGGTGACACATGTACAAAGCCTGGAGCAAGCGGTTCATATTTATATTTTCGTTGAGCCTGCCCTGTAGCAGCTAAAGCACCCATTGAATTTCCATGATAAGCACGATATCTAGAGATAATTTTATAACGGTTGTGCTCACCTTTTTGCTGGTGATATTGTCTAGCTATTTTAAATGCTGTTTCATTTGCTTCAGAACCACTGTTTGAAAAGAAGATGACGTATTCTTCACCTAATAATTCATTCAGTTTTTCTGCAAGCTGAATAGCTGGAACATGACTTTGTGTTAATGGAAAATAAGCTACTTCCTTTAACTGTTTATATGCAGCTTCTGCTAGCTCCTCTCTTCCATATCCAACATTTACACACCATAATCCTGCCATGGCATCTAAGTACCTTTTTCCATCATGGTTTGTAATCCAAGAACCATCCGATTTGGTAACAACCATGGTGCCATCAGGATTATAGGGCTTCATGGAGTGCCATAATAGCTTATCATCTTGATTCAACCATTTTTCATGTGAAGATCCAGTTTGAACCATTTTTTCTCCTCCTAATAATAAAAGTGGAGATGCCTTGGAATGGGCGAACATTAAGGAGGTGTCCTTATGTCTGCTTGATCCTCAGGGCACCATAACTGGATAAACAATAGTTTAAAAATCAAAGCGGGAAGTAATCATTTTCTTTCTTGTATAAAAGTTCACTCCATCCTTTCCATTAACATGCATGTCACCATAAAATGAATCTTTCCAGCCTGAAAATGGGAAGAATGCCATTGTCGCTGGTACCCCAACATTAATTCCAAGCATTCCTGCATCTGCTTCTTCTCTAAATTGTCGTACCGCTTTTGCATCTTTGGTATAAATGGTTGCTCCATTTCCGAATCGCGATTTTCTTAAAAACTCCAAGCCTTCATCTAAATCTTTTGCTCTCAACAAACTCAATACAGGTGCAAAAATTTCTTCCTTTGCAATCGTCATGTTAGGGGATACATGGTCAAAAATAGTTGGGCCAAGATAATGGCCATCTGTCATTGTGTCCATTTCCTTCCTTCCATCTCGAATTAGTTCTGCTCCCTCCTCAATACCTTTTTCAATGTACCCTAATGCTTTCTCGCGATGTTCTTTACGGATGACAGGTGTTAGTAAAACTTCTTCCTCCATTCCATTGCCAATATGAAGTTCGTCTGCTTTTTTCTTTAATTCTTTCACGAATTTATCATTATCCCCGATCACTACAACTGCACTACAAGCCATACAGCGTTGACCGGCACTTCCATAGGCTGAGCTTATAACATGATTAACTGCTTTTTCCATATCTGCATCTGGCATCACAAAATGATGATTTTTTGCACCTGATAAAGCTTGGACCCTTTTCCCATTACCAGCAGATTGTTCATATACATATTTCGCGACAGGCTGTGACCCGACAAATGAGATTGCTTTAATATCATCATGACTTATTAGTCCATTTACAACATCATGTGATCCATGAACAATATTTAGAACACCATTTGGTGCACCCGCTTTTGTAAATAGTTCTGCAAGCCTATTCGCAAGCATTGGAGTCCTCTCAGATGGTTTGAGTACAAAGGTGTTTCCACAAGCAATAGCAAGAGGAAACATCCATAGAGGAACCATCATTGGGAAGTTATATGGAGTTATCCCTCCGACTACTCCAAGCGGATAACGAAACATTTCTGAATCAATATTTTCTGCAATACCTGAAAGGCTCTCCCCCATCATTAAGCTTGGAGCACCAGCCGCGAATTCTACACACTCAATTCCACGTTGAACCTCACCATGCGCTTCTTTGAAAGCCTTTCCATTTTCAAGAACAATCAGCTTTGCTAATTCATCATGATTTTCAGTTAATAAATTATGATATTTAAAAAAGATTCTTGCTCGTTTTGGAACTGGAACGTCTTTCCACAATTCAAATGCCTTTTTTGCTGCTTTCACTGCTTTATTTACATCATGTAAAGTTGAAATAGGAACAGTAGCCAATATTTCTTGTGTTGCGGGATTTTGTACTTCTAATGTTTCATGACTTTCTGCCTCTTCCCATTGTCCATTAATAAAGTTCTTTAATAAGGTTGTTTCATTTTTAGTAACTGCCATCAATACTCCTCCTTATTCTGAATGTTTCAATTTCTTACATTTATTATCTCTAACTAGTCACGTTGTTTCATTAGACATTTTGTAAAATATACGTTTACTGAAATGCTACACTTTAATCTAACTACATCTAGTATTTTCAGATTATTTTACGTTCACCTGTTTCCTTTTCTCCTTAGGAAAAAGATATTCAAAGCTATGTAACATAAATTCTATAGCTACCCTTTTTTCAGGATTCATAAAATCTTTTCCCAACAACTTCTCAAGCTTTTCTAATCGATGATAGAGAGTTTGTCTAACAATAAATAGCTTTTTCGCCGTTTCCTGCTTAGAACCATGGCATGCTAAATAGGTTTGGAGGGTTTTAAAAAGTTTGCCATTATACTTTTCGTCATATTCAATGACAGGTGTTAAGTACTCAAGGATAAGTTCTTTCATATCCTTTTCGTGATGAAGCAATGAAAGGATTCGATGTAGATGTAAATCTTCATAAAAGGAATAACGATTAGAATACTCACTGTTCTGATACACCCTTATCGTCTCAGTAGAAGATTCATAGCTTAATAATATATCTTCTAAATCATCTACGTATTTACCCACACCAAAATGAGTGAGGCTAATCAAGTTTTTCTTTACTAAATCCGATTCATAGATTCTGTTAAGTGCTTCTTTTACCCGCTGTTTCCATGTAGCAATCTGGCGCTTGTCTAATAGGATAAACACAAACTGGTTTCTTCTTTCACTAATAAGGATCGTAAATCCTTCTTGTTCAAATATGGTCCGAAAAAGCAACTGTACATAAGTAACATCTACAATTTGATGATTTTTTTTCTTTTCATATTGTGCAGAACAAACAACGGCTCCTTTTCCATTCAACTCCAATTCATGCTGATCTAAATACGCTCGTAGTTGCTCGTATGAAAACTCACCTTCTAACCAATTATTAATCCAATTGGTTTCTTCTGTTCTTCTTTTTTCCTCATTAAAAATCGTTCGTAAAAGATGTTGAGCTAATGCCGTTGATGTCCGATCCAAAATTAGGTGGTCGAATTCACTTAACGGAAAAGATTCTTTATAAATCGTCAAAGTAGCATGCTTTTGGCCCAGTAAATAAATTGGAATGACAGCATGGTGTGTTTGATCATCTACAAGGTCTATTTTTCTTTCCAGATTTTCTCTCCTAAGAGATGAAAGTGGAGGATAATAGATTTCATCGTCTTTTTCTTCCCTATAGATAATTTGACATTCTAGTTCCTTATATAAAACTTGGAGTATATCATTGACACTTTGGATTTCTAATAGTTTTTTGTTCAGATGCTGGGAATATCTTTCAAGATTAGAGAGTTGTTCATATTGATTATTAATTAATTCAGAATGAATATCTTGAGTAATTTCCACAAAAGGTACTTCCTCTTCAAAAATAATTATCGGAAAGTCATTTTCATTTGCAAGTGCCAATACTTCTTTAGGAATAACTTTCATAAACGTACCTATTTCAATACAAAGACCTGCCGTTTTACTAGTAATGAATTGCTGTAGAACTGAAAGGAATGTCTTATCATTCTTCAGTGCCATCCCCGTAGAAAGTATTAACTCATTCCCATTTAGCAAGTTTTGGATCTGAATGACTTCAACGACATGTACCCATTTAATGATTCTCGATAAGCCTTTTTGACCTGCTATAACCTTTGCCGTTCCAAAATGTTTACGTGTAAGAATATCTTTTACTTGCATTGGTGTGTTTTTTTTCATCATTTAACCCCTCTATAATACATAGGTTATGTTTTCAAACTTTGTTGCTAACAGATAAAAACTCTATTTCTTAATGCTGAGATGCTTGATGGTAAAAGACAAAATGGAATGACTAGGACAACGGGCTATTTGCCGATTGTTTTATTTAAAAACTTTCGGCTAAAGTTTCACCTACAAATTAAGAGAATTACGAAAAATAGAAACAGGCTGAACCCAAATTAAATATTTAAGTTATTTAGGTCAGCCCATTAACTAAAATTTCACAGGAATATACAATTGAATTTCCTTTAATAGTATATCGGCTTTTTCAGTATCTGAAAGAGTTGTAGAATCCCATAGATCCAATATCCATTCTAATAATAGTTCAGGAGACTGAAACTCCTCTAAACCTTCTTTGGACATTTCAAAAGTCAATTATTTTCTCTCCTAATCTTAAGAAATATGCCTTACAAGCAGATTCGAAAAGTACTTTCTTGCGTCCGCTGTCGTTATGTGAAGGATCTCTGTTTCATTTAGACTAGAGTGTTTAAACTCTACAAATGCACCGCTTAGGTTTTCGCTTACACCATGAATCGTGTAGCCTTTTTCTAACAGCACATTAATTTGGTCCCTTTCAGTTAAAAACGTTTGATACTCCGACATCTTAGCTCTCCTTTCTTATATTAAATAGAAATATTAGCTCCAGAAGAAACGGTTTCTATGGGTTCTTCCAAAACCTCATCCTCAATAGTCCAATCACGTCCGACTGTAATTCCTAAATATTTCTGATCATCAGGATCCTCGATTTCTGCCTGTTTGTACAATTTAAACCACCAATATTTCGCCAAGAAATAATAGCACACTGCACCAATACTAAATCCTACAATAAAAGAATAATTTGGGACAAAATAAGAAGCAGTAGCCCCCAAAATCCAAGAAATAAAGCCTGCCATATTAACACCATTCAAGTAACGGTATTGCCCTTTGCTTTCGTATAAATGTGGGACGTTCACTCTACGCTTTCTAAGAAAATAATAATCAGACACAAGAATACCGACAATGGCAGATAAAATTCCTCCTATGAACAGTAGAACGGGAATAATAACTCCAAAGAGGTTCCAAGGCTGGACAATGGTTCCAACAATTCCTGCAGTAATAACACCAGCCCAAAACGGGAATTTTGGACCTCCTACATTTGAAAAGATCGTTGCAGCTGGTACAATATTTGCTGCTATATTAGTTGACCATTGAGCTAAAACGATCATTAGTAGTAATATTCCTAGAATAAAGCCGCTCGCCGCCTCTTGAAGAGCAATTACCGGATCATAATTTAGGACCGCAATATAGGCTACTGCTCCAATAATGATCATAAATGTTTGAGTAAGAGGTAGTGTGATTAAATTTCCAATTATGGAACTTTTGTTTCTTTTAAACCAATTTCTCTCATTTTTTGGTGCTTTCATAAACCTTGAAATCGATGGTATGTCTGCAGCTAATGTTGCCCAAAAGCCCATATTACTGAAAATAACAACTAGGAATGCCGAAAATGCTGCACCGCCTGTTACAGGGTTCTCTGCCCAACTCCAAATATCCCTTCCCGCTTCTTTAGCAGTATCGGATAGTGAGCTATACATCCAAATAGAAATTAAAATAATAATTGGGGCAGCAATATCAGCAAATCGTTCTACAGCTTTAATACCAAGCGCCGTATTCACTAACTGAAGAGAAGCAAATAAAATAAAACAGATAAACCAATTATCAAAGCCAAACAAAATATTTAAAATGCCGTTCATAGCCGTAGCACCAAAATACGTATTGATTCCAAACCACATGGAAGCCGCAACCCCACGAACCAAAGAAGGAATATGAGTCCCAATAGTTCCAAAGGGAGCTCTCATGTAAACTGGAAATGATAATCCGTGTTCAATTCCAATATCTCCTGTCAAAGAAATAAATAATCCTATAGCTAGCGAACCGATCATGGTTGCAAGTACAACCATCGGTAGAGGTATAGACATGACGCCTGCACCCCCGATAGCGAATGTAGCAAGTACAACGACCATTCCTACCCACATAAATGAATAACCAAGTATCGTAATTTTTCTACCGCTCTCCCCAATAGGTAATAAGTCTGGAGATTTCAAATAGCTTTTTTTCATCTTGAACACTCCTCATTTCGGGTTTCATAAATTTAAGATGAACTTCCGAATTGAAACGCTCTGATTATAAGGGAGCGAAACATAAAGTGTTACAAACCACACCCCTTTAAGGAGTGTGGACTGTTCACTTCATTTCATCCCTTGAAGGAGTCGTTCTGCTATGTTTAGTCTTCATTTATAAGAAGTAAGTAGAGTATTATCTTATATTTGTGTAGATTGTAGAGACTCTCTTCCCTGTTCACACACTTCCTCACCATATTTTGCGCGTTTAATAAATTGTCCACTTCCAGGTTTCCCAACGAACTGCTTCTCTTTAACAACAAATTCACCTCTAGATAAGACAGAGACAGGTTCACCTGTTACCTTCATCCCCTCAAACGCATTATAATCAACGGCCATATGATGAGACTCAGCTGAAATGACACGTTCCACACTCGGATCAAAAATAACGATGTCAGCATCCGACCCAACCGCAATCGTTCCTTTTTTAGGGAACAAACCAAACAACTTGGCAATTCTAGTTGAAGTAATATCAACAAACTGATTTAAAGTAATTCTTCCTTTCTTCACCCCTTCTGAGAATAAAATAGATACGCGGTCTTCAATTATTGGCCCCCCATTTGGTATCTTTGTAAAATCACCCCTTCCCAAATCTTTTTGACCATTAAAGTCAAATGAGCATTGATCAGAGCCCAATGTTTGCAGCTGTCCATTTTTAAGAGCATTCCATAGAATATCTTGATGCCATTTTTCTCTTAATGGTGGTGACCATACATACTTCGCCCCTTCAAAATTAGGACGTTCTAGGTAACTTTGGTCTAATACCAGGTACTGGGGACAAGTCTCTCCCCAAACATTCAACCCTTTATTTCTTGCTTCAGCGATTTTTTCAACTGCATTTGAACAGGATACATGGACGACATAGAGCTGTGAATCTGCAAGTCCGGTAAGCTGAGCTGCTCTTCCGGTGGCTTCTCCTTCTGCCTCCGGGGGTCTCGTTAGAGCATGGTAAATAGGATCTGTGTTCCCATCTTCTAAAGCTTTTTTCGTTAAATAGTCAATAACATCACCGTTTTCAGCATGAACCATCACAAGAGCACCGAGATCTTTAGCGGCAAGAAGGGTTCTAAACAAAGTTTCATCATCTGCTTGAAATACATTTTTATATGCCATAAAAACTTTAAAAGATGTAATCCCTTCTTCTGAAATAACTTGTGGTAATTCAGCTAAAACGTCATCATTGATTTCACCAACCATTAGATGGAAACTGTAGTCAATACATGCTTTATCTTTGGATTTGTTATGCCATGTATCAATTGAATTTTTTAATGGTTCACCTTTTGAAGTTAAACAAAAATCGATAACAGTTGTTGTACCACCAAAAGCTGCTGCCTTTGTACCTGTTTCAAAATCATCTTTTGTGACTGTTCCGCCAAATGGCATATCTAAATGCGTATGCGGGTCAATCCCACCTGGGAGTAAATAGCGCCCTTTCGCATCAATAATTTCAGCACCTTCCTCCTCAATATGTTCACCAATAGCTGAAATCTTCCCATTTTCAATCAAAACATTTGCTTTATACGTATCTGCGGCCGTTACAATCAATCCATTTTTTATTAATTTTTTCATTTGATTTGTCTATCTCCTCTCCTATTTCGTTATATCTACCTTACAATCACTTGTCGTTTTAAGTGCTTCCTGACGCTGATTCCATGTCATGACGGGATATTCAGATGGAATTTCTATCATATCGATCGCTCCATCTACTGGGCATACAATAGAGCATAAGTTACAACCAACACAGTCTTCCTCCCTAACTTGTAGAAAGCTCTTACCCTGACCGTCTTTTAACATATCGATGCACTGATGTGACGTATCTTCACATGCAATATGACATTTGTTGCAGTTAATACAAACATCCTTATTGATTCTAGCGACAACCTGATAATTTAAATCTAAGTTCCCCCAATCTGAAAATTTTGGTACTGCTTTTCCAACGAGATCAGAAACGGAGCTGATACCTCTGTCGTCTAAATAATTGTTTAACCCATCAATCATATCCTCTACAATTCTAAATCCATGGTGCATGGCTGCTGTGCAGACTTGAACTCCACCCGCCCCCATCAGCATGAATTCAACGGCATTTTCCCAATTCGAAACACCACCCATACCAGAAATCGGAACATTAATTCTTGGGTTACGTGCGCATTCTGCTACCATATTAAGAGCAATAGGTTTAACAGCAGGTCCACAATAGCCACCATGTGCCCCTTTTCCAGCAACATGTGGAATTGTATTCCAAGAATCAATATCCACTCCTGCTAAAGAATTGATGGTATTAATCATACTAATGGCATCTGCCCCTCCCCTAACTGCTGCTTCGGCTGTAACGGTTATATCAGTAATATTTGGTGTTAATTTCACAATTACAGGGGTGTTTGCTGCTTCTTTTGCCCAATACGTTTGCTTCTCAACAAGTTCTGGAACTTGACCAGATGCTGATCCCATCCCTCGTTCTGCCATTCCATGAGGACAGCCAAAGTTCAGTTCTAATCCATCTACTCCAACATCCTCCACTTTTTTGACGATTTCATGCCATTTTTCCTGTTGTGGTTCAACCATTAATGAAGCAATCACCGCATGATTGGGGAACTTTTTCTTGGTCTCATATATTTCTTTCAAGTTCACCTCAAGTGGGCGATCTGTAATTAATTCGATATTGTTGAAACCTGCAACTCTTTGTCCATTAAAACTTACCGCTGCAAATCTTGAAGACACATTAATAATCGGGTCACCCAAAGTTTTCCAAACTGCCCCACCCCAGCCTGCTTCAAATGCACGCTGTACCTGATAGCCAGAATTTGTTGGAGGTGCTGAAGCGAGCCAGAATGGATTTGGTGATTTGATTCCTGCAAAATCAATACTTAAATCAGCCATGTTTGTTCCCCCTCTTTAAACATTACTTATGCACTTATGATTTTGGACAAGCTACTGTGAATACTATAAGCCACTTGTTTTCCTTGCTGTGCTGCCGTAACAACCATTGCTTCACCTTGACCTTTTCCAAAAACAATATCCCCGCATGAAAATACCTTTGGATTAGAAGTTTGATAGCTTTCACGATCAATTTGGACAACTCCCCCTTGGTGTTTTAATCCAAATTGATTAATTAATTCAATATGTCTTGTTTGCCCAATTGCTTTTATTACGAGATCTACAGGTAGAACGAATTCAGAACCTTCTTGCTGAATTGGACGTCTTCTACCATCTCTACCTGGTTCCCCAAGTTCCATTTTGATGCATTCAATTCCAGTTACTTTACCGTTCTCATCGCCGATGATTCTTTTAGGAGCGGTTAACCAACGGAATTCTACACCATCTTGTTTTGCAAATTCATATTCAAAGTCATAAGCAGACATTTCTTCCTGTGTCCGTCTGTAAAGGATTTTAACGTTATCTGCTCCTAACCTTACAGAACATGTAGCTCCATCAATTGCGGTATTACCAGCCCCAATGACAACAACCTTTTTGCCAACGAGTTCATCTGTCAATAATTTGGTTTTTGTATTTTTGACAAATTCAATCGCATCATGAACGCCATCAAGCTCTTCACCATCGATTTTTAAATTTGGTACATGAGCCATTCCTGCTGCAAGAACAATAGAATCAAATTTTGATAGGATTTCATCAGCTTGTATATCTCGGCCAACCCTCATATTTGTATGAATTTTAACGTCTAATTTTTCTACTTGTTCTACTTCCCAATAAGAAACGGCTTGTGGTAAGCGGAATGACACAATGCCATACGTATTTAGTCCACCTGCTTTTTCTTCCGATTCAAATATCGTAACTTCATATCCTAGGAGAGCAAGCTCTCTAGCAGCAGACAGTCCAGCAGGACCTCCCCCAACAATCGCAACCGTTTTTCCATTGGACTGACCCTTTTGAAAGAGTGTTTTCTGATTATGAATGGCCCAATCCGTTGCATAACGTTGTAAATTTCCAATCATAATAGGCTTTGTCGAATGATTTAAAACACATGCCCCTTCACATAATTCTTCTGTAGGACATACTCGTGAACAGCTTGCACCGACAGGATTTGCTGCCATAATTGTTTTAGCAGAACCTTTCAAATTTCCTGAAGCAATCTTTTTTATAAACGTAGGAATGTCTATATCTGTTGGACACGCTGTAATACAAGGTGCATCGTAGCAATAAAGACATCGATTCGCCTCTTCAATAGCCTCTCGGTTTGATAATGCAGGTTCTACCTCTTTAAAATTATCGATAATATCCGTTAAAGAAATTGATTTCAAAACGGATCCCTCCTCCTAGTAAAAAGATGAAATAAAAAGGGCTAGACTCCTATTAAAGTTTAGCCCCTGCTGATGTTTAAGGAAGTAATGCAGTCATTTCACCGTATGTTTCTGGTCTTCGATCACGATAAAACTGCCATGTATCTCGAACTTCTCTAATCATTTTTTTATTCATTTCTCCAATGATCACCTCGTCTTGATCTCGACTTGCTGTCGCCACAAATGACCCACGAGGATCTACTAAATAAGATTGTCCATAAAATTCACCCATATTCCAAGGAGCTTCAACTCCAACACGATTAATTGCACCTAAATAATAGCCATTGGCGACAGCATGAGCTGGTTGTTCAAGCTTCCATAAATATTCTGATAAGCCAGCGACGGTAGCAGAAGGGTTAAAAACGATCTCAGCTCCTTTTAAGCCTAAGAGGCGAGCACCTTCTGGAAAATGGCGATCGTAGCAAATGTAGACCCCTACTTTTGCATAAGCGGTATCAAATACTGGATACCCGAGATTCCCAGGCTTAAAGTAATATTTCTCCCAGAAACCATGCCCCTCGTTTCCAACAGCTACATGGGGAATATGTTGTTTTCGATACTTTCCTAAATACTTTCCATCTGCATCTATAACAGCGGCAGTATTGTAATATGTCGCAATTCCTTCCCTTTCGTATATAGGTAGCACAATAACGATTTCTAACTCTTTTGCTAATTCTTGAAATTGCTTCGTTGTTGGACCATTAGGAATTTCTTCTGCAGAATCATACCATTTTGAATTTTGTTCTGAACAAAAATAAGGACCATAGAAGATCTCTTGCAGACACACAATCTTGGCTCCTTTTTGTGCAGCATCTCTAACTAATCCCAAATGTTTTTCAATGGCTTTTTCCTTATGGGTGTCGACAGGCTCATTCCCATCAACATCATGCTTCGCTTGAATAAGCCCAATTTTCACCATATCAGACATCCACTTTTCCTCCTCTTTCAAAATAATTATGAATAGAAAGCGCTTTCATAATTCTTTGATGCTTCACTTTCACTCCTTGAAAAAGGCTTTCATAATCCCATGTGTACTTAACTGAATATTCCGCATATTCAATTGTAATCCTTATTCTTGCGATTTTCATTAGACAATTCGTTAAATCAATTAAGGCTTACATTTTTCGATATGTAAATAGATTAGTATCGAAACAGCTTTTCATAATTCTGAATCTTCTTTAAATTTAACATAATGTATATAAAAAATTTACGAAATCATGTCGAATAGCTATATAGCTTCATTGCCAATGATTAATTAGACGAGTACTTCTATATGAATAGTTAGAGCTAAACAAATGATTCAAACTTCTTTTTGATTTGTCCAAAAACTTCTCGACAAACAACAGAATAATTGTCAAAAATTGAAGAAGAACTTGCTTTGTGAAAAAAGGTTGTTAGTTATTATCTATTTTTACAATGAAAGATCTTAGTTTTCATTTCCGAAACTAGAAATTGAGACGATACTACTTGTTAAAGGATTAAATAATTTGTGGATCATTCTTTTTATTAAAAAATTAAGTAGCAACAGTGCTGTCAGACTTCCAACTCATCCCATTTATTTGATAAAATGATGAAGGATTGAATAATTTTAATAAACGAATGAAAACTATTATCGTTTCCTCCATAATATTTTCAATGAACTATTTTCAATGAACTATTTCCAAGGAAACCGCAGAAACCGACATAAGCATCTAACTAGAGCGAAAAAGGAGATAAATTATGAAAAAAAACAAAGCGGTGTTTATTGATCGTGATGGTGTCATTAATGAGGTACTGACAAAGAGAGTTAAGTTTGTTAATAAACCTACTGACTTATATTATTTAGACAAAGTTCCTGGAGCCATTAAGATGCTTACCAGTGCTGGTTACAAGGTTTTTATCGTGACGAATCAAGGCGGAGTGGGACTAGGCTACCTGACTGAAAGACAATTAGAGAATATTCATACGAAAATGAAACATGATTTGGAATCTGAAGGAGGAGAGATTCAAGACATTGCATGTTGTATTCATAAACCAAATGAAGGGTGCAGCTGCAGGAAACCGGAGGCAGGAATGATTCTGAAGCTTGCAGAACAATATGAAATTGATATCGAAAAAAGCTTTATGATTGGTGACCGGGACGTTGATATTGAAGCTGGGAAAAAGGCTGGATGCAGTACTATTTTTATTGGCAATGAAGATAATACCGTTGAAGCTGACACCTCGTTTCAAACACTATATGCTGCTGCCAATTGGTTGAAATCAACATCAAATTGATAAAGAAATAGGGAGAAAAAGATGAAACTACTTTCACGAATAATTGAACGCCTCCACAAGGGGATTCTAGTTTTTTGGATAGTTGTGGCTGTTGGATTAGGATATTTCGCCACCCAGCTACCTTCCATATTAGGGGGAGATGGTTTTCGCACAGATGGAGAGTATGAAAGAGTACAGGAGGAACTGACAAGTACATTTGATTTTCCAGACTCCACTCTTCTACTACTTTTCGAAAAAAAATCAAACCAATCAGAAGAAGAATTTAAAGATGAAATTAAGTCGACTCTTACAACGATTAAAAGTAATGTTTCCATAAACATCCAATCACCTCTAAATCAAAATGATCTAATGAAAGAAAATTACGCATATGCACAATTACATTTTAATAAAAAAAATATTGAAGATGAAATAAAAGAGGTAGAAACGATTACTAATAAGTACCCAAATTTGACGCTAACCGGTGAACCAATTATCACTCGAGATATTAATAAAGCAAGTCAAGATGATTTGAAACGAGCAGAAATGATTGGAGTACCAGTAGCCGTTGTGGTTTTATTATTTGCTTTTGGGAGCTTGATCGCTTCCCTTGTTCCCATCATCATTGGGGGAGTAACGGTAGTTGTTTCATTTGGAGTATTAACTCTAATAGGAGAAAAAATAGAGCTTTCCGTCTTCCTTCTTAATGTTGTACCAATGATTGGGCTTGCATTAAGTATAGACTTTGCCCTTCTATTCATTAATCGATATCGAGAAGAATTGAAAATGCATCATAAAAGAAAAGCCATTACTAACACAATTAATACTGCCGGAAGATCCATTATCTTTTCTGCCTTGTGTGTGTTCATTGGATTAGCAGCCATGATGGTTATTCAGATTGATATATTTCAAACGATTGCTATTGGTGGAATGGTTGTTGTATCCATCGCTGTAGTTTCTTCACTAACTCTATTACCTACTATCCTATTATTAATGGGCTTTTCTATTAATAAGTGGAGGATTATTAAACCAAGAGAGAAGGATAATAATAGGTGGAAAAAGTTTGCTCGGTTTGTTATGAAAAGACCAGTTTTCCTTGCCATTACCGCTTTGGTTATTTTAATAATTGGAATCCTTCCTGTTAGAAATATGGAATTAGCCATTCCTGAAGTCGATTCTTTACCTAAAGACTATGAATCTCGTCAAGCATTTGAAACCATCCAAGATGAGTTTAATTTTGGTGAAGGAAGCACTGTTTACATGATCGCGGACAATAAATCAAAATGGACATCTGAGAAGGGATTATCTGAGATGGAAGACCTTATGAATTCCTTTGAAGATGAGAACTTAGTAAAAGAAATTGAATCTGTATTTTCAGCTACAGGAATTGAAACAAGTCAGGAATTATTTGCTGCTCTGAAACATCCAGAAATGAAAAAGTCTTTACAGCCCGCGTTAAATTCTTTTATTAAAGAAGATAAATTGTTAATTCCTATTCATCTCAAAGTGGAAGAATCATCGGATGCAGCTAAGAATTGGATCCGTCATACCACTAATAAACAATCTGAATACGACTTACTTTTTGGTGGTCAGGTAAAATTTAACCAGGAAATATTTGATGAGATCTACAATAAAATCGCTATGTGTCTCGCCATTATTTTGATCTCCACCTATACAATTCTCATGTTCGCTTTCCGCTCGGTTATTATCCCGTTAAAGGCAATACTCATGAATATAATTGGGTTAACCTCAACTTTCGGGGTGTTAGTCTGGCTTTTCCAAGGTGGACATTTTGGATTAGGTGAAAATGATATTGCTCTCGTTCTACCTGTACTTGTATTTAGTCTTGTTTTTGGTTTAAGTATGGATTATGAAGTCTTTTTAATTTCTAGAATTCATGAAATCTATCAGAAAACAAGGGATAATACTGAAGCAACAATAGAAGGATTGGCATCCACATCAAAAATTATTACATCTGCTGCATTAATCATGATTGTCATCACCGGTGCTTTTGCCTTTACAGGAGTGATGCCTGTTAAACAAATAGGTGTCGGGATCGCCGTAGCCATTTTTATTGATGCCACAATTATCCGAATGCTTTTAGTCCCCTCCCTGATGAAACTTCTTGGAGATTGGAATTGGTGGATGCCGTTCGTTGGTCGGACAAAAAAGAAGAAGCGAAAATCTAAACGTCAACCTGTAAATTCATAATGCAATGAAGGTGGCCTACTTATTGTGGGTCACTTTTTTAAGACTAAAATACATGCCTTAGTTCTTTAAAGGAAAGGATAGTTATGATATGGTACTCTAGGATACAAAATTAGGGGGGATAACTATGAACAATCAAGAATTATATCAGATGATAAAAGATCACTATCCCTTTGATGTTTTAACTAATGAACAGCTCTTGCATATCATTTCACGTTCTAAATTTACTACTTTTGCTAAAAATGAATTTTTGTTTCATGAAGATGAAACTGTAAATGATTTAGATATTTATTTCCTTGTATCCGGTTTAGCCAAAAACGTCCTCCACCGCTCTAACGGGAAACAATTCTCCCTTAGATATTACTATCCTGGAGATCTAGTCGGCTTAATGATCATGCTTACAAGTGGAGGCATGACGTTTTCTGTTCAAGCATTGGAAGATTGTACGGTATTCAGGTTCAATAAATCTGATTTTTTTGAAGTTATGACAGAAAACAAGGAATTTTCAAAGATTGTATTTGAAAGTATTGGAAGTAGGATGAAGTCACTTTACGATGAACTGCAGTCTTCTTCGTGGGACGATGAGGAGAATATTTCATTATTCAGTACAAAAGTCAATACATTAATGGAATCTCCTGTTTTTATTCGTTCTTCTGACACTATCATGGAAGCCGCAATGATGATGAATAAACATAATGTAACTGGACTCGTTGTCAGTGAAGACAAAATGAAATTAGATGGAATTATTACCCATCGTGAATTATTAGACTATATTTCAGGAGATCAGGGAAAGAAATCAGTTCAAGAGTGGATGTTTAAAAAACCTTTTTGGATTCGTGATGAGGCGTTTGCGTATGAAGCTCTATCCTATTTCAAACATGAAGATGTTGAGTTTGTTCCAATTCTTCGATACGAAAAAGTAGTTGGTGTTTTAACTAGTCACTCATTTTTAAATATTCAAGACTCTAAGTATCTTGATCTTTCATATAAAATCCAGACCGCACAAACAACCGATGATTTAGTTGCCCTTTCTCCATCAAAAAATAGTACTTTCCATCAATTCATAAGAGATATTTTAGATCAAGGAAGCTTAGGATATGATGTTTGTGAGGTAATCACAAACTTTAATGATCGTTTACACCGCAGAATCATTCAATTGACAGAAAAAGAAATGAGAATCGAAGGGTACGGTCTTCCTCCGATCAATTATTGCTTTATCGTGATGGGAAGCCAAGGTCGCGGTGAGCAAAGTTTCCATACAGATCAGGATAATGGAATTATATTAGATGATTATTTACATTTAAAAAATATTGATGCCATTGAAGCCTATTTTCAACATTTTACTAATAAGCTAAATGTGAAATTGTCAGCTTGTGGATTTCCTGAATGTACTGGTGGGATTATGGCTAAAGAGTTAAAATGGAGGAAATCCTTTTCACAATGGAAAGATTCTGTACATGATTGGCTGCATGAAATGGATGCGGAGGAAGTACAAAGCTTTACTATGTTTTTCGACTTCCGCCCCATTTATGGCGACTATTCACTAGCACAAGAAATTCGGGAGATGATGGTGGAAAAAGCTAAAAATTCCTTAACTATGCAACAACTTCTACGTAAAGACGCCATTCGTTTCAAAGTGCCTGTAAGTGCTCTTGGCAGAATAAATTTAAAGCCTAAAACTAAAGTACTCAATTTGAAAAAATCAGGAATGATGCAGATTATTAATATGATTCGTATTCATTCTATTAAATACGGTATAAAAGATGTCAATACTGTAAAACGACTTCAGTCATTGCAACAACTACAAGCATTTCATCCAAGGGATGTCCAGAATGCCAAAACAGCACTCCATCATTTTATGACATTTCGTTTAAATCAAAATTTATTAGAGCTTGAAGAAAAGAAGCCGCTTTCTAACGATATTAGCTTGTTAGAATTATCAAAGGAAGACAAAAGAAAACTGAAGGAAGCACTTCAAATTGCTAATCGAATGCAGCAGGTCCTAGAGATCAGCTTTAATCGTAACCGGGTGGTTTAATTAAAATGAACGAAGTAGGAATTCATGTAGGATTTAGAATTATTAAGTATTATTTTTGGCAACAATTCTTTTTTAAATATCAAGTAAATAAAGCCAAGCAAGAGAGATCTTATCAATATTTGACTAATAGTCTAAAAGAATATGATTGGAAGACCCCTTTAATGGGTGATCAGTCATTATCAAAATGTACCTTTACCATTTTCGATCTGGAAACGACGGGATTCTTTCCTGAAATAGGCGATGAGATTATATCGATTGGGGCAGTGAAATTTAGAAATGGAAAAGTTCAACCACAAGAAACTTTTTACCAAGTCATTAATCCTCTACAGAGAGTCTCACAAGACACGAAGAGATTTACTGGGCTAAACAGGAGAGATTTTTTAAGAGGAGTTCCTTTCCCTATTGGCCTTGAAAAATTTTTAGCGTTTAGTAGAGGAACGATTCTTGTTGCCCACCCCGCCTCCTTTGATATTAACTTTATCCAAGCTCGGTCAAGAAAATGGGGATTACCTTCTTTCGAGCCTGCCTTTCTTGACTCTTTTGCTTTAGCTAAGGCACTTTATCAGAATAATAAATGTTATCTAGATGATCTTATAAAGCGATTTGGAATTGAAAATAGAAAAAGACATCATGCACTTAATGATGCTATGATGACAGCAGAAATATTTGAATTATTACTATCAGAAAGTAAAAAGTATGAATGTACTACGTTGAATTTGTTACAGGATTTTATTGAAGAAAAAACCAGCTCAAGTTAAATTTCTTATCGATAAAAAAGCTGACTCCAACATTGCTAAAGCAATGTTGGAGTCAGCTTTTTGATTTTTAATTAATGCTCTCTTTTCGTAAACTTTGTTGCTTTTGGTCAACTATAGACATCTTAAATCATTCAAAACTAGTGAACTAATCATTGCTTTGACGAAAAGATGCTCCGAAACGATAATCATTATGGGTTTTCTTTTTCGAAAAACAACAATCTATGCGAATACAGCCTGAATTAATTATCTCGTTTGCCCATTTCCGCTCATCATAAATTTCACTGTAGTCAGAGCTTTTAACCCCATTGGACCTCTTGCATGAAGTTTTTGAGTAGAGATTCCAATCTCTGCACCAAATCCCAAAGCTCCTCCGTCCGTGAATCGTGTAGAAGCATTATGATAAAGTGCTGCAGCATCCACAAGCTTCATAAATAATTTAGCTGCTTCTTTATCTTCTGTTACTATTGCTTCTGAATGCTTTGTACCATATTTTTCAATATGGTTGATGGCTTCATCTATTTCACTTACTATTTTAACAGCAATATCTAAACCCAAATATTCATTAGCCCAATCTTCTTCTGTTGCATGGATTGCTTCCGGAATAAGATTTAGCACGGTTTCATCACCATGTACGGTTACGGAATGATCTTTAAGTGCGTTAACAAATGCATCCTTATTTTCTTCCATCCACTGTTTGTGAACGATTACCGTTTCAGCCGCATTACAAACTGCTGGGCGATCTGTTTTTGAATTAATTAAAATGTTTAAAGCTTTTTCAGTATCAGCTTTTTTATCTATATAAACGTGGCAATTACCTACCCCTGTTTCAAGTACTGGTACTGTTGCGTTATTCACCACTGCATTGATAAGGGCGCCGCCACCACGAGGAATTAATACATCAACATGTTCTTTCATTGTAAATAATTGTTGAGTTGCTGTGCGATCCGTTGTATTTATAAATTGTACCGCTTCACTTGGAATTTTGGTTTTTTCTAATGCGCTATGAATGACATCAACGATGACTTTATTAGTAGTGATGGCACTTGAACCACCTTTTAAAATAATACTGTTCCCTGATTTAAGTGCTAGACCCGTAGCATCCACTGTTACATTTGGTCTTGCTTCATAAATCATTCCAATTACACCAAGTGGGACTGTGACCTTAGCGACATCGAGACCATTGTCTAATGTCCAAGAAGAAACCGTTTGATCTGTTGGGTCTTCAAGCTTTGCTACCTCTCTTAAACCTTTTGCAAAATCTTCTATCCGTTGCTTTGATAATGAGAGGCGGTCCATAAATGCTTCGTCAAAACCTTTTTCTTTTCCACGAGCAAGATCTATTTCGTTTGCCGTTAAGATATCTTGATATTTTTCTTCAAGAGTATCTGCTAATACATGTATGGCTTGATTTTTTTCTTCAGTCGTTAAAAGGGAAAGTTTTTTCGATGCTTTTTTGGCTTGTACCGCTTGTGCTTCAACATTGGTTTTTTCTAAAGTTAAAGTCATCCAATTCCTCCTGTGTTTATAAATTTTAAAGTTAATTGTAATTTATCGTTTTTTAAACGCCCACTGGAATAGGTACTTCCATATGGCATACGAGTGCTTCAATCTCCACTACAGCATCTTTGAACTCCTTTAGCTCTTCCTCTGTTAGCTTTGAAAACTCCGTTAATTCATCTGAATTATAATTAACAACGCCTAATCCAATTTCATCACCATCAATATCTTGGATTCTTACAACGGATCCGCTTTTGAATTCGCCTTTTACTGAGTAGATTCCAGCAGCTTTTAAATTTTTCTTATGCTGCAGAATTCGGTCTTTTCCGATGCCATCAATGGTAATTTCCCCCTCAGGCCCTGAATTGAAGGCAATCCATTGCTGTTTCAGGTCAAGATTCACATTTTGGTCTTCTAATTCAAAATAGGTTCCTTTTGCAGTTGCTTGGACAGCATCATAAATAATGTTAGGGGTTCCTGATTTCCCTAGGAAAGATGGGATTCCTGATGCCATTGAAATTTTGAATGCATCAATTTTTGAACGCATCCCTCCTGTTCCGACAGAACTACCTGGTTCTCCAGCCATTTCTTCAATGTCTTCAGTAATTTCATTTACTTCTTTTAGAAGTTGAGCATTAGGGTTTTTTCGAGGATCATCATCATATAATCCATCAATGTCTGAAAGAATGATTAACTGATCAGCATCAACAAGTCCTGCGACCTTGGCAGATAAAGTATCATTATCGCCAAATTTCAGTCGGTCAATTGTCACTGTATCATTTTCATTTACTATCGGTATGATTCCTCTTTCAAGAAGCACATTAATTGTGTTCCGAGCGTTATTATATCGATCCTCATCTGAGAAGTCGCTGCGTGTAATCAATATTTGAGAAGCAACGTAGCCATGAGAAATAAATAAGTCAGAGTATGCTTCAATTAACAAGCCCTGACCAATTGCTGCTGCTGCTTGCTTTTCAGGGAGAGAATCCGGTCTTGTGAGACATCCTAGCTTACGATAACCTGCAGCTACTGCTCCCGAAGAAACAAGTAACACTTCATGGCCATCATCCTTTAAGCGAGCCACTTCATCCACTAGTCTCTCTAGCTTTCTTCGGCTCATCTCACCATGTAAACTTGTTAAAGAACTACTACCTATTTTTATCACAACTCGTTTCTTCTTATTGTCCGCAGACATCTTATCACTCCTGTTTCATTACTATTAAACGTAGATCGGCATGACTGTTTCATCGTAGGCGGGCTCCATCCTTAACCGAACCTATTACGGTTAAGGATCGGTCCATAATATTTTAACGCTTTAACGCGATCGAGAACCGTCCCGCATTGCTTTATTGTGGTAAAGTTCGTTCCTATTATTAACTGTATTATTAGACTAAAACTTTTTGCATTTGTTTACTGATTTCTTTTGAGCGTTTTTCGGCTCCTTTTACTGCTTGCGTTATTGCTTTTCCTCCACCAAATTTAGCCAGTGCATCTAATCCTGCAGCAGTTGTCCCGTTTGGTGAAGTGACATTTTCCCTTAATTCTGTTGGTGTTTCCGTTCTTTCTAACATCATTTTAGCAGCACCTAAAATCGTTTGAGATCCAATCTTTCTTGCGAGTTCTGGTGCTAATCCGCCTTCTATTCCAGCCTTTTCAATATGCTCCATTAAATAGTAAAAGTATGCAGGTCCACTTCCGGCAATTCCTGTGAAAATATCCATCTGCTCTTCTTCAATTACATAAACCTCTCCAACACACTCAAGAAGTTCTTTAGCTATTAGAATTTCATCCATATCCACATGTTTCCCTGGTGCGATAGCTGTTGCTGATTCCCTCATCATGCTTGATGTATTCGGCATTACCCGAATGACTTGCTGTCCTTCAGGTAATCCCTCTTCCATATGTGCTGTAGAGATTCCCGCTAGTACAGATAGGATTACCGTATGGGGTTTAACTTTGTCCTGAATGGATTCTAGCACTTGATCAATGTCTTTTGGTTTCATTGCTAAAACGAGCACATCAATTTCTTGGAAATCTAGTTCTTCTTTTATTTTGGTTCTTACGTTGTATTTAGCTTTTATCTCATATAAACGACCTTCGTTGCTATTGTTTGATACAATTACCTGTTTCTGGCTTACTTTGTTGGCTTTTACAATTCCTGAAATCATCGCTTCTGCCATATTTCCAGCACCAAGAAAAGCAATTGTTTTATTTTTCAACAACAATAATCACTCCTAATTTAAGATTAAATTCCTTCCATAAACACTACATTTCATCTTTTCTTTTAGTTAAATTCAAGTTTCGACATATTTTGTTCGCGTTTTTGTTCGTATTTTATTAACAACGTTTTTAATCGTAACATGTCTGAATTCAATATCAAGGGATTTAAGGGAAGTCATAAGGATATAGCCGAATTAGTTAGTGGAAGCGCTAACATTTATATTCCACCTATTATAATCCCTTCTCAGCGCTTATAATCCGGCGAGAGGATGATATTTGAGGTTTAGAATATTTATAAATTCAGAATTATAATGTAAAACAATCCATTGCCGTGAATATCGATGGGAAAAGAATTAAGGCTAAACAAAAAAAGCTGACCCATCAGAGTCAGAATCTCACATTTTAAAAATAGAACCTTTGTTAAGCTTCCATCTTTTAAAATTATTCTTCTTCCACTCAAATTGGGTCAGCATATAGAATCATTATTCATTTAAAAAGTTTTGAAGTTCTTCTTTATTTTGAGCAAAATCAATTTCAATAACGGATCCTGCATGTTCATAATATCCATTTGTGTATGATCCTTCTACTGGGATCGTTAATTTTTTTATATCACTGGAATTACCAAGCAAGACATCTTTGATCAATCCCATTTGATCAAATTTCCCCATATTTGTTTCAATATATGGTTGTGTAGCACCAATCATTTTAGGGAGTTTAGTAAGACTATCTAAGCTTAGTGCTTCTTCTTTAACAGCAGAAATGACTTTTTGCTGTCTTTCGACACGGCCAAAATCCCCTTCCTGATCCGCTCTAAATCTAGCGTAACCAAGAAGTTCCTTACCATTCAGTCTTTGTGTGCCTTGCTCGAGCTGCACGCCTATATTTTCAGACATTGCTTTTTCCACATCAATTTTTATTCCGTCTGGAGCTAATATATCTACACTATTTTCAAACCCTTTAAAATCAACTAACATATAGTGTTGAATTTCAACCCCAAAGTTTTGTTTAATCGTTTTTCGTAATAATTCAGGACCTCCAAGATAGAAGGCTGTGTTTAATTTATAATTTTGATAGCCAGGAATTTCAACATATATATCTCTCATTAATGATACAAGTTTGGTTTCATTTGTTTTGGGATCAACCTGAGCGATCATCATTGTATCTGTACGAGATTTCTCTTCACCACGACTATCTACTCCCATTAAGAGAATGTTTATTCGACCATTTTCATCTGTGGCTCCATTGAATTCGTAGTTCGTTTCTTTTTTATCCCCTGTATCTGCTAATTGTAACCCTTGATAATATTGAAAAACTGTATATCCAGTAATAATTAAAATAATGACGAGTAAGAAAAGAATAAACTTTCTTCCTCTTTTTTTCTTATTCTTTTGTTCCATTCTTGTCGAATCCATCGAGTCATCACCTACTTTATCTAGTTATATCGCATTACACCGATGTATCTATAATATTGACGAATGGAAGGATAAAAAGTTTCAAAATCAAATAACTTTCTTAGTGAATATATAGCAATCTACTTTTTTTAACAATAACAAATTTTGAGAATGAAAGGAATGATTGGTTGAATTAATAATTCAGAACATTTAAAATAATAATTGCTAGGCTTGCTACAAAAATATTCAACTCTATGGGGAATATTTTTGTACGCGCTTACATATTCATAGTAAACTATTAGAATTTTAGGAGGATGATTTATGATTTATAACAATCCTGGTACAGAAAATTCAAAAGTAAGCTTTAAACAAAAATATCAAAACTTTATTGGTGGCGAATGGACTGCCCCAGTTAAAGGTGAATACTTTGAAAATGTCAGTCCAGTTAATGGGAAAGCATTTTGTGAAATCGCTCGTTCTACTAAAGAGGATATTGAGTTAGCACTGGATGCAGCCCATAATGCTAAGACTTCATGGGGAGCTACCTCTGTTGCAGAGAGAGCAAATATCCTTAATAAAATTGCTGATCGAATGGAAGAAAATTTAGAAATGCTTGCGGTTGCCGAGACATGGGATAATGGAAAGCCTGTTAGAGAAACACTTGCAGCGGACCTCCCACTTGCTATCGATCATTTTCGTTATTTTGCCGGATGTATACGTTCTCAAGAAGGATCACTTGGTGAAATCGATGGTGATACTGTAGCGTACCATTTCCATGAACCACTTGGAGTTGTAGGTCAAATTATTCCTTGGAACTTCCCATTATTGATGGCAACATGGAAATTAGCTCCAGCTTTAGCAGCTGGGAACTGTGTTGTTTTAAAACCAGCTGAGCAAACTCCTGCATCTATTATGGTTTTTGCTGAACTAATTGAAGACTTATTACCACCTGGCGTCCTAAATATTGTAAATGGATTTGGAGTAGAAGCTGGTAAACCTCTTGCTTCAAGTGATCGAGTGGCTAAAGTGGCCTTTACTGGTGAAACGACTACTGGGAGATTGATTATGCAGTATGCCTCTCAAAATCTAATTCCTGTAACACTGGAGCTTGGTGGTAAATCACCAAACATATTCTTTGAAGATATCGCATCAGCTGACGATGACTTTTTTGATAAAGCGATAGAAGGATTTGTCATGTTCGCCCTTAATCAAGGAGAAGTTTGTACATGCCCTTCTCGCGCATTAATTCATGAATCGATTTATGATAAATTCATGGACAGAGCGATCGAGAGAATTAAGCAAATCAAGCAAGGGAATCCACTTGATAGTGACACAATGATAGGTGCCCAGGCATCTTCAGAACAACTAGAGAAGATTCTTTCCTATATGGAAATTGGGAAAGAAGAAGGTGCAGAGCTTTTAATTGGCGGTGAGCGTAATGCACTTGAAGGTGAGTTGAGTAGTGGGTATTATGTAAAACCTACTGTTTTTAAAGGCAATAATAAAATGAGAATATTCCAAGAGGAGATTTTTGGTCCGGTCGTTTCCGTTACAACGTTCAAAACTCCTGAAGAGGCGTTAGAAATTGCGAACGATACATTATACGGTTTAGGAGCCGGTGTATGGACTCGTGACATGAATACCGCCTACTGTTTTGGAAGAAGTATCGAAGCTGGACGTGTTTGGACGAACTGCTATCATGCCTACCCTGCACATGCGGCTTTCGGTGGATACAAAATGTCAGGAATTGGACGTGAGAATCATAAAATGATGCTTTCTCATTATCAACAAACTAAGAACTTACTCGTTAGCTACAGTCCTTCGAAACTAGGATTTTTCTAAAATGGAAAAGGTAACGGCTACAAAGGAAGCATTAAGCCTGATTGAAAAACTGAAAGCAAAGCATGGTCCACTCCTTTTTCATCAGTCTGGGGGCTGCTGTGATGGTAGCTCACCAATGTGCTTCCCAGAAAGTGATTTTATAATAGGAGACTCTGACGTATTATTAGGTAAAATTGGTGAAGTTCCCTTTTATATGAATAAAAAACAATATGAATATTGGAAACACACACAACTAATCATTGATGTCGTAGAAGGCCGAGGCGGAATGTTCTCCCTAGAAGGGCCTGAAGGAGTACGTTTCCTAACTCGTTCTAAAATCCTACCAATCTGAATATATGGATGGTCCTCAATCAATGTACAGCGTTAAAGCACTGCGGGACGGTTCTCGATCACATTAAAGCATTACCGTGATCGAGAACCGTCCCTCACTTTGTTAAAGCGTTAAAGTATTGTTATAGGTCCAGTTTTTGGAGTGCTTTTTTCGCTTTTTCTCCTGTTATGTTGTAGGATTGCCAGTGATCTTTGTTCCATCTCATGTCTTCTTTTTTCCACTCTAACAGTTGTTTTAATTCAGGGATATTCGGATTTTGTTTGTAGAGCTCTACAAGCCCTAGTGTCCCAGAATAGGATAAGCCGCTTATATAATGCATATCGATTTTTCCGGTTCGTTCATATCGGTCAATATTTTTCGAGACAATCCACCCATCAATATCCCAAACATTTAGAAAGGAAAAATATAATATAGCTGTGATGAAATAGAAATGAATTAATGACAGACGGGTGATCCAAACTTTTATGAAGGTGTAAACTAATATGATAGCCATAAAAATCATTAACGAATGAGCAAGCACCCTTAAAATCGTATAGCCGTATACCTCCTCATATAATTGCAGCCTAATAAAAGCAGAATACAATAAAATGCCTGTCATAATGATTAAAAGAGATAACATTGCCTGTACTACTCTTCTTAAACCATCTCTATTTTGAAATTTAATCACAGAAATTAATATTGTCCAATTAAGGATCGATACTGTAATTAATTCAAAAAAACCTCTTCTCGCGTATTGTGAGAATGTCAACCCTGTTACGAGTGAATCATTAAAAAGATATTGAAATTGTACAGCTGCAAAC
This sequence comes from Rossellomorea sp. BNER, assembly GCA_024213275.1. GTDB lineage: Bacteria > Bacillota > Bacilli > Bacillales > Bacillaceae_B > Rossellomorea. The sequence goes on from JANAVG010000019.1 coordinate 67,309, forward strand.
AAAACATATAAACCATTTAAAACTATCAGTACTGTAATAATGGTGATACTATCCCATCGATTTTCTATTTTCTTCCCAACTTCTTTTGATACAATGTTGTAATTTAACATCGAACCAACAAACAAGAAAATACCTAAACCTATCACTAGAATGTATATCAAACGGATGGCGTCCACTATATCAAATCTCATAAAATAATGAGGAATTTCACCCAATAACCTTGCAAACTGATGATCTGCTGAGACTAACAGAATTGTTGCAAATAGTATAATCGGTACAGATATAAGGAGTCCGTGAACAATTTTTTTAAATGTTTTGTTTTCATGCCTGTTCAGTTTACATTGTAGTTTAGCACTAAAAAGCTTTAGCAGATCTCCAATGTACCTAAAAGGAATAAACAACATTTGGAAATAGTAACCAAAAAATTGTAATCTGTACCACACTATACTTTTTGGCATTGTAATCATCATTAGGAAAAGTGCAATCATGATCGGTAAAACTAGGATGTTTAACACAAAGAAGATTGTGTTGGAATAAAGAAAATAACCTAATGAGATTGACCAAATACAAACAAATAATAAAAAGCCAATTTGTTTATTATTTATATCACTTTTACGAATTCTCCAAAAGACCATTACAAAGAAAACAAATAAAAAAATGGGGTGTGATATCCCTGCTCTTCCATGAAGAAAACAAAGTTCAGCTACCACTCCGATTACAGCACAGAAGAATAAAAATAGTGCATCTGTTTTTGTGAATTTCATTTTATCATCTCCATATAATATAGATTTTCTATATACATAGTAATTCTATGTATATGTCTAAAAAAAAGGTCAAAGTGGATATCATTGGATTGAAACTCTTTTTCCCCACCTAAAACCTATCCAGCTAATCGGATAAAGTAATACTGTAAACACGATACAAATCACAATAAAAGGTGGATTCAATAATGGATTAAACCAGGTATGAGGGATTATTTCGAAAATAATAAGATACATTAACAGTAAATTTGGAACGATTGCTAATACAAAGGTTCTTTTTAATAAACCTCTGCCTGTATGCCCAAATTCTTTCCCAATTTCATACCCAAGCAACCCCCAAAATAATAAATAAAGAGCCATGATGAGGGATGGAAGGGACGTTATAGATGTCCACATGGATTGAAGCCAATTCCATTGATATTGATGATATGTAAATGTTAGGAAACTCCCTGCAGCAAAAAAACATAGATTCGTTAAAAGAAATGTCCATTGTGTTTTCTGTGGTGTGACCGTCATCTCTTGATTCCATGCTTCAGCAATTTCCTCTGGTGTACCTAGGCGTTCTAATATTATCTCTTGCTCTTGCTTACTAAAATCCTTTTTTAATGAAAGCTCTGAAATGAGTTCATTTAAATGATCTTCATATTCATCAACAATATTTCTTTTTTCAGGGTGTTGCTCCAGCAAAACTTCTAGTCTTTGTAAAAATTTCTTTTTAAACTGAATCATGACCTGTTTTCCCCATCATTTTGTTCATCACTTGAACGAACTTTTTCCATTCTTTCGTTTTCTCACCTAGCATGTTCTTTCCTTCTTCAGTAATTCGATAATATTTTCTAGCAGGACCTTTCTCTTGCTCTTTCCAATAGAACTCAATATAGCCTTGTTTTTCTAGCTTGTGTAATGCAGGGTAAAGTGTTCCTTCTTTTACATGAAAATGGTGATCACTCCTCTTTTCCATTTCCTTTACAAGTTCGTACCCGTACATATCTTTTTCATTTAATAATTGCAAAAGGAGAAGAGAAGTACTACCTTTCACTAATTCACGATTAAACAATTTTATCACCTACCTAGAATTATGAGGTATCTAAAAAATATAATACTAACATCAGCAAAAAATGTAAAGAAAAAATCTCTTCATAAGTGAAGAGATTTTTTAAAAATTCATTTTACAATGTGGTCTATGATCCCATATTCTAATGCTTCATCTGCACTCATGTAAAAATCGCGATCAGAATCACGTGCTACTTTTTCAATCGGTTGTCCGGTCTTTTCTGAGATGAGACAATTAAGATGTTCTTTTAGTTTTAAAATTCGTCGCGCTGAAATCTCTATCTCAGTTGCTTGACCTCTCGCTCCTCCTAATGGTTGGTGAATCATAATCTCACTATTAGGTAGAGCATAACGTTTCCCTTTAGTTCCAGCAAGTAATAGCATGGCTCCAAAAGAAGCAGCCATTCCAGTACATATTGTTTTGATGTCAGGTTTTATATATTGCATCGTATCATAGATGGCAAATCCTGCAGTGACTGAGCCTCCAGGACTATTAATGTAAATGGATATCTCTCTTTCACTGTCCTCTGCGGTTAGAAATAACAATTGTGCAACAACACTATTGGCAATGTGATCATTTATCTCATCACCAATCATGATAATCCGATCTTTCAGTAATCTAGAATAAATATCATATGATCTTTCTCCATGCTTCGTGTTTTCTATAACATACGGAATTGGAATTGCTGTCATTTTTTCTAAACCTCCCTTTCTATGCTGCAAGACAAGTTTCTGTTCTTCTATGGTTCCATCTATTCTTAGTTGATGATGTTTCTTTTAGAAGACCGACAACTGAGTAATGTTTTTGGAAATAATCAATCATGATCTTTGGGTTTTCAGAACAAATGGAATTGATTACTCTCAAGATAAACTCATTTTCCTGTTCGACTTCTTGTTGATCCCAATTAATTTTTTGTAATTTCGTTCTGACTCTAAAAATTATTGCGCGAACGGCGCCTTCAGTTATTTGCAAAACTTCAGAAATATCTTTCGATGAGTATTGGAAGACATCCTTAAGAATAAACGCTGTAAGTTGATGAACGTTTAAATGTTCAAAAAGCTTTTTCACAACAGATTCTACTTCTGTCGATAATGTTAGCTCTACAATCTCCACTGGGATCTTTTCGTCACTACATTCTCTTGATTTTTTTCTTATTTGATCTACCCAATAATTATGGGCGATTCTATATAGAAGAGATAAGCTAATCTCATCTTGAGGACCATAATTGTTCAGGACCTTAGACACAGTTTCTTGAGCTAAGTCCTCACTTTCCCAATGATTTCGAGTAATTGAGTGGCAATATTTTTTAAGTTTATCAAAATGCATGACAATAAAATCTTCATGTGAGGGGTTTTTTTTACCAGGCCTGGTTGTCAAAGCACTCACTCCTTTCAACCTCTATATTAGGAACGTATAAAGAGCTAAAAACGTTACGGTAATTTCAAAAGTTTTTTATAACATTATTATACTTAATTTTAGGAAAAATTCAGAATTGAACCGTTTCCTTGATATCTTTTTATTGTGAAATTAAATTAATGGTGATAAAATCTGATCATATTTACAATTGGCGTATAAGGAGCGGGTAAAATGAGTGAACATCTTGAGCTTGCAACGTTTGCTGGAGGTTGTTTCTGGTGTATGGTTCAACCATTTGATGAAATTCCAGGTATTGAAAATATTGTTTCAGGCTATTCAGGTGGCCACGTTGAGAATCCCACCTATGAGGATGTAAAGTCTGGTCGTAGCGGACATTATGAAGTGGTCCAGATTACCTATAACCCCTTAAAGTTCACTTATGAAAGACTTTTAGAGCTGTATTGGCCTCAAATTGACCCAACAGATGATGGTGGTCAATTTCAGGATCGGGGTGAATCTTACCGCACTGCGATCTTTTATCACAATATGCATCAAAAAGAGTTAGCAGAAAAAACTAAGGCAGATATAACTGATAGTGGCAGATTTAATAAGCCTATCGTTACTAAGATCCTTCCAGCTAAACCGTTTTATCCTGCTGAAGATTATCATCAAGATTTTTATAAGAAAAGTCCAAAAGAGTATAAAGAAGATCGAGAAAAGTCTGGTCGAGATGAGTTTATAAACAACAATTGGAAATAATCTGCAAATTTAGAAGGTGATCCAAATGGTTCTAGAATCACATTTCTCTCAGTATTTACATAATCCCTCTGTGGGTTAGTTCGATATAGTGAAGAAATATTGCTTGTACTGGAACTTTACAAGGGTCACTTTCTTTATACGCTCTTTTCTTTAAATTTGTTGTTTTATGAGTTGTGTGCCTTACAATAAAGAAATTTGGCAAATCTCTAATTTACATCGAAACTGACCTTTCCCTTTTTGGATGAATCCAGAATTTTTACTTCCTGACCTAGTAGTAACTTATGCAAAACCGTTTGTTTTAAATATTATATGTTTTTGCATGTTAAATAATTGGGGAGGAACACTAAAAACTATGGGAGGAGTGATTCCAAATGGAGAAAAAAGGGAAGAAAATGATGAATGAAACTAAAGATAATGAACAAATTATGGCGTTTTCTGGAAATGGAGCATACTTAAACTTCGATGATCCCTATCCAGGAGACTCAGTAAACGAGCATAAACAACTCGAAATCGCCAACGAAGTCATCGGAAGAGATGAAATCAAACAACAAAACGACAATCTCTAATTTTAATGTTCAAACTCAACCACTTTAACGCACTACCACACCTAGGGACGGTTCTCGAATACAGTAACGCGTTACTGTATTCGAGAACCGTCCCGCCTCGCTTTAACGTGTTAACGTATAAAAATAATTTCAATTCCGTAATGAATTTTTGAATGTTGCTTATAATACCCTCTATTAGTAGGGGATGAATCCTTCAAACTTGAATGTACTAAATCGGAATTTAATGCTATTTAAATAAAAGACGAATAGTCTCAATGGTTTTGTATAACTTAATAAAAAGGAAGTCATGTCACTCTAACACAACATTGTACCTTCACCAGAGAGATATAGTGACTGACTTCCTTTTCAATTTCTTCTATAGTGATACTTCATATTTGCTATGTTGACAACCATAATTAACTGTCACATCTTTCAATTCATACTTTCTTTGATAGAAGGCATTTAATCCTTTATTGCTATGTAAACAATCGAATCTCAAGATTTTTGAACCATTTTCTTTTGCGTAACTTTCTGACCACTGTAACAGCATTTCTCCGATTCCGCTGCCTTGATAATCACGATGAGTAACTAATCTATGAAGATACATGACATTATTAACCCTACTCGCATTTCCCCAAATCTCTAAATCCCATTCATTTGGGTCGTTTTCCAGTGTTACGGATGCAATGGCTATATTGTCGAAATAAAATAGAAAGGTACTTTCATTCGATATACTATCCATTATTTCTTGTAGATTTCCATCAAGATCTTCAATATAATAATCCCACTGTCTTAAACCTTTCCCTTTTAACCAAACCGCTGCTCCAACAAGTAATGAGGTGACTAGATCAATATCTTCCAATGCAGCTTTTCTCACTTTTAGTTTGGATAATATAGTATTGTTTTTCATCAATATTCCTCCTCTCCATAATACTTTTCAGCAAAAGAAAGGAAAATCCTTCTATAATATCTAGAACAAAAGTCCGAAACCACTACTATTCAGATAGAATACCTTCCTTCTGATATGTGGATTCGAACTTATTGAAAATCATGTTTATTCTTCTTCTTTTTTATTTAAATAGGTCCATCCATCTTTTTGATAAACAACTCTCTCTTTCATAAGTTTACCTAAAGCTCTCTTAAATGATGCTTTGCTCATTTGGAATCGTTCTTTAATTTCTTCTGGTAAGCTTTTGTCGCTAAACGGCATCGCACCATTTCTTTGATGCAGGTAAGCAAGAATAGTGCCCGAGTCATCACCCATTTTATCTTGCTTTAATGGTAGAAAAGATACATTCAAGCTCCCGTCCTCTTTTACATCAATGACTCTCCCCGTCACCAATTCGCCAAGTCGAGGTTCAGATTTCCGTTGGCTTTCATGAATAAAACATCGATAACCTTGTTCTGAAAGTACATACGTACCAACTTTAAGCAATCGATAGACTCTTCCCGTAATCGTTGCTTTCATCATTTCATTTGAAGCTCTTCTCGCAATTTGACCAATAATATTTTCTGTAGCTAAACGACCATATAATCTATCGTTTTTGTCCGTTTTTAATGAAATATACAATTGATCACCTGGTGCTGGCCATAAAGATTCGAAAATAGGTAGATCATCGGCTGATATTAAAATGTCCTTTGTTAACCCTATTGAAACGAACACTCCTAATTCAGGCGCCACATCTACAACTTCAGCCCAGCTATAGGAGCCAATTTGCACTTTTGGAATTCTCATTGTTGCTGCGATCCGAACCTCTTTATCGTGAAATAAAAAAACTTTTACACTATCCCCAATTTCTATATCATCTGTAATCTCTGATTGATGAAGTAATACATCCTCATCTTCGTTTGTTAAAAAATATCCAAATGGAACTTCTCGATCTACAATTAACGTGTCGACGGTTCCAACTTGTAGTCTTGCCATATTGCTAATCCTCCTCAAAATTCGCGTTTCTTACTATCATATCCTGTTCACAATGAATTAAAGCATTTTAAATCTATCATTTTTTCATTAATTAATATAGACCTTTATGATATTTCTTAATAATAATCTATCCTCATGCAATTGGCGATCCCTAAGTAAAACTCTCATTACGTTAATAGGCCAGGAACCATATATCAAAGGGCTCCTGACCTATTATTAATAACTTAATGCCAATTCCTTACCTCTTGGTCGGTTGGAAGAAATGTTGTTAAAATTCCTAGTAGCGGTAGAAAACTACACAACACCATGATGAATCGGAGGCTAAATATGTCTGCCAAACTTCCGAATAAAACGGCACCAACTGCACCCATTCCAAATGCTAAACCGACAGTTAATCCTGATACCATCCCAATTTTTTGTGGTAAAAGTTCTTGTGCGTAAACGACGGTTACACTAAAGCTTGAAGAAAGGATGAATCCAATGGCAAAGAAAAAAGGAATGACCAATGTAAGCGGAAGATAGGGCAGGATTAGTGTTAATGGAGCTGACCCTAACATAGAAAAGAAAATAATATTTCGTTTTCCAAATCGGTCAGCTAATGGACCTCCCAAAAATGTACCTAATACACCTGCAAGCATAAAAATGAAAATATATACTTGGGCTCCTTTTATAGATAATCCATAATCTTCTATGAGATAAAATTGGTAATAATTGGATATACCTGCACCATACCATGAACGAGCAAATATTAAGAACAAAATAAGTAAAATGGCCGTCTTAATTTTACGATGAATTTTTGGAGATGAATGTTCATTTCCATCTTTACGTGTGATTAGTTTTCTATTTTTCACTTTTTCTTTATACCAACGTGAAACATTAAAAAGCACAATAATTCCAAGGACGGCTGCGATTGTAAACCAAAGGGCACCTTTCTGTCCTAATGGAACAAATATAAACGCAGTAATTATAGGGGCTAACGATTGACCAGTATTTCCACCAACCTGATAGATCGATTGTGCAAGCCCGCGTTTATTACCTGCAGCCATGTAGGCTACTCTGGACCCTTCCGGATGAAAGATTGCTGAGCCTAGTCCAATAAAAAGCACTGAAAATAGAATCCATAGAAAGTTTTGCGATAAAGCAAAACCGATTAAACCCGCTAAACTAAATAACATTCCCAGTGGTAAAAGAAATGGCCGGGAACGAATGTCGGCATAAAACCCGAAAACTGGCTGTAGTAACGAAGAGGTTATATTTAAAACAAAAGCTATCCAACCAATTTGTGTATAACTTAAATTTAACGATCTCTCAATGATTGGAAACATAGCTGGCACAACTGCTTGAAGAGTATCATTGATAAAATGACCTGAACTAATGGCAAATAAAACACCATAGAAGGTAATCATTTGTTTAGGATGTTGTTTTGTTAACGGAACGCCCATTTCCCCACCCGCTTTTATTATATATTTAGTAACTCTAAATATTATATAGGATGGGGGAAGTGTTGAATAGCCCTATCAAAAGTATTATATTTTAAAGCACCCACTCTTTGTAAAATAAGAAAATGGCTGTCCCTATTGGGTAGGAATCACATTATTAGCCATGTATAGAAGATTTTCCAATGGTTCTTCTATACGATGAGCTGTGGTTCCTTCCCCCTTTGCTTCGGGACAGCCTTCTATTTTTAGGGAAAAATAGGTCATTTTCTCCTATAAGTCATTCATTTTCGAAAGTCCAAACAAGTAATTAATTATCTTGCATCAGGAAAAACACGTTGTATCATATTTCCTAATTCATCTGCTAAACCTTCTATCGGATCTCCTTCTCTTACACGATCTCCATAGTTTCTCATACTGTCAATAAACTCGGGATTTGTAGAAACATTAACATTTTCAATATTATTATCTGTTGACCTCACTATATCAGCAATTCTTTTCTCTAGTTCGTCTGTCATTTTATCTGTGTTATTTCCTTTTAGATCTGCTGCAACAAATGCATTATTCTCCGTAGTTAGGACATAAGCACGGTCAACTTCTTTCATATTTGTCACTTTATCAGCTGCTTTTTCAGCTATATCATATTCATTATTATTATTCTGGTTATCCTTTTGGTCTTCACCAGTATAATTTACATTTTGAAAGTCTGTATCATTATTATTGTCTAGACTCTCTTCGGTATCGTTCGCACCGCATGCTCCAAGCATTAGAATTAAAAGTAAACTTGAACCTGCAATCAATATTTTCTTCATAATTAGTACCTCCTTTTAGTTTCATGGTATAGACTTTCCAATAAATCTACACTTTATGTATAAAAAACTAAATTTTCCCTTATAGAATTTTAAACATAATTAATAATGCTAAAGGGAAGATAAAGAAGTAGATATTGGAATAGGAGGGTTTGTTAATGGTTTCAGCAGCACTTTGGGGTGGTTTAGCAAGTATCTCCTTATTACTAGGTTCATTAATGGGGATATATTTAAAAATTCCTAAAAAGTACATTGCATATATCATGGCACTTGGAACAGGAATTTTAATTGGTGCAGCTACCTTCGATTTACTCCTCCATGCTTTACATGTTAGTGGAATCGTTCTTTCAGGATTTTCATTTATACTAGGGGCATTAGTATTTACGATTGTAGAAGCTATTTTGAACAAAAAAGGTGGGAGTGATAGGAAACGTTCAAAGAAAAATCCTGCTGGTCATTCAGGAATGGCCATTTATGCTGGTACACTGATGGATGCTATTCCAGAATCGATCATAATTGGTGTCAGTTTATTAAGTAATAGTCATGTCAATTGGTTGTTTGTTCTAGCTATATTTATAAGTAATTTACCCGAATCACTCTCAAGTTCTGTTGGTTTAAAACTTGATGGTTATTCAAATCGAAAGATCCTAATGCTCTGGGCGAGTGTTGTCGTTGTTTCTTCAATTTGTTCATTAGTAGGTTATGTATTCTTAAATAATGCCTCAGAGCAGTTTCTTGCAAGCATTGGTGCATTTGGCGCAGGTGCATTAATTTCAATGGTTTGCTCTACAATGTTACCGGAAGCATTTCAAGATAGTGGACCGATTGTTGGACTAATTACTTCTATTGGACTTATTTTTTCGTTATTTCTAACACAATTATGAATGGGCTTTTTAACCTAAAAAATAAGGGCTGTCCCAAAACCAAGGTGTCAGGAACCAAAACCTCCATATAAGAAGATACCCCCAGGAATATCTTCTATATATAGGCTATATCGTGGTTTCGGACCCCTTTGGGACAGCCTCTTCCCGTGTTGAATAGCTACCCACTATTTTATTGATTGTTCTCCTCTATCGTAAGACCTTCTACATGTTTTCTCTTCATTAAATTGGCTTTTTTTCGATTTTCTTTCGAATTAAAGACAATATCAAAATCATATCCATCTGGATACATTTCTTCTGCGGATATATATAGTTTCAATCTTTTATGATTATGTGTCTCCTTTTCCCCTTTTACTTGCACTACATAATTCCCGGTTGAGTCTGGTCCTTTATAAACAATTCCATATTCTCCGGTAGTGGAAATATGAACATTATCTCCTAATTTGAATAGGTTTACCTTTTCAATAGGGTCTTTTAGAGATTTCTTTTTCTTGGCATGCCGGTTGACAATCACTTGTTTTTCTATTTCACTTATTCCTGTACGCTCATTAAAAGAGTTCTGATCATATGCCATTACCTCCTTGTAGGTAAAATAATGAGCATTTTCTATTATTTTTGGATGCATTCCTAATCTTAGTGCAATTGCGAATGCCTGACTCTCTCCCCCTTTACCTAATTGAAGTCGATAGGTCGGCTTCAAAGTCTCCAAATCAAATTCCATTGATCCATTAATGAACCCTTCATGTTGCTCTGCATATTCTTTGATTTCACTATAATGTGTGGTTGCAAATAACGTTGCACCCTTTTCATATAATTGTTTAAGAATAGCTGTTGCTAGTCCCATTCCCTCACTTGGGTCTGTTCCTGAACCTACTTCATCCAGCAAGACCAAGCTGTTCTCATTCGCCGTTTTTAATATCTCAATAATGTTTTGAATATGGGAACTAAAAGTACTCAAATTCTGTTCAATGCTTTGACCATCCCCTATATCCAATAAGATTTTTTGATAGATACTTACTTCAGTTCCCTCATCAGATGGAATCAATAATCCGCATTGAATCATCAAAGTCAATAACCCAACTGTTTTAATGGTTACTGTTTTCCCTCCAGTATTAGGACCTGTAATAATCAAAGCGCTATGCTCTTTTCCCACTTCTAATGTTAGTGGGATTGCATTTTTCCCTAATAAAGGATGCTTTGCATTTATAAGTCGAATATATCCCCTATCATTAACAGAAACCTTTCGGCCATTAATAAGGCGGCTATATTTCGCTTTGGCGAAGAGGACATCATAATGAACCATCGTCTCAACTGCCATTTTAATTGTCCTTTGATGTTGTTCAACTAGACCTGTTAAGTATAATAATATTTGTTCCATTACAGCTTCTTCTTCCATCCTCAAATAATGCAGGTGTTCTTGTTGTAGCGCCACTTCTTCTGGTTCAACATAAACGGTAGAACCTGAGGCAGAGGTATCTAAAATAGTTCCTTTGATTTTCCCTTTATATTCTTTCTTGATGGGAACAACAAATCGACCACCTCTTTGACTTACAATATTCTCCTGTAGAAATGGTTTGAATTTATTAGATTTTAAAATATGCTGGACCTTTTCTTTAAGACGTTCTTCTCCTATAGAAATTTGTTTTCTCACTTTTAAAAGTTCTTTGCTCGCATAATCGTCAACAGTTCCATTACGAATACAGCGTTGAATTTCATTGGCTAGCTCTGGAAGATCTTCAATAGAATAAACATAACTTGTTACCCTTGGTGCCAGAATTTCTTTATCTTTCATAAATCGCTTTAATTTATGGCATGCATCTAAGAAAAAGTAAATTTTCGTTAAATGATTGGGCCTAAACGCAACCCCTTTATTCAAACCTTCTAATAATCTCTCTATACCATCCATTGCATGAATCGGAACCGAATTGCTTTTTTCTAAGATACTGACCGCTTCTACAACCTCATCCATCCAGGAACATATTTGCTTAAGGTTTTGAGAAGCTTTCATATCATTTATCACATTCTTCCCACTGTCTGTTAGCGCAAAATCACTGATTTGACACTTAACTTTGTTGAACTCTAAACTTTGAAAGGTTTTTAAATTCAATTTTATTTCCTCCTTTAATATAAAAAAGACCGCAATGAACAATGTTCATTGCGGTCTAATAAACCATAAAAATGTCTACACTCAGTAGGTGCACAAAAAATGTACACAAAAAAACTGTGTTCTTGGACACAGTGGTTGTAGGCATAAATGTTTTATGCAAATGACCATTGTTCTTAACATACATTCTTTTAGCATACTTAAATAAGCGTACTGCCTATACTTATTTTGTACATGCCCAGCAAGAATGTCCGTATGAAATTAACGGATTAGTTAAGAACGACACCTAACATAAAACATACTCCTCTTTTTAAATCAATTTTGAATTACTCCATTACATAATATTAAATATCGATTATTTTGTCAACTTTATTTAAGTAAATCATAGCGATTTTTCAGTTCTTCCGGTGCCATTTTCACAATCTGTTGGAAAATTAACGTAAATACCGCGAGATCGTCAACAATACCAAATAATATCAAATAGTCTGGGATTAGATCAAACGGAACAATTATGTACACCAACAGTAGTCCTACTGAAATGACTTTTTTACCAAGATTCACTTCTTTTGATTTGAAAAACGAAACCAAAAATGGAATGGACTTTCTTATATTAAACAAGAATCGTATTCTTTTTAAAAATTTGCTCATGCCATCACTTCCTTACTGATGAGTTTTTTAGATAGCTATTATTACTTTACCCTAATGTATAAAAATAGTCATTTAGCTGAACCCCGTATGTTTTTTTGTCCTTACATGTTATAATTTCCTAGACTATTTGTTGGAGGTATTTAAAAATGATTCAAGTATCAGATGTAAGTTTACGTTTTGGAGATCGTAAATTATTCGAAGATGTTAATATAAAATTCACTCCAGGTAATTGCTATGGTTTAATTGGAGCGAATGGAGCAGGAAAGTCTACCTTTTTAAAGATTCTTTCTGGCGAGCTGGAATCACAAACAGGAAATGTTTCTATGAGCCCTGGAGAACGTTTAACTGTTCTTAAACAGAACCACTTTGAATATGAAGAATATGAAGTTTTAAAGGTTGTTATTATGGGGCACTCTCGTCTATATGAAGTAATGCAAGAAAAAGATGCGATTTATATGAAAGCAGACTTTTCTGATGAAGATGGAATGAAAGCTGCTGAATTAGAAGGTGAATTTGCTGAACTAAACGGTTGGGAAGCAGAATCTGAGGCAGCTATTCTCTTGAAGGGTCTTGGCATTTCAGAAGACCTTCACCTTAAGAAAATGGAAGACCTGACTGGTGGAGAGAAAGTTAAAGTATTACTGGCTCAAGCCCTTTTCGGTAAACCCGATGTATTATTATTGGATGAGCCGACAAACCACTTAGACATTAAAGCTATCCAATGGTTAGAAGAATTTCTAATAAACTTTGAAAATACAGTAATTGTTGTTTCACATGATCGACACTTCTTAAATAAAGTTTGTACCCATATCGCTGATTTAGATTTTGGAAAGATTCAAATTTATGTTGGGAACTACGATTTTTGGTATGAATCTAGTCAGTTGGCTACAAAAATGGCACAGGACCAGAACAAGAAAAAAGAAGAAAAAATTAAGGAACTTCAAGCATTTATTGCTCGTTTCAGTGCAAATGCATCGAAATCAAAACAAGCGACATCAAGGAAGAAGCTTCTTGATAAAATCTCTCTAGATGATATTAAGCCTTCATCTCGTCGTTACCCATATATTGCTTTTAAACCTGAACGTGAGATTGGAAATGATCTTTTACGTGTTGAAGGTTTAACGAAGACAATCGATGGTGAGAAAATCTTAGATAATGTAAGTTTTACCATGAATAAAGATGATAAAATCGCATTAGTTGGTAATAACGAAACAGCCAATACAACATTAATGAAAATTCTAATGGGTGAAATGGAGCCTGATAGCGGATCATTTAAATGGGGCGTGACTACAACTCAAGCATATTTCCCTAAAGATAACGGTGAATATTTCGAAGGGACAGACTTAAATTTAGTTGATTGGTTGAGACAATATTCCCCTCATGATCAAAGCGAAACTTTCTTACGAGGATTCTTAGGTAGAATGCTATTCTCTGGGGAAGAAGTGAATAAAAAAGCTAGTGTGCTTTCAGGGGGAGAAAAAGTCCGTTGTATGCTTTCTAAAATGATGCTCAGTGGTTCAAATGTATTACTTTTAGATGAACCAACTAACCACCTGGACTTAGAATCCATTACTGCATTAAATAATGGATTAATTAACTTTAAAGGCTCTATGATATTTACTTCCCATGACCATCAATTCATTCAAACAATTGCAAATAGAATAATTGAGATCAAGGATGAAGGTGTCATTGATAAACAAATGACATATGATGAGTATCTAGAAGAATTATCAACAAAATAACAATAATAAATGCGATTCATAGAAGTAGTTATTACAAACCCTTCTATGAATCGCATATAATTTTATCTAGGATCTTGATTTAAATCCAGCGAAACTTCGGTTTTCCTTCTTCATTCGTTTCATCTACGTTTTCTTCTCTGTCCAATGCTGGACCTTTCCAAAAGAAATCCCATATTGAATCCTTCTGTGTTTCCTCTTGTTCTACTTCGGAATCCTTTTGCTCTACCTTGTCAGCTAATTTCTTTTTCTTGACCATTCAAACAATCCTCCTTTCCATCTTAAACAATACATACTATTCACAAAATGAAATATCGTTTAACAGAAAAACAATTAAAGTTTAAATACTTTATCTATGTAACGCCAAAAGAAAAATGAGGCTGGGACAAAAACTAGCCGAAAACAAAAATAAGAGTCTCTGATCATCAAAAAAGATGGTCAGAGACTTTTTTT
>JANAVG010000001.1:0-112834 GCA_024213275.1 Rossellomorea sp. BNER
AATTGGAAATCATGTGGCTCATTTTTTATGTGATCATGTTGTATAAAAGTGGCTCAAATCTAAATTATCAAAAACAAACTAGCCGGTTTGTTCAATACGATTATGTTATAATTGATATTAACATATATTGGATAATAGGTAAAAGGAGGATAAATAGTGTGGGTTCTTTCTTAGTTTTTCTTATTATTATTTTAACAGTTATCGCTGACTACTACTGGTTTGATACAGACCGAAAAAGATGGGGTTGGATGAAAAATTGGTCTAATCCAAATAAAGTTATTTTTTTCTCTGGATTTACTATAGTGTCCAGTTTAATTTATTTAGCTTTGAGTATTAAATATCTGTGAACAAGCAGCTAAAAGGATCTTCTGTTGAAGATCCTTTTTTATTTCTGATAAGAGTGTATTATTAAATTTAACTACTAAAGTAATAAAAAGGGGTACGGAAACGATTCGTTGATTGAGGGGCCACTATGGGAATAAGTACCATTTAAACAATTTTGATAAATGTATTTGAGACACTTCAAAGCCTTTAAAATCAATAAATCCCAACCCTCTCAATAGGGTAGACCCTAACGAGATAAAAATGGACTGAAGGGTTAAACTGTTCAGTCCATAATATTTATCTTACTCCATTAAAGCGCCCTTATGTGGAAGACTTGAATTCAAGATAATAATTTATACTTACCTGATTAATATGAGGAATCCCCCCACTTATATATAAGTTGGTATATTAAGTAAATATTTGTTTCGCATTCGATGGCAAGTACCTCACTTGGCGTAAATATACACTCATAGCCTCATCTTCATGTTCTGGATAACTAAAAGAAAGATATGTTGCAATATCGTTGGCTATCATTCTAAACAATTCCCCTGCAATAAATAATGAATCCCACATGTTTTCATAACTTCCATCAGAGTACGTAGCTATATATAGGTTCCAATATGACTCCGGAAGTTGCTTTTTATAGTAGTTACCTACTTTTCCCGTTGATACTTGGAAATTATTATCTGTTCCAATCCACCATGAAACCATTCTGTTTAAATTATTTCTAATTACGCAGTCCATCATAAATTTTGCGTATGGTAATTCATCTCGCCATATACTTTTCGCAACATTTTGTTGGCACCACCAAAAATCATTGCAACAACTTAAGTACATAGTCTCTGTTGGCTTTTTTACATGATAATCAACATCGGTAGGCTCTTGAATAGTTGGTAAACTGTTATCCTTATCCAATAAAGGGAGAGTTAATTTGTCATTAATATAATGGCCCAACATATGCTCTTTAGTTTCAAAATGTAGGTCAATACGATTTCCATCTTTAAATAACATTAAATATCCATAGGATTGTTCAAATTCGGTTAACACCCCAAAGTTTTGACTGTTTTTTTCAGGCTCTTGGAGAATAAGTATATCTCCGAAATTATTTAACCAATCTTTATCTTCAATAAATGGTTTTGTTTCTTTTACTACATAAACAATATCATAGTCTTGGAAAATATCTTTAGAGACGTTCGGATTTGTCCTCGACCCGTTCATATAAACAGCTCGAATTCTTTCATCTTCATTGGCAATGTTAATAATTAAGTCCATCATTTCTTGCTCACTTCTCATTCAATATCCCTCCGTATGTTTTAACTTCCTTACAAGAACTTACTATCATCTTCAATAAAGAGGGGCTCGTGCATGGGAAAAGCCTTTTTTCTGTTTAGCATATAAAGTTTATAACTTATTGAACTTTTTCTTCATCCAACTATACTTTCATAATTTAGAATTATCTTGTCACACAAGCATTCTATAAGAAACTATATTCCTTTATTAAAATGCAAATAAAAACATTTTAATTATTACAGAAATGCCCCCGTTTGCTGAACAACCACAGTTTGTTATTTCCAATCTCTCTTTAATAGAGAAAAAGAATAGTGATCATAGTAATTCCCTCTAAACAAATGCTTGTCTCTATAGATGCCTTCATTTTTAAATCCGAGATTTTCTAATAATTTTATAGAATTTTTGTTATTCAAAGCGACATATGCATTTATCCTATTCAGCCTCATATTACTAAAGCCACTTTCTATTGCTGATATCAATGCCTCTTTCATATATCCCTGTCCCCAATATTCATACAATAAATCATAACCTATCTCAGCTATATTATTGGCTCTATCCCATAAGTCATAGCCACAAGTACCAATCTGTTCATTGCTATCTTTCTTTACTAAAACCCATCTATTATATCCTCTTTTTTCTGGCTCTGAATTCCACTCAATAAATTCAATTGCTTCTTCTTTTTTCGTAAATATTTCTTCATCGTATAGAAATTCACAAACTTTTTCATTGCTGAAAAGTTTAAAAATAAAATCTATATCCTCACTATTTACATTTTTTAATTTTAATCTTCTGGTCTCTAGTTCAGGAAAAAATCTTTTCTCGCTCATTATGTAACCCCTTTGCAGAATTAATTAATTTAATCCATTAAACTACCTTTTATTGGCATAACATACAAATTCAAGATGAACCATCTAATTTCCTTTCTTGTTCCACAATCTGGCCCTTTTCTGGAACAACTTTATTGACATTAAACATCTAATTCTTGATTTTTGGTTTTGTTTTCCATAGTGGCCCCTCAATCTTCGAATCGTTTCCTTACCCCAGAAGATTACCGAGAAAGATTCCTCCCAACGATGTCAAAAGAATTTCAAGAAGCCTATAACAAACAATTTATCTATGAAGGTAATTATGATGAGTTCATGGAAAGCTTAAAACAGTTAAAAGAATCTAGAAAGAAATTAAATGTTCCTTTGATTGTTCTTTCAGCCGGTAAAAAAGCGCATTATTCAGAAGAATCACAAGAGCTATGGAATGAAATGCAAAAAGAGATTCTACAAATATCTTCAAAAAGTGAGCTTGTAATTGCTGAAAACAGTGCCCATTATATACAAAATGATGAACCAGATGTAGTAATAGATGCAAAAAAAATTAATTAAAAACTTCTAAGGTTTTAAAATTATTGTTTTTCTTTAACTAAAGCTGCTTTAGTTAAAAAAACAGCCAAAAGGATCTTCAAATTGAAGATCCTTTTTAAGTACCTATAACAGATGTTATGCCGACTAAAATAACTTTCTTAGAAAAGAATTTTCTTTAAAAGCTAACTTTTTCAGACACTATCGCGCTCTACAGGCCCAACCCATTGAAGAATACTTGGTCAAAATTACACCTTTATCATTCCAGTTACATAAGGCAAGCCCTGAACCGATTACACCAGCAGCAGCAGCAATAATTGCAGCTGCTGGAATAGTTATAAGGAATACTGCTGCAAATGCTGCTACAGCTCCACCAAAGGATATAACTTTAATTGCTTTGTTTGTCTCACTATTATTCATGATTACTATATTACTCCTAATATAAAGATTAGGCGTAATTAAATCACCATTACGTGATTCTTCTATTAATCTTTTATTCTCAATATCATTGTAACTGATTAATACATCATTAATAGTTCCTTTTCCAACAGCTTGTCCATTTTTAATATAACCATTAGTAATACCCACTAATTGACTAAATCTATCAAAAGCTTCTTCGCTAATATTTGCTTCCTTATATGAATCATATTTCATTGACAAAATACCATTTTTATTTACAACTGTAGTTTCTTCTAAATCAGATTTTGCAATTTCTAAAGCTAAATCAAGCTGATGTTCATTAATTTCATAGCTTCCTTCATACCCTGTACCATCAACCGCAGTGCGTATTTCATTTGCTTGAGCAATTGGTGAAGAAACAAACGAAAAAATAAGTAGTAAAGATAAACCTAAAATACTAAATTTTACCATATTGCTTTTAAACATAAATATTCCTCCTTTTTTATGTAAAGGAAATAAAATCCAATACAATTATTACCTTATATTAACATTATTTTGTAAAATTACAATATAATTTCAAAATATTTTACAATTTATTACCATAGGTATTTAACCAAATGTTATGATTATAAGTATGGTTTAATCATTCCGGTTTATTGTAAAAAAACATAATAAAAACATATAAGGAGTAGAATAAAATGAAAAAAAATCAGGTAAGTACAACAATCTTGCTTAGTTTGCTTTTTAGTTATTTTATCAGCGTAATTATTGAAACATATAAATTGTTCATACCTATTGCGTTAATAAGCTTTTCTTTATTTTATTTATTAAATGTTTTAACAGAAAAGCTAAAAGTTACACAGATAACCAAAATGTATATAATCAATTCTCTATTAGTAATAGTAACGTTAATATGTATCTTATTTTTCGAGGATATTTATATGAAAATAGGAATAACCCTCGGCACTATCGCAATACTAGTTGTAAGTATCATAAATTATGTACAACAAAGGAATACAGTTGAATAATAATTAATATACCCTTCAAAAACCAGTAGTAGAAGACCACGATCACAATGTAGGTTGTGTAATCGTGGTCTTCTACTGTTTACGGATTTCAAGACCTAGCGCATAAAAATATATAAGGGGTAATCAGATTGAAAAGAAAAATTAGTTCTCTATCAATAATATTAATTGTTGTAACTTTTGCTGTGATCATATTATTAAGTACAGGTCCGTTCATACAGCCTTTATGGTTACAAATTACATTTCTCTTTTTTACATCTGTTTTTGCTTATATAGCACTTAAGAATAAATCTAGATTTCCCTTTATTATTTTAACTATTTGTTCTCTTATCACTCTATCTTCACTATTAATACATCTCATCCTATAACTTTAATTAGAAATGAGTAAGCTATGAACCTTTGTAAAACTAATAAAAGTAACCCCTTTTAGAAGCAATGAGATATGGGAAACTTATGATCTTAGAACAGGGACGTTCTTTGTTAACATTCAACGCTCTGCGTATTTTCTAAGGGGGACGAACGTTAAGAACGGATAAACGGCTGTTAGAAAAATACCTTTTAGATATTAAAAGAATATTTGGCATCAAAAGTTTATGACGTTCAGCTCCAGCTCTTACTCTCGACTAGAAGGGCCGAACGGCCACTAACAATTGCCAAATAGAGAACAAAACACTTACCGCTGTTCGGCATATGAGCTGATATTGGGGAGTGGTTTTCTCATAGTGATAACCTAGAACTGATAGAAGAACAGCAGCATAAACCTTGATCTACCACTGTTCTTGACGAACACTTATTAGAACCTCAATACCCCATAGCCCTATCCAAGTTCTTATTTGATATTTATTATCTCTACTTCTATTACTCCACTAATTACTCTCTCTAGAAAACCACCTAAAATAGAATGGTGGTTTATTTTGTATATTTCTCCTATGCTACTACATAAATCAGATGAACCGTTCTCTGATACTAATTTCTTAACAGAATTGAAGTTATCAAGACCTAAATTGTAAAAAGTCATAAAAAATAAAGGGTGATAGATATTAGACATGTCTAATATCTATCACCCTTTTGCTTTTTGTTCCATAAACGCGCCCTTTAATTGAAGATGAAGTTTTCTAATTAAACTAACTTTTTCACAAATAATACTCTATCTTGATTTGGTCCATCATAGTTAGCATTGACGGAAACACCATCAAGTGTTTTATCTCCCTTTTCAATTTCAAACTCCATCTTGGTATGATAGACAATCGAAACTTTGTTAACAGGAGACGTTACACAACGGACAACTTTGCGACCATTTTGTTTAACCTCATTAAAAAATTCGTTGTATAATTTTTTTCCGATGTTATGGTTTCTATATTTAGGATGAAATCCTACAAAGTGAATATATGCCTCATTAGAATGAAATTGAGAAAGGAACCCTATCAGGAATCCTATAATTTCACCTTCCTTTTCAGCAACGAAACTCGTATTTGCAAAATGGTCAAAGAATAATTTCGGTAACATATCAGACATTTGCCTTCCGCCCCACCACTCATCGATTAGTGGAAATATTGCATAGTAGTCTGACCCTTTTACTAAACGTATTTCCAACCTTTCTTTATCCCCCTTTAATTATGTATAATACAAAGCAATTCTATCATAGAATTGCTGGATTTAATGATGATCATTTTATTGGCTTATTGTAGAATTGCGTCCATTTCCGGAAGAGTCTTTAACATTTTTTCTGAGGCTGTAATTGAAGGGAAAAGTACTCACTAATGATTAGTTTTTTTCATGAAAAATAACTCTTTAACTTTTGAATTCCTCTACTCTGTCTAACCAATCGTTAATAAGTGAGTGAAACAACTGTGATTGTTCAATTTGCAAGTTGTGTCCGGCTCTATCTAAAACAGCAAATGTTCCTCTTGAAAATCTATTTAGAATATTAAATGCATCTTTATAACCAACTATAGAATCTTGTTTCCCAAGCATGAATACACTAGGTTTATGAAATTCGACCCCCTCCAAACTGAAAGAGAATCCGTAACTTTTCTGGACTTTAGTTAAGAATTCTATATCTGCAATTTTACAGCCAGATAAAATTTCATTCGTGTACCTCTCCCAGTTGTATTCATCTAGGACTACTTGATTTGAGCTGAAATCATCAACCTCCTCTTTTGTTAGTTTAGATAAAAATTCATTATCAGAATATATAATAGTTTGTTCTGGAAGTGTTCTATCTTCTTTATTAGGTAAAATCATAGGACAAATAAATGCAGCACCTAATATTTGTTCTTTTTGTTTCCTGATGATACCTCTGGTTAGATAACCCCCATAAGATTCTCCAGCAATTAAGTATGATTGATTGGGTATTAAAGTTTCAATAAAACTTATTACTGCATCTAACATTTCATCAGAGTTACTTATTTGTTCATAGTCCTTGGTTTGACCCATTCCCGGTAGGTCAATATAAATACGTCTCCATCCATCTCTCTCTTTAAAGATAGGTTCCATACAACCGCTCATGAGTCTGTGATCTGGAGAATATCCATGTAGCATTACAATCGGTTTTCCTGTCCCAATAACCTTATAGAAAATATTAGCGTTTTTAACTTTGCAGAAAGGCATAATAATCCCCCATATTTTGAATAATTAAATATCTATAAGAATATATGTTCGTTCTTAATATAACAGATTATCAAATTTATCTTCAACAAAAACGTCGAGTCTAAAAAACTCCTTTTATTTCCAGAAAATGGCCCTTAAATGGAATAGCCTATAAGTATTGATTTCTTTTATTTGTTAGCAGTTTTTTCCTATAACTCTTCCTGTTGTTTTTAGATTTCTATTCCCTTTCTCGATCAGTCTAATTGTATCTATATGTAGTTATAATAGAAGAGAGCAAATATGTTCCAAAGAAAGTGAACGAGCATAACGGGAACCACAGACTTCGTTAATTTAAATACACCCCCAAGAACAATTCCTAATACAAACCCGAATACTGGGTATTCTGAATGCATAATTCCAAATAATATGGAAGAAATCAATAGTACTGCTAAGAAATAGAAACGTCGATTTATCCAAATAGATATTGGTACTCTAAACAGCAACTC
Organism: Rossellomorea sp. BNER; assembly: GCA_024213275.1. GTDB lineage: Bacteria > Bacillota > Bacilli > Bacillales > Bacillaceae_B > Rossellomorea. Next base: position 7,486 of record JANAVG010000001.1, read on the forward strand.
CTCAAACACTGGACCTATTATAAGAATGCCAACAACAAGCGTTACTAACTCGAAATCACTTAATAACATCGTTTGTGAATAACTACTAGTTAATAAATTTAAAGTTGATGATAAACTACGCTTGAAAATAATTAAATTTGCGGTAAATATGGTGAAGAATGCTATTAAAATCAGAAGATAAGTTTGGAACTTCTTTAAAACGCTGAAATCAAATGATTTCTTGTACAGTTGTCTTGGCTTTGGGAAAATACATATTAAACATACAAGAGTACCATATATAATCATCTCCCAAAATAATGAGAAATTTTGTATTCGCAATCGTTCTCCTCCTAATTATTTTACCTTTATTCAACAACCCTCCCCTTTCTTAGAATAACTTATACTTTCAAGATGTCCCCTTTAAAATCCTTCACTGTTTAATTATAAGGCCCTTTTCATAAAGAAAGAGCACGATTCTTGCTCTGGTATGCTCCCGTTTCTTGAATATCAAAGTTAAAAAATATACTAGCATCAAGAATTTAAAAATCACTTTGAATATAGTTTATTTAATCATTCTATTTAATGCCCTTTAAGTAATTGCTAACGGTCTCATTAAATTTATGAGGATCATCCATTTTCAAATATATGGATTCGATGTTTTTTTTAAAACCAAAGATTTGTTGGATTTCTACTGGTTCTTTTAGTTTGATTACGTATGGTACTGGGTCTTTTTCAAGACCATGAAGTGCTAGCGCGATGCTTTTGCGATCTTGATCCACTTCCTTTGGGGACTTTGTATTTTCGTTTACCCCCTTTATTTGTTCCCATGAAACGAATCCATATTGTCGAATCCCCTTTTGAAAATGAATGCCTTTTAAATCTAGCACCACAGGGGATAAACGGATAGCTTGGTAATCAGAAATGATGAACAATAAGGCATAAACATCAAGACCTGTAAGTATCCAAGCAGCAGTGTGGCTAAAATTGGAAACTATAACGTGCACAGCGACAATCTCAAAGACCATTGCATGAACAAGCATAATAAATACACCTTGGTAACTACCATCCTTATGAAAAGTAAAAGTACGGCTTTGTCCTTGCACCATAACGGGTGCTCTTTTTCGCCAGCTAAACAAACTATAATAGATCGCTGCAATATCTGTAGCCAAAATCCGTAGTGTGAACTGGAATTTATTCAACCTTTCATTCCTGAATGAAAACGTACTTTGGATAGCAGCAGAAAAACTTAATAAAAAGTGATAATGCATATTCTTCTCTTTCCTATGATTCTTAATAAGAAAAGGAAACCTTTTTACGATAGCGACAAATAGTACTAATTCTAATACAATGACCCCGGCTTCTATTACTATAACCGAGTGGTTGAAATAGGACAGATATGCATCTGCTTCATCAGGAATAATCCAATTAGAAAGGAGCAACCCCCAGAACACAAATGCGCACAACATCAACCAGGAAACTCTTTTCTTAAATCCAAAAAAATAAAGTACTAATGGCAAGATGATGACAAGATCAATTGCTGCGCCAAGGCCGACCATGTCATCAACAGGACCAACTAGCTGGACTTGCATAACCAGATAATTCGGGATGATAATCAAAAATAAAAATAGTATGATACGTTTCCATGCTATTTCATTAAGTGAAAAAGAAACAACCAAGCTACCCCCTACTTTCCATGTTTTGTTATTTTTAATTATAATGGAAGTGGTAATAATATAGCGTTTTTGACTTTTATTGTTCGAAAATATTCACATATATTTACCAAAGAAATATGGATTTCAGTTTCTCCACAATCTGACCCTTATCATCAAAAATAGGCGCAGATCCTTATTCCAGAAATGCGCACGATCGTTATGTAAGGTATGTGGAGATCCACAGATGCTAAAGAAAAGCCCCTATATGTTGAAGAAGTAATTTCCTTAAAAAATCAATTTCTCATTGGAATTCAAATTTTACAGGTCTTAAAAATAGATCTTCTAATGTATCTTTTGCATTTTTATTCTCGAATAAAATCTCATATAAAGCGTTAGTAATTGGAAGTTCAACGTCATATTGTTTGGATAATTCTCTTAATGCCCTTACCGTTGAAACACCTTCTGCTAATTTATCAAACTTTTCACCTTGGACAAGTGCTTGACCAAATTTTCTGTTATGACTATGCATTGAGAACAATGTTGCCTCATAATCACCTAAATGACTTAATCCATATATTGTTAGTTCATTTCCTCCCATCGCTCTTAATAGGCGGGATAGTTCTCTTGTACCTCTTGCCATTAGTGAACCTTTTAAACTGCTATAATGTAGTCCATCTAACATTCCTGCAGCTATACCCATAACATTTTTTGAAGCTGCTCCTATTTCATTTCCAATAAGATCTTGTCCATAGTAAAACCTAATTAAATCACTATTGAGTTCCTGAACAATTTTCTTTGTGGTTTCAATATTTTCTGATCCTATAACCATGCAATTTGGGATATTATTAACGAAATCTTGTACATGTCCTGGTCCCACCCAAACTGCTACATCGATATTTTTCCCAACGGCTTCACCAAATACTTGTGAAAGCCTTTTTCCACTAGTAGCTTCTAATCCCTTCATACATAGTATGAAAGTTTTCCCTTGTATTTCATTTAATGAGTTTAATTGACGTGCAAATGAACGTAATTCTTGTGCACTAATAGAAATGATAATAAAATCAGCAGATGAAACTGCTTTATATAATGAATTACTAAGTTCGATATCCTCTGGTAACGAAAGATAATCATTCTTTCTGGTTTCCTTTAGTCGAATGTAATTCCTTGAGTGTTCTCTTCCCCATAACGTTACATTATGCCCAACCTTATTAACATACCAGGCTATAAAAGTACCCCAACGCCCACATCCTAGAACTGAAATATTCATAAATCTCACCTTTTCTGAATTCATTTTCATCGCTTTGTTTCCCATTAAAAATTGGATTTACTGGCATCAGGATAAATTCGGTACGAGCAACAAAATGTCCTTCCTGCCTTATTCAACAATCCTACACTTTAACCTTAACCTAATTCCAATTATTTCAAAATTCCATCTCTTTCACAATGCGTTACTCTAGAATATGGCCCTTTTCAGGAAGACTTGATTTCAAGATAATCTTAAAAGATAATTATGGTCATCCGCTAATGCCCCCGTTTATTGAAGATGAAATTATTCAATATCACTTGTGTATTTTACTGGTAATAACTCTATTACCTTACACTTTACTAATTTATCATTATAAGAAATGATTACATCTGTATTTTCCCCATAATCACTAATTAACTCCCGACACATACCACAGGGAGCAACCACCCAACATTTTTCTATATCTTCGTGTGGATGAGGGTGAGCCACTGCTACAATTGTTTCAAATTCGTGGTCTCCTTCAGAAATAGACTTACCAATAGCCATTGCTTCCCCACACACTGTTATTCTTCCCACATTCGCTTCCACGTGAACTGCTGAAAAAACATTACCAGATGTTGTTCTAACTGCTGAACCAATGTGATGTCGTCCATACTTATAATTCTTTTCTATTACTTTTTCTGCTTCCTTAATCAATTCATAGTCTCTATCTTCTAAAGGTCTTCCTTTTAACATAATTATTCTCCCCCTTGGTAGTTCAATATCATCCTTCTACTCAAAAAACCTGCCCTATTGCTTAATCCCAATTTTTTCAAAGCAAGGAGTTTGACTCAATCTTTTTTTTCTCAAAAAAAACGCTTACCTTATTTCGGATAAGCGCCCTTTAATGGAATAACTTTACTGGTATTTTTAAACAACTTTATTGTAATAAACATCTTTATTGTCAGTCAATATTTAAAAGGTACTATTCACAAGCTTTTGGCTTTGATTACAAATTGTTTATAGTAAAAAGCCTAACTAAGACCACAGGTGTATTGGAAAATAAAACCTGAGATAGTGTTAACCAAAGAAGTGTTTTTGTAAACTTAATTAATAACGGAATAGAACAGAGAAGGGGGATTATTAAAGGATTCTTAGTAATCTTATTTCAATGGGAATGTCGGAAAGGCATCATGATGGAAATTAAGCGTATATGTGATTATTTTGTAGCTATTAATGGACGAGAGCGAAAGACAGGTATATCAATTGATAGACCAAACGTAGAAAAAACTGCTCTGAATGGAGGAATATATATGAAGACTGTACTACAAACAAAAAAATAAAAAAAGTCTATGGTGCAAAAGGAAATGTATATACAGCGCTGGAAGATATAGATTTGACAACCTAAAAAAGTCGAATTCCTTACTATGCTAAGGATCCAACTTTTTTAAATGCTGTATTCGGATTTAGATTGTTTCTATTCGAACTAGAATAGAAACCCTTAATGATTATGGTTTCGGAGCATCTTTCCGTCAAGCAATAATTGGTTCATAAGAAGAGGGTTTTTAACCGTTATAAAAATTGACTGGCATCTATCCTAGTGGAACTTTTCCCCTTAACCTGCTTTAACGTCGCTACTATAAGAAAGCTAACAATTACTAATAAGAGCCATGAACTCACCTTTCCTAGATGAACGAGACTCCATGCATCGGCTTGGTTTGGATATTCCCAAGCTCCAAAGAACGTTGCGATATTTTCGGCTATCCATATAAAAAACCCGATGAGCACGAATGAAAGTGCGAGTGGCATACGGTAACGAGTTCCATCAACCTCGTATGTGACCCATGATCGCCAAAAGACGATAATGACAAGCCCAGATAACCACCAACGAATGTCAATCCAATAATGGTGGGTGAAAAAATTCAAATAAATTGAAGATGCTAGAGGTACAACTACCAAAAACGGAGGCCACTTAACCAGTTTAACCTTTAACCTCCTCCACGCCTGGCAGAGATAACTTGCTACACTTGCGTACATGAATCCGCTATACAAAGGCACTCCAAAAATTTTGAAATATCCTTCGTCTGGATAAGACCAGGAGCCCATATGTACCTTAAAAAGTTCAAGAGCAAGTCCAATAAGGTGGAACAATGTAATCACTTTTAGTTCATCCCGGGTTTCAAGCCCAGAATGTACCATCCACCACTGCATCAGAAGGCAGATGATGAGCAGCCAGTCATACCGTGGCAGGAAGGGAAGTGGCACGATTTGTGTTAAAGCCAAAGAGGCAAAAATCACGACAGGAAACAAACAGGATAGGGCCTGCTCCCAACCAAAATGAACGAGTTGTTTAAGTGCTCTCATGAATTGTGCCTCTCCTTCCAATGTTAAATATTCCACTTTATTAATCTTGGGTGTCTTCATCACTTTGATATTCTAAAAGATCTCCTGGTTGACATTCTAAAGCCTTACAAATCGCCTCTAAAGTTGATAATCGAATCGCTTTTGCCTTTCCATTTTTTAATATAGAAAGGTTCGCCATCGTGATTCCAACCCTCTCCGAAAGTTCTGTTACGCTCATTTTCCTTTTAGCCAACATCACATCAATATTGATTATAATCGCCATTGTTTTCACCTCAGACCGTTAAGTCATTTTCTGATTTTATATCTATGGCATTTTTTAATAGCCTTTGAAGAACAGCAGCAAAGACTGCGATCACCATTGAAGCAAAAGCAGGAACCATTCCGATTATAATGAGACCTGGTGCATCGTCCAGCTCTGCTACGAGAAAAACAAATGGCATCATTACTACATACAAACCACTGATTGTCATTGCACAGAATTTGATATTCTTTAGAGCTTTAACAGACAACTCAGAGAAAGCTTGGTTCTTGTCAATATAGCTTAAAAGTTTAAAAGCCTGATACAATGCAACGAAAAACGGTATCACTGATACATACATACCTATTAAAATCGGATATAGTATATGGGCATAATCTGGATTCACTGGATTTTTAGCTAACCAAGACACCCCAAAGATACACAAAGCAAGAACCGGAGTTCCAATAAGAAAAACCGACATCCTTAAAAATAGTGTTGACCCTCGTTCCATAAAAAGCACCTCACTTACTTATTGTCAATTTGAATTTAACATATATTTTATCGTTTTACAATAAATTTTTATTCATTTTAATTATGTTTTTATTGCTATACAATTAGACAAAGATAAAAAGCATTCCTCATTACAAAGAAATGCTCTATAACTTTAAACATTCAATTATCTAACTTGTTCAAACTGACCGTTACTATATTAAAAAATACTGCCAGTATTTTGGCAGCCTTTAACTTCCCCATTACTCCTGTTAGATCAACTAATTCCATAAATTCATTTACTTTTTTAGTGGGACCCCTATTAAATGGTATCCGCATTTTCCTGACTCTCCCCCAACATAGACTTTCCCCCGAATATAGACACTTTTATTTCAGTGTCCATTATTCGGGGGAAAGTTTTTATAGTGAGGCGTTAGCGAATATTTATTAAAATTTTTCATAAAATCAAATTGGTCCACTCAAGTTTTCTCTACTTACAGGAATAATACTCTTACTATTAGAGGGATACTGAACCTTCTTCTATAAGTAAAGTCAGACAATATAGACTGGTTTTTATTGAATGTGAACTTTGCTACACAATATGTGCGTGACTTTACTTATGATCATTTCCTCTAAAAATCATAATGTTTTTAACTTCAAGGATTTTTCACCCTTATCCTCTGTTTTCTTCTCAGTTTTACCATCCTTAAATAAGTTACTTTTAAAGAACCCAAACGTTAACGTAACGGTGATGATAAATGTGATGGCCATCCCAATGAAATAGAAACTCCAATGCTCCGGATATACAGAAAGGAAAGAAAGAACTCCTCCCACTCCAACAGAAGTAGCTTTCACACCTTGTGCCGCTAAATACGCACTTCCGATTGCACTTCCAATCATAACGGCTATGAAAGGATATCTGAATCGGAGGTTGATCCCGTAAATCGCTGGTTCAGTAACCCCGAGCCATGCGGATAACGTTGCAGTAAGTGACACACCTTTTAATTTTTGGTTTTGCTTTATAATAAAGAACATGGTCAACGCAGCAGCACCTTGAGCGAGTGTAACCGTTTCCCCGATCGGCCATAAAGTAACATAGCCAAGTGTACCGGCCATTTGCAGATTCACCCCTAGGAAGATGTGGTGCATGCCAGTAATGACAAGCGGCCCGGAAATAAACCCGTACACGCCTCCGGCTAACGCAGGTGATACTTCAAACAGATAGAGAATACCATCTGTGATCCAGTTCGAACCTGTCATCGTAATCGGTCCGATGACTCCGAATGTTAGGAGTCCAGCGAATACTAAGGCGAGCGGTGCCACAAATATCATTTGTAAATTATCTGGAATAAAGCGTTTCAAACGCTTCTCAGACCAGGTTAATATCCATGTCGCAAAAATAACAGGAAGAACCTGTCCTTGGTAACCGATTTTTGCGATGTCCCATCCAAATAGACTCCAATACTCCACTTCACTTGGATTCTCTGCATACGCATAAGCAGACATTAATGAAGGATGCACTAATAATAGCCCCAACACGATCCCTAATAACGGATTCCCACCGAATTTCTTAGCAGCTGACCACGCGATGAGTACAGGCAGGAATGTAAATGCTGTATTGGCAATGACATTGATGTATTCTGCAAATCCTGTCCAGCCCGTATACACATCTAATAACGATTTATTGTCATAGAAAATACCAGGGTTTGCAAGCAGGTTATTTAATCCTAATAGAAGACCTGCAGCGACGATTGCCGGAAGGATTGGAATGAAGATGTCTGCCAAGACCCTTACACCTTTTTGAATGATGTTCCCTTTTTCAGCCGTAATCTTCTTCATTTCATCCTTACTTACTTCTTCTGCACCGGTCTGATTAACAAACTCATTGTAAACTTTCTCTACAAGCCCGGGACCAATGATGACTTGAAACTGACCATTTGCTGAGAAAGTCCCCTTCACCAGTTCATTTTCCTCTAACGCTTCTTTATTGACCAGGCTTTCATCTACTAATACCAAGCGCAGCCTTGTCACACAGTGTGATGCATTACTGACGTTTTCAGACCCGCCGATATTTTTTATGATGCTGGAAACTTGATCTTTAAAAGTCATGCGATAACCTCCCCCTATTGAATCGCTTACATAAATTTTCAACTTGTTTAAACAAGTTCATTATAGTACAGTATAATTTGTTGTCAAGAAAAATTGTGAAGAGGAGTGTTCACTTTGGATATACGAGTCACACCTATGAGTCATTATGGTTCTTACATGGCTCTCACATACCAAGAAAGCCAGACCCCTGAAAAAAATGGGCTCTATATTAATTCAGTAAGAGGCAAATCCAAACAGCATCAAAATGCTCTTAAAATCATGCCTACCATAAATGGGACTCCAGTTGAGTACACCTATGAAGCCGATGAATTTAAGATGATCCTTACATTTGATGGTGGGGAAATCTTTGTATGCTTTGAGGATGCTGAAAGAATCTTTGTAAAAGGCCGAGGGGAAAACGTTGGTCTGTCACTTGATACCCAGCCTATTTTCAATTTCGAATATAACTATCTTTTAGGAAACACCGGTGAAGAATACTGCATTGTCAATAGCTACAAGAATCTGACCAAATACATGATCTTTTCCCCCCAAGGCTCAGTCATGCTTAAGCAAAACGTATTCATGGATACGACAGGCAGTACAAACAAAGCTGATAATCTGTCAAGTATCCAAATCACCTCAACGGAAGGCTCGAATGAATTCTTATGTGTCATAGAAGACATTCCGACAAACGGGGCAGTTCCAGAAAAAAAAGAGTATAAGTTTGAAGACGCATTAAATAAAAGCAGGAATCATTTTCTGAAATTCTTATCTAAACAGCCTGCTGTTCCTGAAAGATATCAACAAACCCTAAGGGAAGCTGCGTATCTAAATTGGACGTGTATTGTGAATGAACAAGGTCTTTTGAAGAGAAAAGCCATGTATATGTCGAATGCAAATTTCCCTGGCGTTTGGAGCTGGGATAATGCCTTTAACGCATTAGCACTTGCGGGTGTCGATGATGAGCTCGCCTGGGATCAAATTCAGTTATTATTCGATCATCAGGACGACAACGGACAAATTCCAGGTTCCGTCAGCGATTCAACTATCCGCTGGAATTTCTCCAAGCCTCCTGTACAAGGGTTGTTCGTGTTAAAGATGATGGAAAAAATGACATTGACCACTGAACAATTAGAGAAAATATATACCCAAATCCAGAGACATGTACAATTTTATCTTCAGTACAAAGATTTCAATGGTGACGGAATTTGCGAGTACCATCACGGGAATGATTCCGGACAGGACAACAGCACGGTGTTCAGAAATGCAAACATCATCGATTCACCAGACTTAACCGCTTTCTTGATCAAGTCGATGGATATGCTTTCAGTTGTAGCAGAAAAGCTTGATCGATGGCAAGATCAGAAATATTGGGAAGAACAATCCACAAAATACACACAGAAATTTTGCGACTATTTCCTTGTTGAGGACCTTCCAGCCGCTCGATTTACAAGAAATGGTAAGGCGATTGCAAGCCAAGGAATCCTGCCTTTAATGTCCATCATCTTGGCAAACAAACTTCCTGAAGCTGCAAAAAAAAACATCATCAAAGTTCTAAAGAGCAAAAGGTATTTAACGAAGTGGGGAATCGCGTCGGAGGCCATCGACAGTCCTTATTATGAGGAGGATGCCTACTGGAGAGGGCCAATCTGGGCTCCAACCACCCTCCTGTTTGTAGAAGCATTTGAAGAATGCGGGGAACAACAATTAGCAAATGAAATAACCGAGAAGTTCCTTGAGCTGTGTAAACATGGAGGATTTGCAGAGAACTTCCATGCTGAAACGGGAGAAGGATTACGAGACCTTGCCCATACGTGGACGTCCAGCGTGTTTATCCATTTAGCATCAAAACTGGCAAAGTAAAAAAAGGGCAGTCCCCAAAACAAGGTGTCAGGAACCGCAACTTCCATATAGTAGAAAACCACAAGACGTCTTCTATATATGAACAATCAAAGTGATTCCGGACCCTTATGGGACAGCCCTTTTTCTTATTTTCGCTGGGTTTGGTCGAAGAATACAAAGTTACCTGGAGTATGCCTGGATTGAGTATGCTCAAACATCACCCCATCCGCATTAAAAATATGGCTGGTTACAACGACAACACTATTAAAGCCATCTAATTTTAAATATTTCTCATCCATCCCGGTTGTTCTTTGTACCACCATTTTCCGCTTTGCGGTGACCGCCCGCTGATCCAGCTCTCTATCTAAGAATTCATAAATGGAATCCTCTGCTATCTCAATCGTTAATCCTTTAGCAATATCTTTCCTAAAATAATTATAGTCCATGATGACCGGATTGCCTTCTAAATAGCGGACACGCTTCAGATGATACACCTCAACACCGATTGGAAACCTCGTATGCTCATGAATGCTTTGATCTACAATCAATTCCTCAAAGGCGATGACGTCTGTCCGATGCTTTTTATGGTTTCGGATAGCAAACTCTTTGAACGTTTCCGTCTCACCAAACATATATTCATTCTTCTTAAAATCCTGATAAATCACGTGGGCACCTTTCCCATGCTTGGTTTGCACATACCCATCGTTCACAAGATTTCCGATTGCTCTTCGTAAGGTGTTCCTCGAACAGTCATACTCTTTGACCAATGTATTCTCTGAAGGAAGGAGAGATTGATACTGGTAAACATTCTGCTCTATTTTCTTTTTTAAATCTTCATATATTTCTACGTACTTTGTTCTTGGCATGACAGCCTCCTATGCCCAATCTGTATGTAGTAAGGTTGGGGTACACATTCATGTTGTGTTCCCCTATCGTAAAACTTTTATTGTTTCTACAGAAGATAGTAACATAAGTTTTGAGGTTATTTCTTCTAACTGCTTTCCATTTTTATTAAATTAGGCTGTTTTCGTAAACTTTGTTGCTAGTTTCCTAAAAAGAGTAGTCGTTGCTTTCCGCTGGGAGGGCGGTGAGTTTTCTCAATAAATAAATTCTCGTTTTTTAACCTTTTAAATAAAGTAATACAATAAGAAAAATGATTAGTCCTATCGTGAAAATTGAACCAATACTTGCACTGTATATTACGTGAACTTTAACATGAAGAATAACATGAACAACAAGCATTATAAGTAAGCAAAAAAGCAAAAAAGCAAAAAGATTACTATATTCACATTTTTATTCCTATACAAAGAATCAGCACCTTAAGATACATATTAGGAAACCAAAAATTGCTATCATTATACTTTTATTCTTTATATATTTTACTTTCGCTTATATTATTCTTGAAATTTCCTTAACTAGCCTGCTGCTTCTTATTACATAGTAGATTCCTATATTCATTGGGAGGGGGCAATTGAAAATCACAGGGAACAATGGTGTTCAACAAATAGGTGTTGAGGCAAGGTAGTGCTTATTCAACTCTAGCTTTCCTTGAATTTAAGCACATTTCTTCTATTGTCCATTTTGTTCGAGAAAGCGATATAACATCTAACAACATTGCACATAAGTTTGTGAAAAAATATAGTCTTTTTTTAAAAGCTCATTTTTCTTATAGTTAACATTATCATTTGTTTATTAACTATATGAAATGATCCTAAACTCTATTAGAAAAAAGGTTGCCGTTTCGGTCTATAAGGAACCCCCTTAACTATATTATTTGATGAGAGAGGTACGACATATATGAAAATTGATTTCCCAAAAATCCCAGAAGAATTACCTGTAAGGAACTTCCATGATATCTTTTATGAAGAAGATCCCGAATTAGAAATGTGTAAAATCATTGACTCTACTTTTGAAGATGAAGTTTTGGATAGAGTACGATTATCTAATATGGTGATTAAGAATTGCAGGTTCAATAATACAGATTTTCATAATATAGATATTACAGATGTTCGTTTTGAAAACTGCGATTTATCCAATGCCAACTTGAGTAAGTCGTCTATTCACAGAGTCGTATTTAACAATTGCAAATTATTAGGTGCAGATTTTACAGAATCCCGTTTTGGGAATGTAGAGTTTGATAATTCCGTATTAAACTTGGTGGCATTCGGAAATTCAAAACTGGAGAAAGTAATATTTCAAGAAGCATCTTTAATAAGTTCAGATTTTTATGACTGTAAATTTAAAAGGGTTGAATTTCAATTATGTAATCTTGATAGAACAAACTTTGAAAAAACCTCATTAAAGGGAATAGATATTAGCTCTTCTACTTTTGATGCACTTACTGTATCATTGGACGATTTAAAAGGGTGCAAAGTATCTACATATCAGGCCATTCAATTTGCAACCCTATTGGGATTGATAATTAAAGATTAGTTTTTAGAGTAAATTTAGAAGAAAAATGATCAAGCTTTATTTTAGGAATGGCTGTTTTCGCATAGATTTTTGCTTTTCGAACAAGAATAGAAACCCGTAGTGGTTAAGGTCTCGGGGCATCTTTTCGCCAAAGCAATAAGTGTTTCACTGATATTGAATGATTTAAGATGTTTATCATTGACCAAAAACAACAAAGTTTACGAAAAGAGCCTTAGGAATACACAACACGGTCAAATAAAGAAGGCGTTCTACTTCAAACGCCTTCTTTTTATACCACAAAATATTCTTAAGGAAACAGCACCAAATGAATTATCCTCAAACGAAAGGGATTCCACATCATAAAGGATAAGTTGTACTTCTATACCTTCTTCAATCGCAGCTCCTTTTGCTTTCTTTACTATTTACTTAATGAAGTCAGTTGCTGACACTTCCACTCCTTGAGGATAAAAATGAAAGTTTGCCCCTGCACCAACAGCTACCTCCAGCACTCGCCTCCGTTAGTTTAAGTGCATTCATTCACAATAATTCATATCTATTGATGTACTATTTATTAATAACAATCGATAATTTATAGCTCACATAATTGCTCAAGCTTATCAAAAATTCATCTAATATTTCATTGGATGGAAATTTGCATTCGAGAAGGTAACAACTTTCTCCACTGATTTTGTAGTTATTTATGACGAACTGTTCTTGTTTTTTTAAGAACAACAGATAAGGTTGATGATTCATGCTTTTCGTAAAAATATGTATAATTGCGTGAACAGAAAACCCCATTTTTACTTGATTGACTTTAATGGTATACCCCTCAATAATCCCCTTATCCTCTAGCCTCGTAACCCTGGCTGAAGCAGCCTGTCCAGTCAAATGGACTTTTTCACCTAATTCCTTCATCGTGATACGGCTGTTCTTGGAAAGTTCATCTATGATTCGCATATCCGTGCTATCTAACATTTATTCAAATCCTTTCAATAATTAAGTGAAACTGTTAAAAGACTTGATTTTATCTATGTAAGTCAAAAGTGGTCTTATTATAAACTAGATGTACATTAAAGAAAAGGAGCTAAAAATATGAATATACAACAAATTCGAAATGCAACATTAGTTGTCAAATATGCAGGGAAGAAGTTTTTAATAGATCCATTTTTAGCTGAGAAGGGTACTTACCCGCCCTTTCCGAATTCATTAAGGCAAGACCAAAATAATCCTTTAGTCAGCTTACCAACCTCCATTGACGATATTATTAATAATGTAGATGCTGTCATTGTAACTCATTTACACTTAGATCACTATGATGATGCATCCAAAGAGGCACTGCCAAAAGACATAAAAATGTTTGTACAAAATGAAGAAGATGCCAATGTAGTTAAAAATGATGGTTTTCAAAATGTAGAAATTTTACAAGAAGATACAGTCTTTGAAGACGTTCATTTAATTAAAACAAAAGGCGAGCACGGTAGAGGAGAAATATTAAAACTTGCTGGTCTAGTGTGTGGTGTTGTCCTTAAACACCAAAATGAGAAAACGTTATATGTGGCTGGAGATACTGTTTGGTATGAAGCTGTTCAAGAAGTAATCGATACACACAAACCAGAAATCATTGTTGTAAATGCAGGAGACAATCAATTCCTGGAAGGCGGTTCTCTCGTAATGGGGAAAGATGATGTTTATGAAGTGTATAAAGCTGCCCCTAATGCAAAAATTATTACAAGCCATATGGAAGCTGTAAATCATTGGACATTATCAAGGGAAGAATTAACAAGATTTATTAATGATAAAGGAATCTCCTCAAATGTTTTAGTCCCAGATGACGGAGAATCATACTCATTTTAGAAGCGAGTAGGAGGGGGTGACTAACCCCCTGCCTCTCACACCACCGTACGTACCGTTTGGTATATGGCTGCTCCGTACCCTTTATGGAGTCAGAAGGAGCTTCTACTCAGGACTTTTCTATTATTACTTTCTTTTTTTCTTCACTAACAGATTTTTCTGCAATAATTTGATTATGTCTTATGGCCACAAATACATCACACGAATCAACTTTTCCATATCTAAGCTATAATTATTACCTATTTAACCAATTTATACATTAAGACGTCGTCTACATATACATCATCGCTAAACTTAAACTCTTTTACTTTGCGCCCTTCCTCGACAAACCCCAGTTTGTTATATAACTCTATGGCTCTTGAGTTCGTGGAGAACGTGCCTAACGAAACCTTTTCGATTACTGGATGCTGAGATGCCCATGAGAGGATCTCATTGATCAAAAGCTTGCCAATCCCCTTATTTCGATAGTCTTTCTGAAGCATAATGGCGATGGATCCTGTGTGTTCCATCCTTTTTCTATCTTGCGACAGGAACACGATCCAACCTACCACTTTTCCATTCATTTCTGCAACAAACATCGTTTCTCTTTCATGCTCGATGATCTTTTTTATCCATTCTTGGTGCTCTTCCACCGTTTTATTGAACTCTTCTGAAACCGCTATAAAATAGTCCTTTTCTTTAATGACCTCACGTTGAATATCAAGTACTGCTTCAGCATCTTCTATTCGAACCGTCCGAATCATAGCATTGTAGTCTTGTTTTGCTAACATGCTTTCCCACCTCTACAACATAATAAAGTATTATTCTTCATCACATTCAGATAATCCTTTTTCAAATGGCTCTATACACAAAGAAAGGACGTAATTCTTCAAGATAAGCTCCCGATTGCGGTCATTTATTTTTATTTTTGAAGATAAGCACCCGTTAACTCAATATAAAAATTACTTTTAACGATTTTTAGGTGAAAATAGAGATACTAATTGTAAACATCTCTATATTAATTGGTTAACTTAATCCTTTGAGTAATGCTCGAGAGTTTCAAAAGGATAAGCGTCTGTCCAATGATAAGGTTGTAAGGTCTCTAATGTTACAAACTTCAAAGAACTATCTGGAGTCGTAACGCCTACTTTTACATCAGTTCCCCAAAATCTAAGTCTTTCCTGACAAACACCACAAGGTGAAAGAACTTTAAATGGACTATTTTCGTCATCCCTTACTACACACAAACAATGTGTTACACAGGAATTGAATTTATGTGCTTCACACATTGCTCCAACCTCAATGCATAAATCAACACTACTATTTGCTGTTTCAATAGAGACACTTGTTAAAAATTCACCCTTATCAGTATGAATTACTGCCACACCACCCCAACCTTCAGGATATCTCTTGGTTATAAAATCCTTCGCTAAATTATACATATCATTCTCTATGCTTTTTATTTGTTGCATATTCTCACTCTCCCATTTATGTATTTATCGTAATTATAAGATAATTCCCCTTTTTACTCTAACCTAGCCCTTAACATAAAGAAAGAGCGTAATTCTTGCTGCAGAATCGCGCTCGATAAGGGAATTGGGTTTAAAAGAATCCTGTTTATACATTTCTTCTTTTTTGCTTTTCAAAGTATTCGTTTTGAGGTAGACCCATATGAATGATGTCATACCACTTACCTTCTCTAAATAGGCTTTCTCTACTATTCCCTTCCTTTTGAAAAACTGAAGGATGCTTTTAGAAAATATCTCTTATTCAATTATCTGGCCAATTAATAGAAACTCATTGTCATTCAACAGTTCTTTAAATTCACTATCATTTCAGATATCTCTAACTTACTTTTCACTATATTAACGGCTTAAAAACAGTGCAACATTTTATAAACAGTAAAAACTTTATAACTAGGCCACAGTAGATATAGAATATCAAAAGCCCTTTTTCTCTCTGAATTCAGATGAAAAAGGGCTTTAACTTCTACTCTATATTATTAGTAAAAATCACACGATCTCCACATACCCCTCCGACCCATTCACCCGAATCCTTTGTCCATCTTTAATCAGTTTCGTAGCGTTTTCAACACCTACAACTGCCGGCAGACCATATTCACGCGCAATCACGGCTCCATGTGTCATGAGTCCACCGACCTCTGTCACTAAGCCTTTAACGGATACAAATAAAGGCGTCCAGCTAGGATCGGTAAAGGCGGTGACTAGAATATCACCCTCTTCAATGTTCGCGTCCTCCATCTTTAAGACGACCCGTGCCCTTCCTTCAATGATGCCGGTTGAAACAGGGATTCCTGCTAAGGCACCTTCGGGAATATTGTCGGTGTTGTATTGGCCGAATAGGACCTCACCTTCTGATGTCATCGCCCGTGGTGGTGTCAACTTCTCATAGAATTCGTATTTCTCTTTTCTCTCGGTAATCATACGATAGTCCAGCTGGTTTGTGCGAACGACCTCTCGAAGCTCTTCAAAGGATAAATAATAGATGTCCTCTTTCTCTGAGATAATTCCTTTTTGCACAAGTACCGTCGCTTCCTTCAACAGAGCCTTCTTATAAATATAGTAACGACTGATAAAAGAATACTTCGGATATTCTCGATAGCCGATAAAATTCCGTAGAACGCTGATCATTTTCTGTGTCTTTTTCGCCTTTTGTTTGCCACCTGGTAGTGGCTCCAAGCGTGTTAATAGATCCTGAGCCTTCTCCTCTGCTTCCCTTCGCCCCTGTTCAAATTTCTTACTACGAGCATTAGGTTCAAAGTTCTTAATATTGCTGAGGATCATCGGAATGAGTGTGGTTGGTTGCTCACTCCAGCGGGTTCTCGTGATATCGATTTCTCCAGTGCAGCGCATACCGTATTTTTCAAGATACGTCCTTAAGGAATCCGCAACAGTGCCTCCACCTTCCACTTTTACCAGTCCCTTAAAAAAGGCTTCGTCCTTTTCTTCTTCAAAATAGGAGATCACTGCCGGATATTGACGTACGACATCCGATACATCTAAAAGCGCAAGCCCCATTTCCGATGTCACATTGTATGGGACGGATTGGGAAAGGGTATCGGCTGCATTCTTGTCGCCAAGCCATTTTTCCATTTTCTTATTCAACCAATTTACGGCATACACCCCTACCATGATGACACCCAAGCTCTGTTGATCATAGAGAAGTTCCTTTAATTGCTTATGGTCTTGTTCAATAAAATCGAACAGCTCTTCTCCAGAGAAGCTTTCGATGGTTTGCTCTACTTCTTTTAAAGACTCCTGACTTTCGGAAATGAGCTGTTGCACAATGGCAATGTCGTTTTTTCTGTATGCCTGGATTGCTTTAACAGGAAGTGACCAAGTTAATTCCTCAGAACCAAGGGTTAACATTCTTTTTCCTTTGGGCAATGCCTTTATGAAATCCTTCCGCTCCATTAAACTGGAGATCACGTTATGCACCAGTGGATCATTCTTTCCCATCGTTGTAAGGATGAGCTTTCGTCCAATCGGCGAGGCCAAATCGTGTGATAGGTCGAAAAACAACCTTCCCCCAGCGGTGTTTAATTCAGAATTGGACAAAAAAGAAAAAAATGAAATCCCCAATGGTTTCATCGCTTCTGTCATCATCTGTTGATGCCCGACCGACATGTAGACACGGTTCTCTCCATCATTCAAGTCCAGCATAGGAAATAGGGTCGTGATTGGACGGCTTTGGACAATATAGAGAGTGTTTTCAAAAAGGCACCATTCGATATCCTGTGGGCTGGAAAAATAGGCTTCCAGCTTTCTCCCCAGCTCCTCCAGCTGTATGATCTGCTCATCCGTCAATGTTTGTTTATTTTGCCTGTTGGGTTCGATCTCCTGTTCCTGTGTTCCACCTTCTGTTAAGGCATAGATCGCTACTTTCTTAGTTGAGATGGTTTTCTCAACTATCTTTCCCGCTCGAACCTTATAATTATCAGGATTCACTAACCCAGAGACAAGCGTTTCGCCTAACCCAAAGCTTGCGTCGATTGAGAGCACTTTCCTGTTAAAGGTGACGGGATCAGCCGTAAACATAATCCCTGATGCTTCAGGGAAAACCATGCGCTGAATGACAACGGATAAAAAGACTTTACTGTGGTCGAACCCATTTTGCATACGGTAGATGACTGCCCGTTCTGTAAACAGTGACGCCCAGCACTTTCGAATATGTTCAAGGAGGGCTTCACTTCCAATAATATTTAAATACGTATCCTGCTGACCGGCAAAGGAAGCAAACGGTAGATCCTCGGCTGTCGCACTTGAACGAACGGCATAGGCATGCTCTCTCCCAAGCTCTGAGTGCATACGGATGATTTCTTCGGAAATATTTTTAGCCATCCCCAGTTCTTCAATGACCATGCGGATGTTTTCACTAATTTCTGCAATGCGTTCTCTGTCTTCCACCATTAGAAGTGAAAGTTGATTCAGCAGCTCCGTGAACTTTTTACTTTGTTGGACGGTTCTTTTATAAGCCTCAGTAGTGACACAAAAACCCTCCGGTACTTGTATCCCCTCAACTCTTGATAGTTCTCCCAAGTTTAACCCTTTTCCCCCGACGACCATGAGCTTTGTTTTCTCGATCTCCTCAAAACCAAGAACATAAGCTGACATCGCGATCATCCTCCTTAATTGATTCAATGGGATTTACATGTTTAGAATCAGCCTTCAATTCCAAAACGAACCATATTTAAATAACGTGTTCTCTCCTTAAGCAGCCGTTTATGATAAGCCTCATCAAAATCGTTTATATCCTTCACTTCCGCCAAGAACTTCTTTTCAAAGTGCTCCATCGTGAGCATAATCAATTCAAAGGCCTGCCCACGGTCCACACCTCCTTTGAGGGGAACATTTTTAAAGCGCCGTTCCCAGATCAGGTTCCTTTCCATCATCAAGTCCCCATACTTTTTGTAAATGTCCGTCTTCAATTCGGAAGGTGGCTGTTTAAAAGCTTCAATCAACAATTTATAGACATCTCTATTTTTCAGTAAAAAATTCAGCTTCATCAGACTGTACTTTTCTTTCATTTCAAAAAAGTCCCCTGATTCGGGTAGATGGTCGACATCCAGTGCTGTTCTAACCATTTCGAAACATTGGTCTAATACATAAAAATAGAGTGTTTTTTTATTTTTAAAATGATGAAAAATCAGCGCCTTGGAAATACCCGCTGCCTCTGCCAGCATCGCAGTGGACGTTTTCTCATAGCCATGACGGGCAAATACTTTCAGACAAGCATCCAAGATTTGTTCTTTTTCATAAACTTGTAAAGGCAAGTAGCATTCCACCTTTCATACACTAACCAATCGGTCAGTGTTAATTTATCATATGCTAACCGGGTGGTCAATATCGATATTTATACATCGCGATTCCACTTTTTTACTAAAAAAATTGTTGTTTTTAAATAAGGGAAAATGAAAACTACTCAAATGCATAAGAAGAATCATCATTTTCCTTGACCTGAATATGGAAATGCACAACTTATTGATTTTATGCATGAAACTGATTAAGAAATGCACAAGAATTCAGTTCTATGCACGAAAATGCCTTGGAAATGCACGAGATTTCAAATTTATGCATTTGTTAAATAGATCGGGAACAAATCAGGTTTCACTAATAAAAACAAAGAGCGGCCTAAAACTAATGAGTCAAGAGCCATAACCTCAGTAGATAGAAGAAAACCTCAGAAGCATCTTCTATCTATGACGAACATGGTGATTCCTGATCCCGTTTTGGGCCGCCCTAAAACATCGTTATTCTTATTTATGTTTAAACTTTCTGTCACAATAAATGGAGGAAATAGGATTGAAACCGCTAACTTTTCAAGTATTTGCTTTTTTTTCCTTAATACGGTTCTGCGTCGTGTCCTTTTTCAACAGCATTTTCAGGTGCGTTAACCCCGCCTTTGTTGCCAAGTGGTTCTTGGCTTGATCCGTCTTTAGGAGAATTAGCCAAGCCTTCTCTTAAGCGGCGACCATATTCATCGTCCGCTTCCTCAGCAAGAGCAACCATTTTATCTTGAAGCCTTTGGTCACATTTAGAAAGATCTGATACAAGATTTGAAATTAATTCAGCTCTCTCCCATTCTTCAAACCTACGATACGTTTCTCCAGCTTGTTTTGTATTGCTTTGCCTATCGATTGATTCACGCACCAATTTCCCTTCAATATTTGGTGAATATTCTTTTCCGATTTGTTCTGCTTCTTTTAACCCACCCAAAATCGAAGGCTCATAGTTAATATGAGGATTTTGACCAGGGGCATGGTCTACTTTATATTGCATTTGTCCGCCACTTTGATTCGTCGCGATCCGTTTTTTCGGAGCGTTAATTGGTAGTTGCAAATAATTTGCTCCCACGCGATGGCGTTGTGTATCGGAATAAGAAAATGTCCGACCTTGAAGCATTTTGTCATCTGAGAAATCAAGACCGTCAACAAGGACACCTGTACCAAATGCAGCTTGTTCCACTTCAGTAAAATAATCCTCAGGGTTTTTATTTAAGATCATTTTCCCAACTGGCAGCCATGGGAACTGATCTTCCGGCCATAGTTTCGTATCATCAAGTGGATCAAAATCCAATTCAGGATGCTCATCATCGCTCATAACTTGAACAAGAAGCTCCCATTCAGGATAATCCTCGCGCTCAATCGCATCATATAAATCCTGTGTCGCATGATTAAAGTTTTTCGCTTGTATTTCTTCCGCTTCCTTCTGTGTCAAGTTTTTAATGCCTTGCTTTGGTTCCCAATGATATTTAACAAGTACGGCTTCACCATCATTATTTACCCATTTATACGTATTAACCCCCGAGCCCTGCATCATACGATAGTTTGCCGGAATACCCCAAGGGGAATAAACAAACGTAACCATATGAAACGTTTCAGGAGAGCTTGCACAAAAATCGAAAAATCTTTCGCTATCTTGAATGTTTGTAATCGGATCTGGTCTAAAAGCATGAATCATATCAGGGAATTTCATGGCATCACGAATAAAGAAGATTTTCAAATTGTTTCCAACTAAGTCCCAGTTTCCATCTTCCGTATAAAATTTCACAGCAAACCCACGTGGATCTCGAAGGGTTTCTGGAGAATGACCGCCGTGAATAACAGATGAAAAACGGACAAAGACAGGAGTTTGTTTCCCTTTTTCCTGAAACAATTTTGCACGTGTATATTTCGAAATTGGTTCGTCACCTGCTGTTCCATATGCTTCAAAATAACCATGGGCACCAGCACCCCTTGCATGGACAACCCGTTCAGGAACACGCTCCCTATCAAAGTGACTGATTTTCTCAATAAAATCATAATTTTCTAAAGTAGCAGGGCCGCGATTTCCTACTGTTCGTATATTTTGGTTATTCGTAATCGGATGGCCCTGTCTGTTTGTCAAAGTGTCTTCGTTTTCAATGTTTGTTTTTAGATTTTTACTGTTGAATGAATCTTCTTTCATCTTTTAATTTAACCTCCTCAAAATTTTTAGACTCTTAGCATTTTAAGAATTAAGTCACCCCTTGGATTAATACAACAGATACTATGTAAGATGAATATTCTCATTCCTAGTAAACGAACAACTCTGTTCCTATTCGAAGAGTCCAAAATATGATTCCTTTTTCATTCATAATGTGTCCTATTTATAACAAATAATCCAAAATGTTCATGTATTGATTTATAAAAGTCAAACTTAAATGCTTGGCCACAAGGTGGATCAAAGGAATCAAGATCTTTCAAAATGGTCAACCAAAACATTACTGCTGACCTTATAATAGGACCAGCTACTTTAATGGCATAATGACCACAGAACTTTTTACAAAATATTTGTAGTACGTGTTTTGAAATACCTCTTAAATAACAGAAAAAATCAAGTATAAAACCTTTGCGATTTTACACTTGATTTCTTTTGTTTTCTATCGAAGATTTTCCACATTATCGGAATTACTTAATCAAATGACTGGTTCATAAAAATTTCTTCATTGTTTCAAATTGCATAAACAGTACGTTGTATCTGCAATTTTTCACTTCATTAACGGACTTTCAGATATATCCCGACATTCATCCTCTATTTATTTTTTAATGGATCATTGTTCGGTGCTACTTCCTTTGCAAATTCCGTTAAATTCGCCATACTAGGCATTTGCCCTGTATTTCTCGTGCGTAGATTATTCATAACGTTTTGAACAGGACGCATCATTTTTGTATTAGTGTTAGTATTTGAATTGTTTTGGTTTCTTCCTAATCCATAGGCTGCTGCACTAGCACCGATCCCTAACAATGACGCCCACATCATCCGTTTATTATTATTTTTCCTTTTTCTGCCAACCATCTTTAAAAGGTTTTTACCTTGACGTGAATTGAAAAGCATAGCTATCCAGTTATTCATTTAAAGCACTTCCTCTTTAGAGAATATGAAAAGCAAAAGCCTTTCAACTTCTAATATGTGCTTTAACAGGAATGATAATGCTGGCAATGTTTTGATAAAAAAGGAGGTTTTTCAATTCTTATTCTAATAAAACATTTCGTTCTTTTCCCAGGACTCAACCGTTGTATAAGCCGTTTGCGGGTCGCATCCTTTTCCAAGCAAATAAGCGATGGCTGCAACTTCAGTAAGTGCATGCGAATACGATGTATATGCTGCTTCTTTTAAACCATAATCTACAAAAGGTTTCACAGCATTCAAGGTTTCATGTTTTAGATCTTTATATGGGTTATATACCTTGTTGTGAAAGGGGTGACCATAATACATCAATCGTCCTCATCCTCCCTTCAGAATTACTTCCAATCTGCTTCTATCTTATGATGAATAAAGATTTTGGTCTTTTGTCCTTAGTAAAACGTTTTTGGCTACTCCTCTTGCACACATTAATTTTTGCGTTGAATCATAACAATGTATAAGCAATTAATTTTTTTAAAAAAAGGAGTGATTGCTTTGTATCCTAACTACTATAGAGTGAACAACTGGCAACCCATTCTGAATTTTTTACAACAAAGCTTGTATGCTGAAGAAATGGTGTGTGCGAGGAGTAGTGAACTTTTTCATATCCCGCAAACCCAAGATTTAAAAGGGAATAACGAGATGCACAATCATTTAATTCCTGCCTCCTATCATCGCGTTACCTCAGTAGGATCAGCCAGAAGACTTGTCAATGGCGAGCAACGGCAATCCATAATTGCGACAATGACAACTTGTATCGTAAATGCTGAAAAGCAGGATAAAGGGGTTCGTGAAGGATTAAAAGTCATGGAGGAAAATGCAAGCCCCGAATATAAACCGGTTATAAAATTGATTATCCAGTGGCAAAAACAAGCGGAAGCCTACTTAAAACAAGCCAAAGATTCATTACAAGCGATGGGGGTTTCATTTCCTTCTGGGAATGAACAGCAAGGTGGAGAGTATTAGGGCATTGTCCTTCTTCAGCATTATGAAAGACATTTTTTTGCTTTCTACTGGGCTTTGTCCTTCATCGGCATTATGAAGGACATTTTTTCTGCCTTCTTAGGAGCTTTGTCCTTCATCGGCAGCTCTGCTTACCTACATAGTTTTGACTTTCATCGGCATTAAGAAATCGAGTGTGCTTCCCTTAGTGATTTAAACTGTTTGCAGATCTGAATTGAGCCTGTTAGGTAATTAGGATGTTTTTTAAAAATTATAATATTCACTTTAAGGGAGCTACGTTATGGTAAAGTTTGTTATGAAGAGGTATTAACCAATGCCGTTATGATTTTGGAAAACGTTTTTGTCTAGTAAATACAATCAATAATATATCCAGTAAATGGGGGATTACTTGTGAAAGTCATTGGTCTCATAGGTGGAATGAGTTGGGAATCATCAGCAGAATATTATCGGATCATCAATAAAGAAGTGAAAAATCTATTAGGTGGATTACATTCAGCGAAGTGTCTTTTATACAGCGTTGATTTCGATGAAATTGAACGATTCCAAGCAAACGGTGATTGGGAAATGGCGGGTAAACTATTGGGTGATATTGCTCAATCACTTGAAAAAGGTGGAGCAGACTTTATTGTCATTTGTACAAACACTATGCATAAAGTTATTCATTATATTGAAGAAAACATCAGCATACCGATTTTACATATTGCGGATGCAACAGCAAATCAAATTAAAGAGTCGGGAATTAATAAAGTTGGATTACTTGGTACAAAATATACAATGGAGCAAGACTTTTATAAATCACGTTTAAAATCAAATGGTCTTGAGGTTTTAGTGCCAGACAACAAGGAAAGAGACGTTGTCAATAAAGTCATCTATGATGAGCTATGTTTAGGAAAAATAAAGCAATCATCAAGGGATTATTATAAAAAAGTGATCGAGAATTTAGTTGCAAATGGTGCTGAAGGAATCATATTAGGCTGTACAGAAATAGGATTATTGGTAAAACCAGCGGATTCGGAAGTTCCATTATTTGATACAACGAGAATACATGCGATTGAATCAGTTAAAAAAGCATTGGGTAGATAATCTTTTTTCTACCCAATGCTTTAGATATTTTAAGGCTTGAGGAAAGTTTTTCTCAAGCCTTTTTTTACGTGCAATAAACATCGACAATACCACCTTAACCATCTGATGACTTTTCAACTTACTTACCTAACAGAAGCAACTCCTACCCTTGTGACAAGCACGAGGTTTACGTTTTATCCAATATTTTAGATTGCCTATACCATTTACCTATACAAAATTAAGCAATCTGAATAATTTATAGTAGCTAGGAGGTGATATTATGGAGAAATTTTTTGCAAAGTTGAAAGGTAGGAATGAAGTGCCTCCCGTAGATTCAGATGCATTTGGGATCGCCAAATTTGTCTCAAATAAAGACTGCACTAAAATTAAATTTGTATTAAAGGTTGAAGACATAGATAACTTTATTCAAGGACATATTCACTTTGGGGAGCGGGGCGAAAACGGACCTGTACTTGTATTCCTGTTTGGAGCTAATTTGGATACAATTGCAGACCAAAACGGCATATCAACGCGTAAAGGTGTGATAACTGGAACGATCACAGATGAAGATATCGTTAAGAATAATGTAGGTGTAAAGGATGTTGAAGACTTACTCAATCTGATGAAGAAGGGTCTTACGTATGTGAACGTTCATACTGAGCAAAATCCAGCAGGTGAGATCCGCGGACAAATTATTCCTGTTTCTAGGAAAAATGATTAGGTAGCAAAAGATTAAAAAGATTCCTCCGTGCCTGTCAGAGCGACGGAGAATAGTTTGCAAAATATAGTGGGTGGGTTTCTTCATGAGAACTAGCCATTCACTCTTAGTGAATCTAACTTAGACAGTGACAGGTACGGAATTCAATGCAGTTGAATCCGTATATCGCACTCACTTAACAACTGTTTTAGCTTCTGTTATACTTCAATCTCCATCCCAATATTCCGTTCTTTCGATTGGTAGTAAACACCTTTTGCCACCGCAAGGTCAAAGTAAGCGGCACCGACTGATTTAAAGAATGTAATTTCCTCTTCATTTTCCCTGCCTGTTTTTATCCGAATGGCTAGTTCATAAAGCTCTCCATAAATATCGTCAAACGACCATTTTCCCTGATTAGCTGCATGAATGAGTTCTCCTGCTTCATCCTTCACGCCCGCTAAATCATCGACGATAATTTTAGAAGCGCGTGAAACTGTGGTATCGTCCACTTCTCTCATATGGGGTAAATAAGAACCCACCCCGTTAATGTGTGTACCCGGCTTTAAATCCTGCCCATTAAATACAGGCTGGTTTGAACGGGTTGCACAGCAAATAATATCCGCTTGACGAACAGCTATTGAAACATTTTCAATCACTTCGAAAGGAAGAGTGACTCCGAATGCCCTTAGCTTTTCACCAAACTTTTCCGCTTTCTCTGGAGTCCGATTTACTAATAAAATACGCTCAATATCCCTTACGGCTAACACACCAAGTGCTTGTTCAAATCCCATAGCCCCTGTTCCGATAATGGTGAGCACCCTGGCGTCTTTACGTGCAAGAAAGTCTGTAGCAATGCAGCTTAGTGCCCCCGTTCTGAGTCGTGTTAAATAAGAGGCATTCATCATGGCTAAATGTTCGCCATCTTCTGCATCCGACAGCAAGATGACACCTTGTGTTGTTGCCTTTCCCCATAAAGGGTTCTTCGGAAAAACGGTAACAACTTTCACCGCCGATACTTCGTCAGATAAATCAGCGCTTGGCATATAGAGGGCCGATGCCTCATGCTGAGGAAAATCAAGTACTGTGCGATGAGGGTTGTTAATTTTTTCAGCACCATACGTGCGTAATACCGCTTTCACATCCGTAATTGCGGCCTTCATTCCATATGATTGTTGAATTTCCTTTTCATTTACGATTAACACTCGATTGTCCTCCTTGAAGTAAATGAACCATGGATTACATGGCTCTACTATTATGCGATTCGTCTAATTTCTGTTTGCTGCGATCCTTTACTGCCCAAATGGCTGCCAGTGAGAGGACTGCTGTAAAAATAATATAAATAGCGACAGGAACATAAGAGTTATTAAACTTAGTAAGTAAAGCTGTAGCAACTAACGGAGCTGTCCCGCCTGCCAAAGCTGCACCGATTTGATATCCAAGTGTAATACCTGTGTAACGTATTTTCGCATCGAAAATCTCCGAAAACATAGTGCCAAGAACAGCTGTGATTGGTGCCCAAATGATTCCTAAACCTATCACTGTAGCTATAATTAACAGTAGTACCGATTTTTGCTGCAACATCCAGAAGTATGGGAAAGCAAATATGGCCATTCCAAGCGTTCCGAATATGTATAGCTTTTTACGACCGATTTTATCAGATAAATTCCCCATGATTGGGATTAAAACCGTCGTAATAACCGTGGCTATCATGACTGCAGTTAATGTGGCTGTCCTTGAGAATCCTAGATTTGCCGTTGCGTATGATACGACAAAAGTACTAAAAATATAAAATGGGGCTGTTTCTACAACTTTGGCTCCCACGGCAATAATCACTTCACGCCAATAATTCTTAAGCGTTTCTATAATCGGAAGTTTTGGAACTTCCCCAGACTCCTGTACTTTTTTGAAAGATGGCGTTTCATCAATTCCTTTTCGAATCCATAAACCAAAAATAACAAGTAAAGCACTTATGATGAATGGTACACGCCATCCCCAAGTCATGAATGCGCCTTCAGGCAGCAGTGTCATAATCGATAGGGCAATGGTTCCAAGCAGCATCCCTATTGTCACACCCATCTGAGGAATAGCGCCGAACAAGCCCCTTTTGTCAGCGGGTGCATATTCAACCGCTAATAAAAGCGCCCCTCCCCATTCACCGCCAATTCCTAGACCTTGAACCAAGCGTAAAGTGATTAATAATATCGGCGCCCAAATACCAACGGCTTGATATGTAGGAAGAAGTCCCATCCCAAATGTTGCAATCCCCATCAAACTAAGGGTTAAAACAAGGGTTTTCTTTCTTCCGATGCGGTCGCCAATATGGCTGAAGATCACACCGCCAAAAGGGCGGATAAAGAATGCTAATGCAAAAGAGGCATAGGAAAGCAAGAGTCCAATTGTCGGATCCTCGTTTACAAAGAACAATTGGTTAAATACGAGTGCGGCAACGGTTCCATACAAAAAATAGTCAAACCACTCAATCGAACTACCCACTAAACTTGCGATTAATACTCGTCGCATTTGTTTCTTTTCCATCGCGAATCACTCCCCTTAAATTGAAGTATCACTTCAATTTAATATTTCTTTTTATTTTAAATAATAAAGAATTTTCTGTCAATATTTTTTAGTAAATGAATGACGATAGAAGATTCAACCAAATTTGTCATGTATAATGTAGATAGATACTATATACAAAAAGGAGACATCCATGTGCCTTCTGATTCAATCGGAAAAAAAATGAAATTTTTGAGGAAAGAACGAAAACTAACATTAAAGAGTTTGGCCGAACAAACCGGCGTTTCGATCAGCTTTTTATCACAAGTAGAACGTGGAAAATCGAGCGTCACATTAGAGTCGTTAAAAAAAATTGCCGATGCTTTAGATATCAACCCAAGTTTCTTTTTTTCTGAGAACAACTCTCTAGAAAATGTAGATGGGAAACATGAACCATTTCACTATCAAGACTTATCCCACGACATTCGTGATGCTGTTTTTTCGCCTATTCTTGTCACTTTAAAGCCGGGCGAAAATAAAGGAAGTGCGTTTTCCCACAGCGGTCATGAATTTTTATACATTATTGAAGGAAAGTTAACCGTGGAAATATACGGGGAAAGATTTGAGCTTCATGAACAGGAGTCGTATATGTTTGACGCTAGAAAAACCCATTACTGGTTTAACTTCTCGGATCAAAATGTACGGTTTTTAGTAGTGTCGTCGAAATAACGTAGAAGTGAAAGTGATTAGGAGATAGATCCTTTTCCCTTATGAAAGAGGGTACTAGATGCTAAGAAGGAAAGTACTAAGATAAAAAAATCTCTGCGTGACTTTTCTTTTTACTATTTTCAAACAAGTACTGGCCCATATAGAGTCTGCGACTCTATATGGGCCAGTACTTCTTCTAATGAGCGACATTAATGCGAGACTCTGGTACAAAAGAGTTCTCCCATAATGTTCCCCTTCTCTCTCACCTTTTCTAATTTCCGAGCATAATAGAGCGTTTTTTCCCATTCTCGTTAAACGTAGCGGTAATCCATACATAGGATGATATCTGAAATTTTTCGTGATATAAGCTATATGTTCTAAGTGCGTATTGTCCTTCTTCAGTCAATCGAACTATATAAAACCGTCTGGAATAACTAATGGCTACTTCCTGTGATAAGTGATCGGGTATGTTCCTGATAAAAAATCATACAACCGTAATGACTTCTCTTCCATTCCTTCTTCAAAAAGTTGCTCTGCTAATGTGAAAATAAAGAGGAAATTTTCATTTCTACTCTTTTTATACCTTTCTTCCCATAAAGCCTCTTCCTTTTTTACATTCACAAAGTATTCTTTCCTTGATCATTTCTTAACCTCGAAATTTTTCCGGATTAATTTATCTGAAAATTAAATAATTTTCATTGACTAATCCTGCTAACAAATTTAAGATAAACATATAGTGATTACGGAACAGTGTTCCGTATTATGGAACTAGAGGTGAGAAAAGAACATGGATGTTGTTACTTTGGGTGAATCAATGGTGTTGTTTGAGCCTAACGAAAATGGACTCATTCAATACACAGATCATTTCAAGAAAAGAATTGGAGGTGCAGAATCTAACGTTGCTATTGGATTAAGTAAATTAGGTCATTCTGTTTCATGGATCAGTAGACTAGGTGATGACCCTTTTGGACGATATATTTATTCCTTTATTCGTGGTGAAGGCGTCAATGTAAACCAGGTAAAGTTTGATCCCCATGCTAACACTGGCATCTACTTCAAGCAGACTGGAGGATTTAATCAAACCAGTATTTATTACTATCGAAATCAATCTGCAGCTAGTTTTTTGAACCCTGATGATATTGAGGAAGACGTCATTTCGAATGCTCGATTTCTTCACATAACAGGGATCACTCCAGCTTTAAGCCAAAGTTGTTACGAAACGGTTTTACATGCGATTAAAATCGCAAGAAAAAATAATGTAAAAGTGATATTTGACCCTAATATTCGCACAAAGCTTTGGGATTCTTCAGATTATATTCCGATTTTGAAAGAGATTTTAAGAATGTCCGATTACTTTCTTCCTGGAGCTGATGAATTAAAGCTCTTGTTTCCAAATGAAGAAACTGATGAAGTTATTTCAAAGATTTTCAAGTATGGAGTCTCAACCATTGTTGTGAAAAAAGGTTCAGCTGGTGCTACTTACTATACGAAAAGCGAGAGCCAAAATGTAAGCGGTTATCCCAATGACCATGTAAAAGATCCCGTGGGTGCTGGTGATGGATTTGCTGCTGGATTTATCTCAGGATTAATTGAAGATCTTTCTATTTCTGATTCAGTGAGAAGAGGCAACTTAATAGGCGCGATGGTCACCATGGTTCACGGGGATTGTGAGGGCCTCCCCTCTAGGGAAGAAGTTCTAGGTTTTGAAAGAAAGACAAGCGATGTCCAAAGGTAGGAGGAAACATTAAGTGATGATAGAGAAGTTAAAGAAAGAAAAAATCGTAGCTATTTTTCGGAAAGTTCCATTTGAGGAACTACTACCTCAAGTCGATTTACTAATCGAAAACGGAATTACAATTATGGAGGTTACCTTGGATAGCCCTTCTGCCTTAAATTCCCTTTACGAGTTGAAAAAGAGATATGGCAAGGATATTCATCTTGGAGCGGGAACGGTCATGAAGGCGGAAGATGTGGCAAGAGTCAACGATATCGGTGCTGAATTCATTATTTCTCCCCATGTTGATATCGAAGTGATTCAAGCAACAAAGGAATTAGGATTAACCAGTATACCTGGTGCCTTTACTCCAACGGAAATAGCCACTGCTTATCAGCATGGTGCCGATATGATCAAGATTTTCCCCGCCTCTACTCTAGGGGCTGAGTATGTAAAAAATTTAAAAGGTCCTTTTTCTTCTATTCCGTTTATGGCAACAGGAGGAATCAATGAGCATAACGCGAAGGAGTTTCTTGAAAGCGGATACACATCATTAGGGGTTGGTTCATCTCTTACATCTATTGGAGATGGAGATTTAGTGGCTTTTAAACACAAAGTAGAAGCCTTTACTAGTTTACAAGTAAAATAAGAAAAATTGGGGGTATTTAAATGGGTGATGCACAATTAATCTATCTGTTAGTGTTTCTTGGATTTCTTATTGCTATGATAGCTGTTGGAATTCTCGTCAGCCGGAATGTCAGTAGTGGTGAAGACTTTCTGATGGGTGGCCGCGGATTGTCTACGCCGTTATTAATCGGAACTACTGTAGCAACGCTTGTAGGGACCGGATCCAGTATGGGGGCGGTGGGATTTGGATTTAGCAATGGCTGGGCAGGAGCTCTCTATGGAATAGGCGGCTCTGTCGGAATGATTCTGCTCCTTCTTCTCTTTGCAGATGTTCGCAAGTATAACTTTATGACATTTTCTGAAGAATTAAGCTTTTATTATGGAGCAAACAAATTAGTAAAAGGATTAACTTCCATTATTCTATATGTTGCTTGTATTGGATGGTTGGGAGCTCATATTATTGGAGGAAGTTTATACTTAAGCTGGATAACCGGAATCGACCCGATCTTAGCGAAAATCATTGTAGCATTAGGATTTGGTTTATATACTCTTATTGGAGGCTATTTAGCGGTTGTTTACACTGATGTTATCCAAGGTGTGATTCTATTCTTAGGATTTGTTCTTTTAACCGTCCTCTCAGTTATTACCATTGGAGGATTTGATGATCTTAGCTCTAAGATCACACCAGAAATGGGTTCGTTTTTAGGACTTGAAAAGTTAGGATTGATCCCTGCCCTGTCTTTAGCGGTAGTAATCGCTGTAGGAGTACTAGCTACCCCCTCTTATCGACATCGAATTTACTCAAGTAAGGATGAAAATACAGTTAAGAAAGGATTTTGGATTAGTGGGATACTATTTGCCATCTTTTCCTTATTCCCTGCTATTGTAGGGATGTCCGCTTACATCCTTAACCCTGAGCTCGAATCTGGATTTGCCTTTCCTTACTTAGCTACAGAAGTTTTTCCAATATGGATTGGAGCTATTGTTCTGGTCGCTGGACTTAGTGCTACGATGTCATCAGGGAGTTCTGACTTTATTGCCGCAGTAGCCATCCTCCTTAGAGACGTCTATCAAATATTTACTGGAAGTGTACCGAAAAAGGAAAATATGGTTCTGTTCTCAAGAATATCATTAGTGCTCACACTTGTTCTCGCGCTGTTCTTTACACTATTTACCAACAATATCATTACCTATATATCTAATTTTATCTCGACCGTCATGTCAGGTTTATTTGTGGCTGCATTGTTAGGAAAGTTTTGGAAAAGAACAAACTGGCAAGGTGGAGTCGCAAGTCTCATTGCAGGGTCAGCCACCTCTTTTGTGATTTTAAATAATGAAAGCATGCTTACGTTTTGGGGAAATCCAATCATCCCATCTGTTATCATTGCTTTATTGGCTAATATCATTGTCAGTCTTATCACTCCTGCCCAGAAAATTTCGAAGGAAGAATCGCTGCGTTTACTAGAAGAAGAAAGATCTATGGTGGATGAAGGAACAACTCTTCCTCATGATCAAACATTTACACAATAGGAGGATATCAATGGATCACACACCCTATATTGTTATTGATGAAACCATTCTGTTAAAAAATATCAGAAAAATGAGCAAATTAGCAAAAGTGAATAAGATTAACTTAAGACCACATATTAAAACCCATAAAATCCCCCACATCGCTAAATTACAGTTAGCGGAAGGGGCTGTTGGGATTACCGTGGCCAAAATTTCGGAGGCCAAGGTCATGGCTAGTTACGGAATTGACGATATCTTTATTGCCTATCCGGTTGTCACCCCTTCAAAAGCTGAGGAAGTTTGTCAACTCAACCAACAGCTTGCTAATTTAATCGTTGGCGTGGATAGTCTTGAAGGAGCTAAAGTTCTCAATGAATGCGCCAAAAAATATCAACAGAAATTGCAAGTCCGATTAGAAATAGATACTGGTTTAAAAAGAACGGGAGTCCAGTATCAAGAAGCTACTTTATTAGCCAAACAAATTGTAGAACTGGAATCCCTCACACTTCAAGGAATCTTCACCTTTAAAGGGGCCGTTTACAATGGCGAAGCAACAACAGATACTGCTTTAGCAGGTCAAGAAGAAGGGAAATTAATGGTTGACGTAGCCAATGAGATCCGAGAAGCGGGAATTAGCATTGACGACATCAGTGTTGGCTCTACTCCAACTGCTGCATCCGTTGCTGCCGTAAAAGGGATTACTGAAATTCGCCCTGGTACCTATGTATTTAACGATGCCATGCAAGTTAGATTAGGAGTCAGCGAATGGGAAGATTGTGCTGCACATGTTGTCACTACCATTGTCAGTCGGCCATCCGAAGATCGCGCCGTCATTGACGGAGGCAGCAAAACCTTTGCTACAGATGTGCAACCTAATTTTGCCCCGTTACACCTGAAAGGATTTGGTTCTATTCAGGAGTATCCAGAGGCCGAATTTGTTCGAATGAATGAAGAACATGGTGTGATTCACACCAGTGATCCAAACCTTAAAATAGGAGAGCAAGTAAAGATTATTCCTAATCACATCTGCAGCACGATTAATCTTCATAACTATGTTTATTTGAAAAAGGAAAATAATGAATACCAAAAGCTATTGATTGAAGCAAGGGGAATGATCCAGTAAGGGGGAAACTACTATGCTAGATACGATGATCAAAAATGGAAGAATCATAGATGGAACAGGCAACCCCTGGTTTTACGGAGATGTAGGCATCAAGAGTGGAAAAATTGTTACGGTTGGAAACTCCGCTGAGGATGCTGCCGAGATCATTGATGCTAATGGCAGTATCGTGTCTCCAGGGTTTATTGACGGACATTGTCACTCTGATCTAATGATCCTTGATTATCCAGAGAGTGAAATTAAACTCCAGCAAGGTGTCACAACGGAAGTCGTCGGAAACTGCGGGCTTGCCCCCGTTCCAGTAAATCCATTATATAAGGAAGAACTCCAAAATTATGTAGAGCCTGTCTTAGGTAAAGCTAATAAAGATTGGAAATGGCAAACGATTAGTGACTATTTCAATGAGCTCGACCAAAGTCTGATTTCAGAAAATGTTGCCTCCTATGTCGCCCATGGGTCCTTGCGTATTGCTGTTATGGGATTTGACAACCGACCTCCTACTAGAGAAGAAATGGATGAAATGAAATATATCCTGGAAGAAGGCATGAAAGCAGGAGCCATCGGTCTTTCCATCGGGCTTCTGTATTCCCCGGGAAGTTATTCAACTAAAGAAGAAATTGCAGAATTATGTAAGGTTGTAACCAAGTATAACGGTCTTTTTTCCACTCATATAAGGGGTGAAGGCAATAATTTACTTCCTTCTGTTAAAGAGGTGTTGTGGATTGCCGAAAAAACGAACGTCCCCCTTCATATCAGTCACTTAAAGGCAGCAGGAAAACGCAATTGGGGCAAGGTCATGGAAGCGATGGAATTAGTTGAAAAAGCACGCAGTAACGGAATGGATGTCACCTGCGATGTCTACCCGTATTCTGCCGGCTCAACGATGCTAACGACCTTACTTCCCCCTTGGGCATTAGAAGGTGGATTAACATCTGTTTTAAACAGACTAAGGGATCGTCACGAAAGAAGTAAAATCAAGCAGGAGCTTGTTCAGGAACAAGAAGATTGGGATAATCTTGTCGTTTCAACGGGTTGGGATAGCGTCATTCTCTCTTCCGTTAAATCCCCTGCCCTAAAGAAATATGAAGGTCAATCGATTCTTTCTATTAGCAATGAAAATGGAAAAGATCCTATTGATCAAGCACTCGATTTATTAATCGAAGAGAACGGAAACATCGGGATCGTCTTTTTTCACATGGATGAAAAAGACGTTCAACATGTAATGAAGTACCAGAACTCCCTTATCGCTTCCGATAGTTTGACCTGCTATACAGGGAAGCCTCATCCGAGACTGTTTGGGACATTTCCAAGAGTATTCTCTAAGTATGTAAAACAAGATAAAATCCTTTCCATTGAGGATGCTGTTAGAAAAATGACTTCCTTTCCAGCTAAAAGGTTTGGACTTGGAAACCGTGGACTTTTAGCGGAGAATTACGCTGCCGATATCGTCGTTTTTGATATTGATAAAATCGAAGATAAGGCTACTTATGAAGACCCATCTAGGTATCCTGAAGGAATTCAATATGTCTTTGTGAATGGAAAACTAACAACCAAAAAGAAGCAGCATACAGCCCTAAAATGTGGTTGCTTTCTAA
The DNA here is from genome assembly GCA_024213275.1 of Rossellomorea sp. BNER. Classification (GTDB taxonomy): domain Bacteria; phylum Bacillota; class Bacilli; order Bacillales; family Bacillaceae_B; genus Rossellomorea. The sequence goes on from JANAVG010000001.1 coordinate 42,537, forward strand.
GAAACACTCCATCAACTATTCTTACGAGGTGATCAAATGATTAATGTAGAAGCAAAATTAAATGAATTAGGGATTGTCATTCCGGAAGCACCTAAACCCGGGGCCGTATATGTTCCAGCTAAAACCGTTGGAAACCTTGTCTATACATCTGGTCAAGATTGCCGAATCGATGGCAAGCTCCTTTATGAGGGTAAGGTTGGAAGTGATTTAACCGTTGAACAGGGATATGAGGCTGCTAGGCAGACTATGATTAATTGTTTAGCAGTATTACAGGCAGAACTTGGTGACTTAAGCAGGGTCAAGCAAGTAGTAAAACTACTAGCCTTTGTTAACTCCGCTCCAGGATTCGTTGAACAACCTTATGTCATTAACGGGGCATCAGAGCTGCTTGAAGAAATTTTTGGAGAAAAAGGACAGCATGCACGCTCGGCCATTGCCGCAAACGAGCTGCCTTTTAACACACCTGTTGAAATTGAAATGATCGTTGAATTCGAGTAACGGAAAAGAGAGCTGATCAGCTCTCTTTTTTATATCCCAGTCTCTCAGATATCTGATGGGAAGTATCAAGTAGATGGGTCTTATAGTGATGGTGTTCAATCCCCTCTTTAATCCGGTCAATAGGACCTGAGATACTAAACCCAGCGATGATTTTATCCGTATAATCGTAAATGGGAGCAGAAATACAGTAGATCCCTTCTTCATGCTCCTCGCGATCATAGGCATACCCAAGTTGTCGAATCGATTGAATCTCTTCGAAAAAAGCCTCTTTCGTAGTAAGAGTGTTCTCCGTAAATTTAGGAAGTCCTACAGTATCAATAATCTCTGATATTTTTTGGTCAGGTAACCCTGATAATAAGATTTTCCCTACTCCGGTACAGTGAAGCATAGCCCTCTTACCAATTTGAGAGTACATTCGTATTGTGCGTTTACTCTCTACTTTATCAATGTAAACGACCTCATTCCCATCTCGAATACAAACATGGACCACTTCGTTTATTTGCTCTGATAACCCCTCAATAAAGGGTCTGGCTATTTTCCTTATATCTAAATGATCAATCATTTTAGCTGAAACTTGTGCTAGTTTCATACTTAAATAGTATCGTTCATTCTCTTCATCTTGATAAACAAAATCTCGCGAAATCAAGCTATGTAACAATCGATGAACCGTACTTTTAGCTAAATTCAATTCTTTTGAGAGAGCCATTACTCCTAAACCATTGGGTTGTTCCCCTAAAATTTCTATAATAGAAAGTGCTCGGTCAACAGATTGAACGGTCATAAGTTCACACCTCTTCTGATAAAAACGTAATCAATATGTCGGATAATCATTTATATAGTAAAACAGCTTTGCTTCTTCATTATAACAATAAAAATGCAAATGATGTATTTCCCAAAATTTAGAGATTGAGTCAAATAGGTGGCTATATCCCCTAAATTTAAAGCCTTCGCTTTATTAATCTCCTCCATAAGCACCTTCCTAGCATGTGCTTCATCCTGTTTGTTCCTTTCTAACTTTCGATAGTGGCTCTCTATAATAATCAGCAATATACTGTAAATCGTATAAAGATTTACTAAACATCGCTCATTATAAGAAGATATCATAGCCTCTGTTAAAACCTTCATTTTCCTCCAATTTTAAAATTTATCTGATTGATACTATTCGACAACACGTTTTAACATCCTCTAATAACAAAATGGCTTATCTCGGATTGCTTTTACTTTAATTTGTAAAAAAGTTCCCTATTTTCAAAAAAATAGTTTGTTTACTTAGTTAATATTGGATAAAATGGAAGTGATTCTACTAATTGAACTAAGGAGTGAAGCAAATGTCTGTAGATGTATATCTTAATTTTAATGGTAATTGTCGTGAAGCAGTAGAGTTTTACGCTGAGGTGTTTGGAACTGAAAAGCCACAAATTATGACCTTTGGAGAAACACCGCCTAGTCCAGAACATCCACTACCAGAGGAAGCAAAGGATTTAGTCATGCACACTCGTCTCAATATTAGTGGAAGCAATGTAATGTTTTCTGATGTGTTTCCTGGAATGCGTTTTGTTCAAGGAAATAACGTCAGTCTTGCAATCGTCAGTAAGAACCTGGATGAAGTAAAATCCACCTTCCATAAACTAGCAGAGGGCGGCACGATCGGAATGGAGCTTCAGGAAACTTTTTGGAGCAAATGCTACGGTCATTTGACAGATAAGTTCGGCATTGAATGGCAATTGAACTATGATGATGGGGAAACCAATGTAATGTAAGGATACATAAAAGGATATGGAACTTTTCCTATAAAGAAAAGTTTCATATCCTTTTTATTCTTTATCCAGCTTTTCGATTGTTAAATATTCTCTCCGAAGTCATAAAAATCCCATAACCATAAATAATCGTCATCGCAATCGAAAACGACAGCATGATGACAATATGTCCACTGTTTTCTCCCAAAAAGAACACAGCAGGCGGCTGGATATCTTCATCATACGAACGAACTTGATTATATCCCAAGGTTGATAATAAAAATGAAAGAAAGCTAAGGCCCCCTACCCATAATGAGAAACGATTATAATATTTCTTTACGCTTTCATACTTTAGCTTTGACATCTTATTCCTTGCTCTTAAATAAACAGCCATCATTGTCGAACAGGTCACAAGCCAAATCACGATCAGTAGGCAGAACCAGAACAAATGCCCCCGGACCAGATATAACGATGGAACATTAAAATGGATCAGCATATAAAACAATGAAAATCTTAAAATATGCTCTTCTATTTCTTTGCTATATGGAATCCCTTTTATCCTCATAAAGATAGTGAATACGACAGACAGAACAACAAGGAAAATACATGACCCCAGAAGGATGGCTGTCAGTGGCTGCGCTACATCTATACTAATAATCCCCAATAACCCGAAAACAATCGGGAGAAAAGCAAAAAGTAAGGCATGAGACAGCTTGAATGGTTCATCCTTAACTACCGGCTCTTCTTTTCTTTTTCGATTTTTTGCACTCAAATGATCTCACCTCTAATTTTTCTAAATAAATTTTAATTTATTTCTTGATGAAAAGCCAGAAAGTGAAGAAATTATAACTCTCGCTGAAACTGCTTAAGTTCATATTCTACTACTTAAAATCGTTGAATACTCATTTCTAAATCATTAAATGACAAGCTGTTGGGATTGCTTCCCCCTCTTTTTTCATATGGATTTGATTAAAAGTTTGTTAGATAATCTCACATAATTTTTGATATATTCCGAAAATATTTATATAATAATGTAAAATTAACATTCTACGTAATAAAATATGACATTTATAAGGTAAAGGGTTTTTTCATTCAAAGCTAAAAGAGGTGGCGAAGTGTCGATTGATAAACAATCCTATAAAGATAAAAAAGTCATGACCATCGGAATTATCAGTGAAATAACAGGCTTATCCCAGCGAAAGATCCGCTATTATGAAGAAAGAAAATTAATTTTCCCAGAGCGAACAAAGCGTGGCACACGAAAATACTCTTTTTCAGATGTAGAAACATTGATGGAAATTGCCGAACAAATTGAAGACGGCGTCCAAACCTTTGAAATTAAAAAAGAAATGGCTAAAAAACAAACGAGAGATGAACGCAACAAAATGATCCGCGGACAGATTAATGCACATTTTAATATTAAAAAATAGAATAACTGGCGTTTTTAGATAATGCCGCCTGTTATTTTTATGCATAGTGAAAAATGGTAATAGTGATCAAAGATGCGGTACTCCTTTTGGCTGAACGATTCTAAGTTTCTAAAATTAGTAGATTGAAAGTGCTGGTTTAACAACTAATGGTTTTTCAGAAATCGATGTCAAGCTCCTGATTCTTTTTTTGTGAAGGTTGCCCTTCATGATGTACTGACCCCTAAATGGCTTTTGCACATTAGAATCAATCATCCTAACATGATTCATAAATTGAGTAACGCTACTAGATTTTCACGGCACGATTGAGTTCCTTTCTTTCCGCCATTTTTGCTTTTGTGGATATTCACGGCATGATTGAGACTCTTTCTTTCCGCCATTTTTGTATTTGCGGTTTTTCACGGCACGATTGAGCCCCTTTCTTTCCGTCATTTTTGCTTTTGCGGTTTTTCACGGCACGATTGAGATCCTTACTTACCACCATTTTTGCTTTTGTGGTTTTTCGCGGCACGATCGAGCTCCTTTCTTTCCGTCATTTTTGCTTTTGCGGATTTTCACGGCACGATTGAACTCTTTTCTTACCACCATTTTTGCTTTTGCGGATTTTCACGGTACGACTAAGCTCTTTTCTTTCCGTCATTTCTGTTTTTGCGGTTTTACGCGGCACGATTAAGCTCTTTTCTTTCCGTCATTTTTGCTTTTGCGGATTTTCACGGCACGATTGAGCTCTTTTCTTTCCGCCATTTTTGCTTTTGTGATTTTTCACGGCACGATTGAGATCCTTTCTTACCGTCATTTTTGCTTTTGTGGTTTTTTACGGCACGATTGAGTTCCTTTCTTTCCGCCATTTTTGCTTTTGTGGATATTCACGGCACGATTGAGATCCTTTCTTACCGTCATTTTTCCTTTTGTGGATTTTCACGGCACGATTGAGCTCTTTTCTTTCCGCCATTTTTGCTTTTGAGGTTTTTCACGGCACGATTGAGTTCCTTACTTACCGTCATTTCTGTTTTTGCGGTTTTACGCGGCACGATTAAGCTCTTTTCTTTCCGTCATTTTTGCTTTTGCGGATTTTCACGGCACGATTGAGCTCTTTTCTTTCCGTCATTTTTGCTTTTGTGATTTTTCACGGCACGATTAAGCTCTTTTCTTTCCGTCATTTTTCCTTTTGCTGTTTTTCACGGCACGATTGAGATCCTTTCTTACCGTCATTTTTGCTTTTGCGGTTTTTCGCGGCACGATTGAGATCTTTTCTTACCGTCATTTTTCCTTTTGTGGATTTTCACGGCACGATTGAGCTCTTTTCTTTCCGCCATTTTTGCTTTTGAGGTTTTTCACGGCACGATTGAGGTCCTTTCTTTCCTCCATTACGGTTTTCACGGCACCATTGAACTCTATTCTTACCGCCATTTTCTCTTTCACGATTTTTCACGGTATCAAAGAAAACTCCAGCTTAGCAATAGTTAGAACGTTAAAAATAACGGAATTAGGTAATTCACAATATATAACAGGACTAAATAATATTTATTTCATTCAAATTACAAACGCTTTCATTTTCTGTCGAATCGACGGATATTATGTTAAAGTTTTATTAGGATATTAATTTGCAATTATCTGATTAGGATATTTCCTTAAAATATTTCAAATCGATAAAAAATGCAAACAACCTAGATTAGCAGAAAGTGGGAAATCATATGCAGGAACAAAAATTGGAGAGAGGTCTAAAAAATAGGCACGTACAACTAATCGCTATTGGCGGGGCAATCGGAACGGGCTTATTTCTTGGAGCAGGGAAATCTATTCATTTAGCCGGACCATCCATTTTATTTGCTTACATGATTACCGGTGTCATTGCCTTTTTAATCATGCGCGCACTTGGAGAACTATTGCTAACTAATTTGAAATATAATTCGTTTGTTGACTTTGTAAAAGATTATGTAGGGAATATGGCAGCGTTTATTACCGGATGGACCTACTGGTTTTGCTGGATTTCCATCGCAATGGCTGATTTAACCGCCGTTGGTCTTTATACACAGTATTGGTTTCCGGATGTCCCCCAGTGGATGCCAGGATTAATTGCGCTTGTCGTTTTACTAATTATGAACCTTGCCACTGTAAAGCTTTTTGGTGAAATGGAATTCTGGTTCGCATTAATTAAAGTCATCGCGATTCTTGCACTCATTGTCATCGGTATTTTCATGATTATTAACGGCTTTGCCACTAATTCGGGCGCATCTACTTTTAAGAATCTATGGAGTCATGGCGGGATGTTTCCGAATGGTATAAATGGCTTTATACTCTCATTCCAGATGGTTGTGTTTGCGTTTGTTGGCGTGGAACTTGTAGGACTTACTGCAGGTGAAACAGAAGATCCAGAAAAAGTGATTCCGAAAGCCATCAATAATATCCCTATTCGGATTATCATTTTTTACATTGGTGCACTTACGGTCATTATGAGTATTTATCCATGGAGCGCCATCAACCCAATGGAAAGTCCATTTGTCCAAGTCTTCGTGGCGGTTGGTATCGCTGCAGCAGCTGGGATTGTCAATTTTGTCGTGCTGACATCCGCAGCTTCAGCATGTAATAGCGCCATTTTTAGTACAAGCCGTATGGTCTATTCACTTGCAAAAGAAAATAATGCACCTGGAGCATTTACTAAACTTACTTCCCGTAAGGTCCCTTCCAATGCATTGTTCTTTTCAACTGTTGTTATTCTCATTACCGTTGTTTTGAACTATGTCATGCCAGAAGGAGTATTTACGTTGATTACAAGTATTTCAACAGTTTGCTTCATCTATATTTGGGGCATTACGGTCATCAGTCATTTGAAATACCGGAAAACAAGACCAGATTTAGCGAAGGTGAGTAAATTTAAAATGCCACTTTATCCATTTTCCAATTACTTGATCCTTGCTTTCTTAGCATTCATTCTTGTTGTCCTTGCACTTGCGGAAGATACACGTGTTGCCTTGTTCATCACTCCTGTTTGGTTTATTTTGCTAATTGCGATTTATAAGTTGCGGAAAACAAAGGAGAATCCTGCAGACCAGGGAGAAATAGTGGAAAATTAAGAGGTAATTCGCTGAAAAAAAACACGCTTAGAAAACATCATTCATTAATCATAGTTTATAGCAAAGCTGCAAAATGGGGCTGTCCAAAAAGGAGTCCGGAACCACTATGTTGTAGAAGATGTCCCTGAGGATTTCTTCTACATATTTGAAGTTGTGGTTCCTGACACCTTGGTTTTGGGACAGCCCCATTTTCTTTTGTTCAAAAGTAAAGATCACACCTAGAATAGTGAAAAAACTTTGACATCCAGTCAAAAATGATGTACATTACCAAATGGGCGAACATTTTATATTTAACTTAACTACAATATTCGTGTTTAGGAGTGTGAATGGTGGAGAATGTGTTTGATTATGAAGATATCCAATTGATTCCGGCAAAATGTGTGGTAAATAGCCGTTCTGAATGTGATACAACGGTGACTTTAGGTGGACATACATTTAAGTTGCCTGTGGTTCCCGCAAATATGCAGACGATTATCGACGAAAAGATTGCCGTTTACTTAGCTGAAAACGGTTACTTCTATGTTATGCACCGTTTTGAACCAGAGAAGCGAGTTTCTTTTATCAAAGATATGAAATCACGTGGTTTATTCGCCTCTATCAGTGTTGGAGTCAAAGACGAAGAGTATGGATTTGTACAACAATTAGCTGAGGAACAGCTTTCTCCAGAATACATTACGATTGATATCGCACATGGTCATTCTAATGCCGTGATCGAGATGATTCAGCATATTAAGAAACACTTACCTGATAGTTTTGTTATTGCAGGAAATGTCGGAACTCCAGAAGCCGTAAGAGAATTAGAACATGCTGGTGCCGATGCAACAAAAGTGGGCATTGGACCTGGGAAAGTATGTATTACAAAGATTAAAACTGGATTTGGTACAGGTGGTTGGCAATTAGCTGCACTCAGATGGTGTGCAAAGGCCGCTAGTAAGCCAATTATTGCTGACGGTGGTATTCGGACACATGGTGATGTCGCTAAATCCATTAGATTTGGTGCATCAATGGTTATGATTGGTTCATTATTTGCTGGCCATGAAGAATCACCAGGCGAAACCATTGAGAAAGATGGTAAGCTCTATAAAGAATACTTTGGTTCCGCTTCGGAATTTCAAAAAGGTGAAAAGAAAAATGTAGAAGGTAAGAAAATGTTTGTAGAGCATAAAGGTTCGTTAGAAGATACATTGAAAGAAATGGAGCAAGATCTTCAATCCTCGATTTCGTATGCTGGTGGAACCAAGTTAGAAGCCATCCGCAATGTCGATTATGTTGTTGTTAAAAATTCCATTTTTAACGGTGATAAAGTATATTAATGTTCATAAAGAATGGCGCATTTCTTACTACAGAAATGCGCCCTATATTAGCTGTTATCATATTATTGAACTTGAAACGCCTTCACTAACAACGTCCATTTAGCTATGAAAAGAACAACTGGTCATTCCTCTTTGTTTTGAATTCTGGAATTCAATATCTCCAAATAGTGCGAATTGTACATGATTCCTAGTACATTACCAAATGGATCAGTGACAGAAGCCGTGATAAACCCTTCCCCACGGTGTTTAAGTGCCTCATACTCTTTCGCTCCCATGGACAGCAGCTTTTCGAGGGTTGCTGTCACATCGTCGACATGCCAAAACATCACGGCACCGCCCGGACCGGGAGTCGCACCATCCGGTTCGTAGCGGCGATCGATCAGGCCTAGCTCGTGCTGGTAGTCCCCGAGGCGAAACTCAACATAAGCAAGCTGCCCGTCCTCACCCGAACGTTCAAAGTATGGTTCAATGCCCAAAAGCTCGGTGTACCACTTTTTTGCTGCCACAATATCATCCGCCCAGTAACTAATGGTGGAAAATCCCCGTAATGTCTGTATTTTACTCATACTCCAATTCCTCCTAAGACAATTATTATCAGGGGCTGTTCAAAAAGGTGTCCGGAACCACTATGCTGGTCAATATATAGAAGATGTCCCTTAGGCTTTCTTCTACATATTGAAGTTGTTTCCATTCTATTCTTCATCATCTGTGTTGATCTACAAGAATAGTATTCCCGTCAGGATCTTCAATTGTAAAACTTGCAGGTCCTTCACTTGTTTCATCTGCTTCTGACAACATCTTAATTCCTTTTGCTTTAAGCTGCTTTTGAAGGTCACGGATGTCTGTGAATGAATCGAGATTTTCGGCATTTTGATTCCAACCTGGATTAAACGTCAGAATGTTCTTTTCAAACATTCCTTGGAATAGACCAATGACGGTACTTTCATTCTTCATTATAAGCCAATTTTGGGTAATATCCCCGCCTAAGGATTGAAACCCCAGATTTTCGTAAAAAGATTTTGATTGATTAATGTCTTTTACACTTAAACTAATAGAGAATGCGCCTAGTTTCATATTTCCTCCTCATAATAAATTAATAATTCCAAAAATTTTTTACGTAAATTAAGTGTACATCATTACTTTGAAGAACACATCTCATTTTATCCAATTTTTATAAGATAAAGTCAAAAAATGGGCGCAATCCTTGCTAGGGAAAGCGCCCTTTAGGTGAAGTAATAAAAACACCTTACTTTACTGTATTGTTACCTCCCAATATTGCATTCCAACTTTAGAATAAACTTTCTCCTTGCCCTATTTTTCAAGAACTTATTGGGGGTCTATTCTCTTATAAACATTCAGCATCACTTTATCAACTGGGTCAGAAGAGAAAGCCCAATTCTTTAATAGTTCGGACTTTATTGATTTCCCTAAGTGTTTATCATCAATACTCAAACACAGCCGATAGCCTCTAAAACAATCTAAGATTAGTTTTCCGTTCATTTTTTTGAAGTCGCTTTTATGATTAGGAAATGAGGATTGGTCATTAAGTAGTGATAGGATTTTTCATTTCTTTCTTTCATTTTTTCCTGTGGTTGGGGTTCAATCAGATTATCAAGTTTGAAAAATTGAGTAGTTTCGTTTACGATGCTTTGCATAGGTCTTCTGTAAAAACTAACATCAATCGAGATAGTAGGTTTGTTCCAGGTTTCCGTCAGTAATTGCGTTTCAAAGTAATCTTTACATTGGTGTCTTGTAAAGTCCATGAACGGGTGATGAACTGAAAATAAAAACGTTCCTCCACTTTTAAGAATACGGTTGAATTCCTGAAACGATTGTGTCCAATTTTCTAGATAGTGTAGTGTAAGGGAGCTTACAATGACATCAAATGAATCATCTTCAAATGGGAAGGTTTCTTGAAGATCATGACAGAGAATTGTCGCTTGATTACCTAAACGCTGCTTTGCTACTTTCACCATTTCAGGGCTTACGTCGATTCCAGTAACATTTGCCCCTCTTTGCATTAACTGTTCCGAGTACCAACCTGCAGCACAACCAGCGTCAAGTACTTCATATCGATTTAATTGAAGTGGTAAAGCGGCCATCATGGCCGGGCGTTCATAATAAGCATTGTAAGGACTCACCTTATCTACATCGTTTTTATATGTATTAGCTAACTGGTTATACGTTTCTCCCGTTGGATTTGTCATTAATAATCCCCCTGAGTTTTTATTGAATTACATGTTATAAATTCAATTTTACTTTTTGAAAGTTCCACTATTTTTTCCATTTAACGAAGATCTCTGCCCATTATCTAGAATATGCATCAGCATAAACGAGGAATTCATCTACCTATTTATATCACATTGACATTTTATCGATTATCTAGTGTCATCATTTTTAACCAGATAATTGGTTAGACCCATTATAGAACGAACAATGATCATAAACAGGAACACACTCACAAGGGTAAAGTACCACTCCCAATGGAGATAATCGATCAGGTCTGTGTATTTTTCCAAAAAGAATTCGAGGATAGATAAAACACTACTATATACCAATGCTTTCAAAATGATTCCCCAAAAACCTGAATGATAAGTTGCTTGGTAATAATAGATACATAAAACCGGGAATAAGAGAAATTCAAAAAGAACACTTGATTGAAAGTGTTTGAATAAATTCACAGGATATCTGATAAGATGCTCTTCGACGACAATAACACCTAAAAAAACGGCGAAGAAACCGGTCATAAAGAAAATTAAAAGCCAATCTTTTTGCGGAGGCTTTCGTAAAGAAAGAATAAATAGCCCTATACCTCCGATTAGCAAGAGCCACAATAAGATGATTTCCACGATAACATCCCCTCAACAGTATAAATTAACATCTTTATCAAACACTCTTCCCAGGGACATTAACCAGTTAAGTAAGAAGACCATAATGATGACTGATGCAATATAAGCTAAAAGAGGTCTTTTATAATGAAGCCGCAACAAAGGAAACATTACGATCAGAAATAACAGTGACCATCCGATTGTCCAACCATGATCATAATATATACCATCGAAACAGACCCCACCCCATTCGACACTATGTAAATAATGATCCATTTTCCAATATGATAGAATCGTTTTCCAAGTGGTAATTTGATTGGAAAAGAATCACAGTGTACGGAAAAACAATAAAAATATATAACAACGCTACCTCAGATTGGGACAACCCTATTTTGAAGTTCACTGTCTATAAAGGATCATTAGTCGTTAGTGAGAAATAAAGCAAATCTATTACTGATAGATAAATCATCGTCGTATGGAAGTTTCGAAATCGGCTTCCATCCGCCCAGAACCAAGCAAAAATATGGTCATTGTTTTGATAAAAACGTGCATATAGAATCTCCTTCATGATGAAAAATGCAGTGAAGAAGGATTCGGTAAATTTAGGTTATCCAAAAGATGGATAAATATGAACTTTTGATTGGCGGTATGTAAAGAATCATTTATTAAACTTTCGACATTTTTAAGATTGATATTTTGTCTTTCCTGCCCTCCTCAATAAGGTACATTAATTTAACTATTCGCTAATGACTCTTTATTAGAGCATGATCTAATTCACGTACTTTATCATATGCCTGTAACAAGTGCTCAGGGACCAATGTTCTCCCGTAATCCCAAGCATTCGTTTCTATTTCAGCTTTAAGCTTTTCTATTTCATCATCTTCACCATACTTTAGGGTCCTTAAATCATGTTTGTTTTTCTTAAAATCTAAGTAATACCCAATCACATGATAAAGAATCAGTTTAACAAAATTTTCATCGGTCTCTTTTATTCTAATTTTACTGATATAACCGTTAACTTGAAGATAATTAAATTTTATAGTATTTGTCGATACGTTATAACTCATTGGTACTTTAAGATTATTATTAAATTCATAGAGAATATTTAAATTGTGCTGATCTAATGTATCTTTAATGATCTTCTCAATATTCCATGTATAAAGCATTTTGATATCACTTCCCTTAAAATATAAAAACATCTGTCAGTTATATGAATCTAGCACTACCTAAGTCTAAAAATGAAAATTTAAATAAGATCTTGTATAAAACTATTCAAGTTACTGTCTTGAATATCCTTCTATTTTTCCACAATGAATTTTGATCATACAATCTCATGCATATAATCAAAAAATGAGCCATCTGTTCGTATTAAATTTACTTAATAGACAGCCCCTCTATATAGATCATTCGTTAACCATTTATAACCTGGTTTTTAAAACACCTTTGGGATGTAGCAAGACCCTGCCAATATGATCGTAATTTATATACTGTAGTGCCTACCCCTTGATTTCCAGCCTACCCTTCTGTAAGAAAAGAGTTCAATCGCGACGTGATAAACCCCATTAGCCAAAATGGCGGTAAGAATGGAGATTAATCGTACCTTGATAAACCGGAAAAGCCAAAATGGCGGTAAGAAAGGAGATCAATCGTGACGTGATAATCCTCAAAAGCCAAAATGACAGTAAGAAAAGAACCCAATCGTACCGTGATAAACCCCAAAAGCCAAAATGGCGGTAAGAATAGAGCTCAATCGTACCGTGATAAACCTCAAAAACCAAAATGGCGGTAAGAAAGGAGCTCAATCGTGACGTGATAATCCTCAAAAGCCAAAATGACAGTAAGAAGAGAGCCCAATCGTACCTTGATAAACCCCATTAGCCAAAATGACGGTAAGAATAGAGCTCAATCGTACCTTGATAAACCCCAAAAGGCAAAATGACGGTAAGAATAGAGCTCAATCGTACCGTGATAAACCAGAAAAGCCAAAATGACGGTAAGAATAGAGCTTAATCGTGCCGTGATAAACCCCAAAAGCCAAAATGACAGTAAGAAAAGAGCCCAATCGTACCTTGATAAACCCCATTAGCCAAAATGACAGTAAGAAAAGAGCCCAATCGTACCGTGATAAACCCCATTAGCCAAAATGACGGTAAGAATAGAGCTCAATCGTACCTTGATAAACCCCATTAGCCAAAATGGCAGTAAGAATGGAGATCAATCGTACCTTGATAAACCGGAAAAGCCAAAATGGCGGTAAGAATAGAGCTTAATCGTGCCGTGATAAACCGGAAAAGCCAAAATCTTCTGCACATGCTACTATAGCAGGGTGTGCTGAGGTCCTATTAAGTTATTTCTTTCCACTGGAGTCATCCGAAATAAAAAAAGTAATGGAAGAAAGTGCTCAATCTCGTTTGTACGCCGGGGTACATTTTAAAGTCGATAACGACGAAGGCTTAAGATTGGGCAGACAAATTGGAGAATTGGTTACAAACATATTGAAGGCACAAAACCTAAACACCTTTCGATAGGAACGAAATTCTTTACATGAACAATGCTATTTGAGCTAGCGTTTAGTCAACCCAAATTTCAAATGACAGATGCTTTATCATTTTTATTGATATAAATTTTAAAAAATATGAAGTTGCTTCTATAAAATAAAGGTACCTGTCCCCCAATGCAATAAATTAGTATCACACTTAGGTCAGGTACCCGTATTATTCTTCGTTTAAATATGCCCATGCAAATTGAGCATAAAGTTCTGCACCTGTTGCGAGTGCATCCTCATCAACATTGAATTTGCCGTGATGATGAGCCCATTCTGTATCTTTATCAGGATTTCCTGCTCCAACTAAAGCAAAGCTTCCAGGGACTTCATCTAAATAGAAGCTGAAATCTTCACCGCCCATCGTTGGTTTCTCATCATAAACTGCCTCTTCACCAAATGCTTCTGCTGCCACTTTTTGTACTAGCTTCGCGCTATCTTCATCATTGATGACAGCTTGCGTACCACGGATATAATCCACCTCTGCCGTCGCACCATATATATTGGCAACATTTTCAGCATAGACTTTAAGTTGTTTATCAATGTGATCGCGCGTTTCAGGATCAAAACAACGTACGGTTCCTTCAATCACTGCATTTTCCGCAATGACATTGAAGCGCGTTCCAACGACCATTTTTCCAACTGTTACAACAGCAGGGTGTTGCGGGTCAATCGTTCTTGATACAACGGATTGTACATTCATCACAAATGAAGAAGCAACGATAGATGCATCAATACAATCTTGCGGCATTGCCCCATGTCCACCCCTTCCTTTGAAAGTCACGGTGAAAATATCTGCTGAAGCAAACGAAGGACCTGGTGAACAAGCGATTTTGTGTGTCGGCATTTGTGACCATATATGGATTCCAAACGCATGATCAACTCCTTCTACAGCTCCTTGTTTGACCATTTCTTTTGCACCTGTAGCAACCTCTTCAGCTGGTTGGAAAATAAGACGTACATTTCCAGTCAACTCATCTTTTATATCATTTAGTGCTTTTGCTGCAATCAATAGCATGGCCGTATGGGCATCATGACCACATGCGTGCATTTTCCCTTCTTCTTTTGAAGCATATGGCAAATCTTTATTTAATTCGACTACAGATAAGGCGTCCATATCAGCTCTTAATGCTACCGTCTTGCCAGCTTTTCCGCCTTTAATCTCTGCAATAACACCTGTTGGATCTGTTTTCCGATGTGAAATCCCTAAATTTTTCAGATATTCACTAACAAATGCAGATGTATTGACTTCTTCCCATGATAATTCTGGTTCGCTATGAAGTTTTCTCCGAATTTCCGTTAATTCTTCATTATATTTTTGAATAGATTCTTTAACTTTTTCATTGATCATTTCGCTTCGACCCCCGTTAAGGACTTTGCTGCTTCGTAAAATATCTGTACGCCATTTGCAAGATGCACGGCATCTGACCACTCTTCCGGACAATGACTAAGTCCATCTTTACTTGGAACAAAAATCATTCCTACATCGGTCACATCAGATAAAACCATTGCATCATGACCTGCACCGCTATTAATGGAACAGTATGGAATGCCTAATTCTGTACTCTTTTCCTTTAGTAAAGCAACAATTTCATTGTTCATATTTTTGGGCTTCATATATAATGGCTGTTCAACAGATATACTGTATCCTTGTTCTCTATAGGAATGAATCAAACTCTTTATTTTTGCGATGACATTGCTGATCGGTTCTTCCTGACTTGAACGGATATCGACGGAAAATTCCACTTTATTTGGAATCACATTCGCTCCATTAGGAAGAACATGTAGGCGACCGGTAGTGATGACTGTCCCATTACCTTCCTCTATTGCAAGACCTGGGAATTGCGAAATAATATTTGCCGCAGCTATTAATGCATCTGTACGACGATCCATCGGTGTTGTACCTGCATGTCCAGCTTTTCCTTCAATGGTTACTTCTAATTGTGTCAATCCTACAATTCCTTCAACTACACCAATCGGAATATTCTTCTCTTCGAGGATCGGCCCTTGTTCAATATGCAACTCAAGAAACGATTTTATCGTATTAGGATCTCGTCTTTTTGGAAGCGAAGAATCCAATCCAATTTTCCCCATTGCTTCTACCGTTGTCACACCATCTTTGTCTTTTAATCTCTTAAAACCTTCCTCACTAAGCGAACCTACCATTCCTCTTGATCCCATTAGTCCTCCACCAAATCTAGCACCCTCTTCTTCAATAAGAGCGACAACTTCTAATGGATATTTAGGTGCTAGTTGATTTTCGGCAAAAAGACCTGCCACTTCAAGTGCAACAATGACACCTGCTGGGCCATCAAATGAGCCACCATTTGGTACGGAATCAAAATGGGATCCAATTAGTACACTTGGAGCATCTTTTAATGTACCCTCAAGTTTACCAAAAATATTGCCCAAACCATCTTCCTTGACAGTTAGACCGTATTCCTTCATTTTTTCTTTAATATAATTTCGTGTAAGTAAATCTTCGTTACTATATGTCAGCCGTGTCATCCCTTTACCAGGTGTCGACGTAAATTCACTCAAATCATTTATTTGCTTTTCTATACGTTCCTTAAGATTCAATTCGATTTCCTCCTATTTTACGGCTTATTAACGAGCAGTAAGAATTCCGCTTAAAGGCTGTGAAATTTCAAGAGCCTAAAGTTGGGATGAGAAACCCCCACTGATGGTTTCATATTATAGGAATTGCACAAATACTCCCGCTAAAATAACCGATACGATTGTAACCGATATAAATCCACCGACAAGCATCGGAGGGAGCATATGGCTTAATAAGGCTTCTCTTTCTTTTTCATCTTTTGTTAATGAATTGACGACTTCATTGGTAATAATATAATCAGCTGGAAAGCCATATAAGGCTGTTAATGATACGGCAAACGCCATTTCTTTGCTGACTTTTAATACTCTCCCGACAATGAATGAGAAGATATACATACCGATAACAGCTAAGATGATGCAAATAACGAGTGGATATAGGATCTCCATCATCATACTTGGTGTTGCATTTTTTAATCCATCAAAGACGAAGAGCATAAGGATCATGATAGATAATCCAAATCCATTTGCTTTTTGTAAAGGATGTTTTTCCAAGAAGCCAATACTTTTAGCAATAACCCCAAATAATAAGCAAAGTACAAATGCGTTAACGGACACAACTGGAGCTAATACAGTTGAAACTAGGTATGCGAGAAAAGCGACAACCCCAATTCGGAAAAATTTAAAGTATTCCGTATTATATTTTCCGGGAAGGTTCTTAAACAACTTAAGCTCGGTCATGCCTTCTGCAGCGGATGAATCAGAATCATCCTTTTTTTCCGTTAATTGTCCATTTCGATATTGACCTAGAAGCTTCTTCCCTTCCTTTTTCAAGAAAATAGATGTTAAAGGATATCCAGCAAAGCCTTGCATCACATAAATAACAATAGCAAAAACAGACAAACTCGTTAGTCCGGCATTAGCTGCACCTTCTGACATGATTAATGCAGATACCATACCGCCAACTAAAGGAGGAATCGCTACAAGGATTGTTTTTAGATCAAATATTAGTGTACCAATTCCGAATAATAGGGATACAATGCCAAGTATACCTGAAAGAGAGATGACAATGGTTTTCCATTGTCTTATCAATTCTTTAATCGAAAGTAATGTTCCCATGTTTACAATTAATAGGTACATCACCATCGTTGCGACTACCGGCGGAATACCTGCTACAGATACAATATCTTGTGGAAAAAATGTCCAGTATCCAATTAAAAAAAGAATCGCACATATAAAAACTGAAGGTACCCATGCCTTTGTTCGGACGGCCACAAAATCCCCGATAAATAAAATAAGCAGTACAATAACTAAAGCTAACATTTGAGACATCTGAGTGCCCTCCCTTTCATTTTAATATTATTTCGATATAATACCATCTTATTTTCCGAATTGAAAGTATTTTTTAATAATTTAGTAAACACACATTATTCCAATTACTCTTTTTACCTTTTTTCGGACTGTATGCTAGTAATAGAATCGGTAGTATCTAGCCACGGGTGGGCAATTTCATTATCCGATTGTTAAATTGAGTTTAATGGATAAAAGCCTGCTGTCATCAGCCATTAGAGATAGCCTAAAGATAAATAATTAACTTAATGTATGCCATGACATTTGCAGCCTAATAAGTATTGCAAAAAATAATTAAACATAGAAAAAAGCCCTGCAGAGATTTCTCTCTACAAGGCTCTATCAGCTTTGTCCTAATGAAACAATCCAGACTCTTTCGATTTCTTCATCAAGGCTTTTGTCTTCTTACTTAACGGACCTTTAAGGAAGGTTCCCATTAACAAAGCAATGAAACCAAATAGCGTTAGAAACATAAGATCTTTATAAACTCTCTCCCAAACAATGCCTCCAACGGCTTCCCTCATCAAATCAATCGCATAAGAGAAAGGTAAGAACGGATGAATGGTTTGAAAGAATTCAGGGAGTAATGCTACAGGATACGTTCCTCCAGCTCCAGCAATTTGCAGCACAAGTAACACAATCGCCATTGCCTTTCCAACATCCCCAAATACCGAAACTAATGTATAAACTACCAGGATAAATACTAAACTGCTTACCAATCCAAACAAGATAAACCAAACTGGTTCTGCGATATCCACTCCCATAATGAAGATATCACCTGATGTCACCACAAGGGTTTGAACAAAGCCGATGCTAATAAAAGTAAAAAGTTTGCCAAAATAGATTTGTTTTTCTGTAAATCCTTCTGAATGATGAATGCCTGTAGCTAACAAGGAAATTAGCAAAAGTCCTCCGACCCATATCGCAAGTACGGTATAAAAGGGAGTCATGGCTGTTCCATAGTTTGCAATTGGAAATAAGCTGTTTTTATTGAGTTGAACGGGTTCCTCAAAGAATCCCTTCTCTGCTTCTGGATCATTTTGCAGTAACTCAATGATTTCATTGATGTCCGTTTCCCCTTGGATTTCTCGAATCCGATCGGCTAATTGATTAATCTTATCGTTGACGTATGGGAATTCGCCTATTATATACTTGAGAGTTTCTTCCCCTTCTCCCAAGTTCCCCTCTGTATTTGCCAGGATTTTTTCTACTTCTGGCAGAGTAGATTGGATCTTAATCAAGATTTCCCTGGCATCACTCAATGTTTTCTTGGCATTTGCTACCTCTTGTCTGACAGTAGGCTCGATGTTTTCATTATATTCTTTGATAAATGCATCAATTTCATTTGCCGTTGCAGCTGATTTTTCCTGAAGTTGAGCGATTAAACCATCCACTTCTTGTTGTTTGTCAGAAAGAAATGTATTGATCTTTTCGCTGCTTTCTTGGATTGTCTGTAGTTCCTTCTTCAACAAAGCTAATTGTTCAAGAGCCTGTTGGATTTGTTCTTGATTCTGGTTTGAGCCTTGTTCGGCATTATTCTGCTCTTGAAGCTGCTTTAATGCAGCCTCTGCTGCCTCTATATTCTTAACCGAACTGGCTATCTGCTCATTGATCTGATCACTAATTTGATTTCCTTGGTTCAAGTTAATATCAGAAGATTGCACAGTTCTGATAAAATTGTTCACTTTCGTCGCCATACTCTGTACCTGCTCTAGATTCTTTTGAACCTGAGGAGCAATTTCATTTAGTCGATTCTCAGCCTTCTTCAAAAACTCCGTCGTTTCATCTATCGTCTGCAATCCATCGCCAGTTACACGATTTGCTTCTGGAATCAATGCTTGTGCATCATCAATCATTTTTTGAGCACTTTGCGCATCTGACAGGGACTCATTTAGTAAGTTATGGATCTCAGGCAGCTTTTCTTCCATTTGAAAAACATACTCTTCAAATCGTTTAATATCAGGAAGGTCCTTTTCAATCTCAAGCCCTAATTCATTAAACTTATCAAAAATAGTACCATTCACCGTTGAAATAAAGTTACTTGTAATTTTATCGACGATCCCGCCTGCACCGGATTCCGTGATTTTAGGCGCAATGGCATTGATTTTTTCATTCACATAATACTCAACCTTCGCCTTTTCCGGATGATCCTTAATGACGGAACCTAATTTTTTAGAGAAATTTTCTGGAATCACGATAACGGCAAAATAGTCTCCGTACTCCACCTTATCCATCGCTTCTTCACGATCAACAAATTGCCAATCCATATCATCATTCTTCTTCAGTTCTTTGACGAGCTCATCCCCGATATGAATTTCCTTATCACGAACCGTAGCCCCTGCATCTTCATTTACAATCCCTACTGGAAGCTGATCCGTTTGACTATAAGGGTCCCAAGACGCTTCAATGTTAAACCAGGCATATAAAGAAGGTAATAACGTCAATCCTCCAATTAATATGGCCGCAACCCAATTGGTAAAAATGTTCTTAATATCTTTTGTAAAAATGCTCCACATGTTGTTCATCCCGATCTTCTTGTTTTACTATTAGACTTTGGATATATCTTCATTTTATTCAAGATATAAGTATAGCATTGTAGAAAAAGATTTTTAAACTTTTCTTACTGTAACCTTTTCATATAATCCAAACAAGCCGGTTTCCATTAAGAAAAGAAACCGGCTTTTTGAGTTGAGCCCCTTTGCATTAGTTAATGGTTTATTTCACATTTAATTGAGCAAAGAATTTTAGTTTTACCACCCTTATCTACACAGTTAAGTAAGATTTCATGATGCCGCTTTAAGAATAATCGTCATCACTGTCCCCCATTTCTCTTTACTCTTGATCCTCATTTCCCCGTTATTATCGCTAATAAGTTTAAAACATATAGTAAGTCCTATACCTGTACCTTTTTCTTTGCTTGTATAAAAAGGCTCTCCAATTCGAGAAAGGCGTTTTTTCGATATCCCTTCTCCATTATCAATCACGCGTATACGGATGTTTTCTTCATGATAATGATCCAATATAATCTTCACTTTGCCCTCTTTAGGTATCGCTTCTAAACTGTTTTTTATCACATTGATGATCACTTGCTTAAGGTGGGCTTTCTCCATTAAAACATGGGTAAACGTTTCCAAACGATTCACTAAGACAATTTCTTTATTCTGTTCCATGGCCATAGCCTCAAATAGAAGATTTATGTTTTTCATTTCTTCAGCAAGATTCACACGCGTTTGCAATTGTGCCTTGTGCTCCTTCGCTTCAGGTTTTGCTAATATCAATAATTCTTTTAGTACTTGATTGATACGATCAATTTCTTCTAACACTAGATTTTCAAATTCAGATTGGGAACTTCGCTCTTTTAGAAGCTGAATAAACCCTCGGATGGTCGTCAAAGGATTACGGATTTCATGGGCGACACTAGCCGCCATTTCTCCGATCACTTTTAATTTCTCAGAAGAAAGTAATAATTGCTCATTTTGTTTTTGTTCTGTCACATCAAGACCAAAGAAAAGGGTATAGGCTTCTCCTGGGTATTCATGTAATTCTTTATAACCCCATTGAATATAGTAAACCTCTCCTTTTGAATCAATGAACTTCTGAATTCCTTTATAGTCAGATTCGATCATTTGTGTTTGAGTTAATAATTCCCTAAAGTCCCGTCCAAGCAACTCCTCTCTAGCGGTAGATAACAAGTCGCAAAAGGAATCATTCACTTTGACAATTTGATTTTGGCTGTTTTTCACTAATAGATAGTTGGGATTAATATTCATAATCGCTTCTAGCAATTCGCTTTGCCTTGTTAACTTTCGATTGATTCGATTGATTTTATCCGATTGCATTTGAAAGAATCCTAGAAATAATATAATAGCAATCAATATAGAATTGAAACTAGAAAGATATAAAGGAATAAAGGTAAAACCGCTTAGGACGCCATTCGTAAAAATCAACACGGCCGCCCAAACCAATTTGCAATAAAAAGACTTATAATAATGTGCTTTCAGCTTTAAAGTGACAGCTAAAAGAAGAAATGTATTCATAAATACTAATAAGATACTAACAATAAATGTAGAGTTTAAAACACCATAAACAGGGAGTAAATGAGATGGTGATAATGGTGTTTCTTCAATCATAGTAAACGACTTTACTCCGAGCTCGGTAAAATTAACCAAATAAACAGTCATGCTATAAATAACTACGATAAAAAGACCTTTTCGATTAAAAAATAATTTAAATCGCTTTAATTGAGGGTTTTCGCGAATGAGATGATACGGAAAAAAATACATTAATGGCATAATAAATATGGATCCCATTCGAAACAATCTAAACAGACCATCAATGGTAGCCAAACTTAATAATTCATCCGCGTAAAGAATGGCAATATCAATCTGCCAAAAGGAAAGCATCAAAAGAAAAAGCGATAATGCTTTGGACAAAGGAGTCTTTGAAAAAAACAAAATGGAAATGGCGATGATGAAAGGAATGATAGAAATCGCTAGTAGTAAAATAAATTCCATTTTACTTTCCTCCTTTTGAAATAAATGTACAGCTATTACTCCCTCCATAACCCTGAGATGTAATGAGCACGCTTTGAACTTCTTTTTGTAATGGTGATTCTCTAATTGGTAATTTTGGATAGTGCGTTTTTTCAGAAGATATAGTAGGAGGGATAAAATGGTTCTCCATGCTAACCAAACTAGAAATGACTTGAAACATTCCCGATGCCCCCATTGAATGGCCTACCATCCCTTTAATAGAGGTGATAGGAATATCATACTTATTGAATCTTTTTTCATAGATATAGGCTTCAATATCATCATTTTTCTTAATCCCAAGTCCCTGACTGTTGATATAAGTAGGGATGTCAGAACCAATACATTCATCAACTGCTTTTAATAAGGAACCCCCTGCCGGATCTGTTTGATGTAGAGAAAGCGCATCTTGTGTCATCGAAGTTTTTCTAACCACTCCTAAAACCTTTGCTTCCCTTTGAGAAGCAATATCTTGACGTTCAACGATTATAACACCGGCTCCTTCTGACATGGAAAATCCTTTGCCACCAGAAAATGGCCCATAAGGGGCTTCTCCTTCTTTTCGCACTTGTAAAACTTTTAATGGCAAAAATCCTTTCATTAACGTTTCACAAACGGTCGCATCAGTCCCTCCAACAATACAAATATCCGCCTGATTTGACTTTAGGAGAATATCCGCTAAATGCAAAGCATCCATTCCTGATGTACAACTATTTGCCAATGTAAAAGACATCCCATTCAATTGGAATGCTGCACAAACACTGGAGGACAAAGAATAGGCATTCATATTACCAATCGTAAAAGGAGATGCTCGCCTAGGCTGGGCTAACTCCTTTGTATGGTTGATGACTTCAGAAATGACGCCACCAGAAGATCCAATGACTACCGCTACACGGTAGTCTTCTAATTTTACCATAGCCATTTTAATGGCATCTTGGCAAGCGTGAAGCAAGAATTGTACCGCTTTTGGATACCTTTTGCCGTTTGGTAACGACGTAATCCTTATATCCTCCTCCTTCACTCTTCCTACATACAAGGTTTTGTCATGAAAAGTTTCTTCTTGTAAAACATCCTCCCCCTTTTTAAGAATTTCGGTAAATCGCTCAATGGTTGAAAATTTCGGCCCTATAATTCCACTTCCTGTGATAACTGTTTCCATAAACCATATCCCCTTACAATTAGGTAACAACATTCTTCAATTCTATTCTACTATAAAAAAAGTGAAGCGATTTGCCCCACTTTAAATCTTAGATTCATTCTTTTAGACACAGATATTAATCAAAAACTTTTTCAATAAACTATTCTTGAGGATAGTATTGAAGATAAAAACGCCTTCCTTTCGTATGGTTTCAACAAAAAGAGCGGCGTTTTGTTTTTATCATTTTTCTTTAGCTAGTTGGGATATGAGAGAAATATCCCATCACGATGTAACGGGTTCTGTTTTGAAGGCAAAATCCCAATTAGCATTTGAATCGGCTGTTAAATAACAGCGAAATCACACTTGAATGATAACAATATAGAACGGAAAAAGGGGCTGTCCTAAAAGGGATCAGGAACCACCATGTTCGTCCATTGATAGAAGATACTCTTGAGGTTTTCTTCTATCTATTGAAGTTATGGTTCCTGACTCCTTGGTTTTTAGGACAGCCCTTTGTTTTTTATTAGTAATATCTAGCGGGTTCCCTTTTTGACTCCCCTACATATTGATATGTGCATAAATTTGAAATCTCGTGCATTTACTTTAAATTGTCGTGCATAAAATTAGATTCTGGTGCATTATCTAGTCGTTTTTGTGCACAAAATCAAAAAGTTGTGCATTACCATATTCAAGACAATGAAAATGATGTACTGGAATGATTAATCGTATGAATTCAAGAGGGAAAACAAAAAATAAATGATTTAATAAGGTTCCATTAATGCCCCTTTTAATGAAATACTGATTTATTATTTCTTAACCTAAAGAGCAAGTAAATACCAACTAAAAATACAAGTATTCCTATCTGCCAAGACGATAGGTTAACATCTTGAAACAAGATAAAATTCCAATATTTATATGGGTAAATAAATATAACTGGTATCAATCTGAAAATAGAACCCGTTAATCACAATATTCCTTTTTCACTAGTTGAAACCAAGCCTCTAACAGCTCCTGCTCTCTTTCCCGTGATATTCCCGCTTTTCGTTTTGGATCTTGCCTCGCTTTCACCCATTGATATACATCAGATATGGTTTCCTCAAGAGATTGAAAGGTAAGACCTGCGTTTACAGCTTTGTCTATACTGATGGAAAAACCGCCTTTCCACGGTTCGGTTTCTCCCTCTAACGGGAAGTGTTCAGGAACCCATAAAGGCATTTCTGTCCATGGCTGTACCTTGTGCTCCTGAAAAAATTCTTCTTCTGCCCACACAAATTCGACATCGCTGTTTGTGACCGCTTTAATGGTGTTTAATAGCTCTTCCATAGTCACATCACTGGAACCTGTTACATTGAATGTTCCACCTTGTCTGTTTTCAGTCATATCGAACGCCCAAGTTGCGATATCTTTTACGTTAATCAATTGAACAGAACGATTTGGACGACCTGGCACTAATACTTTTCCCCCATGTGCTACACGCTTAACCCAATACGGGAGCCGATCCGTATAGTCAAACGGTCCTACAAGCTGCCCCGCTCTTATATGCAACACACGTCCAGGCCAATGCTTCTCCGCTTCTGCTTCACACAATACTTTCAACGCACCATAATACTCGTAAGGAGAAATCGTCCCCTCTTCAACGTCTTTTAATTTATTCGGCGGCATGGATTGTAGAGGATAGTCCTCCGTAATATTGAACGGAATCCAATCTTTATACACAGAGATGCTTGAGATGTATGTATAATGTTCGATGTTCTCCCCAAGTACAGCAGCGATTTTTTTAATATGATGTGGAGCAAATCCACATGTGTCCATGGCAACATCCCATTTTCGATTTTCTAGTTGTGATACATCACCATCTCTATTGCCGATAAGCTGTTCCACTCCAGGAAACGCCTCTTTATTGGTGCCGCGATTAAATAAAGTGACCTCATGCCCTCTTTTCAAGGATTCTTCCACCAAAGCTTTCCCTAAAAAACGAGTACCTCCTAATATCAGGACCTTCATGGTTTTCCCCCATTCATTTAATAGGCTATAAAAATACCTTTCGTTTTATAAACGGTTTTCCTTTGTAAAACGTTACGGGGGGGGGGGATGAAAAGTTTATGCCATTTAAATCTCCTTTTTTAATCAACATTTCCTTTTGAAAAAGGGGGACTCTTAGAGACAGATAATGCCGTCCCATTTTTACTTAATGGTATATAGATTGAGTTTGTTTTTTTGTCAATCAGCCATTCACTTATTCTTGTTATCACCGATTCTGAATCGCGACTTTTAATCCGAGACTAATATAAATTGCCCCTACGATCTTGCCACTCCATCGACCCATCCAAGATATTCGTTTGACCATTCGCCCGAGTAGCTGGACACTCATCGCTACAAACGTTGTATAAATCGCACTTAATACCACAAACGTTAAACCAAGGATCAAAAATTGAAAAAAGGATGGCCCTTGCTCCGGATGAACGAACTGAGGCAAAAATGCCAGAAAGAAAAGAGCGGTTTTCGGATTTAGAACTTCAACTAAGATTGCTTGACCATAGGCACTTGAAGTCTTCGCTACTGGAGAAGTCTTCGGCAATTGAGGGTCTTTAGGCTTTTCCAAAATCGCCCGAATTCCTAAGTAAATCAAGTATGCTGCTCCTGCAAACTTCACAAAATTAAAAGAGAGTGCAGAAGTCATCAAAATAGCAGAAAGTCCTATTGCTGCAAATAAAGTATGAATAATATCTCCAGTCGCGATTCCAAGACCGGCCATAATCCCTGCTTTACGCCCACTTTGAACTGTACGAGTAGCGATAAGAAGAACGGCTGGACCTGGTATCAAAAATAGACCCATTACTATAACTACGAACGCACTCATGGTAGAAAGAGTGAACATTTCATTCCCCTCCATTCCCTTTTTTGAATAATATGATTATTGTATCAATAAAATCTTAAATTGGTAAACTAACCTTAAAGTGACAGAGGTTGAACCTGCTAGTAGATCAACTTCAGTTAAAGCCAACTATTCTTTCTATAAAGGTAGGTAATAATCAAATTTTCTAATGATGCACAGGCTCCTTTTACACAGAAAGACGGTTCTTCAGGATTACTTAGAAAAGAAAATATCAAACTAGTATCTACTCCTCCCTAAATGTATATTCATTCTATTCTTTAACTATATGCTTATTCTTCTGTTTTGAATGAAGTATTTGAAATAATAAACTAGAAGAAAATGTTAAAAGTGTATAAACAAAAACCCAAATTAAAAACGAATTATTAAAAAAAGTGAACATTGCAATAATCGATACTATAAATACCATTCCTGGTGTAATAAATATATTCCTAAAGATAAAGTATCCAAGTATCCCTAAAGCAATTGAAAGTATGGGAAAACCGGCTAGTATCATTAAAATGATGTCCATTAACCCTCCTCCTTCTTGTTTAACTTCTTTACTATACTCAAATAAACTAGCAGCCCATCTATAATTATTCCTTAGTTACAATTATTTCAAAATTTGTAATTTTACTCAATCTTTTATTCTAATAAAAATGACACTTTCCTTTTTTCGGAAAAGTGTCTCAGATTCTTTTTTGTTCAAGTATAATCTTCTTGATTTTTCCGTCCGAAAAATGCTTTACCTCAATTTCTTTCTCCTCATCCATTGTGTTGCAGCCCACTTGGATCCATTCATAACTGGTGCTCCCCCATGTAAGGTTAACTCGTTTAAGGTGTGGTCATCATAGAAATATTCAAAATATACCGCCATCCCCTTTTGCGGTGATACGGAAAAATTAAGTTTAGGAAAGAACGTTTCTCCACCTTCCTCTACATCATTTAAATACATGACTAGTGTGCTAATTCTAGGATTGCTTACTGGTTTATTCGCTGCTGAGAAGAAATCAAAATGAGCTTTATACTCTTGACCAATTTTATAATTAAGGATTTGAAGACCTTCTCCATGTTCAACAGGTATATTCATAATATGCGATATTCTTTTTTCAATTCTAGTGATAATATCATTTTCATTTCCCTGTAAAAACATACTGCTACTTGTTCTGAGATCATCGACTTCACGTGTATTTCCAATTTTCGAACGCTGCATCCCATCTTTTGACAACTTAATGAGCTCATCACATTCTTCATCGCTTAAAACATTTCCCAAAACTACTACCAGTGGTTCTTCAAATCTAGCAATTATTTTAATTTCTCTATCTTCTGTTTGTATTTTATTTCCAATGTGATGAAAAATAGTTTGTTCTTTAACCGTTAATTCTTTAGTATCCATTTTCAACTTTCATCAACCTCTTCGGGTTATTTTTTAAATATTGCGAATATTTAACGCGTTGGATGCAATCGTAGGATTGACCTTTCAACTAGAGTTACGATACAACGAAAGTTATAATTGTATTTTTTATTAAGTTTTACTCCTCCTGCATTTCAAAATGGATATCATGATTTAATTTTACTGAGTTAATTTTACATCTTACTTTGTAAAAAAAGAAGAGTTTTTTCACTCTCCTATCACTTAATCAATTAATCTGTTCAATTATTTAATAAACTAGAGCGATTACCTTTTGCGGTAACATACCTTTACTGTAAATCATTAGAACGTTATATCCTTGCATTAACCCGACATATTTGTACGATGACATTGTAAACTTTTCCTCAGATGAACTTTTTTGATATCTAATGTTAAAAACAACAGTAATAAAATAATGAAAGAGAATGAAATGAATTCTTTGAATGATGATAATCCACTATATATTCCTAAGATCAATACAATACCTACCATTACTAGAAAGGAAATAGTAATATACTCTAGTTTGAACTTCTTTACTTTATTCAAAATAAACATCTCCCAATCTCATTTTAACTTATTACAATTATTTCAAATTCCAGTACTTTGTACAATACATACCTCCAGAATATAGACCATGTAAAAAGGCACCTTGTTTAACAAGCGCCTTTAAAATTTTGTTCCTGCTTATCTCCTATAAAGTAAGGTTGCTCAAAACCCTCCAACACCAAATGAAACTTACCACTATTTATGTACGTATTTATTATGATCACACTTTTTAAATCAAGCGTCCTTTATGGAGGGGAGTTATTTGGATGAATATCAGTATTGTTTCTCTGATTGGTTTTCTATTGATCTGGGGAATTCCGTCGATTTTGGTTTTAAGGGAAATTCTAAAAATGAGTAATGATGAACAACAAGCCCTTTTGACTGAAATTAAATCCGCCCAATTTATTTTCACGATTGGCTTTGTTGTATTGGGGCTTCTTCTTGTAAATGTGGGTGGTTACTATCCTAACTGCTCTTATATATATAGGTACAATCGTATTAGCAATCGGAGGGACCGTTTGTGCCGTTCAGCAGTGGTCTGATAAGAAACTAAAAAGTATTTATATATTTTTTTTAGGTTTGTGTTCCTTAGCCATAGCATTTCTTTATTGATATTAAAAGCTCCTAACTTTTCACGGAACTTTAATGAATTTGTTACTGAATTCTAAAGATGTAAATAAACAACCGCAATAACGAAAATGATCGCAAAGATACTGGTAAAGGTTAAAGAGTATTTACGAGAAATATTTGCATCCTCAATATCTTTCCAATTGATGGGTTTAATCCCACTCAACCAAAACACCACTATTGCCGATAAAAAAATCGCATTAATATTGATTAATAGCAATAATAAAGGTGTTAAAACTCCTTGCCAATTACCAGCCCCGACCATCATCCCCAGCACAACCGTTGGCGGCAATACAGTCAGGGAGACCATCACTCCGACCAACTGTCCTTGTGAACGTTTCACAAATGATAATGCACCTGCTCCGCCGGCAGCGATTGCAACGATGATATCTATAATTTGGACACTTGTTTGGGTAATAAATTCATTGCTGTTCACTGGTAGACTAAAGAAATAACCAAATAAAACGGAGATCATCAAGGGAATCGATAACCCGTAAAGCGCTGTTAGGACAGATTGACGAGCGAGCTTTTGATCACCTAGTGTGGAAGCGAATGAAATCCCAAGAATAGGACCAATTGAAGGGTCAATGACATTTGCTCCTATAACAAAACCGGGATTGTTTTGTATGATTCCAACGGTAGCTACTATGGAAGCAAATACAGTAAACCAAGTAAAACTAGCGTTAATCTTCCCTGAAGAATGAACGATTGAATATAATTCATGTTTGCTGGCCCGTTCCATTTCGTTTTCATTATTTGTTTGATTGTTTTCATTGTATTCGCTGGGGACATAGGCTTTGATCGAAGATAACATGGCTTGAAAATCGGGATTTTCATGAGACACTTTTTCTAAGTAATTTAATATCTTTTCGGCATCTTCTTTTTCAACTAATATACGAACCCATGATTCATTTTCATTTACATTAGAAATCCAATAGGAAATATGGGGAAATTCATGTAAGAGAATAGTTAGATTCTCAAAATCGGCAGGTGAATAAATTTCAATCAATTGTAACTCCATATTATTATCCTCCTAGGATCCCATAGTCACAATATGATTTATTATTCACCTTATTGGAAATTATAATGCAGTTGGGGATATGGGAAAGCTTGATTCTTGATTCATATCTTTAGAGGGAAAGTGGGTAAAAAATTAGAAATTATCATTTAGTCTAAAATCTTCCTCGACAGAAGAAAAGCGCCCTGTTAACACAGAAACGCTTTTCGATAAAAAATATGTTATTTTTCTCCTTCATGATTCTTAAATGTTTTTCCATCATGATAGTAAAGCTCCGACCCTATATGAGCATTTCCTTTTCCATTCAATTGACAGATCAGTTCTTCGCTTTTTGCTTTATTCATTTTCTTATACCAGATTCCTTGTGGATACAGAATGGCAATCGGACCATATATACATTGACCATTACATAAGGTTTTGGTTGTATGGATCTCCTTTTGCAGCTCTAAGGCTTTCAATTCTGCCCTTATGGTGTCTGTAACTTCCTCTGCACCATTTTTCGTGCAGGTTTTCCCATTACAAATCAATAGATGTTGGCTAATCCCATCTAAGCTCATAAAAACTCCCCTTGTTCTCCCTTTTATTTGACTTCTATCACAAATGGATAGCTATTGACTTCACCATCAAATTTAAATTCCCCCCACACTTTGTAAATCCCAGGCTGATCAAATTTTGTTTCAAAGACTGTCTTATCTTCTGATGTAGGATGTACATGAACAAATTTTTCACCTTTTTCATCCAAAATAACCACATGTCCTAAAGCTCCCAGATAAGGATCAGGAGTTATCCCTTTCGTATCAAAACTTAACGTAACCTCTTTGTTTACTTCTAGTTCCGTAGTGGTTAATTCAACAGTCTTGTCATGGATGGTTTTTGTTAGGTTTGTATCAGCCTTTAATGATGGTTCCTTCTGTTCGCCATGACTTTTCCCCACTTGCATTTCGATAGGGCTAACCTGATAGGCAAGGTTTTTTGGTTTAATATCCAAAAATACTTTATAAGCATTTTCAGGAAGCTCGAATTTCACCGTATACATGCCCTTCCCATTATTCTCAGGATGTAAATGATAGTAATCTTTCAGGTCGGTGCTAACAATAATGAGATGCATGCTTTTTTCGTGTGAGATTTCTAATTCTGGTGGATTTTGATTTTCATCCTTCAAATCAATGGTTATCATCCCATTTTCATAAGCTACATTTGTGGCTACTTCACTTTTTGATGGAGCTCCATGATCTGAATGCTCTGAGTCTCGAGTACCGTGATCATCATTGTGAGCTTCTTTATTTACATGGTCATCAGTATGATTGTTCGTACTATTCACATTTGCATATACGGTATATCCACCAATAACTAGCCCGAGATACACAATGGCTGAAATTGTCCAGGTCCATATGTTTTTTGGTTTCATAAGTACACTCCTTTTTATCCTTTTAATTTAATCCTTTGTAATCTGAGTGCGTTTAAAACAACTGAAACGGAGCTGAATGCCATTGCTACTCCTGCAAGCCATGGTGCCAGGAAGCCAAGTGCTGCAATTGGAACTCCGACAGCATTATAAGCAAAGGCCCAAAATAGATTTTGCTTGATATTTCGAATCGTCATTTTACTCATAAAGATGGCATCAGCAATACTATTGAGGTCTCCCCTGATTAAAGTGATATCAGCAGCCTCCATTGCTACATCCGTACCCGTACCGATGGCCATCCCAATATCTGCAGTAGCTAACGCTGGTGCATCGTTAATACCGTCTCCGACCATCGCCACTATCTTTCCAGCTTTTTGAAGCTTTTTCACTTCCTCTGCCTTTCCTTCCGGCAGAACTTCTGCGATCACATGATCAATTCCGACTTCATTTGCAATCGCCTGTGCTGTCTGTTTGTTATCTCCTGTGATCATAACAACCTCAAGACCCATATTTTTTAACCTTTCAATCGCTTTTAAGGAGGTTTCTTTAATGGTATCTGCGACAGCAATCACTCCTGCAAATTGCTGATCAATGGCAACTAGCATTGCGGTTTTCCCTTGTTTTTCTAAATTTTCCTTCTTAGCTAATATGCCTCCAACATCAATATTGTTTTTCTCCATAAGTCGGCTTGTTCCGATAAGCAGGGATTTCCCTTCAACCTTAGATTCGATTCCAAACCCAGGAATGGCTTCAAAATGTTCGGAGCTTCCTAATTCAATTCCTTTTTCTTTAATCCCTTCAACAATTGCCTCAGCTAACGGATGTTCAGAATTTCTTTCTGCGGCACCAACTAGCATTAAAAATTCATTTTCTTCAATCCCATTTGCAAGAATCACATCTGTAAGTGTTGGTTTTCCATTTGTTACAGTACCCGTTTTATCAAGGATCACTGTATCTAATCGATGTGTCGTTTCAAGATGCTCCCCGCCTTTAAACAAAATTCCATATTCAGCAGCTCGACCTGACCCAGCCATAATGGACGTAGGAGTAGCTAGACCAAGTGCACATGGACATGCAATAACTAATACCGCTATTAACTTTTCAAGAGCTACTGCAAACTCTCCTGGACTTACAACAAAGTACCAAACTAGAAACGTCACAATCGCTATTCCCACTACAATTGGAACAAAGATTCCTGAGATCACATCGGCTAAACGTTGGATTGGCGCTTTCGACCCTTGAGCTTCTTCCACTACCTTAATGATTTGAGCTAATGCCGTATCTTTTCCAACCTTTGTAGCTTTTACTTTTAAAAATCCGTTCTTGTTAATGGTTGATCCTATTACTAAATCTCCCACTGTTTTATCAACAGGAATACTTTCACCTGTAATCATCGACTCATCCAGGGCAGATCTACCATCAAAAATCACTCCATCGACAGGTATCTTTTCACCTGGTTTCACATATACGATATCACCTTCGATTACCTCATCAATCGGTAAACTCATTTCTTGCCCGTCTCTTAAAACGGTGGCCGTTTTCGCCTGTAGGCCCATAAGCTTCTTAATGGCTTCAGATGAACGTCCCTTTGCTTTTGCTTCAAATAGTTTCCCAAGTATAATAAGAGTAATTAACACGGCACTTGTTTCAAAATATAATTCCACCATATGCGCATCAGAGCCAATAGATAAGATACTCAAGTAGATACTGTAGAAATAAGCAGCAGATGTACCAAGTGCAACGAGTACATCCATATTTGCACTTTTATTCCTTAATGCTTTATAAGCGCCTACATAAAATTGACCACCAACTAGAAATTGAACGGGAGTCGCAAGCGCCAGCTGAACCCAAGGATTCATGAACATCTCTGGCAACCAAATAAATGAGGTAAATTCAAAATGGCTGACCATTGCCCAAAGTAAAGGGAGCGATAAAATCGCCGAGAAAATAAACTTCCCTTTTTGCTTTTCAATTTCTTTTTGTCTATGATCTACCTTTTCGCCTTTAGCTTCTTGCTTTTGTTCTAAACGATAACCCAATTTTTTAATTGCTTCCTTCATATCTTGGACCGATACTTCATCAGGATTATATTCTACTTGGGCTGATTCTAAGGCGAAGTTTACGGTTGCGTTTTGGACACCCTCTAGTTTATTTAATCGTTTTTCAATTCTATTCGCACACGCTGCACATGTCATGCCGCTTATATCGAATTCAGCTTTCTCACTCATTACTTTGTATCCTAATGAGTGCACTTTTTCTTTGAACTGATTTACATTTGCTTTAGACGGATCAAATGTTACTTTTGATTTTTCTAAGGCAAAATTTACGCTCGCTTCCTCTACACCTTCAATTTTTTTAAGGCCTTTTTCTATTCTCACTGCACATGCAGCACATGTCATTCCAGCTATTTGAAGTGTTGTTTCTTTTTTATCGCTCATATTCTTACACTCCTATCCCCAAATACGATAGTGGGGTATATTTTTGAGGGAATAAAACGTGCTATCGAAACAGCACGTTTTGATACCCATTGGTAATAGCATTGATCTTCAACTGAATTACTGGCCTACATCATACCCTTGATCTTCTATAATATTAGTAATTTCCTTTAATGAAACTACTTTTGAATCAAATGATACATCCACTTTTTCATCCTTTAAGTGAACTTTTACTGACTGAACTCCATTTACTTTTCCTACATTTCCTTCTATTGAATTTACACAATGCCCACATGACATACCTTTAACGTTTAATTTTACATTATCCATTTTAATCTCTCCTTATTCTGTGATTACTATACCCTAGTATAGTATATTATTGTTAAAAAGAAATCGTGCTTTTATTTGCACGTTCTTCGCAAAAATTTATTGGACATCATAACCTTGGTCATCAATAGTATCTTTAATCTTATCAAGAGTCACTTCATTTGGATTAAATTCGACATGAACAGTTCCTGTATCCAAGTTGACTTTGACAGCTGTAACTCCCGATAATTCGCCTACACTGCCTTCAATTGAATTTACACAATGGCCACAAGACATACCGGTTACGTTTAAGGTCATTTTTTCCATAAGCTTTTAGTCTCCTTTACTTTTTCATTAATTTTTGAATGGTCACCATTACTTCATCTAAAATCTCCGTATCCCCTTCTTGAATCTTTTCTAAGACACATGTCTTCATATGTCCTTCAAGTAAAAGACGTGCTACACTATTTAAAGCTGATTGAGTTGCCGATATTTGAGTAATGATATCATCACAATACGTATCTTTTTCAATTAATCCTTTTATTCCTCGAATTTGTCCTTCAATTCGATTTAATCTTGCTGTTAAGTTATTCTTCACTTTATCTGAGTGATGGCTTTTTCTTTCGTCTGATGAGCAGCATTGATCGATTTCAACGATTTTATCAAGACCTTCTGAATTCATCGACATTGCCTCACCTCCTTAACAACATAATACTATACCTCTCTAGGGTATGTGAAGAATTTTTTATAAAAAGTTTTAATTAAGTCAAATGTCCTAGACATAATTTACTTATTAATACTTGAGTGTATTCTATACCCGATTACCCTTACCTATTCATTATATATAGAATTACTTCCTTAAAAGGATGGTTAACATTTACCTAAAACAGGGGCTGTCCAAAAACCCAGGTGTCAGGAACCACAACTTCAATATACAGAAGAAACCCTCAAGACTTCCTCTATATATGGACAAATATAGTGGTTCCGGACCCCTTTTTGGACAGCCCCCATAAGTTTAAACTCTATTTAGCTGATAGTTCACTTTCTGTTACCCATTTATGATTTTTCACTTCTTCTCCGCCAGTAGTCGGAGTATAGTCGATCATATACACAGTCGTTTGTTCAGCTGAATCAATTTCAGCGGTTGCACCATCCATCCCTTTCATATGAGAAGCATCAATGGTGACTTCTGCTCCGGGTTTTAACGATTCCTCACCAGCGTCAGGAATTTCTTCATGAATCACCCATTTATGATTTTCTACTCTTTCCCCACCATTTGTAGGAGTGTACGAAATTGCATAGGCCGTAGTATCATAAGCTCCCACAATCGTCGCTTCAGCACCCTTCATCCCTTCCATATGACCTGTTTCAATGATCGCTTTACTCCCTACTTTATAGGTCGGATTTTCAGCTGCTTTCAAACCTTCAGGAACTTCCCCTGAGCTAGAATGGTCCATATCACTATGATCCATGCCTTCCATGTCTTTCTCGCTTTCTTCGTTTTCAGTTTCCTTTGTGTCTTCTTTGTTTGCTGTGTCTTCTTTGTTTGAATCATTATCGTTAGCGCAAGCTCCCAATACTAAGAAAAGAGATGCAAGCAACGATAAAAGTACTGGTTTTTTTAGCATGTAAAATCCTCCTTGGACGTTTGGCTATATCATAACAAGAAAATTTGCAGAAAATATGGAGTAAGCTTAGGATAAAAAAAAACAGAGCACCTCTACTCTGTTTTCCCATTAGATCAAATTTTATTCTATTTTGTTTTCTAATCTTCGCTACTGCTTTATAATAACTATAAAGCAATTCGGTGGTAATGCACAGACCCTACTATTCACTTATTTGCAATGCTCTTTTAACCCGGCTATTTTTCTGCTGAAAATTTCTATTTACAAGATAGATTCCAATAATAATAAACAAACCACCAACTATGATGGAAGGGTATAATGTTTCTCCTAATAGTAACCCCCCCGTTAATACACCGAAGAAAGGTGCCAAAAATAAATAGGCACTTGTTTTTCCTGGATCACCCTTTTGTAAAAGATAATACCAGACGGCAAATTGAACAATAGAAGACATAATACTTAACCATAATAAAATGGACAATGAATTACCGTTCAAAATGAAGACTGGTTTTTCAAGAATAAAGCTGCCAAGCAAAAGCAGTAATCCACCAAAAAGCATCTGATAAGCGGTTAATACCCACGTATCGAAAAACGATCCCCATTTTTTAACTAATAATGTGGAAAGTGCCCAAAAAACAGCAGAAAGAATTCCAAAAAGAATGCCAATTTTAAATTCAATTTGTGCCCCAAGCGTAATGCTTACCCCTACTAATCCTAAAAGAACACCCATCCATTGATAAAGTTTATAGCGTATTTGTAAAAAGATGGTGCCGAATACAACAACAAGTAACGGATTCGTGAATGTAAGAATGGAAGATTCACTAGCTGTAATGGTTCGTAAACTCAAAAAGATAAAACCCATAACACCGGCTGTTTGGAGAGTACCAATAATCAGCATCTTCATCCAGTTTCCTTTAGTTGTTGGGTGCGGTCTTTTTAAAACGATAACGATTACCGCCATTATGATTCCGGCAAGTGTGAAGCGTAGTGCTGCTAATAATAATGGGGATGAATAAAGCAAGCCCATTTTAACTACAGCAAAAGAAGAACCCATTAAAAATGTTGTTAAAAGGATCAACAATGTAAATTTGAAAGTATTCATTTTTTATCTCCCTACATAGGATAATAACCAATCTTTGACTATTATAACTGCTGAATATTTCAAATATGATCGAAGTATGGAATACAAATAGAGATAAAACAGAAAAACCTTTATAACCAAGATTATAAAAATTCCTTAAGAATAAAAAAAGGCTATCCCAAAGCCAAAGGTCAGGAACCACAACTTCAATATATAAAAAAAGCCTCAGGAACATCTTTCTTCTATATATGGACGAACATAGTGGTTCCAGCCCCCTTTTGGGACAGCCCCTCCTTTTATTTATTGATCGGACCGTTATTGATTTGGGTTAATCCCTCATTCACTTTGAATATTTTTCCGTTAACTGGATCAATACCAAATCCTTTTAATCGTTCTGTGTGCATCGTTAAATAATTTTGAGCATATTCCCTTGATTCAAATAAATAAATTCCGCCCCCTTCCTTTGCCTCATGATCTTCTGTCCAAATTTTCCATATCAATCCTTCTTCTTCATTTATACTTTTTGCTAGATCGCTAAATCCTTCTGTCATCTCTTTACCGAATGGTCCATCCATTTTGAAATCTACTTGTAAGATATATGCCATTTTTTATTACCCCTTTTAAAAATCTCGATATACTCAAGAATCCTTGTCCAACTACTGTAGCAATGTTCAGCAAACACATGAGGTCCATTATTCAAACAATTT
The DNA here is from genome assembly GCA_024213275.1 of Rossellomorea sp. BNER. Lineage (GTDB taxonomy): Bacteria > Bacillota > Bacilli > Bacillales > Bacillaceae_B > Rossellomorea. The sequence goes on from JANAVG010000001.1 coordinate 79,555, forward strand.
GGGACGGTTTTCTATTTATTATTTCTTTATAACGACCTGAATAACATGTCCTAAGCCGACATGTCTTTTTCCTTCATTCCGTTCTGCTTCACCGTAATAAAAGTGGATACATTTATAATTTTTAATCCACTCTAGGACATCGACTGGGTCATATAACAATTCAACAGACTTTGGACCACCAGTTTGATACGCAAGTTGAGATTCTGAGTAAACTTCAAAGATGATAGATCCACCAGATTTTACTGACTCAAACATGCTTTCCATCAGGAATTGCTGGTCTTTCTTTGGAACATGTCCAAATACCATAATGGCCGCATCATATTGATTTGCTTTCACTTTTTCTTTCGTTAAATCAATCTCAACTGTTTCTACCTCAACATTATTTTGACTAGCCAATGTTTTCGTTTTCTCAAGGCCAATCGTTGACTGATCATAAGCCGTAACATCGTGACCAAGCTTTGCTAAATAAACCGCATTTCTTCCTTCCCCTTCTGCAAAACAACCAACCTTTGAATGGGATGGAATGATCTCACTTTTATCGTTTATAAAAGCATTTTCACTTTTACCATAAACAAAATCTTTATCTGCGAAACTGTTATTCCACTGTTCTTTTGACATGATTATTAATCTTCCTTTCTCAATTGCAAAATAATCTTTAAAAGCAATGTATCATATCAATTGTATAAATGTATAAAATTTAAACCATGAACTAGTCCATTCAGTTTGATTCAAACTAAAAGGTTGGAAATATATCTGTGGTAGGGAGAGTCATCACTCTATTAGGAGTTTTGTTCGTCCATACCAAGGGTCAGGAACCACAACTACAATATATAGAAGAAACCCTCAAGACATCTTCTATGTATAGGTAATTTATAGTGGTTCCGGACCCCTTATGGGACAGCCTCTTGTTTTTACACGTTTAATTCTGGCTTTTGTGTCGTTGGTTTAATGTATTTAGCTAGTAGTCTACGTGAAATCGGTCCAACAATTAGTAACTGCGATGGAAGCGCCACGATAAAGTTTAGACCAACTGTTTTAAGGTAAGCTGTGAAAATTGATCCTTCAATTCCTGTGATTAACGCAGTTAGAATAAGCCCGTATACTGACATTATAAGAACCATTATAGGGACCATACAAAAAGCAATCGCCACAATAAAGTTGATTTCTTTCGATTTATCATATGGTAGTGACAATGCAAATTTACGCGCTTTCGGTTCAACGAATGACTCTGCGATAAAAGCGACGATAAATGTTATGACAAATTGAATCACTGCACTCCCTACTGTAAACGATGAAAACCCATGTAAAGCTGTGTTGTAAACTGACATAATAAGAACCATTCCAAAACACATAAATAGTCCGAAAATAATGCCTTCTTTTTTATTACTAGGCAAATAAAAAACATCCTTTCGTTAAGAGAATAAATGTAATTATATATGCCTGGATTTTTTTACATAAGTGACGTTTCTGTGAACTTTTTTAGACAATGTTGTATCTATTCAACCAGATTTCACAACATATCTTAAAATAGATCTCCCTTTCTTTTATAAACTTTGGAATGGGTTACCCTTGTTTGGTTTTTTTACTTTCACTTTGGGATTTTTAAGTAGGATTACTATGATGACATCGTAATGAACCACACAGTTTAGAGCAAATTAACTAACTCTAAAAGAGTTTTCATTTTTAAGGGATTGGTTAGTGTTTGAAGACGACGTTTTATTCAATGCCAATAATAAAATCATCCCAATGATACAAGCTGTACCAACCCACTGAAATAATCCAAAGGGTTCTCTTAACCAAAAAACCGTTGTTAAAACAGCTGCTAGTGGCTCAAAACTACCAAGAAGGCTAGTTTCTTTAGGTGATAGACTTTGTAAACTTTCAATATAAAACCAAAATGCAAACATTGTACCGAATATAATAACGAATAGTAAGTATAAATAGGATTCTAGCGTAATGCTTGTAAAGTCCATTTGCCATGGCGGATGGATAAAACTTAATGCTAACCCACCGATAGTCATAGCCCAGCCAACAATGACAAGGGAATCGTATTGCTTCAGTAAAGGAACAGCATATAAAGTATAAAAGGCTAACGCTAGTCCAGATAAAACACCCCAAACGATTGCAAGTGTCGGCACAGATAATTGGGAGATTGAGCCGTTTGTTAATAAGAAAAAGCAACCAATTAAAGCAAGCGAAACCGTTAACAAATCTCGTCGTGATAAAACCGTTTGTTTGCGTAAAATTAAGTAAATGATAATCATGACAGGGGCTAAATATTGTAATAATGTTGCAACAGCAGCATTACCGTATTTAATGGATGCCATATACGTGTATTGAACCGCAAGCATACCGAGTAATCCAAAGGTAATCAGTTGAACAGCTGTCCTTCTATTTTTCCAGACACCAAATACCTGAGAACGATCTTTCCCAAAAAATTGAACTGTTAAAAGTAAAAAACCAGCTATAAGCAATCGTGTTGACACAAGCCAATTTACATCAATTTCGTATTGTTGAAAAAGCTTTTGTGCCACAGTGCCACCAATGCCCCAAAATATCGCTCCCGTTAAAACGAGGAATATTCCTGTTCTTCTAGTTGGCCTATTCATGATTCATTCCCCACCTTAAAATATAATAATAGTGTTATAATAAGTGGAAAATTAGTTTAATAATACTTCTATTGAATAAAAAAATATAAATATATTGAGGTGATCATTTGCAAATAAAAAATTTCATGGTTGACCAAAGCTTAAAAGAGCTAACCAATCATCGTACCGTCGTGTTACCGATTGCCTGTTACGAAACAAGGATTGACCAAAATATAAATGGATATATCCCACTTCACTGGCATGATGAAATCCAATTTGTCCTGATTCTTAAAGGGGAAGCAATCTTTCAAATAAATGAAGAAAAACTAGTGGTGCGAGAAGGAGACGGGCTATTTATAAATAGTGGCTGCCTTCATATGGCAGAAGAAAAGAATCCATCTGGCTGTGTCTATATTTGTTTAAATGTTTCGCCTCATTTCATTTTACCCCAAGATCTCTATACAACCTATGTACATCCTTACATTCAAGCGACGAATTTACTTTACTTATACCTAGATGCAAAAAAGCATTGGGGAAAAAACATTTTAGATGCCATTATAAAAATCAATCAATGGATTCAACAAAAATCACCTTACTATGAAATCAACATCACTGTACAGCTAACGTTAATCTGGCAAAACTTAATTATTAATGGTTTTCAATTAGAATACGATCAAACCGAAATGTTAAAAAGTCATCGAATGAAGCAAATGTTAAATTGGATACATCTACATTATGCCGAGAAAATCATGTTAGACGATATTGCAAAAGCTGGTCAATTGAGCCGTTCTGAATGCTGTCGATATTTCAAACGAATTTTAAAGACAACACCATTGAGATACGTAACCGATTATCGAATTCAAAAAAGCTTAATCCTACTACAACAAGCAGAATCCAATGTTACAGAAGTTGCCTATCAAGTAGGATTTAATAGTACAAGCTATTTCATCGATATTTTCCGAAAAACGATGAACATGACACCATTAGCATACAAAAAATATAAAATGAATGATTGTTAAACTCAATGATGTTCAGAAACGAATCGCTTTTTCTTGATTTATGGGAAGCTATTTCCTAACTTGCATAGCAGGGAATCATTAAAAAAATGAATTAAATGTATGAGTTATCGATTAGGGAAACCAATTCCTTTATTAAAAATCACATATCTTTTTTCGATTCTAGAAAGGTTTCAACTGATTCATCCAATAATCTTTCCCGATTTGGGTCTTCATTTACATCTGTATCGACTTCCATATTTTCTTTAAATATGCCGTAAGTATCATCTTTATTATTGAATCGATCTATTTGATTTTTATGTGGGACTGAATAATGACGAGTATCTTTTTGATGTGACATGTTATCTCCTTTTGAAATAAGAATTTTCATTTAGTATGAACAAGTAATAAAAATAAATCCAATTTTGTTTCTATCCTACTCAACTAAAGATAAATCCAGTAAGTAAAAATATTTCAGGAGTAATGATCAAATGATTGGAAAAAATAAGAGCTAGGACAAAATCGCTTGTAAAAAACTCTAAAAGGAGAAAAAAATGGACAAGAAGCAAACGGAGAATAAACCAAATAAAGATCTTAAAAAACCCGAAGATAATCTTTATGGTATCGATAATGAGACAAGCTTACAGTCAGTTAATTTCGCAACAACTGAAAATCCATATTTAAACGAACATTTCCAAGAAGAGTCTGATCACTAATCGTTTTCAAAAATCCTTACCGGGTGAATATAGAGGACATTCCCCTTACTTTCTTGGTTGGTTTTGCAATTCCCGTCTATATAAAGGGCATTTTTCTTGACTCTATACTAATTTAATCATTCATAACACTTATGAAAGACTTTCTTTCTGCTTTCCTACGGGATTTTATCTTTCATCTGCCTTATGAAGGAATTTTCTTCTGCTTTCCTACGGGGTTTTGTCCTTCATCGGCCTTATGAAGGACTTTTCTTCTGCTTTCCTACTGAGCTTTGTCCTTCATCGGCATTATGAAGGTCATTTCTTCTGCTTCCCTACGGGGTTTTGTCCTTCATCGGCCTTATGAAGGACTTTTCTTCTGCTTTCCTACTGAGCTTTGTCCTTCATCGGCATTATGAAGGTCATTTCTTCTGCTTCCCTACGGGGTTTTGTCCTTCATCGGCATTATGAAGGACTTTTCTTCTGCTTTCCTACTGAGCTTTGTCCTTCATCGGCATTATGAAGGACAAGAAGGAATTATATATCTGTACCAATTGATATTCACGGATTTTAATTGACTCTTACTTAAAACCATTTACAAAATAGCCGATAATTTCTAAATCCAATTCGTTTAAACTTCTTTGAAAACGTTTAGCCATTTCACTAATAATGACTTCCCGGCCTCCCCCGTACTTTTTTGTAAGGTCTGCCGTACATTTTAAAAGGGTAAGAAAAGACCTAAATTCAATTTGGGTTAATGGCGCATCATGATGGGAAAGGAAAAAAGTCTCCGCATCGTATTTTTCAATTCGATGAATAAGGTTTAGCATCTTCTCAACCGTGTAATTCCATTCTTTTGCATAAAGATTTGCATACAAGCAATCCCCTAGAAAAAGAACTTTATCTTCAGGTATATATATGATGCTTGAATCATGGGAATGATCTCCTCCTACATGTTCGATGACACAAGTTCTTCCCCCTAAATTCACTTCTATTCTGGTTTCAAATATAAGATCAGGATTAGGAAGGAATATATCCCGTTGGCTCCCTAGTTCTTTCTTTATTGCATCCGCGCAAAAAGGGATTTCTATCCCTTCCTTGACACGCTGATCTAAGAATCTATCTTCCCAGGATAGTTCCTGTAATTCTTTAATTTTATCGTGTGTCATTGAATGGGCTATAATCGGCAATTGTACTTCACTCATCCCAAAAATATGATCCCAGTGCCAATGAGTGAGGACAAGCCAGTCTCCGCTAATATTATGTTCTTCTAGTTGATCCTGAAACAGTTTAGCATGACTTGAAGAGTTTCCAGCATCAATTAATAGTGTTCTTTCCTCCCCTACAATGGCTGCTAATATGGGGCGGTCTGTTTCTTGATATGATGGTAAGTAAAAGATGTTATTGGAGATTTGTTTTAGTTTCTGCATTTACTCTCTCTCCTAAGGCATATTTAATAGATAATATTCTTTATGGTATCGAAAATTTTGTAAGCTATTCAACACTTATCTGATAATAGCGACTCCTTTATATGAAATCGACTTTTTGATTTGTCTTGTTCCATTAGAGTTGCGAAACCTTTCTAAATCGCAACTAAGAATAGCGTCGATTTTATCGCACATACTCTCAGTCTTAAAGTCACACCATTATATTTTTATATTTTTGAAAATCGCTTCTTTACTTTCTTAGTTGGATTTCCTTCTACAACGGTAGGGCTCCACATCTTTGATAACGACGGATTTAGCACATTTATTTAATCTTATTGGATAAATTCAATAAATTTAGATACACCCATCCTATTAAATCTTTGCGGTTTTTTGACCAACCATAAATTTCTTTTCATTTGTATGTCTCTTATTTTCATTTCACGTAATAGGCCCTGTTCTAATTCTCTAGCCACTGTCAGCCTTGGCAGAACACTAATTCCCAGTCCCGCCTCTACAGCACTTTTTATTGCTTGCGTACTGCTTATCTCCATATAGCTTTCAATTTTATCTAACACTCCATACTTTCTTAACATGTTTTCTACGATCAGTCGTGTACCGGAAATGGATTCACGCCAAATCATTCTTTCATTTGCCAATTCTTCAATATTGATATCATTTCTGTCTCTCCACGGGTGATCAGATGGATATACGAGAACTAACTCATCGTCAGCAAATTTCTCGATAATAAAATCGTTATTTTCTACAATTCCTTCAACCATGGCCAAATCGATAACATCGTTTGATAGATTTTCTAAAATACTAGGTGTATTTTTAATGGTCAATGTAACATTTATCTCTGGTGATTGTTTTTTAAAACGCCCCAACAAGCTCGGTAGCAAATATTCACCAATTGTCAAAGACGCTCCTACCCTAAGGTTAGCATGAAACTCGCCTGTTGCCCGCTGAATCACTTCTTTAGAATGGTTGAAGTCATTGACAATAGCTTTTGCGAAAGGATAAAGCATTTTACCTGTTTCTGTTACGATCAATTTCCCTTCTACTCGGTCGAATAACAATGTATCGTAGTAACTTTCCAACTGTTGAATCTGTCTTGTTACAGCTGGCTGAGATACAAAGCTTAATCTAGCTGCTTGGCTTATACTGCCTTCATCCACTACTAAACAAAACATTTTCATGCTTTCTATGTTCAATGAACGGACCTCCAATAATTGAAATGCTTAGTTCTTATTTCATCTATATAACTGATATTACCATATTAATAGGACAGGAAATTTCTTCTCAAGCATAACGATCTGTTATACCCTATGCATTTGTTGCAGTTCATTTACCCTCTTACTTCTGATAACTTAGTAGAGAGAAGGTACAACAAGATAGATCAAATTGGTCAATCTAAACGATTATCATAGAAAGAAGGAAAAAAAGTGAAGGCACAATGGAAAAGGCTGTTTCAAATATTTTGGACGTTTTTTAAAATAAGTCCTGTCACATTCGGAGGCGGATTTGCGATGATCCCTTTAATCGAAAAAGAAGTGGTGGAGAAGAGAAAATGGTTAAAAAGTGAAGATGTTACTGATGTGTTTGCATTATCCCAATCTGTACCAGGAGGCGTTGCGATTAATTCCGCCACCTTTATCGGCCAGCGAATCGGAGGAATAAAGGGAGCCATTGCAGCGATGATTGGCGTTTCATTACCTACTTTTTTAATTGTTCTTACCCTTGGCATTTCATATTTTTTCATTCAGGATCATCCAAAGGTAGAAGCAGCCTTCCTATCGATTAGAGCTTCTATAGTGGCCATCATTGCTTATGCGGCAATCAAAATTGCAAAAACGGCCATTGTCGACAAATCAACATTTGGCATAATGGTAGTTGGGATTCCCGCCCTTTTCTTCATTCACCCTGTCATAGCAATAGTAACAGGGGCTTTAACAGGGGTTATTACAATCTCTATTAAAATGAAATTGGGTTATAAAATTAAAAAAGACATAAAAGAAAAAAAGAAAGATGGAAACGAGCCGGAGTACCTGGGCACAGGAATATAAGATATATACTAAATGGTCAGTAAAATGTATTATTTTTTAAGAAAGCAAAGGTGAAAATTATGGAACTATGGGAGTTGTTTAGTACGTTTTTTATCATCGGCTTTGTATCGTTTGGAGGGGGATATGCCATGATTCCCGTAATAGAAACCGAAGTCTCCCAACATGGATGGATGACGATTCAACAATTTACCGATGTCATCGCTATTGCTGGGATGTCCCCTGGTCCAATCGCCACCAATAGTGCCATTCTAGTTGGATATTCAACAGCTGGAGTAACAGGAGCCATCATATCTGCTCTCGGAATCTTGCTTCCATCCATTATACTTGTAATAGGTGTAGCGACTTTCTTTACCAAATTGCATCATTATCCAATTGTAAAATCGATATTTTATGGGTTAAGACCCATTGTCACTAGTTTAATCATCTATGCCGCTATCAGTTTCTCCCTATCAAATAACCTGTTTAGCTTGAAGGTTTCATGGCAAACCGTAAGCTTATTACTTATCTTTGGATTATCCTTATTCGCCCTATTGAAATTACGCTGGCACCCCGCCTATGTCATTGTCCTTTCTGGATTAGTGGGTGTTGTCCTCTATTCATGAAATAACATTTAAACCTTGTATTAGTTTTTTATTTGTGAAAAAATTTTGCTTAATCCTTATCATTCTTGCATCAATTATTTAATACTTGTATATTCAAATTTATACATATAACGAATGTTAATGAACACCACTATCCTGTCAAAGAAGTGATTCAATTGAATTTTAAAAATGAACCTGTCTACCCGCATTACCTTAACATGAGGATAGCTTATTTTATAGCCGTTTTTATCACAATTTTATTAGGCCTAGCTTCCAGAAAATATAGCCATCTACTTCTAGTATTTATAGCTCAGAACGCTGGGGATATTCTATGGTCAATGATGGTCTATTTCGGATTCCGTTTCTTACTAGTGCGTAAAAGCTTATTCACAGCCATTTGGCTCAGTTTTTTGCTAAGCTTCGGAATAGAATTCAGTCAACTGTATCAAGAAGACTGGATTAATCAGATTCGAGATACATTGCTTGGAGCATTGATTCTAGGCAAAGGTTTTCTTCCTGTGGATTTGATTCGATATACAGCAGGTATTTTGGTTGCCACTATTTTGGATAAGGTAACATTTATGTTGATTCTACGCAGATAAACCGTTAGCTCCCGTTTTAGAAGGCAAATTCCGCCGCAGTTTAGACTTCTTAATAAGAATAGACGCAATCCATTAATAGAATTGGCTAAAAAATGGGAATAAGCGCTGTCTTTGTTCAAGGATAGCCCCCGATTTTGGAAGATACTTATAACTGAAATTTTCTACAATAGGCATTTTCCTTATTAATGAAAAGCCTCCTCAAAATGTGAATTCTAGTATACGTAACCCCCACCTTATATCATGGATAGAAAAATATTTTTTATGGTTTTTCCTAATTATCCCACTAATAATTCCACCTAACCCCTGAGAATAATATCAATTAAAAGATAAAGGTGTTGAAAGAAATGGAAAAGCTAATGATTAAAGGACTATTTGCGTTGTGTATTTTAGGTTTCCCCTTTTTAGTAAAAAAACCAAATTTAAAAGAAATGCTAATCGTCTTTTTCTCAAAAGGGATATTATCTACTCTCATTGATGTATATGTAGTGAACACTAAGAGAATTAAGTATCCTGTACGTCCATTCCCAAAAATATTCAGCACAAACATTCTTTACGATATGTTATTTTTTCCTCTTTTAAGTGTAATCTGGATTAAGCAATCATATCACGATAATATCCCAAAAATATTATTAAAAAGTCTTACGTGGAGTATCCCTATGAGTTTCCTTCAGTGGTACTTAGAACGAAAAAGTAGGTTATTTAAATGGGAAAATTGGTCTATTTTCCATACCTTTGGAAGTATAAGTTTTACTTTACTGACGATTAGAGGTTTACTTGGCTTGGTGAAAAGAATGGATGAAAATTAAATTCCATCAACATTAAGGTTGATAATATGAAATAACGATAGAAGCCATACTTTAGAGCCTTACTTTTCCAGATTTTGATTAACTTCTTAATGGGCAACTTCTCAAAGGAATGGTCCTCCTATTTTAGAATGTACGAGGCTTATAAGCATTCTGAAGGGAGTACTGGAAATTTAGCTTTTTCCCTCCCCTTTCTTAGTTATAATAAGGGGTTTCATTATTCTTGTATTATTTAAATTCCGGAAGCCATTTACCATGCGCATCAATTAAGTCATTACAAAGGGAAACAATATCATCAAGTGATAATTCAGCTGCAGTATGTGGATCAAGCATGGCCGCTTGATAAATAAATTCCTTTTTACGGGTCATAGCGGCTTCAATTGTCACTAATTGAGTATTAATATTCGTACGATTTAATGCAGCAAGTTGTTCTGGAAGGTCACCAACATAAGTAGGTGTAATACCACTTCGATCCGCTATGCAAGCTACCTCTACACATGCCTTTTCAGGTAGATTGCTTATAAGTCTTCCAGTATTTAGGACATTCCCTCCAAACTTAAATGGAATATTGGTTTCGATTGCTTCTATTATTCGTGAGCCATATTCATTAGAACTAGTATGGACTTCCTGGGGATTTCAAAATCAATGACTGTACCTGGTACATAAGAAAATGGGAGCCTCACAGTAGAAATAATGACATCATATTCATTAGGATCAGCGGATTCAAAGTCCTTAATTCCAAAAAAATTGCCAAGTACATTGACTATACTCATGATGCTTTTTTATGCATTTTTGGGAAGGATTGCAGACTTTATCCTTGCTTTTGATTACCCTTTTAATTTATATGACACAATGGATACATCAAGTTATGATTTATTCGATTTCATCACCTATTCAATCATTTATCCCCTTTATGGTTACTTCTTCGCCAACTTTTATTATAGATGGAATTTAAAAGGTTTCTATAGAATGATCTATATCATTATATGGATTTCAATGTCACTTTTATTTGAATCCGTCGCTATTTGCTTTCAAGTATTTCATTTTAATAATTGGAACTTGTTTTATTCCTTCATTGTCTATGTGATTGTATTTATAATAATCGTCTTTTATTTAGAGCTTCTACTAAAATGGGACAATCAGGAAACACCTATAGACTCCTAAAACATAGATTCCATAATTAATCATTTCAAATAGATAGCTAACATTTTTCATAGAAAGAAAAGTAAGATTAGTTACATATTCCTTGCCTAATTCACTAAAAATATCATGAGGTGATAATGTGGATGAAAATCAATTAAAGCTCACATCTTCCGAAGTAGGAACATTGTGGGGAGAGTATATAAACGGGACAATGACAGATGTGGTAAATAGACATATGGTCTCTATTATTGAGGACGAGTCGATTAAAGCCATTTTCGAGGATGCTATTAAGACGTTCGGAAAACAAAAACAACAAATCGTAACTTTTATGGAGAACGAGGGGTTTCCAGTTCCAATTGGATTTACCGAAGTTGACCTTTTTAAAGGAAAACAGAGATTGTTCACAGATATATTTTGTCTCAATTATTTACATATCATGACATTACATGGTTTGCTAGGGCACAGTACTGCATTAGCTGTTTCTGTTAGAAAAGACTTAAGGGATTTTTACGATTCATGCAATAACGATGCGAAAAAGATGTATCATCAAACAATTGAGTTATTACTTGAAAAAGGAAGTTTCCAGAGAGACCCTCTATTTTATCCAGCTAAAAACCCTGAATTTATTTCCAGTCAAGATTTCGCGGATGGCTTTTTTGGGAAGGGTAGAAAATTAGCAGCGACAGAAATCATTAGTATTTCCTTCAACCTTAAAAAAAGCATTATGGCTAAAACTCTTTCTATTGCATTCAGTCAAGTCGCTCAAACGAAAGAAGTTAGAAAGTTTTTAACGGATTCCGAGAAAACGGCTGATGGACAGATAAAATCATTTTCAAAAATAATGCAAACGGATAATTTACCAGTACCGAAATCTTGGGAAACAGAAGTAACAACTTCAACGGATTCACCTTTTTCCGATAAGTTAATGCTGTATCATATTGGTTTCCTGTTCCAAGCTGCTCAAAACTATCATGGGGCTGGATTAGCTTCAGCTATGCGAACTGACCTTGTAGCCGCTTATGAAGGGACTATTCTAAAAAATCTCGTGGTTACTAAAAAATGGTATAACCTTATGGTCCAAAATAAATGGTTAGAACAGCCACCACTTGCTCCTAATAGAAAAGAAATTTCAGAGGAAGTATAATGAGTGCAATGTACTAGCCTTTGCATAAATGAATAAGATTCCATTTAAAAACTTTGATTGTGCTTTTTTCATGTGGGATACGGTGAATGGGACTTGCATTGCTTCCAATGCTGTTTATTTTAACCGGATTAATAATTAGATTATTTATTAGAATAATCTTAAAAAAAACCAAGGGTCAGGAACCATAACTGCCATATAAAGAAGAAACCCTCTAAAACACCTTCCTTATATGGACGATATTATGGTTCCCGCCACCCTTTGGGACAGCCCCGAGTTAAGATTTATTCTTTCTTCTAACGGGGTATTAAAGGTTAGCTCATATCCATTCCACCGTTCACTGGAATATAAGCACCATTAATATGTTTGTTCCAATCAGCTACCAATCCTAAAATAGCTCCAGCAACATCCTCTGGTTTTGCCAAGCGTTGTAATGGAGTCAAGCTTCTAAGCATTTCGTGGGATTCTGATGGTTGATCTTTCGTTGCATCTGTGATGACTAAACCAGGAGAAATAACATTCGTTATAATATTTTTAGGTCCTAATTCCTGCGCCAAATATTTCGCAAATGTAGATACAGCTGCTTTAGCCGTCCCATGTGCAATAAACCCTTGAGAAGGAGTACGAGATAATCCACTGGATATCAATACAATTTTCCCTTCCCCCTGTTTTTCCATATGGGGAACAACTTCCTGACAAAGATGGAAAGCAGCACTCATTTCATTATTTAACTTGTAAGAAAACTCTTCCCAATTCATTTCCATAAAAGATTTAAATGCAAAATGAATATTTGCATTATTTATTAAAATACCAATCTTTCCAAACTCGCTAAAAGACTGATTAACCAACTTTTTAACATCTTCAGTGTTTCTAACATCCGCCTGTATAATCTTACCCTTACGCCCTAATGCTTCTACCTCTGCAAGTACGTTCAAAGCATCTTTTTCAGAGCTATAATAATTGATGACGATATCCGCTCCTGCTTTTGCCAATAAAATAGCGGTAGCTGCCCCAATACCTCTACTTCCACCCGTTACAATAGCGACCTTATTATGTAATGGCTGCATAATCTGACATCCACTCCTTATAATGTAATCACTATCAATATACAACAATCCTCTTCTAATTTCATACTTTTGGCATTTCGAATAACGCGGCTTTTGGATACAATTTTTCATCTAAATCATCCAGATAAGGAACTTCTTTACGGACATCTTGAATAATGGAAAGATCCACGTCATGAATGAGAATACTTTGCTCTGTTCTTGATGCTTCACATAGAACCTTACCGTTCGGAGCAACAAGTTTACTTTTTCCACAGCTCCCTTCATTCACTGTGTTCACCCCAAGAATATAAACTGTATTATCGAGTGCGCGTGCAGGAAGTTGAATATCCCATCTTGATTCAGCACCATAACTCCATACAGAGGGAACAATAATAAGTTCTACACCTTGAAGAGCAAGAATCCGGCTTGGTTCAGGAAATTCAATGTCCGCACAAATCAGAACACCTATTTTTCCTTTCGATGTATCAATTGCGTTATATGCTCTCTCACCAGGAGTAAAGATTTCTTTCTCCCTTCCCCACAAAAATGATTTACGATAAGCGGCAATCATTTCACCTGTTGACTCAATTACAGCTAAGGATATGTAAAGGTTTTCATTTTCTCCCTCTACATAAGGTACGATGAGTAGTACTTTTAATTTTTTAGCGAGCTTTTGAAATAATGAAACCGTCTCCCCAGTTGGCACCTCTTGCAATAATTGGAATTGTTCCTTGGATAAATAATAACCACTCACCCAAAGTTCAGGTAGAACAATTAGTTCAGCCCCCTGTTCAGCCGCCTCTTCCACCATTTTTATACAATTTTCAATATTTTTATCCCTTTGACCAGGGAATGCTTGCAATTGAACTGCAGCCACTTTCAGCATCAAAAGCACATCCTTTTCTATCGTAAATGTTTTCATACTATTTTGACGTTTATATCTAATTAAATCATATTTTATTTAGATTCATTAAGCAATAAAAATTTCTTTTTACAAGCAATTTTGAATTTTTTATTTCAAAAAGTCCGAAAATTAGATAAAATGAAATAAATGATTCTGATTTAGTTTAAGCATTAGGTTGATTGCAAGCGTTTTCTAATTTTACTTTTTAGGAGGTCTTACATGAAAAAACAACAGAATGAGTTGGAACAATCGCTCAGTACACGTCACATGTCCATGATTGCCATTGGTGGCGTTATTGGTGCAGGTCTTTTTGTAGGTAGTGGTGCTGCTATAAACAAGGTCGGGCCTGGCATCTTGGTTTCTTATGTAATTTCTGGCGTTTTAGTATTCTTGATTATGAAGATCTTGGGTGAAATGGCTACTGCCAATCCTACAAGCGGTTCATTTTCAGAATATGCACGAGACGCAATTGGATCATGGGCAGGCGTAACAGTTGGATGGCTTTATTGGTTTCAATGGGTTGTCGTTATTGCTATTGAAGCCATTGCAGGGGCTGCTATTATTCATATATGGTATCCAGGCATCCCTTTATGGTTACTCGCTTTAGCCTTAACAATCGCTCTGACTTTAACAAATATCTATTCGGTGAAATCTTTTGGAGAGTTCGAATATTGGTTTGCCATGATTAAGGTAGCGAGTATTGTCGCATTTTTACTTTTAGGCCTTTCTTATATTTTTGGATTTGTAGGGGGATCAGGAGTTGGAACGACCAACCTTACGCAAAATGGCGGGTTTTTCCCACATGGTATCAGTTCCATATTTGTAGGAGTTATTACAGTATTTTTTTCTTTTGCCGGTACTGAGGTAGCGACCATTGCAGCAGCTGAATCAAAAGACCCTGTAAAATCTGTATCTAAAGCCATTAATAGTACAATCTGGCGTGTCTTGATCTTTTATGTCGGCTCCATTGCTGTTGTCGTAACGCTGCTTCCTTGGAATTCAGCTAATGTATTACAGAGTCCTTTTGTCGCTGTTTTGGAAAACCTCGGGATTCCTTTTGCAGCTCATCTCATGAATTTTATCGTATTGACAGCTGTTTTGTCTTGCTTAAATGCTGGATTATATACAACATCCCGAATGATCTTTTCTTTAGCTAAAAAAGGCGATGCACCTAAATATTTTTCCAAGTTAAATAAAAATGGCGTTCCAGCAAGAGGCGTCTTTGCATCCACCATTTTTTCTTACATTGCCGTTGTGATGAGCTATGTTTCCCCAGAGGTAGTTTTTCTGTTTCTAGTGAATTCATCAGGAGCCATTATCCTACTCGTTTACTTAGCTATTTCCATTTCCCAGTTAAGGATGAGAAAAAAATTGGAGAAAGACAATCCTGAAGCGCTGAAAGTGAAAATGTGGTTGTTCCCTTACTTAACGTATGCCACAATTCTTGGAATTTCTATCATTTTAATTTCCATGGCATTTATTGAGACTACGAGAAGTCAACTTTATTCAACACTACTATTAACTTTCTTAATCATCGTGTTGAATCACTTTTTCGGCAAAAAGAAACGGTATAATACAGAGGGAAAAAGGAAAATGACCAGTGATTTGCACTCACTAAAATAAACCAAAGCAAAGTAAGTACTAATAAAGGGGCTGTCCTAAAACCAAGGTGACAGGAACCACAACCTCAATATATAGAAGAAAACCTCAAACATCTTCTATATACGGACAATCATAGTGGTTCCAGACACTTTTGGGACAGCCCCCTTTTTCTATGGTGTTTTTTCTTTTTGGAAAACATCAAAGTGGCTCCAGATGTCTTCTAAAACTTCTAATCGATCGTGTATATCCTCGTGTTTCTCTTTTCCGATAAACATTATTAAAGCATTAATCAGGCTTAATGGCGCTACAAAGGAGTCAATAAAACTCGGCATCTGACTAGAAGCTGTCAATGAAATATCCGCATGAGGGATAAGTGGTGAGAGTAAATTATCCGTAATAGCGATGGTTGTAGCACCTTTCTCTTTTGCAAAGGAAAACATTTGAATGGTACTCTTTGTGTACCGAGCAAAACTGACACCAATCACTACATCTTCCTTACTTAAATCATATAACTTTTCTGACGAATTTTCTAAAGACTGCAACAGTTCTACTTTATCCAGGACAATTTGAAGATAATATTGCAAAAACACACCCAAAGAATTGGCACTACGGTTTGTGATAACATATACATTTCTCGCATGTAATAAACATTTCACTGCTTTATGGAATGCCTCTTCATCTAATTTTTCCATAGTGGATTTTATGTTTGCGATATCATCTTGAAAAACTTCGTATACCCCTGAAGTTTCTTTATTGTATACTTTTTGGGACATCTTTAACCGCTCTGTAGTTGTTAGCTGCTGCTGAACAGAATTCTGCATGTACTGCTGCATCTCTGGATAGCCTGAATAGCCGATCGAGGTTGCAAACCGTACAACAGTAGCATCACTAACCCCAGCCATTTTTGCTAATTTCCCAACTGTTAAAAAAGGAACAGTCGTTTGATTTTCTAATATATATGTAGCGATTTTCACATGGGACTTGCTCATTCCACCTATTTGCCCAGCGATATTTTGGTAAACGTTTGACATTAAAAAGAGCGCTCCTTTATTTATAATGATGTATTTTTAGGAGTTCCGTATCCCTTTGCATATGATTATAATTAAACAATAGTTTTTTTATTCCTTTTTTGTCAAGCTAATCTGAAGTAGTATGCTGAATTATAATAAGGCCAGATCAAAAGTAAATCACTTGATCTGGCCTTTATCATTTAATTCTTTCCAACACTCATTTACCTGAATTATTTTAAGACTCGTTTAATAGCTTCGTCATGGGCAGCCACTGTTCGAATAATATCCTCTTCCGTGTGTACAACAGACATCGAATAACGATTAAGCGGCTTTGTATAAATTCCCAATTTTAATAACTCATAGTCAATTTCTTCTCTTAATTTCGTATCTGCCTTTCTCATATCGCGGTAATTTTTAATTGGATTTTCAGATAAGATAATATTGAAGATGCTCCCCATGCCCACTGTTTGCATTTTTAGGCCATGCTTTTTATATACACCCTCTAGTTGATTACGTAAAGATTGCGTCTTAGCAAATAAGTCAGTCATTGTTCCTTCTTGTTCTAATACGTCAATAGTTGCTAATCCAGCAGCCAGTATTGTTGGATGACCATTGTATGTTCCACTATGATATAAAGGATCTTGTTTATCTGTATTTTCTGCTCCAGCTGTTAAAATATCACGCCCGCCTCTAGCTGAGCTAATCATCATAATTTCTTTTTTACCTCCAATTGCCCCTACAGGGAAGCCACCGCCTAATACTTTTCCTAAAGCAGTAATATCGGGTGTAATATCATATATTTTTTGAGCTCCCCCAATTGATAATCTGAATCCCGTTTTTACTTCGTCAAAAATGAGCACAATATTAAGTTCTTCTGTAAGTTTACGAAGACCTTCCATAAATTCTTGTTCAGCAGGAATAAACCCCCCTTGAATCGGCTCTAAAATTACACCTGCTAATTCATGTGAATGGGCACGTAAAATTTTTTCTGTAGATTCTAAATCATTGAATGGAAGAATGATCGTATTTTCAATATAGTAATCTGGCAATCCCCTTGATTCCCCAACTGCTTTAGGAGCTGTTGCGTCTCCTGCTTTATCCATATCAGGATTAACACTCACTAATACTTGATCATATCCTCCATGATAATGTCCTTCAAACTTCGCTAATTTTGGTTTTCCAGTATAAGCCATCGCCGTTCGAATCGCGAGAAGTGTCGCTTCTAAGCCTGAATTCGTATAACGAACCATTTCAATGCCAGGATATAATTCTACTAATTTTTCCGCCATTGTTGTTTCCATTTTGTGAGGTGTACCGAAAATAGTTGTACCAGACTCCATCATTTGTTTTGTCACGGCTTCAAATACTTGTGGATGACCATGACCTAAAATAAGGGCACCATAACATAATAGATAATCGATATATTCATTACCATCTACATCATATAACTTACTGCCTTTTCCCTTTTCCATCATTAATGGATGTGGATCGAAGTATTTAATATGAGCTGTGACACCACCAGGAATCACTTCACATGCCTTTTCAAATAATTCAGCAGACCTTTTCGTGTTTTCTGATAATAATGATTTGTTTTCTACCGTCATAACTTTTAACCCCTTTTATACAATTTTTTAAACGCAGCCGTCCAGCTCACCATAATTAGCTAACTCGATATCAAGTGAATAGATAAGGTGTTCACTTTGAAATCATGCTTTCACCAATATGATTACCTGCTTCTCATTTACGTCTTGTTCTGAAATAATAACCTTGATTAAGCCAATTACTTATTTCCAGTCTTACGAATACAAACAGGTGGTTATTATTTTCTTCAGGGATAATTTAATATTTATTTCATTATTAATTATAATATGAAATAAATATTACAAAGTCAAGTCCAGTAAGGGATTATTCCAGCCTATTTTTTTCATCAAATAAAAATTCCTATATTTAAAATGAGGGTAAAGCAGATTGAAAGATTTTCATGAAATAGAAAAATCTTATTTTCCAGGCCTTTAATTAATACACAAAAAGGCGCCCTTTTACCTAAGATGGGCGCCTAGTGAAAGGACGTTCAGTACTATTCTAACTATAATGGTGCTTAAGATCTTGTAGAAAATCTCAGAATAAGATTCTAATTTGACACTTTAATCCTTCTTAGATTAATTCTGAATAGTACTGTACTTCAATTCCTATGCCTAACAAAATAAATAATAGGATTAAGAATACTAAAAACTACAATCGCTAAAAACATATAAAAAGAGACTGCATCTCCACCCAAATTAAGCTCGTCAACAATGACTCCATCATAAAAAAGAACTTGGGCGGATATCAATATGGATATAATGGATAGGCTTGTAACAGTGAAGCCGTTGATTCGTTTATTTTTAGTTCTCGGAAGAATGACTATTAAAAATAAAATCAATGAGACTATTAGAAATGTAATAAATATAGGTCTTAATAATGTAAATGCCCCTAAGGTTTCGAACGATTCGTATGTGTACATGGGCCCCCCCTAAAATGAATAATTGACGTTTTATCATTTTTTATTTTTTTTATCCGATAGTAATTTATCTAACTTTTCCTCTATTCGATTTAAACGCTTATTTCTTCTACTAAAAACGAAAAAGGTTAAAATAAGCACCAAAGGGATTCCTATGACGATTAATAACATCGTTAATTGAAAGATGATATCACCAATATTAAACCCACCATGGGCTGATGCTAATAACATAATAATCCCTCCCGCTATTCATTTTACCATAATCATCCATGAACTTAGTTGCTTATTTCATAGGCTTAATCGGAATATTTATATCAATTTTTTTGTGGGGATAAACTTCATCTTATTTATCTGCAGCCTATATTTATAGTAGAAAATGTTTTGTAAGTAAAAAGCCCCTCTCGAATCAGAAGGGCTCCTACTACTTTCGGGTTAGAATAACCAATAAACTGTTAATTAACACCATTTAGGTTTACACGGAGGACGTGGTATACAATGATTTTGGATTGGTTGTTGATCTACACAAAAATGTTTATGTGTTGCTTGATTAACCACTGACTGTGTATGAGGATACGAATGCATATATTTGAAGTTAGTTTGATTAACATGTGTGGTATGGCTTGGATGAACCATCGGTACGATGACATCCTGACCAGTAAACTGAGTATTTTGCTTCATTGGGCTATATTGTGCTGGCGCCGTTTGAGTCGGTTTCTGTTGGGCAGGCATTACTTGTGGATAACCACAGTTAGCACTTGGATAACTTGGCATTTGTTGTTGCCCCATTACTGGCTTTTGTGCTTTCCCCATGATTGGCTTTTGATATTCATTTCTCAATTTAACTACTCCTTTCTTCTTTATACCTTATGATATGTAGGACAAGTACCTAGTGTGTGGACAGGAACCTATCTAACTAAATTGCACAAGCCCTTTCAAAAAATAAATTTGCATGGGAAATCCCAACTGAAAAAGAAATTGTTAAAAAAGAAGAATTTAACAAAGAAATAGCAAAATAATTAAATCAGCTTCCCAATTCATTAACTTTATTCTGCATATGAATGATTCCTTTATTGAGAATCTTCAAAAATATTTTCGTATAGACCTATTATAATTCTTTTAAAACCTTTGAATAAATTTGAGGTACTTTATTTCTATTCGTCACTTCAATTAGGGAAACTTCTTTTATTTTTCCATATATGGTGCCATTTCTTGTTAAACAGTAATTAAAAGCTGCTGATAAATTTTCAGTTGATAACCTATTTGCCAGTGTACAATGAGGGATCCATTTGTTTGGCAAGTACAATGAATTTGGGTTGTCATTGAACCCTTTAAAATGTTTATGATACTGAGAATGAAATTCCAGCAGTTCTTTCGTTACAATTGGGGAGAAAAATAAGGCTCCTGAGTTTAAGAACGTTCCTATTGTATTAAAGGTTATATCAATTTCTGATTTATTCTCATAAAAGACATCTAGTTGTTTGATATATTCAATGCAATTTAGATCTTTATAGCTTGCTAAAGTAATATGAGGTTTTCTATCCTCTACTTCTTCTGCATAAAAAGATATGGACTTTTCACTTAATTCTCTCCAAATATCTTTGATCATTTGTTCAGTTCTTTCATCAAATAATGCTATAACTCCGTACATTCTTTACCCACCTTATATTATCTTTTTTCTTCTTATTTTCTTCCTATTTAATAAGGATTACCTTACCTACAATTATCTGTGATAATAATCACTATTTTACCTATCCAATTCTAAAATAAAATGATTGGAATTTAATTAGTCAAATCATCCCTTCTTCCTCCTATTCAGTACCATCTTTTCAACTCTGTTTCTGTTCTAATCAACCAATGGTCCCGATACTGAACTCTATGTATTTCAATGATCAATCCCCCATGAAAATCATTTTACTAATCCCCTCCATTAAGAAAGAGCGCATTTCTAATAAAAGAATTACGCCCTATCCTTTATTATGCAAAAAAACGTTTACTGTACATTGCGTAAAGAGCACAAGCAATCACTACTATTCCTGCGCTTATTAACAAGCTCTCGACCTTTACTATATCTGCTAATGGTCCAAATAAAACCATTCCTAACGGCAAAGCACATGAATTCGAGATTTGTACAAGACTAAACATCCTGCCGTGCATGGAAGGCTCCACTCTTTCCTGCAATAAAACCGTTATCGGAGCATTGAAGCAAGGCATTGTTATACCAATCAAAAAGTTAAACAGCAAGTACACTAAAAATACCGGTGCAATGCCAAGTCCAACCATCAATAATCCATATAGCCCACAAGCTAACGACGTTGTCAGCATCCGATTTCGAAAACCTCCCCATGCTGCAATCAATAGTCCACCAACCATAGCTCCTGCGCTGAAAGTCATCTCGCTTGCCGTAAGTTTCCACACTTCTGCACCAAAGGAACGGCTCACCAACAAAGGCGTTAAAAAGGCAGAAGGACTGATTAAGATCATTACGATAATAAGGAAAATAAGCAGTCTTTTGATAAATGCATTGTTTTTTAAATATACAAATCCTTGTTTAATGTCGTGCAGTTTGGACGTATGCTTTCTAGTAGAAGGTATTGGCACGGAAATCGTAAGCATGATCCCAATCCCAACGACTGCCGTGATAACATCAATAAACAACGTCGTTTCAATGGTGGCGAAGGAGAGGATGGCTCCACTTGCTCCCGGAGAAAGAAACATGATCAAAGATGTAATACTGCTGTTCACTCCATTCACTTTCATGAGTTTATCTTTCGGGACAATCTGAGGAATCAAAGCAAATACAGCTGGAGTTTGTATCCCAGTCCCTGCTGAACGGATCAGCAAAACAATGAAAAGCAGCCAAATATGATGAAAGCCCGCTATGAATAATATGGCCAGAATCAACGTTGCGGACGCAACCATCCCATCGGCCAGCATGATTATTTTCTTGCGGTTATAACGGTCAATCCATACGCCGGCAAATAACGATATTGCTATTTGAGGAAGAAAACCGCAAATTGTGGAAATCGTTATCATAATCCCTGAGGATGTCGTCAGAATGATATACCAAATGATTGCATACTGAACCAGCGACGAACCAAATAATGAAATGGTTTGCGCTGTCAGGAACAGAACCATTTTTCTTTTCCAATTGTTATCATTGTCATACATAATTTCATTACCCCTAGTCTTAATTACCAAATTTTTTAACGGAAATTTATCCTGCATTACCTATGTCAAGAACATCATCTACCCATTCGTGATAGAACTTTTCTTCATGAGAAACAAGTATGATACTTCCGCTGAACTGTACCAAAGCAGACTGCAAAGCTTTTTTTGCTTCCACATCCAAGTGATTGGTCGGTTCGTCCATAATCAGAAAGTTACAAGGAGAGAGTAACAGTCGACACAATTTTACTTTTGATTGCTCTCCACCACTTAGCGTACTGATTGCTTGTGAAACATTAGTATCTCTCACCCCGCATTGTGCCAAATGGTGACGAATCTCCTTTATGGTAAGCTTAGGAAACTGTTCAGAGATTATCTCAATTGGTGTCATGACACCATTTTCCCAAATTAAATCTTGCTCGTAATATCCGACTTTTATTTGTTCCCCAAACCGGAAGTCCCCGGAAACGGCCGGAATTTGTCTAATCAAGGTTTTTAGTAAAGTAGATTTTCCTATTCCATTAAAACCGGTAATTACGAGCTTTTGTCCTCCTATAACTGAAAAATTTATTTTCGGTAAAAGTGAGGAATCATACCCGATTTCAAGATTATCTACCTTTAGTACCGTCTGTGAAGAAAGGGGCAGCTCACGAAAACGGATGGTTGGTTTATGAGCAAAAACAGGTGGACCCATTCGCTCCATCCTTTCAAGTTGTTTCTTACGACCTTGGGCGATTTTAGAATTGACTCCGGCAATATTTCTTCGGATATATTCTTCCGTTTTTTCGATCTTCTTTTGTTGGGCGTTATATTGACGGATATAATCCTTGCGCAAGTGTTCCTTTTGACGTAGAAAATCCGAGTATTTCCCATAGTATTTTTTGATGGTTCCAAATTCTAAATCACCTATACATGATGAAATTTTTTCTAACAGCTCATAATCATGGGAAACCACAATAAATGCACTGTCGAACACCATTAAATAATTTGAAAGCCATTCAACATGTTCCTTATCAAGAAAATTTGTTGGCTCATCTAGCAATAAGACTTCCGGTTTTTCAAGCAGCAGCTTTGCAAGAATCACTTTTGCCCGCTGCCCACCACTTAACCCATGGATAGTCCGGTCCATTCCAATAGCGTTGATCCCCAAACCAGAAACAATTTTATTGATTTTGCTGTCTATTGAATAAAAGTCACAGACTTCAAGTTGCTCTTGATATTCTGCGGCTTGCAGTAATGAGTCATTATGACCAGTAATGGCACTTTCCTGATAAAGCACGTTCATTCTTTTTTCGAGTTCAAACAAATCACTAAATGCCGTTTTCAGGTATTCTAAAATCGTTTGATTTTCATTGATTTCGGCGTATTGGTCAAGATGGCCAATTTGAATATCTGGCTGCCATTTTACGCTCCCTTTGTCCGGAATGATTTCTCCTAACAAAATTTTAAGGAGAGTGCTTTTACCCGATCCATTTTGGCCAACGATTCCCATGTGTTCCCCTTTATACAAGTTAAAGCAAGCATTTTCATATAGTGTTTTATCTATAAAACTATGTGTTAAATTTTTAACTTCAAGTAAGCTCATCGCTAATTTCCTCTTTTCCTCAAAATAAAAAAGCAGAGGGGTAGCGCCTTTAGGACGCTAGCCCTCTGCTTTGTTTTTTGTATCTTAAGATACACCTACATAACCACTTCAATTTGGTAAATAAACTCATTGAAACAGCTATAACAAAGGGCCATAGACAAAGCATTGTCTATGGCCCTTTAATCTATTATTCATCAGCAAATAGTCATTATTAAATAAGCGTAGTAAAACTACACTTTTAAAGACTATAAGCCGATGAATATAGGAAACATTACGCTTCCTGATTAAGCTCCGTACAACGCTTCATCGTATACATTTGTAGGGAGCTAAGTTTTCTAACGAGTTTTCCAAATTGTATATATTTCATTTAAAACACCTTCTTTATCGGGTATTTTAACATAAGGTTTTATGGAAGACAATGACAATCTAACACTGGGAAGTAATCTTATTTCAACCGATATGAAAAGAAGAAATCACCTTAGAAGTACTGGGTCATTCAACATAGTAATATCATAGCCTATAAAAACAAAGTCCAAATATTTACCATATCTTTCATTTTTCGAATTGAAACTGTATTTAATAGATGGTACTGTAAATAAGCAATTAAATTTTATAGATAACGGTGATGAATGTGGAAGATGCTTTGAAAACTTGGGCAGTCATTAATAGTCTTTCTGCGAAGATGAATAATCGATTAGAAGAATACCTTAAGACTCAATATAATTTATCAGTTAGTGAATTCACAGTCATTTCTATTTTGGATGCAAATCAACATACTGGATTGACAATCCAACAGCTGGAGAGTCGGGTTAACTTAAGCCAAAGTGCCATTTCTCGTCTTATTTCAAGATTAGAAACGTGCCATACAGTTAAGCGACAATTATCTGAAAAAGATAGAAGATGTGCAATAGTCAAATTAACTTCAGAAGGAAAATGTGCCTACAAAGAGACACTCCCTGGAATATCTGAGATTATTACGGATGTATTAACGAGTGATGAATCAAAAGTAGAAACAAGGATTTTGAGTATTCTCTCCTAAAAAACGAATTACTTTTATATGCATGCGCATACATTTTTTCTGCCATTCCGATACCGAAGGAGCAAGTCGATGAATTATTTTTTGAATCAGCGCAGAATCAAGCAGCTGTGTGGAGAGGTTTCATATAAAAAAGGAAAAAAGTACTTTCAGGAAAAGAAAGTGACTTTCAAGAATTACAATCCCAATCATCCTATTATCGAAGCTAGTGTTAAGGGAAATCATCTATTCCATGTGATGATCGAAAAGGAGAAAAACGGAAACATTTATGCTGAATGCACTTGTCCCAAATTGGCTTCATATCATAAATATTGTCAACATATTGCGGCAGTACTTATCTGTTTACATGATTTTCAAGTAAATGGCATACCGAAAATTATTTCATCTTCTTCAAACAGCAGCGACCTCCTAGATTCATCTGAAGGAACCTATGAAATGCATAACTCTGTTCCTAAACAAAATCCTGCGATGACCAAGGATGTTCAATTGGCAAACGAAATCCTTCACCTCTTTGAGGATAAACCAGTACTTCCCATCAGCCATCAATACCACCATGATAATAGGGCTGTAATGGATGTTGAATTTACTTGTAAAACATTAATCTTTCCTAACAAGAAAGATCTGTTTGGGATAGAAATAAAGGTTGGTCGTTCACATCGATATAGGGTGCATGATTTCAATAAATTTCTTATGCATGTTGAACATCGAGAAAACTACGTCCTTTCAGAGAACTTTACCTATAATCCTGATCTTCATAGATTTAGCAGAGAAAATGATGCTGTATTCAAGCAATTAACTTATCTTCTTCAGGAAGAAAAGATGTATTTTGATACTTTGAAGCATGATCATGGTCGGGATTGGTCGATCGGTGACAAATGGATCCTCATTCCCCCCTCTTCATGGGAAAAGATTCTTCAACTTCTCTCCGCAGCACCTTTAGTAAACCTTGAACATGATAAAAGTACATATGATGGAATTCATGTATCGAATGAGACAATACCATTGGAATTTGCTTTTGACGAAAGTAATGATGAGGGTTATCAACTATCTGTTAGAGGATTAGACCGTATTATTGTGATGGGAACGTACAATTATGTCCTTTTTGAAGGAAAGCTCTATAAACTTCCAGCTGCAGATTGCAAGCGTCTCCTAGAGCTAAAGCAAATGTTAGAAGCTTCCGGTCAATATTATTTCCAAATCCCCTCCGAACAAATGGTGAATTTCATGGAGAAGGTGATGCCCGGTTTTATGAAACTGGGGAATGTTCGAATTGCCCAAGTAGTATCCGACAGTATGATGAACACTCCCTTTAAAGGGAAACTATTTTTGGATAGAGTGAAGAATCGACTGCTGGCTGGTCTAGAATTTCATTATGGAAACCTTATCATAAATCCATTAGAAGAAAATTCGGCATCAGGTCCGTTATTCAGAAGAAATGGGGTTAGGGAACAGGAAATTATGCAGCTTATGGAAGACAGCTCCTTTACGAAGACAGATAGTGGTTACTTTTTGCATAATGAGGAGGAAGAATACCATTTTTTGAATCATATAGTTCCGAAGTTAAAAAAGAAGATTGAGATTTATGCCTCCACTGCTGTTAAGGATCGAGTATATACGATGAAATCTCCTCCGAAAGTTAGAGTGGAAGTAGATGAACGAACCGATTGGCTCATTTTCCAATTTGATATGCAGGGAATCCCAGAATCGGAAATTCGCGATGTCTTACTTTCCCTTAAAGAAAAAAGCAAATATTATCGGTTAAAGGATGGTAGGTTAGTATCTTTGGAAAATAAGGTTTTTCAAGAAATGAACCAGTTCTTGAATACTATGGGGATGGACAAAGAAGATTTAAATGGAGAGGAAATCCGGACATCGGTCATCCGTGGCCTCCATAAAATAGAGTCCTTTCAAGGGAGTATTCTTACCAAAGGGACATCCTTTCGTAAGATCTTGGAAAACTTGCAAAGTCCGGATAACCTAGAATTTAAGATTCCCGATAGCTTAAATCCCGTTCTTCGAAATTATCAACAATTCGGGGTGCGATGGTTAAAGACTTTAGCACATTATAAATTCGGTGGAATTCTGGCAGATGATATGGGATTAGGTAAAACGCTGCAAAGCATCACTTACATTGTTTCAGTCCTTTCCGAAATTAGAAAACGAGAAAAACAGCCAGTCTTAGTTGTGACACCTTCTTCTCTAGTCTATAACTGGTTAAATGAACTGAACAAATTTGCACCTGAATTACAGGCTGTTATTGTTGATGGCAGCAAAACAGAAAGGAATTCCAAATTCAAGGATGCTAACCAAGCAGATGTTATCATCACCTCTTACCCTTTATTGCGCATGGACCTTAATATGTATCTTAAACAATCTTTCCATACTTTAATCCTGGACGAGGCACAGGCTTTCAAGAATCACACGACCCAAACGGCAAAAGCGGTTAAAAAAATTCAAGCTGATTATCGATTTGCTCTTACCGGCACACCGGTGGAGAACTCTATAGATGATCTATGGTCTATTTTTTATGTAGTGTTTCCAAATCTATTACCAGAGAGAAAAGCCTTTAAAGATCTACCTCGTAAAACAATAGCAAAAATCGTCAACCCTTTTATCCTTCGTCGTTTAAAGGAGGATGTATTGAAGGAATTGCCGGAGAAAATCGAGTCGATTCATATCTCCGATTTACTTCCAGAACAGAAAAAGTTATATGCAGCCTATTTGGCAAAACTGAAATACGAAACATTAAAGCATCTAGACAAGGATACCTTTCAAAAAAATCGATTCAAAATTCTTGCTGGTTTGACCCGTCTTCGTCAACTGTGCTGCCATCCTGCCTTATTTATTGATGGTTATGAGGGAAGCTCAGCAAAATTTGAGCAATTAATGGCTATCGTGGAAGAGTGCCATAGTACGGGAAGAAGAATCCTGATATTTTCACAATTCACCAAAATGCTTGAGATCATCAGTCGCGAATTAGCTCACAAGGGATTTAACCATTTCTACTTGGATGGCCATACTCCCTCTGCAGAGCGTGTAGAACTTTGTCATCGGTTTAACAATGGGGAAAGTGACCTGTTTCTTATATCATTAAAAGCTGGCGGAACAGGGCTAAATCTAACCGGAGCAGACACGGTTATTCTATATGATCTTTGGTGGAATCCAGCTGTAGAGCAACAGGCAGCCGATCGTGCACATCGTATGGGACAAAAAAATAAGGTTCAAGTGATAAAGCTTTTAACTCATGGAACAATTGAGGAAAAAATGAATCAGCTTCAAGAGAAAAAGATGAACCTAATTGAGGAGATTATTCAACCAGATCAAGATAATTTATCAACACTTACCGAACAGGAAATTAGAGATATTCTTTTGGTCTGATCTTCAAGGTTTTAAGTGAGGAATCTGGACAGATTTTCTTATAATATACGATTATAGAATATTAGTGGTACCGTACTTTATCAAATCTAAAATAAGAAATCATAACCATAGGGTCATGATTTCTTATTTTTTCTATTTTTATCTTTTGCATCCTGTTCTTTTTTAGAAACTAAATTTGAAGTACGGATTTGTGCTGCCCTTAAATTGTTATTGGGTGCAGCTTGTTCATTCCAATCACCCATATTGGATCACCTGCTTTCTTCCTCTTTTACCTTATTTCCGCCCATTAATTCATCGAAATGCTTCATTTCTTCGTCCTGTTTAGGAATGTATTGGAATGGATTTCTTTCCTGTTTGAACTCCCCTTTAGTATCCACTTGAATCCCAATCGTTGACCCAGCAGATGCTGTAGGGTCATTAATAACCCCTTCTTTTTCCCCATCAAAATGAGGAGTTGTTTCAACATGTGAATTTTCATTTTCACGCGGCATATGATCATCTCCTTTATTGTTAAGATGACTTAATAGAAGATAATCTATTCAAAAAAGAGGATTCGCATCCATCATCCTGGGGTTTTGACATGCTTGTAAATATTTTAAAGAGGACATATTATTAAGGTATAAGAAAGGAGATATGTATATTGATTATGAAGCCTCGCTACGAGTCATTAGAATTAAAGATTCTGAGATCTTTAAATGTTCGTATGCTTTAGCAGCCAAAGAAGAAAATTACTATTTGAACCTTGAAAAAGGCTACAAAGGGGAGGAAAAATTTGATGAATGGATAAAGCCACTCTCAAATGACAGGATCGTTTTAAACGATCTACTGCTAGAATATAACAACACATTATTTCAAATCGATTCGTTGATCATTTCCTCAAATACGATTTACATTTTCGAAGTCAAGAACTATGAAAGTGACTTTTTTATCGAAGGAGATAGGTGGTATTCAATATCAAGAACGGAAATAAAGAATCCCTTGCTTCAATTGCAAAGAAATGAATCCTTATTTCGACGATTACTTCAGGACCTTGGATTTAACATCTCCATTGAATCATACCTCATCTTCGTAAACCCTGAATTCCATCTATATCAATCACCTCTAAATCTACCCATTATTTTCCCAACACAGCTTAATCGCTTCATGGATAAAATGAAAAAGCGGCCGTCTAACATAAAAGATACCCACTCAAAATTAGCGAAACAATTATTATCTCTTCATTTAAAAGAGACACCTTTCAATCGGTTACCTGAATACCACTATGATCAACTTAAAAAAGGTATGACCTGTCCAGTTTGTCAAACATTTTATAATCATCTTAAGAAAACAACCTTAATATGTAGTAGTTGTGGTGGCAGAGAAGAATACGAATCTGCTGTTTTAAGGAATGTAGAAGAGTTTAAGCTACTTTTTCCAAAAAGCAAAATTACCATTAGCGATATATATGAATGGTGTAACACCATTAAGGACAAAAAAACCATTCGAAATGTTCTTACAAACAACTTCATACTAATTAGACGAGGTAAATCCTCACATTATGTGAATAATGATTAATTATTTTTAACAGAATTTCTCTGAAATCCTAGGACCTTTAATTAATTTACTAGGCTTCAATTTGTTCCTTTGGATGCCGTCATTTCGGTTTTTGGTCAATATCACGGTATGATTGGTCGCTTTGGATGCCGTCATTTCGGTTTTCGGTCAATATCACGGAACGAATGGCCGCTTAGGATGCCGTCATTACGGCTCTCGGTCAATATCACGGAACGAATGGTCGCTTTGGATGCCGCCATTTCAGCTTTCTCCCAATATCACGCTACGATCAGTCACTTTAGATGCCGCCATTTCCCCTTTCACACAATATCACGCTACGATCAGTCACTTTAGATGCCGTCATTTCAGCTTTCTCCCAATATCACGGTACGATCAGTCGCTTCGGATGCCGTCATTTCCCTTTAACACAATATTACGGTACGATCCTTCCCTTTTGATGCCGTCATTTCTCCTTTCGATCAATATCACGGTACGATCAGTCGCTTCGGATGCCGCCATTTCCCCTTTAACACAATATAACGGTACGATCCTTCCCTTTTGATGCCGTCATTTCTCCTTTCGATCAATATCACGGTACGATCAATCGCTTCGGATGCCGCCATTTCCCCTTTAACACAATATAACGGTACGATCCTTCCCTTTTGATGCCGTCATTTCTCCTTTCGATCAATATCACGGTACGATCAATCGCTTCGGATGCCGCCATTTCTCCTTTCACACAATATCACGGTACGATCCTGCTCTTTTGATGCCGTCATTTCAGCTTTCACACAATATCACGGTACGATCCTTCCCTTTTAATAACGGCATTTCGGCTTTCGATCAATATCACAGTACGACCGGCTGCTTTTAATGCTGTCATTTCTTCTTTAACACAAAATCACGGTACGATCGGCCGCTTTGGATCCCGCCATTTCGCCTCCACTCTTTTTCAAGGCTCCATCCAATCTTTACCTCAACACCTTCCCCATAATGATAAATTCGTGAGGCACATTTGGATAGAATCCCTCGCGAATAATCACCCAGCCTCGCTTTTGGTAAAACGAAATCGCATTACTATTATTTTTTCGAGCCGTTAATACAGCTGTTTTTTCTCGTCTATTTTGACATAAAGTATGAATGAGCTGCTTTGCAATTCCCTGCCTTCTGTATTGAGGATGAACACCTAGTTCCGCTAGCTCCATGCAGTCCTTCACCCATCCAGTATAGGGGTGTAAATGATTAGCCAATAGATCATGATAATATTGACCTCTGACAGAAGTGTATCCATAAATATATCCTGCCACTTGATTATCTTTTATCATCAAATATCCTTCAAAATTTGGATATTGAGAATGAAGCTGAAATTGTTTTTCCATGGCTATTGGATCGGTTCCAAAAAGAAAACCATATAATTCAATCGTTTTATAAAAATATGGACCCTCCACCTTAAACTGAACAATTTTCATATTTTCACTACCTCCTAATCGGATATAGTTTGATTGAAAAAATAGATTACTTTCTTCATTTTCTGAGGGAGACGTTTTTCTTCTTTGTTTTAAAATGTAGTAATTTCACTTCGCCTAAAAACCACTCAATCCATTATATGGTCGAATTCATGAAGAAAGACGCTTTCCTTTTTACGTTCAAACCTTAAAAGGGAAGCGGTTACCCCACATATAACCAAAGCAGAAGAAGCTGACCTAAAAGATCACTTAAAGTATCCTTTTAGCGTCAGCTTCAAAGTTTTATGACTTTTTATTTAAGTTGAATTTCTACAGAAGTTGAATTTTTGTTGTTTCTGGAGACCTTGATTCCTGTGCTTCCTTTTTTTTGAATAATTTCAAACTTAACCTTTCCCTCTACATTCGATACATCTATTCTATAGACTTTCTCGGCTTCAGGCTCTAGTGTATCTTGCTGTGTAGGTTGATCATCTAAATAA
The DNA here is from genome assembly GCA_024213275.1 of Rossellomorea sp. BNER. Lineage (GTDB taxonomy): Bacteria > Bacillota > Bacilli > Bacillales > Bacillaceae_B > Rossellomorea. The sequence continues at coordinate 111,294 of JANAVG010000001.1, forward strand.
ACAGGTAAAAGTTCTTTTGGTGAGGAGTCTTTACTGTATGCATTTATAGTGATTTGGCGGCTAAGGTTTAGGTTCTGATTTTTAACTTTTACATATAGATTATCATTATTCTTCTTCTTTTTAATCGTACAGCGTGAGATCATTGTTTTTGACATATAATCTCCTCCTATTCTTAAATTTTTTTACTCTTTTTTGAGAGAATTAATAGCATCAAGGATAGCTTTACGATTACTGTTTTCTTCTTTTAGCATTCCGTTCAGTGTATGAGTGAGGTTCGAGATTAGGGAGTCTGTACTTCCTGAATTCTGATTTCCTTTTAAGCCTTCCATCATACTAAGTGTAGATAGCATAGCGATTAATGCAGCACTATTATCAGTCACGTTGATAATGGTATTGTTTCCATTTGTAAAGGTATTGTGTCCGGCGTTTGCTTCTGCTTCAGATTCAGATTCTGCTTCCGCTTCTGCCTCTGCCTCTGCTTCTGCTTCCGCTTCTGCCTCTGCTTCTGCTTCTGCTTCTGCTTCTGCTTCCGCTTCCGCCTCTGCTTCTGCTTCCGCTTCTGCTTCTGCCTCTGCCTCTGCTTCTGCCTCTGCCTCTGCTTCTGCTTCCGCTTCTGCCTCTGCTTCTGCTTCTGCTTCTGCTTCTGCTTCTGCTTCCGCTTCCGCCTCTGCTTCTGCTTCCGCTTCTGCTTCTGCCTCTGCCTCTGCTTCTGCTTCTGCCTCTGCTTCTGCCTCTGCCTCTGCTTCCGCTTCTGCCTCTGCTTCCGCTTCTGCCTCTGCTTCCGCTTCTGCCTCTGCTTCTGCCTCTGCCTCTGCCTCTGCTTCCGCTTCTGCTTCTGCTTCTGCTTCCGCTTCCGCCTCTGCTTCTGCTTCTGCCTCTGCTTCTGCTTCTGCTTCTGCTTCTGCTTCCGCTTCCGCCTCTGCTTCTGCCTCTGCTTCCGCTTCTGCTTCTGCCTCTGCCTCTGCTTCTGCTTCTGCCTCTGCTTCTGCTTCTGCCTCTGCTTCTGCTTCTGCTTCTGCTTCTGCCTCTGCCTCTGCTTCTGCCTCTGCTTCTGCCTCTGCTTCCGCTTCTGCTTCTGCCTCTGCTTCTGCCTCTGCTTCTGCCTCTGCCTCTGCTTCTGCTTCTGCCTCTGCTTCTGCTTCCGCTTCTGCCTCTGCTTCTGCCTCTGCTTCTGCTTCTGCTTCCGCTTCCGCCTCTGCTTCTGCCTCTGCTTCTGCTTCCGCTTCTGCTTCTGCTTCCGCTTCTGCTTCTGCCTCCGCTTCTGCCTCTGCCTCTGCTTCCGCTTCTGCTTCCGCTTCCGCCTCTGCTTCTGCCTCTGCTTCCGCTTCCGCCTCTGCTTCTGCCTCTGCTTCTGCTTCCGCCTCTGCTTCTGCTTCTGCCTCTGCTTCTGCCTCTGCTTCTGCCTCCGCTTCTGCCTCTGCTTCTGCCTCTGCTTCTGCTTCTGCTTCTGCTTCTGCTTCTGCCTCTGCTTCTGCCTCTGCTTCTGCCTCCGCTTCTGCCTCTGCTTCTGCCTCTGCTTCTGCTTCTGCTTCTGCTTCTGC
>JANAVG010000001.1:112934-339543 GCA_024213275.1 Rossellomorea sp. BNER
TCTGCTTCTGCCTCTGCTTCCGCCTCCGCTTCCGCTTCTGCCTCTGCTTCTGCTTCCGCTTCTGCTTCTGCTTCTGCTTCTGCCTCTGCTTCCGCTTCTGCCTCTGCTTCTGCTTCTGCTTCTGCTTCTGCCTCTGCTTCTGCTTCTGCCTCTGCTTCTGCCTCTGCCTCTGCTTCTGCCTCTGCCTCTGCTTCCGCTTCTGCTTCTGCCTCTGCTTCTGCCTCTGCTTCTGCTTCCGCTTCTGCCTCTGCTTCTGCTTCCGCCTCTGCTTCTGCCTCTGCCTCTGCTTCTGCTTCTGCCTCTGCCTCTGCCTCTGCTTCTGCTTCTGCTTCTGCTTCCGCTTCTGCTTCTGCCTCTGCTTCTGCTTCCGCTTCTGCTTCCGCTTCCGCCTCTGCTTCCGCTTCTGCTTCTGCTTCTGCCTCTGCCTCTGCTTCTGCCTCTGCTTCTGCTTCTGCCTCTGCTTCCGCTTCTGCTTCCGCTTCCGCCTCTGCTTCTGCTTCTGCTTCTGCCTCTGCTTCCGCTTCCGCTTCCGCTTCTGCCTCTGCTTCTGCTTCTGCTTCCGCTTCTGCTTCTGCTTCTGCTTCCGCTTCTGCCTTTGCTTCTGCCTCTGCTTCTGCTTCCGCTTCTGCCTCTGCTTCTGCTTCTGCTTCTGCTTCCGCTTCCGCTTCTGCCTCTGCTTCTGCTTCTGCTTCTGCTTCCGCTTCTGCCTCTGCTTCTGCTTCTGCCTCTGCCTCTGCCTCTGCTTCTGCTTCTGCCTCTGCCTCTGCTTCTGCTTCTGCTTCCGCTTCTGCTTCTGCCTCTGCTTCTGCCTCTGCTTCCGCCTCTGCTTCTGCTTCCGCTTCTGCTTCCGCTTCCGCCTCTGCTTCCGCTTCTGCTTCTGCTTCTGCTTCTGCCTTTGCTTCTGCCTCTGCTTCTGCTTCCGCTTCTGCTTCCGCTTTCGCTTCTGCTTCCGCTTCCGCTTCCGCTTCCGCCTCTGCTTCTGCTTCCGCTTCCGCCTCTGCTTCTGCTTCCGCTTCTGCTTCTGCTTCTGCCTTTGCTTCTGCCTCTGCTTCTGCCTCTGCTTCTGCCTCTGCTTCTGCTTCCGCTTCTGCTTCCGCTTTCGCTTCTGCTTCCGCTTCCGCTTCCGCCTCTGCTTCTGCTTCCGCTTCTGCTTCTGCTTCTGCCTCTGCCTCTGCCTCTGCTTCCGCTTCTGCCTCTGCTTCAGATTCCACTTCCACTTCTGCTTCCGCTTCTGCTTCAGATTCTGCTTCCGCTTCTGCTTCAGCCTCAGCCGCAGCATTAGCCTCCGCATTGGAATCAGATGATATATCCAGATCCAATTCTAATTCTTCAATCTTTTTCCAAGGATTATAGGCATTACATCGTTTACAATGCTTCTTAGGCTTTTCACATTCATAATTACAAAATAGACATTTCCAAAGATTCATATAGCAACCTTCTTTCCTATAGATGGGCAAGCTATAAATAACTTGTCTACTATAGCGTATGTATTTGTAAATTAGTGGTATAGTTCGTCCAACTATCTTTTTTGAAAAACTTACACATTTTAAAGGGGAAATCCTATTTTTAGATGAATAGAATTGGTTTCTACTAGTTTCTTTACATTGAACATCATGATCAACAGCCAGAAAACATGATTTGTCATCTTTTAAGATTCCACTCATAAAGCGACAAAGCATTACATATCAATATTTATCGTGAAAACTGTAAACTTGAATAATTTTAATCTATGAATCTATGAGTAACGAAGAAATGCTGATAAATTTCGTTAGAAGGAATGTGGAGTGACGAGGAATGTCAGATTCCGTGAGGCCCAGTGGAAAGTTTGAGATCACATCAAACGTTTATCTATGTCTACTAGAAATATAAAAAAGCAGGTTATAGATCTGGACTATATCGTCATAGTATGAAAGGTGGTACGTATTAGAGGAGCCTTTAGGTTGACATCTACCTTTAAAATCTTTAGGAATTTTCTTGATTAAATAACACTATTACTTGTTTTATATGGTTTAGAGACATTTCAAAAGCCGTTTATAAACTTTATGTAGAGCTGCATGCTAATGGTTTTTACCGTTGTTACTTCTATATAGCTGTTCATTAGTTGATGTTTAAGGCGATATTAATTTGTGGATGTTTTCCTTAACCATCTTGATTTTCTTTTCCATCAAGATTACTAGTCCTCAACTCATCAAAAAAGGAGTATATGATATGAATAAACAAGTTCAATACGATGTTGATGTACTCATCTCAGGAGCAGGACCCACTGGGCTAACCCTTGCATGTGAATTAATTCGTTTCGGTGTTAGCTGTAAAGTGATCGACAAAGCAGAAAGTACTTCTACTCAAACAAAAGCTCTTGGAGTGATGGCAAGAACTCTTGAGCATCTAGAACGAATGGGAGTGGCTGAAGAGTTTATAAGACGGGGGCATCCAACAGGTACTTTTAATGCTTATTCTGGGGAAGTCTTATTGGCTAGATTAGATTTTAACAATAAATTAAAAAGTCCGTTTCCTTTTGTTTTGATGATTCCACAGAATATAACAGAGGATATTTTATATTCACAATGTAAGAGTTTTGGAGGAGACGTTGAATGGAACACAAAATTGTTGAGTTTTACTCATGATAATACAGGCGTTGAAGCTATATTATTAAATTCAGATGGTAACGAGAATACAATAAAAGCTAAATATTTAGTTGGCTGCGACGGCGCACATAGCTTAGTACGTCATTCATTGAAATTAAATTTCGAAGGTATAACCATTCATCAACACTTTGCTCTAGCTGATTTAATTGTAGATTCGAATCTCCCACATAATGAAATTTTTGCATTTGTTAAAAATGGAAAGTTTGTTGCTTATTTTCCCATGAAAGATGGGCAACATCGAATAATGATCACTACAGAAGACACAGTGAATCCTAATTCACCTGTTACACTTGAAGAAATCCAAAGCGTTATAGATGAAGTAGGTTCTAAAGAAACAATTGTTCATAGTCCGTCTTGGACATCAAGGTTTCAAGTAAACCAAAGAAAAGTAAAAAAAGGGAATATGGGTCGAGTTTTTTTGGCTGGGGATGCCGCTCACATCCATTCTCCGGTTGGTGCTCAAGGTATGAACACAGGCATGCAAGATTCATTCAATTTAGGCTGGAAGTTAGCTTATGTCTTGAAATATCAGTGTTCACCAGACTTGCTAGATAGTTATACAGAAGAAAGAGAACCTGTCTGGTCTTCCCTTATTAAGGGAACCGAGCTTGCCACAAGAATGATCCTAAAAGAAAGCCATTTATTTCAATTCATACGCAATATAATGGCTCCAAAGGTCACTTCTATCAATAAAGTAAAGTTAAGACTTGTAAATACCCTATCACAAGTTGGAATCCATTATCGTTCGAGTTCAATAGTGGGGGAAAGAAAGGGGTTAAAATCAAATACTCCAATCAAATTTAAGAGAAAAAAATCTATTAATGCCGGTGATCGAGCACCTAATGTGCTGATAAATGACTTCAAATTATTTGAATTAAACAGTGGTATAGAACTAATCATTTTACTATTTTCAAACCAAATATATGAATACAATGAATTCCATCGAAAATTAATGAAACAAAAGATACCTTATCAGATATACCAAGTTTCATCCGATCTTAAGCATCTATTCGGAATTGATGATCAAGGAATCGTTGTTGTTAGACCAGATGGATATATCAGTTTTATTTGTAAAGGATCCTCCCCTGAGTTTCTTTTACAACATCTTGAAAAATTCAATTAGAACTAGTGAAAAGAACGAAGAAACAATCTATCATTTTTCTTATTTTCATATAGGGTACTATGTGTACTTTTACTTCGATATCACGATCCCAATTTTCTTCAATCAAAAGGAAACTCCAATATCAAAAACAACACAAAACAACAAATTTTCAAGAATTAAATGACTGTTTATATTGTTTATTGTGTTTTTTTACTGATATTCGAGAAAAATTTACATTAAATGACTCATTTATTTACATTCACTCCCTACAATTGACATGTAAGATTATTTTAAATTGGAGGGAAAATGAATGAAATCTAATATGTTAAAAAAAGTAGTCGTGGGTACAACATTAACCATGACGATGTCGGTTGCAGTAGCAAGCACAGATATCCCTTATAATGTTTTATCACAAAGTATGTCTTCCGTTGCGTATGCAAATGAGGAAATTTCCGTGGAAAAGGTTTCGTTGGATCAGAATGAACTCAACCTGAAAGCTGGTGCTCCTATGCCACTAACAGCGACTATCTCTCCAAAAGATGCGACAGTAAAAGAGGTGGAATGGATCTCTAGTGATGAAACGGTAGCGAAGGTAGAAATGATTAACGAACGTCCCACTATCATTGCTGGAAAACCTGGCGATGCAACGATCACGGTCAAAACCATAGATGGTGGCAAAACAGCTACAGCCAAGGTTCATGTAACTAACTCCATCGATGTGTCGGGGGATGGGTTGTTAACGAAAGATGATTTAAAAATCATCCTGAAAAATCAAAATAGTCATGAAGGTGACCACCGTTGGGGGAAAGCTCAAAAAGCGGATATTAATGATGATAAAAAAGTAAATCACTCTGATATACAAATGATGCAGGATAAGTTAGCTTCTTACAAGGGCGAATTTCTTTACAAACGAGTAGTATTCATCGGAATCGATGGAGCTGGAAATGCAGTAAAAGACCCACAAGCTAACGCAAAAAATATTCAGAAGCTAATAAGCGAAGGTGCTGGAACCTATGAAGCAAAAGCAATGCTGCCGACTATAAGTGCACAAAACTGGGGATCCATGTTTCATGGAGTCGTTCCCTCAAAACATCAACTGACCAATGCAATTGTCGGTAAAAATCCTTATCCTGAGAAAAATCCTTATCCGTCCTATATGAAAATGCTAAAACAAGAGCGTCCTATGCTTCAACAAGCTTCCTTCACCACATGGTCACCAATTAATAAAGGAATCATCGAAGATTCTGCAGGTGCATTTAAAGTAAATGGCAGGAATGATGAAACTACAACACAAAAAGCGGTGGACTATATCAAAACAAAAGGTCAAAATACCCGTAACATTTTTGTTCATTTGGATGAGGTTGATGGTGCCGGTCACAGTAATGGCTATTACACCCCAAAATTTTATGAGCAAGTACAAAAAGCGGATCAGCAAGTTGGTCAAATAGTCCAAGCTTTAGAAGAAGAAGGATTAATGGATGATACGCTTATCATTCTTACTGCTGATCACGGTGGGACACTCAATGGTAGTCATGGTGGAAGTTCTCCAGAAGAACAGACTGTTTTCTGGGCAGCAAAAGGACAATCGATTAAACCTGGCACCGAGTTGTCCAATGAGGTTGAAGTAGTAGATACTGCGGCCGTGATAGCCCGTGCACTGCGTCTAGATATCCCTAAAAATTGGGACGCTGAAATCCCGAAAGGACTATTTCAAGATAAAAAGTAAGAAAAAATGAAACATAGGGCTGTCCCAAAAGGGGTCAAGAACCATGATGATTGTTCATATAAAGAAGATATTCTGAGGGTTTCTTCTATATATTGAAGTTGGGGTTCATGACACCTTGGGTTTGGGACAGACCTGTGTTTCCTTAATTCTCCTTACTCCACTATATGACCCAAAAACAAAGAAAGCCAAATCCGTTTTAATGGACTTGGCTTTCATTTATTATATGAGAAAAGAGGATACCGTATTCTTTCATTATTTAATATAAGAGGCACCCACTAATGATTCAGGAGTTTCTCCAAGTACTAAAAGACTGATCTTTTCATATCCAGTATGTCTGAATGTAGCAAAGGTTTGTTTTAATGCATCACATTCAGGGTCTTCTTTTAATTTTTGTAATTCTTGTTTATACAAGCGTAGAATGGAGGCTTGCACAAAAATAGGGAAGTTATTGCCTGGATCTTCATCCATGAGTATGCATCCCATATATTGATACTTAAATTGTAAGGCCCGTGTTAAATTAACGACATGAAACAGTTTTTCAAACAGGCTAGGATGAAGTTTTTTTAACTTTTCAAGTGCTTCTTTGGTGGCTTTTAACTCATCAAGACTAGTTAAAGTTATCATCAATTTTTCCTCCTCTTATTTGTCCCATGGTTTTTTAACATTGATGTATCCAGCTAGTTCTTTACTTTTCTTCCTACGCAATTTACGCATTTCAGCTCGTTCTTTACCAGTGTTGTAAAGGAATTTTTCTTCTTCTGTTTCTGGCAGGATGCTAGGTACTTCAACTGGCTTTTTGTCTTCGTCTAACGCCACAAAGGTTAAAAACGCCGTGGCAGCCATTCTGCGCTCCCCAGTTATCATGTCTTCCGCGATGACTTTACAAAAGATTTCCATAGATGTTTTTCCTGTATAAGTTACAAAAGATTCGATACAAACGGAATCTGACTGATGAATTGGACATAAAAAATCGATTGAATCTGTTGAGGCTGTTACACATTCTTTTACTCTTGAATGTCTGCGGGCGGATAATGTCGCTGCACTATCTAGCTTTTTCATCAACACTCCGCCAAATAGGGTATTATAATTATTTAAATCGCATGACAATACTTGATCAGTATTAATAATGCGGCTTTCATTTGCTTTTTTTGCTTCCATTATTTTTATTTCCTTTCTTATTTAGAATCTAAGATGCCAATTCCTAAAGGGTGTTTCTTGCTCCATTCAAGTGTACGACCGGTAGTAAGGGAAGTAAAATGGTTATATTTTATCTAAACTATAGCTTTTATCTATGTAAATGCTTTCAATTATGGAATAACTACTATCGTCATTTGAGGTACAAAAAGACGGCTCCTATATAAAAGAACCGTCTGGTTATTTGTTCCGATATTCTGTTGCTAACTTTTCTTTAGTAAATTCCAACCATTCCTTAGCAGCTAAAGAGAGATATTGGTTTTTCCCCCAAATAATCGCCAGGTTCCAGCGAATGGAAGGGTTTACGACTTTAACGGCCCTTACCTGTTGGTTGAGATGAAGGCAAATGCTTTCCGGCAATAGGGAAACCCCTAGCTTACATGCAACCATGTCTTGAATGAAAGACCATTGTGTACTTTCAGAGATTATGTGAGGGTTGAAATCAACACTGTTACATGAAGAAATGATTCGGTCGTACAATGCAAAATCCTTATTAAACAGAATAAACGATTCATTAGACAACTCAGCTAAATCGATTTCGTCTCGATTTGCTAAAGGGTGTGATGTATGAAGGATCAATTTCAGATCTTCTTCCATAAATGAGAAATGTTGAAAGGCATCATTGTTGGTTGGAAGGACAATAACACCAATATCAAGAAGATTTCTTTCCACATCTTCTTCAATTTTCTTTGAACCGTCTTCAACGAGTTGAAAGGTAATACCAGGGTACTTCTCATGGAAATTGCCAATAATTTTAAGAAAAAAATGAGCATCAAAGATGGGTGGCAATCCAATCCGAAGATGACCCTTTTTTAACCCTAGAAGGTTGTCTAATTCCGTTTCTAAATTTTGAAATGCGTGATCAATTAACTTGGCTTGCTCCAAGATGATACGCCCTGCATCTGTTAAAGTTAACTTCTTCCGCGAGCGATCAAAAAGAGTAACTCCTAACTCAGTCTCAAGGTTCTTAATCATTTTACTAATCGTAGGCTGTGTAATAAACAAATGATCGGCCGCACGAGAAAAACTATTAAAATTTGTCACCTGAATAAAATATTGTAAATGCTTGATATCCAATACAGTACACCTACTTACGGTTGGTTATTATTCTTGAATAATATCTATTATTATAGTCCCTTATTGTAGATAGTTTAACACGACTTTTCATAAAGATATTACAAAAAAGAATATACTTAATAAAATAAGTGGGATTGGTATTCCTTTCAAAGCATCCCCCCTGTCGACGTTTTTTTCCTTTTGTTTTACTTATTCTTATTCAAGAATATGACCATTACATTAAAAAAGACGCTTTTCGTTTTCCGAAAAGCGCCCGATTATTTAATCCCCCTTATTCACATCAACTACTTTAAACCGCTCACAAACAAGCAGCATGTCTTCTGAAAATTCACGTCCAATTCCATTCAACTCATGCCTGAAGAATTTTTCATGGGTTTCCCACCAATATCGGTATGTCCGGTCTCCCTCTCCTTCCGCAAAAGCGAACTCTTCCGTCACCTTGTTCATAGGTGTCAGTGTAACTTCCACCGTTTTAATGATGGCTACAGGTTTATTGTCACTGTTTAAGATGATGCTATAATCCTCTGCTGTCGGCAATGGTTCATTTTCCAGTTCATAAAAAATATACCCTGAGCATGTAGCTGTTTTAATACCCTTTATTACTAATTGGGCTAAATAATTGGGATCATCTCCGAATTGCCATGCACTCACTGACAAAGGTTTTTCTTGTCCTTTCCAATATTCATTCCAGTAGGCCTGTGCTGCTTGATTCATTATTTAGTCCTCCAACTTATTTTTATCATTTTTTACAAATGCTCTCAAAAAGGGTGAACATAAGGAAATATAATAGGATTTTTCATTCATTCTGCCGCCAGTTTTGGTGAAGGAAGCCTTAATATCTATCTCAAAAGCTCCAACCTATATATCATTCAAAATTTTTTCTTATTTAGCAAATATTTGTTGCAAATGATGATTCATATGATCAATATAATCCATAACTAACCATTCCAATGTTATCGTCTTTTGTTCTTCCGTTTTACATTGAAGTTCCATCTGTTTGTCTGTAATAGTTGATAAGAGATTTACTATATGTGTATATAAAGAAGTCCATACATTTAGGATTTCTTCAACTGAAAATTTACTATAATAATTATGTACTTGGACCCATAAATCTTGATTGTAGCCACCAGAAGTATATTCACCACACATTCGATAATACTTTATGAAATCTCTTATGACTAATAGGTTTTTCTTTAAAAACGAATCAGGTTATATACTTTACTTATTCCTAAGTCTGTAAGGAAAAATTGATAGCTTTCGTAATAAGTGGCGGAAGGACAGAGACATGACCCTCCCCCTCAAATTGAATAAATTTGACATTCAGCCCTCTTTTTTTATAATGCGAAAGTCGCTCTGATAGGTCTCTTGTAAGTTCCCCGATATTCGTCTTGTGCCATCTTTCTAATTCCCCAATTCCAATCATTAGATTAGCATGCATCTCTTCCTTTTCAAGACGAGTCACAAATTTTTTCTCCTTATCTAGAATGATCTCCTTATTCCAGTGAATGGAAGGACTGCCTGCTATATACGTTTGAAAAGCTGCAGGGTTTGAAAAAAGAGTGAACAATACAAATAATCCGCCTAGAGAATGACCGAAAAGGGTTTGTTTTTTCGGGTTTATCTTATATGTCTGGTGAATGGTCGGCTTTAGTTCTTCCTCTATAAAGGTAAAGAATTCCTCAGCACCACCATGCTTAGGCCAAGGAGTCCCATCAGACTGTGTCGGTATGTCGATTTCAGGTTTCCCCAGTGTATAATCATAAAAACGCTCGGAAGAAAAGGGTGCCTCTATCGGATACCCAATCCCTACGACAACAGCTGGTCCAACTCCTGTTCTCTCTGGTCTTCTTGACTGAATTCTAATCGCCTCTACAACGGTTGCGAATATGGAGTTTCCATCTAATAAATAGATCACCGGAAAGCCTGTTGGAGGTGGTTCTTCATTTGGGGTATAGACGAATATTTGATACTCTCGATTCGCTTTTGAAACAAAATGATATTGTTTTGTGCCTGGTATTGTGAATAGATGACTAGATTTATTGTTTAAGGTCCTATCATGGATCATCTGCTTTTTCCCTTCTTTCTCAAGCTTCTAATAATACTCATTCTCTAGCTGTTTCTAAATTTTTACTCTAAATAATAAATAGACAAAATAAGGAACACCAATGATCGCAATGACAATCCCCACCGGGATCTCAGATGGGGCCACCACGTTCTTCGCAATAAAATCAGCTCCTACAACTAAAATCATCCCAATTAATCCGCTTAACGGTACTATACTCTTATGTTGGTTCCCTACTAAAAACCTAGCTATATGAGGAGCAATTAACCCCACAAAAGAAATACTTCCAGCTACCGAAACGCAGGCACTGACAAGTCCTACACTACATAACAGGAGAATGGACTTTTCCCTTTCTACTGAAACCCCTAAGCCTTTTAATGAGGTTTCATTTAACTGAAATAAATCAAGTATATATGTTTTTTGCAAAATAACTGGAAGACAGATGAGAAACCAGGGAATCATCGACACGATAAACATCCAGTTGGCATTATAAATACTTCCAGATAGCCACACAGTTGCCATCTCAAAGTCTTGAGCCTTCATCTTTAAAGATAAATATAACGTTAATGCCCCAAATCCCGAGCCAACGGCAATCCCTGTTAATAGAAGCAGCTGGGGATCTAATCTTCCGTCTTGCCAGGAAATAAGATAGATGATAAGAGCAGCCGTCAATCCACCAATTAAACCGAATAGCGGCATGATCATAATGGTCATCCAATTCGTACTCGTCACAGTCCCTTGAAAGAAAAACATAAAGATCACAATAGCGGCACCTGCGCCACTATTAATGCCTAGAATTCCTGGATCGGCTAAACCATTTTTCGATACACCTTGGAGAACAGCACCTGCTATACCTAAACCAAATCCAATCAAAATGGCTAGGACGATTCTAGGAAGACGATATTGGAAAATAACTAGATCCAGCTTTTCAGATGGGTTCATTCGAAAGATGGTATCCAGCAGTTCTTTGATTGTAATCTCGTAGATCCCTATTGTTAAACTAAAATAGGCTAGAAGTAGTAAGAAAAAACATCCAACTAGCATAGCTACACGATAAGGAATGAATCGTTTAGCGATGATGAGCCCCTCCTTTCGTTTTAATTAAATATAGAAAGAAAGGGACACCAATTATTGAAGTTACCACTCCAACCGGCGTTTCAAATGGATAATTCATGTAGAGGCTCAAACAATCGCTAAGAGTTAAGAATATCCCGCCTATCACTCCTGCACATGGAATCACCCACTTATAATTAATTCCCACTAATAAGCGTGTAATATGAGGAATGATTAATCCTACAAATCCTACTTTTCCAATTAACGCAACAGATATCCCTGTCATCGTCACAACTGCTAGCATCGTGAACGCCTTTACAACCCCTTTACGCTGTCCTAAACTTGCTGACGTTTCCTCTCCTAAAGATAAAATCGAAATAGAATTCGATAGAATAATAGCCAGTAGGATTCCGGCAAGAGCAAAAGGAAGGGTGAAATATAATAATTCGGGGTTAATCTGGTGGATTCTAGCATTAAACCAAAAACTCATGGTTTGTGACACTTGAAAATAAGAAGCTAAAGCTGCTGACAAACTACTAAGAAATGTCCCAATAATCGTTCCAATAATCGCTAGCTTAACAGGAGATAAACCGTTTCGAACCAGTGAAGCAATTCCAAAGACAATTCCCACTCCAATGGCAGACCCTGCTAATGATAGAATCATCATTTGCAAGGAAGACATGCTCGGGAAAAAAATAATGGATAGGATGATCACAAAGCCTGCTCCATCCGATACTCCCATAATCGAAGGGGATGCTAGATAATTCCTAGTCATCCCCTGCATTAACGCTCCAGACATAGCTAGTAATGCACCAATGAGCATGGTACCAATTGCTCTAGGTATTCTTGATGTCACTATAATGTTGTGTGTAATATTTTCCGGATTAAATGACATGATGGTGTTTATGATTTCTCCCGTACTAATATTCGTTGATCCACTCCGTATGGATAGGAATAAAGCTAATACAACTCCAATAGGTGACAGCCATAAAATGATCCGACGTGCAGTTTTCGTTCTGTACATTGTAGACATCACCTTTTAATTACTCAGCAAGCTTTTCTTTTGCCACTTTTAAAAACTCAGTCTTACTCCATGCCGTTCCTCCAGACGCGAGTGGTGGTACAGCATTAATAAATGCTTTATTATTTTTCACAGCTTCAATACTTTTCCAGACCGGATTATCTTTAAGACCATTTAACGTATCAGGAGCTTGAGCATTTTCAGCCTTTTCAAATTGAACAAATAAATAATCAGGATTCATTTCAGCCAGTTTCTCCAAAGAGATCATTTCTTGGCTTGCTGAAGCCTTTACTTCTTCTGGTACAGCCAACCCTAAATCATGATATAAGACAGGATTGAAATATATATCTGGAGAGTATATATAAATATTACCTCCTCGAATTCGTATCATTAGAACTTCTTTACCTGCCATTTTCTCTTTAAGTTGTTCCTTCACTTTAGCGGCATCTACTTTATACCCTTTAATCAGTTCTTTCGCTTTTTCTTTCTTATCAGTAAGTTCAGCTAGCACCATAAGACTTTCTTTCCAGTTGCTCGAAATGTGAGAAATCGGAATCATCGGTGCCACACTGTTCAGGTTATCGACTACTTCCGGTTGAAATTTAGAAGATCCTAGGATCACGTCTGGTTCAAGCTGTAATATAATTTCACTACTTGGTTGTTTTTTATCACCAATCTCAGTAGCTTCAGACATAGAATCACCTAAGTACTCAGGGAATTTCCCTGCTGTTGCAATCGCTCCTATTGGTTTTACCCCTAAAATAGCGGCATCCTCCATGGCTTCTTGACTAGCGGTTACAATTTTGGATGTATTGGATGGAATCGTATACTCCTTATTAGATATGTAACGGTTTCACTATCCGCTTTTCCTTCTTCAGATTTTTCACCTTTTGTTTCCACTGAATCTTCTGTTCCGCATGCTGCTAATGATAAAAATGCGGCAACCAAAACGAATAAGAATTTCTTCTTCATCATTCCTTCTCTCCCTTTTCTATTTCAACAATTAATTTTGATAATCATTATCAATTAGAAGTATACGGGATTGATATTCGATTGAACATGGACATAATCCTGATTCATTGTTGGACTTTTTCCATGTAAGAATTTTAGAGCCTCTTTTAATACCCTTTCATGCGCACTCGGAGAATATTCCCTCCATGGATCTGAGGTGATAGAGTATACCTGATGCATACGTACAGCTTTCAAATCGTTCCATAACGATTCGCTTTGAAAAGAATTCCAACTCTCTAGTGTCTTTGTTTCCTGACAAATATTTAATAGAATTCGATCTGGATTGATCGCTTGTAAATCTATTAAAGAAATCACATGATTAAGGCTATCAGAATTAGTATGAGGAGCTGTCATTTGTAAATCACCGTATAAAACTTCCTTCATCGTACGAGAATGGTCAAGATAAAGTCTTCCTTGATAGAACCGTAAAGGTAGAAAGGATGATTGACCGACATGTTTCTTGATTTGGTTTTGAGTAAAGACAACTTGTCTTTGATAATTCTGCAACCATTCATTCGCCTCTCGCTTTTCCTCTAAATACTCGGCAATAATAAGGAGCTGGTCTCGCCAATTTAGCGATGTTGAATAATAAAAGACAGGGGCAATCCCTGATAAACGCTCCTTCTCATCTTCACTAATATTCTCTTTACTAATAATAAGATCAGGGGGATTATTTGAGAGTGTCTGTATGTTCTCCCTCCAGTCTTTATTTATTTGAAATGCACTTAAATGAACGGGAATATCATTTCGGATTTTCTGATAATAGTGAGAGGTCCATTTCGGATGAATCGGTGCAGCATACGGTAATATATGTAATGCCATTAAATGACCAATCGTTGAAAAATCATATGCTGCCACTTTTTGTTTTCTTTTTTTTCGATAGGTAGAGGAAGATATTCCTACAGTCTGCTTAAACTTACGACTTAAATAAAACTCATCACTATACCCAACCTCTTTCGCAATATCTCTAATTTTTTTTTGTCCTTTTGCTAACAATTGCTTTGCATGATTAACTCGTAGCTTCATAATATATTCACTTACACTAATGTCATATTCTTTTTTAAATAATGCAGAATAATATTTTGGACTTAGATCTGCCATGGAAGCTAGCGATTCTATTGATAGGTTTTGATGAAAATGATGATCGATAAATAACCTTGTTTCTTCAATGACCGTAAGTGTGTCTTTCTCAACAGGAGAATATCTATTTTGGATGATAAATAACATTAACTGTTCAAACATAATCCTCATCTGAAATCGCTTATCATTTTTTATGCTGTTTTTTAAACGTTGAAGTCTACCAGCCATTTCTAAAACCTTTGAAAAATTACCTAATGACAGCTTTCCTTTTAAAGGAAAAGCATGATCCTTTGATAATAATTCAAATGAAGCGCCTTGTATTTCTAAGTCAGAGAAAATAGTAAACTTAAACAAAATACATTCAATGCTCTCACCATACTTGGTTTGAATATTATAGACTTGTGATGGGTGGATGAAACAAACGTCTTGAGCATTTAAAGGAAAGCTCTCTTGCTCTATAGTCATTCGGCCCTTCCCTTCCATCACTGCAATGAGTTCAAACGAATTGGTAAGCCTCGTGGTCACTTCGGTCGTCACCACTCGATCAATATCCCTTATTTGGTAAACGTAATGTTCCCAATTGATATTATCATCTTCTACACGATGGCTGTCATTTTTCAGTATATGTAACAAAATGTACACTCCTCTCACCATTTCCCTGATACTTTCATGTTTTTTACAAATGACTGTTTTCGTAAACTTTGTTGCTATTTGAAAAGGGTTAGTTGATTGCAATATTTATGTTCTCAAAACATATTACAAAAACAACAATCTATTAGAAAACAGCCTTACAAATAAAAGAAAGCAATAAAATTGAGGTACAATCTCATTGCTTTAAAGAACTGAGTGTAATGTTTATATGGAGTGGTTTTCTATGACTTCACGATAGTAATTCTCCAATCCCGCCTTAAATTCACTTGAATCTTTTAAAATCGTTGAATATTTTAAAAAGGAGACTTCATCGCCTTTATCAAGGGCTTGATCGATCAGAAATTGCAAATAGTTGATCTTTAAATCTAGATCTAATCTAGAAATAAGAAGCCCTTTCATCATATACTTTTCCAAATCTTCAAGAGCCATATAGAAAGAGCAGTGATCATTGATGACCACCCAAACATACCACCCCTTATCCATTACGAAATTGCAGTCTTTTGTCACTTCGATGATATCTTCCTTATTTATTCTTAATAATTCTGCATGGATACCACCCGGACAAAAACAGTCGATTTGATGCTCAAACGACTCTACTGCTATAAAATGTTTGTCCATTTCCTTCTCTCCTTCTTTCATCAATGTAGAAAATCTTCCGTTTGACTGTCTATTTGAACAGTGCTGTTACGATTGTCTCTACACTGCTGGGTATAGGGACAACTCATACATTCTCTGAATGAATCTGTTTTTATATAGCCATCCGGTTGCAGCAAAAGGCTTTTCATCTTTTTTAGATACTTTATTCCTTGGGTAATATCATTTCTTGTTGGTGTATAAGTATATTTTTCCCCCTCTAATAGAGTAATGATCTCGATTCTATCAGGAAGGTTTCCAAATGCTTCATTGGAAAAAACAACGATTAAATGATGATATAGTTTAATCAGTTCCTCGTCTGCTTCAACCAGGTATTTTTTTATGGTAAATAAATTTGTTGACCATTCTGCTAATTCAAAGGTTAATGAAAGCTTTGTTTCCAACTCCTTAACATAGGTATTGAGTTTTTCATATAAGAATAACGGAGGAGCTGGATTTTGCTTTGCTGTTAAAAACTGTAGTAAATGATCCGTTATTTTGGCTAACACCATGTAATAATGTTTCTTAGATTCAAACAATTCATAACTTACATGCTTCCAATATCGATCGAATAATGTAAATACATTTAATGGATTTTGTTCGATTAATGGAAGCTGATAATAGTTTTGAACCACTTGATTGATGACATATTGTACTACTTGTCTCCATTTTAGCTCACCATCATTTAACGATAATATATGGTGATAATAAAATTTATAAGGGCAGCGAATAAACGATTCTAAATGGTAATCCGTTATCGTTTTCACCGAGATCAGAGGGTGATTATTCGTCATTTAGATTTCCTCCCTTTCATTTTATAGGCATGGAGACTTTAAGAAAGAAACAAATTCATTTCCAAAAGTACGACAGGCTTCTTCTTCTTTCTCATCTGGTGTCAATTCAATTTTTAATCCAAGAGGATACACTTCTGCCCCGCGTTCTGTAAGCTTTTCCATTAGTATGTCTACTGCTGCTCCATAGTGTGGATAAGCTGAATCACATGATCCAAAAACAGCCGCTTTGATACCTGCTAAATTCATGCTGTCCAGATCATCATAAAAATCTAGAAAATCATCAGGTAATTCACCATCTCCCCATGTATAAGCCCCTAATAAAATCCCATCAAAGCCTTCTAAATCTGTTACTTCCAGGCCGTCCATTATATCAATGACCTCAATTTTCTCACTGTTCGCTGTCACTCCATCCGCAACAGCATGTGCCATCATTTCTGTATTTCCACTCATGCTAGCGAAAATGAGGATAATCTTTGCCATTCCTACCCCTCCAAATCTATGATAATCGTTCTCAATAAAGAGAATAACGAATTTATTTTTTCAGACTGACTATCCAGTTATTTTCACACATCCTATTTACGAAAAACGTGATATTCCACAATGCTTCATTTATTTGATTAAAACGAATAGTTATTTGCGAAAAAGATATTTTAATTGATAATGATTTTCATTATCTATACAACATATTAATTGAAAATCATTCTCAATGTCAATGATTATTCCTTATTAATTGGTAAAATACTTTCACCCCAAAAAACGCAAGGAGGTTGTCCCTTAAGGGTCAGGACAGCTCCTTGCGTCGACTTTTAACTATACAACCTTTATTAAAATAAAACATCTAAACCTTCTCCGAAAGTCGTTCATAGACACCGTATAATGTGTTACACCCTTTTGCCTGAACTTTCTTTAAATAAACACTCCATAATTGTGCAGCCATCTTCGCATCTCCCAATGCATGATGACGTTCCTGTACAGGAATCCCACAATGTTCACAGTATTCTTCTAATCGAACCAGGTTGACATTTGGTTCTGTAATTTTAATCAAGAATGACGTATCAATTATTCGGTGTTTCAATGGTGAACGAAACAGCTTCCAGTTCGAATGCTGGAGAAAATTCTTTTCATGATGGGCATGATGAGCAACAAGAACATCCCCTTTAACAAATTTGTAAAACTCAACAAGGACTTCAGAAAGCTCAGG
The DNA here is from genome assembly GCA_024213275.1 of Rossellomorea sp. BNER. GTDB lineage: Bacteria > Bacillota > Bacilli > Bacillales > Bacillaceae_B > Rossellomorea. Next base: position 130,185 of record JANAVG010000001.1, read on the forward strand.
GGCTTGTGCCACGTCCTCCTCCCTTATTCCTGTCAAGTTCTTAATTTCAGGGGAAAGGGCACGACCACAACGAACAAGGGAATAGAACGTTTCACTAAGCTGAAGGTTTTCGCCCTTCACTTTTATCGCTCCAATCGAGAGAATTTCATCCCCTTGTTCAGGAAAAAATCCGGTTGTTTCGAAATCAAATACAATGACACTTAACTCTTTTAATGGAATCGATAAACTCTCGTTAAGCTTCCTCTCTTTTTCTAATTGTCTTAAAAAAGCAAGATGCTGCGGATTTGATTGCCCCTGTAATGGTGCATAAATACTAGAATGAACTTTGCTTTGTACCTGTTTCATAAATTGAATAATCGGTTCAAATCTCATTTTTTAAACGTCCTTTTAATGATGAACTCCGCATAATCCTGCAGCCTTTTACTGTTCAACAAAATTTGTTTTATTTCTTTTCTTTCGATTTTGTTAAGCTCTTTCACATCAAGATAATGAACATCCTCATAATGTTCTGTAGCCTTTTTATGATGTTGGAGCCGATAGTGTAACAATTTTTCATAATCTTCTTTGTACAACTCTAGCCTCTTGTTATATTCAGGCAATCCAGAAAGCTTCTCAAGCCGTGATAATGTAGAGGTTCCGCCAACATTTTCTTTAATGGTTAATAAACGTACGGCATTCACAAAAGGAAAAAACGCTGAATGCTTCAAATCAATACACCCCGCATGCGCTCCATGAGTTTCAGTTAATAACTGGCGAAATATCCCCACTGATTTCTTAACATGCCTTGTATTAACAAGTAGACGATTTAAAAAATCAGGCTCTTTCTCTATATGATCACGCATTTGTTGTCTTAGGTGTGCAACATGGCTATCTTCGCCTACGAGAACCCTTGCATCATAAAAAATTAACAAAAAACGAACAGATTCAAAGCTTTCTTCCTTTATCCATTTCGTCAGTTGAACCTCCCATTCTTGTATTGATTTACACCATAATGGATTCGAACTCATTACATCACCTTCGCAATAAGGGTAACCGATAGCATGCAAACCTTTGGTGATTTCTTCCCCAAGCACTCGGAAGTAGTTTGTTGCTTCCCCGTTTGCTGCTTCATAAATCAAGCCATGATCTTGATCGCTTATGATCGCCTGTTCAAACCTTCCTGCACTTCCCATTACAAACCAGGAATAGTGACAAGGAGGAGGTCCAAAGTTTTCTTTCACTTTGTTCAATACCATTTCAAAAAGCTTCTTCATCACAATATCGTGAAAATGATTTACCTCATCCGTACTTGAATGATCCTCGATCTTACTTGCACGCCAATTTTTCAATGATAAGTATGGAACATGGAGCCCACTCATTCAAAACACATCCCCCAACACGATAAAGCACTGAGGTCAGACCCCAATGCTTTACTTACTAAAGTTCAACTGCTAATCTTTTGCTCTTCTCTTGCCATGAAAGCTTCTGGATAACCATAGCTTCCATGTTCACTTACATCTAAACCAATAATCTCTTCTTCCTCAGAGACCCGTAGTCCGCCCATTACTTTTTTCATCACATATAAAATGACAAATGAGACAACAAAGGCATATGCACCTGACACCGCAACCCCCATTGCTTGTACGCCGAGCTGGGTGAATCCTCCACCATAAAATAATCCAGGTAAGCCAACTGTCGCCAGTTCAGGTGTTGCAAACAATCCAGTCGACAACGTCCCCCATACCCCTGCAGCTCCGTGAACGGACAGAGCAAAGATCGGATCATCGACTTTAAGCTTTTCAACTAGCTTCATACTGTAAAATACAAGTACTCCAGCTACTAAGCCTATGACAACGGCTGCCCATGTTTCCACAAAAGCACAAGATGCTGTAATCGCAACAAGCCCTGCCAGAGCACCATTTAACATCGTCGGAATGTCTGATTTCCCTAGAACAATCCATGAAATGATTAAGGCCGAAACCGCTCCGGCACCAGCAGCTACATTCGTATTTAAAGCGACAAATCCGAAAAATCCATCATCAACTACAAAGGTACTGCCGGCATTAAAACCGAACCAGCCAATCCACAAAACTAAAACACCTAAAGCAGTAAACACTTGATTGTGACCAAAAATATTGTTCGCTGACCCATTTTTATTAAACTTACCCATTCTCGGTTTTAAAAGAATCGTCGCCGCGAACGCAGCCATTGCACCCGTTAAGTGAACAACCGTTGATCCAGCGAAATCCTGCTTGCCGTGTTCGGCTAACCAGCCACCTCCCCAAATCCAGTGGGCCACTACCGGGTAGATGAGAGCAGAGAAAAGGACGGCAAAAATCACGTAGGCTGAAAGTTTTCCTCGTTCGGCAAATCCTCCGAAAGCAATCGTTAAGGAAATTCCAGCAAACGCAAGCTGAAACATAAAGAATGCTGCTGTTGAGTAGCTCATTCCTTCGATTTCGTATCCAGAATAGAAAAAGTCCGTCAATCCAACGAAAAAGTTCCCGTTATCACCAAAAATAAATCCGTAACCAACAGCCCAGAACATAATAGACGCAATCCCAAACGTAAAAATCGTCTTTCCAGCAATATGGCCGGCATTTTTCATACGAGTTGAACCCGCTTCAAGTAAAATAAACCCGCCTTGCATAAAGATGACCAATATTGCCCCCAGCATCAGCCAAACACTATTTAACGTAAAAATGATGTCCTCCATGAATAGCCCTCCAGTGTCAGATTTAAAATGTTATAAAAAGTAACATTGCTCTTTTGTTACTCTTATTTTAAACAGATAATTCTGACATTCAACTATCATGTGAGGAAATCTAACATGGTTTTATTATTTGAATTTGTATTCATAAAAAAAGCCAACTAGTAGAAACTGGTTGACCTAAAATGATTTCATTCAAGCATTGCTTATTTCCCGCTCTTTTCCTTAAAAAATTGGGATAGTTTCATAATCATCGCGCCCATTCGTTGTTTTTCAGGCTGCAGTACGGTCTTCACTCCTTCTTCACTTAACGCTTCTGCCGTTATCTTTCCAACCGCCGCTGCAACCACTTTTTCATTGAACATTTCAATGATGCTAGGCGAGTAGTGGGTTTCACGTGCAAAATCAAAAAGAAAACGTACCTGAAGTGCTGTCGTAAAGCAAACAGCATCTACTCCTTCTGAAATTTCACGGCATAAATCTTCAAAAACTTGAGGATCTGGGGAAATATGTTTGTACGGAAGAATTTGTGAACACACCGCTCCATTTTTCTCTAAAAACTGAATAAGCTTCGGTGCCGTATCACCGTGAAGTTGAATCGCAATTCTTTGCCCTTCAAGTTCAAATGGCCTGAGTGAACGGATTAAACCTTGGGTTGTGCCGTCGTCATCAATAGCGATTGGTTCCACACCTAATCTTTTTAAGACTGATAGTGTCTTATAACCTCTTACAGCCACTTTCGCATTTTTAATCGTTGCAATAAAGCGCTCTAGAATTCCCAATTTTTCTGCCACCTCTATCAGGGTTTCCATTCCAGTACCCGTCGTAAAAACCATCCAATCCACGCCTTCATTTACGATTCGTGTCAGCTCAGGTTCCACCTCTTTTTCAGCCAAATAAACGGTTCCTTGGGCAGGCATAACGATTGGAGTTCCTCCCTGCTTTTCGACTAAAATACTCATCTCTTCCGTCTTTCTTGATCCCGTTAGAACGATACGTTTGCCTTCAAGTCCTTTTGTCATGTGCACCTCTCCTAGTAAACTATCATTTCGTTTTGTATTAGATATAGTTTAAGAAAAGTGAGTTTCTATGTACAGTGTTTATATTGTCATCTTTATTTAGAATCATGGATAGATACTTTAAAATTCGCCTTTATTTATAACAAAATTTATATAAAAGAATTAATAGAAAAAGGATACCGACCAGCTAATGAAGAATCTCGAGAGCTATTAGAGGATAAACAGTTTATTTCTGAAGCTGCTTAATCACAAAAAGGTTGACCTCTGGAGGTCAACCTTTAATTTTGGTTCCATTTGATGCATTCCCCACTTATTTTAATACACTTTGAAATAAACTTCGGCACCAGTGCATAACACACAACCTATTCTATCTCTAATACTTCCTTAGCCAATATAAGCGATCCAACTATTCCCGCATTATCACCTAAACCTGGACGCACGATATAGTTTTCGATATCAGTCGACAATTCTGGAAATGAAATGTAATCATTCAATAGTTCTTTTAAATTTTTATAAATGGATGGGAATATTTTTTCTTGTTTCATTACCCCGCCACCTAAAATAATTTTTTTAGGGGAAAGGATTAAAATATATTGCATTAGGGCTTGGGCTAAATAATATCCTTCCAATTCCCATACTTCTTCTTTGTGTTTTAAGTGAATCCCTTTATTCCCCCAACGTTCTTCAATAGCAGGCCCTGCGGCAAGGCCTTCCAAACAGTCTTGATGATACGGGCATTTTCCCAAATAGCTATCCTTAGGATGGCGTCTAACATACGTATGTCCCATTTCAGGATGGGATAGTCCTTGAAGAATCTTACCTTGTACTACAGCTCCTGCTCCGATGCCAGTTCCAACCGTTATATACAAACAACTGTCTAAACCCTTCGCTGCTCCAAGTGTTGCTTCTCCTAATGCTGCGGCATTAACATCGGTATTAAACCCAATGGGAACACCAAAGGCATCTTGGAACGTTTGAACAAAGGGAAAGTTTCTCCACTTTGTCTTAGGAGTAGAAGTAATATATCCATAGTTTGAACTGTCATGGTTAATATCAATTGGTCCAAATGAGCCAATACCGATTGCTTTAATAGAATATTGTTTAAAAAACGATATCACTTTTGCGATCGTTTCTTCTGGAAAAGTAGTCGGAATCTCTATTCTATCTTTAATTGTGCCGCTTTCTTCCCCCACAGCACATACGAATTTCGTGCCACCCGCTTCTATTCCTCCAAACATGAGAATTCCTCCTAAAGATTAATGTTTTATATTTACAGAGGTTACCACGAATTTATCGTAACGATGACGTGAAAAGGAATATTCAAACGGAGTCCCATTGTCTAAAAATCCTACATGTTCTACTTCTAATACAGGATCACCTTTTTCACATTGTAAATGGGCTTGGTCAAGCTCATCAGACTTACACGCTCTAATTTTCCGATGTGTACCTGCTATCTTTAGTTTCAGGTCATTTTTTATATAATTATAAACTGACTGATGAAGAACCTCATCATTGATTCCAGGGATTAAATTCGTTGGCATATACGTTTTTTCCATTACATAAGGCTCTCCATCTACAATTCTTAGACGAATTAAATAGTAAACTGGAGTAGATGTATCAATTGCTAAATGAGCAGCTACTTCTGTTGTTGGAAATTGGACTTCGAATTTTATAATCTCACTCTTTATTTCTTTCCCTTTTAGTAGACCTGTCAGCCCGACAATTTCATTACTAACAACATGGACATGATTATCTTGGATAGCTGATTGAACAATAAACGTACCATGTCCTCTTTTTCTGTATAATAACCCTTCCATCACTAATATATCGAGCGCTTTCCTCATAGTCATTCGACTACAATGGAATTCTTTCGCTAGCGATAATTCATCCGGTAATGGTTGATCAATAGGATAAAAGCTGTTTTTTATCCTATTTCTCATCTCATTTGAAATACTTTCATATTTACTCATGTCATTTCCCCACCCGGCTACAAATTTATTTGCTTGTTGCTTCGTAAAATGAAACAGAGCACTAACTTTTCCTGCATCATTTTTATAATAACAACTTTGCACTTTTTAACAACCTCTTGTTCTTCTTTCATGTTTTTATCCATAAATATCCGTTACAGCACCTGCAAAAAGATATAACCACTTTTGGATCGACTGCCCCTGATACACTTAACAAAACACCATTCAGAGTTTAATCTCTTTTATAATTTTCTATTACTTTAATAAAATGGGGTCGTTTTATTCTTTCCTTGAATGGGAGTTGGTTCGACTTCATTCTGAATAAATTTCTCGTTTTCATTTACAACTGAATGTTTAATGGAAGAAACACCAATATCCATTACAACATAATTCATTATTATTCCTCATCTTTCGTAAGAGAAATGACTTTAGGGTTCATTTATTGTAAAAAATTTGTTGCTATTTCATTCAGTAGAAGCGGCTCTGTTTACTTCATGTTGATTAAAATACAGTATTTTATAAAAATAAGAACTTACTAAGTTCTCCCATCTCACAAAAAAAACAGATGGCCATAATGACCACCTTTTCCTTAAAAACCATTTTTCTCTGAAACCGTTTTAAACCATTGCCCACTCTTTTTAATGGTTCTTTCTCCATTTTTATCAAGGTTAACAGAAACAAATCCGTAACGGTTTTTATAGGCGTTCGACCAAGACCAGTTATCCATGAATGTCCATAAGTGATATCCCTTTACATTAGACCCTTCTTGAATAGCTTTATGAACCCATTTTAAATGTTCTTGAATAAACTCAATACGATAATCGTCTTGAATAATTCCTTTTTCGTCTCTAAATTTTTCTTCTCCTTCAACACCCATGCCATTTTCAGAAATAAAGCATTCAATATTGCCATAGTTTTCTTTTAAATTAACAAGAATGTCGTATACGCCTTTTTCATAAATCTCCCAGCCTCTATGAGGATTCATTTTTCGACCAGGCATCATATAGTTATCAAAGTAGCGTTCTGGTAAGAATGGGGCTTCCGGGTTTGGAAGATTTTCTTTTGCCTTTACACGTCTAGGTTGATAGTAGTTTACCCCGAGTAATTCCACCGTATTATTCTTAATAATATCTAAATCCCCATTTTTATACTCGGGCATAAAGCCTTCTTCTTTTAAAATTCCGACAAGTTCTTCTGGAAACTCCCCTTTAACAGATGGGTCTAAGAAAGATCGGTTAAAAATGGCATCCGCGATTACCGATGCTTTTAGATCTGCAGGATGCTGACTACGCGGGTAAGAAGGTGTTAAATTTAGGATAATTCCAACCTTACCATCTTGCCCCATTTCCTTATAAGCTTTTATTGCTTTCGCACTTGAAAGGATTGTATTAAAGGCAACTTGAACAGCTTTTCCAAAATTAACTTCATTTGGATAATGGAAATCGTATAAATAACCACCCTCTACAGGTACAATTGGTTCGTTATGCGTAAACCACTTTTTTACACGGTCTCCAAACAATTCAAAACAAGCGCGAGCATAGTTTTCATATGCATCTACTACTTCCCTATTTGTCCAACCACCGATTTTTTGAAGTTCGTAGGGCATATCGAAATGGAAAAGATTGACGAATGGTTCAATGTCATTTGCAATTAGTTCATTAATAACATTATTATAAAACTCAATCGCCTTCGAATTAACCTCTCCAGTACCATTTGGGATTAATCTAGCCCAAGAAATAGACATACGGAAGGAATTGTGCCCAATTTCTTTCATTAATCTAATGTCTTCTTTGTATTTATAATAAAATTGAGATGTTTTTTCCGGTCCAACATCATTAAAGAAACGGTTTGGTTCTATTTCATACCAGTGATCCCAGATGTTTTTTCCTTTTCCATCAACACCTGCCGCACCTTCTGTTTGCGTTGCGGATGCGGAAGATCCCCACCAAAATCCTTCTGGAAAAATATGCTCTGCCTTGTTTGTTATAGTAGTCAATTTTTATTACTCCTTTACGTCGGTAGATTAAATGAAAAGGGGAAGAGTACACGATTCTTTCCCTACTATTTATCAGGATAAAATTTACGATATTTTTTGATTTGCCTCTGCTTCTATTTCTTTTGCAACATTGACACGGTCCGCGGCTTTTAAAAATGGGAACCAAATGACAAATACGATTGTAAGGTTTACAAGCTGCATAACTCCACCCGTAATAGAGTTTGTCGCCATTATTCCATTGATAAAGATTGGTACAGTCCACGGAACCGCAACCCCTGTTGGAGGTGGAACAATACCAGCGGACATTGCTAAATAGGTTACTAGAGTAACAACCATTGGTGCCAAGATCCAAGGGACAATAATAATAGGATTCATAACAATTGGTAATCCAAAAATAATCGGTTCGTTTACATTGAAAATACCAGGGGCAAGGCCCAATTTCCCAACTTGTTTCATTTGCCTGCTCTTCATAAATAGTAAAAGTCCGATGATAACCGCAAGCGTCATACCAGTACCACCCATACCAACGGTAAAAATCTCAATAAATGGTTTCGAGATGATATGGGGAACCTTTTCACCTGCTGTATAGGCTTCTAAGTTTTCGATCATTAAAGTATTCCAAATCGGATCCATGATAGAGTTGATAATTACCTGTCCATGTAACCCAAAGAACCAAAGAATTTGAATAAAGAAAACAGCGATTAACGTAGGGATGATTCCACTACCTAAACCTACTAATGGGGCTTGAATCGCATTGTAAATAACATCGTGCATATTTGTCTCAAATACTAGAGTTACAATAACATGAATGGCTAGAAAAATAGATAATGTGACAAATGCCGGAATCAATGCTGCGAAGGACTTAGCAACTGCTGGCGGAACACCCGCTGGCATTTTAATAGTAAAATCTTTTTGAACCACTTTTCGGTAGATTTCTGCTGATAGAAATGCAGTGATCATCCCTAAGAACATTCCTTTTGCACCTAGTCGATCGAGTGGTATTACCCCTGTCACCGCTTCCCCAGTCTCTGGTTGAAGAACAAATGGAGTTAGAAGCAAGAAAGATACTAAGGCAATTGCTCCTCCGAAAATGGCCTCAACGTCGTAGGTTCTGGAAAGATAATAGCCTATTCCAAAAACTACAAAAATACTCATTATTCCCATTGTCGCCGATGAAGCAATTCCAAAAGTAGATTGTAAGGTTGCTATTGCGGAATCACTCATTAATTTATCTAAAAATGGTAGATTCGTTAGTACAACAAAAATAGATCCAAAAATCGTAAGTGGAAAGGCAAGCATAAACGCATCACGTAAGACCTGTAAGTAACGGTTATTGTTTAATTTCCCCGCAATCGGTACAAGGTATTTACTGAATTTTTCAAACACCTTATTTTCCCCCTAAGTTCGTTTATATGTTTTTTGCTTTAAAAATCTCTACTAGTTCTTTCACAAGCTCTTTCATTGTTAACGTGGACATCAAGTGATCCTCAGAATGAATGAGTAGCAATGCGAATTCCGTTTTTTCACCACTGGATTCTTTCTGTACCATCTGAAAATGGATATCGTGAGCAATACTTAAGTCTTGTTCTGCTTGAGCAAGTAAATGATCGGACTCTTCTACATTTCCTTCACGATACTCGCGTAAGGACTGAATAATTTTGCTACGGGCATTCCCGCTGTGAAGAATTAATTGAAAACTCACTTGTTCAGCGGATAAATTTTCGATTTTTACTTTTTCCATTATCTATCACCTATCAAACTTAGAGCTTGTTCATACGCTTTCTTCCCATCAGCCATTCCATAAGCCATCATGTCAATAACATCTACCTTGATATCATATTTATCTGCTTCTTTCTGTAGTTCGCCTTTTAAGAAGCTCATTTGTGGCCCGATCAACACAACATCTGCATTTTCCATTTCTTGTTTTGCTTTATCTTGTCCAACTGCCCAAATTTTCGCCTCGTCTCCTATCGACTTTGCATGCTCTTCCATTTTAGTAACTAAAAGACTAGTTGACATTCCCGAACTACAAGCTAATAAAATTCTATTCATAAGTAATCAATCTCCTTTAATAAAAAATTATAGGGAAGCGCTTATTGAAAACGCTTTATATTTAAATTATAAACATTTAATTTTAAATGTCTATACTTTTAACTATAAAAATATATATAATATTTAAAAGTGTCTGTATTTTCATTCGATAGCAACAAAAAGTAAAGGGAGAATATCCCTTGAAGTACCTTCCCTAATGCAATTCTCACGGTGGTTAGTTCCGACTATCATCATTCAATCTATTTCCATATTTTTATAATAAAGAAGTTCAGGTTAAAGTTATCATTAATCATTTTTGGTATTATCAACAAAAAACAAACGATCCTGTTTTATCGTAAAATAGTGTCTTAACAATTAAATTTTCCGTTTTACATTTATTCCCAATAATTATTTACAGTTAAGTTCACAATAAAACATGACCTTTCGGAAGATTCAAGAGTTTATTTGCTATCAACCTCTGGATAAGGGTTAAAAATTTTATATAATTTGAATATCAAAAAGGCAACCTACCCAAAAGGGTTAGTTGCCTTTCCTTTATAACCAATTTTAGTAAATGACTACGCGTGTGTGGACTTTAATTGACAACACAAAGGGATGTTGGTGGGGTTTACCAACTATGAAAAGACTATTCTACCTAGAGCAAACTTCACTCTTAGATTATGTATGAATTAGAAAAATCTATTTGTAGTCCTATAAAGATACTGATAAAAATTTGGACAATACAATGGTTAAACCATAACCAAAAAGGGAGGCTTCCCGAATGAATATTGAGAAAAAGAGATTAGTTCATAAAGACAAACACATTTTATATCAATAAACCCGTCCAAATTTAAAAATAAACTCTTTAATCAAATAAAAATCAAGGAAGCACGTAATTGGTTTGGCAATAATGAAATAGTTCAAGATGTTATAGCAAAACATTTTAAATTTTCCTAAGTTGCCAATAAGTCGCTTATTGAATAAAAGCTGGTACAGCTTCATGAAGTAAAATTCCAAGTAGAGGAAGGATAGATTACTCTACCATTTGTGCATTCAATGAGGTGGAGACAAGCACAAGTGTTTAATGGACTTTGAATATGCTAGACTCACCTTCTCTTTTCACTCTTTATTACCTTGAAATGACTTTTTCCCCGGTGCAAACCAACCGATCAGGGCAATACCGACTAATACTCCATAGAAGATCAAAGTCCAAGCTGTACTGTGTGGAAAATGATGATCCAAGACACCAATATCCTCATGGGCAAGGGTAATGACAGCAAGTTTGACACCGACCCAGGCAACAATTGCGTAGGCTGTTGTTTCCAATGCTGGACGTTTTTCAAGAAGTTGCACAAACCAGGTTGCTGCAAATTTAATCAAGATAAGTCCGGCAATACCCCCAAGAAGAACAACAATGAACTTTCCTCCATCCATCCCGCCAAAATCATCTAGTGGTGAATCTGGAAGACCAAGTGCAAGAGCAACCGCAGCGAGTATTGAATCAACGGCAAAAGCTAGATCAGCTAATGCAATCTTCCCTACTGTTGGCCAGAAACCTTTCCCTGCAGCTTCCTGTTCATCTTCCTTATGAATATTTTCATTTTCTTTTCCGAATCGTGCCTGAATGACGTGCTTTAAACCTAAGTAAAGAAGATAAGCTGCTCCCGCTGCCTGTATTTGCCAGATATTCGCAATAAATGAAATAGCAAAAAGGGCACCAAATCGGAATACGAAGGCCATAATGATTCCGTAATTAATAGCTCTTTTCTTCTGGTCTTCGGGTAAATGCTTGGCTATAACTGCTAGTACAAGGGCATTGTCAGCCGATAACAATCCTTCTAATCCGATTAGAATTAATAATGCCCAAGCATATTCTAGCCATAGTGACTCCATCCACTTCTCTCCTTTCTAAAACTTAAAATCAGATAAAAGTTTTGCTAACAATAGATTTTCCCAATAAGCCACTGAAAATCCTAAAAACGTATGGCTAAAATATTTCACAATTACGTATAATTCCCCCTTCACGTTTTTTATAATAGCATAAACCTTTACATTCTTTCACTTTTCTTACATGGGAGAGAAATTTCTCAAGTTTTTTTCTTTTAAGATGATCCATCTTGTAATGTAGTGTTTTTTGCATCCTAATGATCAGAGTCAGATAAGGTGGGGCTAGACAAAGCAACTAAAAGTAGAATAAAATTCGCTATGGAATGGAATGGAATGAATCCCTATTAATTAAAGGCCCCATAGTATGGGACCTTGCTCATTTGCTCCATTTTTTATTAATCTCTTCTGATAAGTAGGGAACAGCACTAAGGGATGTTGGTGATTTCACAAAAAAATAAACGGAACCAGTATCACATGATTCCGTGAGCAAAATTTTATTTAAGACACCAATTTAGTTGCGTTTTTTACTTGTAGGCTGATAAATGATCTAAAATAAAGAAGCGATAATGTACTTCGCTTTAACCTTGAATGGGGACACTTCTACGGTTCCCCAATACCATCAAGATTCTTTGACCCAAAGTTATCGAGCAATGAACGCACTTCATCTGTTGACTCTGTGCTCATTAATTGATTTCTCAATTCACCTGCCCCTCGAAATCCACGGACATATATCTTAAAAAAGCGATGAAGAGCCTTGAACGGACGTAGCTCTAATTTTGAATATTTATCATGGAGATTCAGGTGCAGCCTTAAGAGATCAAGCAATTCCTTACTACTATGATCTTTCGGCTGCTTTTCAAAGGCAAATGGATTATTGAAAATACCACGCCCAATCATAATCCCATCAACACCGTATTGATGAGCGAGTTTTAAGCCAGTTTGACGGTCAGGGATATCCCCATTGATCGTCAAGAGTGTACCTGGTGCTACCTGATCACGAAGTTTCTTAATCTCCGGGATTAGTTCCCAATGAGCATCTACTTTGCTCATTTCCTTTCTTGTACGCAGATGAATGGAAAGATTCACAATGTCTTGTTTCAATATGTGTGTTAGCCAGTCGTACCATTCGTCTACATCCGTGTAACCAAGCCTTGTCTTTACACTTACAGGCAATCCCCCTGCTTTTGATGCTTGTATTAAATCTGCTGCAACTTCTGGACGAAGGATAAGGCCACTTCCCTTCCCATTCTTTGTAACATTAGGTACAGGACAGCCCATATTGATATCCAGTCCCCGGTAGCCTAGTTTCGCCATACCTATACTCATTTGCTGAAAGTATTCAGGCTTATCCCCCCATATATGGGCTACAATCGGTTGTTCATCCTCTGTAAAAGTCAAACGCCCACGCACACTATGGTTCCCCTCTGGGTGACAATAACTCTCCGTGTTTGTAAACTCTGTAAAAAACACATCGGGTCTGGCTGCTTCACTCACTACATGCCGAAAAACAACATCCGTCACATCTTCCATTGGTGCCAGTATAAAAAAAGGTCGTGGTAAATCACGCCAAAAATTATCTATCATATTCAAATTCAAGTCCTCTCATTATGGGATGCCAATCCAAACCCTTATCCCAATATTAAGAAGCAACATGTCCCTGCTTCTTTTACACTTATACCATGCTTAAGCACTTTTTATCAAACTGCGAAAATGTTTATTTTCACGAAATCGGAGTTTGTATCGGAAATGTTTATTTTAACTTCACAATAACCTCTGTGCAACCAAAATATCTCCTGTTAAAATCCACCCTATCAACTAGCATTCCACTATTCGAGTTAAAATAAAGTTATGATAAAAAAGGCGGAAAAGAAAAATTGGAAGAACACTGAATTGACAAGGGTTTAACAGGAAAAAGACCCCGAAGTCTCAAAAGTATTTTTACGAGATCAGGGTCGTATTATTAGTTAGACATTTTCAATTCCAAATTCGTCACGACTTCCACATGTGCCGTCTGCGGAAACATATCCACAGGCTGCAAATACTTCACATCATAAACGCCTTTCAAATCATCAATATCCTTAGCCAAAGTAGACGGATTACATGACACATACACAACCCGCTTTGGCTTCACTTTCTTTATCGTATCCAGTAATGCTTGATCTAATCCAGTCCTTGGCGGATCTACAACCATTACATCTGGATTCCAGCCTTCCTTCTGCCATTTCGGCATCAGCTTTTCAGCGGCACCGACAAAGTACTCGGCATGATCCACTCCAAATTTCTTGGCATTCTTTTTGGCATCGTCAATTCCTTCTTTGATGACGTCCATACCTCTAATTTCGAGAGCTCCATCTGCTAACCACAATCCAATGGTTCCAACCCCACAGTAGGCATCAACTAATTTTTCCCTTCCAGTTAAGGCCGCAGCTTTTTTCGCTTCATTATAAAGCTTTACCGTTTGAATCGGATTCAGCTGAAAAAATGCGCGTGCTGATAATTCGTAAGAGAAATCCTCGAGTCTTTCTTCAATCGATTCCTTTCCTGATAAGTGGATCGTTTCATCTCCAAAAATAAGCGAGGTTTTCTTTGGGTTGATGTTTTGTGCAATGGAAACCACTTGTGGGAGACGCTTCTTGATTTCTTCTATTAATAAGCTTTTTCTTGGGATGTCTTTTTTCGTTGTGACGAGAACGACTTGGACTTCTCCTGTTTCAAAGCCAACACGAGTCACGATGTTTTTGATGAGTCCCTTATTGGTTTTTTTATCAAATGTTGGGATATTGAAGTCGTTTAGGATTCGTTTGACTTCGGTTGTGACTTTATTGGTTTCTGGGTGCTGTACCATGCATTCGTCAATGTCGATGATTTTATGGCTGTTTAGGCCAAATAAACCCGCTATCGTTTTTCCATCTTTCTCGCTAACTTGGAATTGGCTTTTGTTTCGATAGTTTTCAGGATGTTCCATTCCGATCGTTGGGCGGATATCCAGCTTGTTGATGTCAAGCTTTGTATAGCGTTCAAGAGCTTGGATGAGAATGTCTCGTTTCGCTTCAAGCTGGCCTTCGTATGTCATATGCTGAAGCTGGCACCCCCCGCAGAGCTCATAGACTGGGCATGGTGCTTTTATGCGCTGCACTGATTTTTTACGGATTTTTTTAATCCTGGCTTCTGCAAATTTAGGGTGCACCTTTGTAGCTTCGACGACAACTTCTTCACCTGGCAGAGCTCCTGGTACGAAAACGACAGTCTTTTTAAAATAACCGACACCTTCCCCATTAATTCCGATTCGTTTGATCGTTAGCGGAAATTGCTGTTTCGGTGCAATATTGGCATTTTTTTGTTTTGTTGATCTAGGTTGATACGATTGTTTTTTCATTCTGTCACTTCCTGTTATTCAATACTTCTCCATAAATATAGGGAGGCATAGCTTAAGTAAGGGTGCCATGAAACGCTCCATTTTTCAAGCTCTTCGATAGTGGGTTTGCGATCCATTTCATATATTTTCTTGACGGCGTTTTGAATGCCGATATCTGCTTTTGGAAAAAGATTCGGTCGTCCGAGGGCAAATAATAAGAAGTTTTCCGCTGTCCAAGGGCCGATTCCTCTTATTTTAACAAGTTCTTTTATAACCTCTTCATCCGACTTTTTTGATAATTCTTCGAGATCCAATTCTCCTGACGCTACTTTTTCCGAAACCCCAATCACATATTCCGCTTTACGCTGGCTGAACTGAAGCTCTCTTAGGTCCTCAACAGGTATTTTTGCTGCTTCCTCCGGTCTTGGGTAAAACCAGACACCGTCCTTGTTTCGTCCGTATTTCTCAACAAATCTCTTTGTTAAAGTATGGGCAAATGAAAGATTTAGCTGCTGGTGGATGATGCTTTTGATGATGGAAGCGTATGGATTGAATTCGAGTACGAGCGGTGTTCCTAGGTGCTGCTCAAAAATCGGTTTTAGATCTGTCCCCAGAAAATGGGCTTGAATATCTGAAAGCGCAGTATCCCACTTAAAGATATGGTGGATATGCTCGCTTTGTACTTCCTGTTTAGTGTTTTCGCTAAAAAGGATTTTGAACTTCGGATGGTCTGTATCCCCTAATGCTTGTACAGTAATAACTTCATCTTGTTCCCCGTAGTAGGGAATCTTGACCCACCTTTCCTCTTGGTTGACACAGTTTAATGGGTCTAATGAAAGCCGTTCTAATACACGATCAAAATTATATGGAGGATTCACCTCAATGATCATTTCGTTCATTATACTCTCTCCCCGTTCGTCGTTTCATTTCTTATTTTATAGTAGTTTGTTCTTTAAAACAAAACGGCTGATTTCATGATCTTATGTTTTTAGCGGATTAGAATTTTTAATAAAAAAAAGGTTCCTGCTTATCTGTACCAGATTTTTTACGATTTAAGGTAATATCGGAAGGTTTCCCAAGTATTAATAACGAATAGTATTTGATGATGAATGTACATCGAATCGACAGAAAAACCTGTAAAATGATTATTTTTCTCACATATACTAAATTAAAAATGGAGGTGTATGCTATGACTCAGGTTCCTTCTTCTACAAAGGTTGGTTTTCTTAAAAGGATGGTTTCCGGAATGGCTCGTTCGAAGTTTTCTAGTTTACTATTGGAAAAGTTCCCATGGGTATATGATCGTTTTCACATTAAAATGAGTAAAGAATGGAGCAGCGAGCTTCCTTGGGCTCCATTGAAGAAACCAATCTCGGCAAGTCGGGTGGCCCTCGTCACTACTGGCGGAATCATTTTAAAAAGCCAGCCCCCTTTCGACCTAAATGATTCCAATGGGGATTGTAGTTATCGAATCATCCCCGAAGATGCTCCTTTAGATGAAACGGTTATTAGTCATTTATACTATGACCACAGTGATGTAAAGATTGATCTGGAAGTGATGTTTCCGTTGAATACACTTCATCGCCTCCAACATGATGGCAAGATTAGAAGTGTCGCCCCTCGCCATTTCAGTTTTCAAGGAGGGATTACCAATCCTGAACCACTTGTTAGGGAGACGGCTCCAGAAGTAGCACGCCATATGAAAAATGATCAGGTCGACTTAGCGATCCTTACTCCCGCATGAGGACACTGTCATCGGTCCGTGGGACTGATCGCACGTGAGATAGAGAAAAATGGAATCTCTACAATGACGGTTACTCTTCTACCGGAAACGACGAATGCACTCGGTGTACCCCGTTCGATTTATTTTCCGAACAAACTCGGTAATCCTATTGGGCGCCCTAACCAGAAGGATGAGCAATATGCGGCACTCATTCAGTGTTTAGAAGCATTTGAGGAAGTAAATGTTGGGGAAATGTTGACTGGTACAAATCAAACTGATCATTGAAAATCTGAAATCTAAAAGGGCTGTCTGATAAGTCAATTTTATACTATCAGAGGAGTTTTTTTTGATTTTAGAAATATTGATTAATTAACGCTTCAAATTTTTTAATTTTCATGATTATGCTTTTTAAGACACCCATTCTTTACTACACAAAAAGAGAATTACTATGAATCTTTTATTATTTTCTTGTTCTCCAGCCCTAACATTTGATAATTTTATCATTCAGTCATTGTTTTTCCTATCTCAGCTCACTCCATGATAAGGAGAATCCATCATTTTTCCTAACATGAATGTGATTATGCACAATTTTTTTATTTTATGCACGAGAATGATTAGGAAATGCACCAGAATCAAAATTTGTGCACGAAGATGACTTGGAATTGCACGAGATTTCAAATTTATGCATATGTTAATAGGTATGATATTAAAAAACAAATGGCTGTCCTAAAACCAGGGATTCAGGAACCATAACTTCGATAGAATGGAGAAAACCTTAGGAACATCTTCTATCTATGGACAGACATGGTGATCCTGATCCCTTTTTAGATTAACTCTTTACCGTGCTTTAATAACTAAGCTAAATCCTTTTTAAAAACAAAGCTTACTTTATCATAATCCATTTTCTTTTCATAAAAACGATGAGCATCAACCCGTTGTAAGTTGGATGAAAGCGAAACAAGATCATAGCCATTTTCTATAGACCAATCATGTACATAATTCAGAAGGGCTTCCCCATAACCATTTGAACGCTGGGCTGAATCGGTTACTAAATCACAAACCCAGATCGATCTTCCATTATACAAAGTCACCATTGGCATGAAGCCTGTAACGGCAACCACTTGATCGAGATGGTAAAGTGCAACTAGTTTATAATCTTCCTTTTGTGTGGCCTCTTTCACTAACGCTAGATAACCGGACTCATCTAAATGAGTTCTCAATTGTTTCATCACCGGAAAGGCCGCTTTCCATTCCCGCTCATTCTTTAATTCCTTTATCGTCATTGTCTGTGTTTGATCCATTTTTATCTCCTCCTTTTATTTTCATTTAAACATATACTGGTATAATCGAAAGAATCAGATATTATAAATTTGTCAGTACCAGATCTGAGGAGGTCCAGGCTAGTAATGATAGAAATCACACCAATTTTAGATAGTAAAAGTAGTAAACCACTCTATATACAGCTATCTGATTATATAAAACAGGAAATAACAACTGGTAAAATCCAGTCTAAAGAAAAATTACCGTCAAAACGGAAATTATCCCAATACCTTGATGTCAGCGTCAATACCGTTCAGGCTGCCTACGATCAATTACGTGCTGAAGGATATATAGAAAGTAAACAGCGTAAAGGATTATTTGTTACATCGTTGGAGGATGATCTTTTTGCCAATCAAACCTATTCACAGGAATGGCAGACTAAAGACAAGCAAGTTCATTCAGTTGTTGACATTGATTTCAATTCGGGAACGGTTGACTTAAAACATTTCCCCTATACTACTTGGCGAAAATTAACGATGCAGTCGTTATATGAGGATCGAGGGGAGCTTTTATATACCGGAGATCCTAAAGGTGAAATTCCTTTACGAGAAGAAATAGCAAAATATCTTTATGAATCTAGAGGGGTTAGATGCTCTGCTGATCAAATCGTTATTGGGGCAGGTACACAGGTATTAATGGGGTTACTCTGTTTAATCATTGGGAAGGAATCTACCTACGCACTCGAAAATCCTGGATTCCATCGTACAATGGCCGTTCTAGAAGATCAAATCATCAACACGATCCCAATTCCCCTCGATGATGATGGGATTGAAATAAAGCAATTAAAGGGGAGTGACGCCAGGGTTGTTTATGTAACCCCATCCCACCAATTCCCTTATGGAATGGTCATGCCTATTGATCGCCGAATGGAGCTATTAAAATGGGCAGAACAAATAGACGGGTATATTATAGAAGATGATTATGACGGTGAATATCGTTATAAAGGAAAACCGATTCCTTCGTTGCAGGGATTAGATACTAACGGAAGGGTTATCTATTTAGGGACTTTTTCAAAATCCTTAATCCCTTCGATCCGTATCAGCTATATGGTTTTACCACCATCTCTTATCCAGAAATACCAAGACCACTTCACCATCTATAAACAAACCGTATCCCGCTTACATCAGGATACTCTTTTTCGTTTTATGAACGAAGGGCATTGGCAAAGGCATTTAAATAAAATGAGGATTCTTTATCGAAAGAAACAAAAATCCTTGATGACTGCCATCCATCACAATTTCGGGGACCAACTAAATGTCATCGGCGAGAAATCCGGTCTCCATATCGTCCTAGAAATCAAAAAAAATCTGTCAGAAGAAGAGTTAATCAAAAGGGCAAGAAAGGTTGGCGTAAAAGTGTATCCAATTTCGCTCTATTATAAAGGGGAAAAGAAGAGAACTGATCATAAAATCCTACTTGGCTTTGGTGGGTTATCAGAGAAAGAAATAGAAGACGGAATTCGGTTGTTGAAAGAGGTTTGGGGGATTTAATGAGGTCCGAAATATCCAATATTTACTGTTTGAGACTTCATAATCATGTTAAACATTATAAGTATTGTGTAAAAACATATTTTACACATCATCCTTCATCTCCTAATGTATGGTAAACTAGTTTTTGGTTTTTATTTTCCAAAACGAGTAGAGTTATAGAAAATAGGAGGAGCTAGATGAAACGGTTATCATTTATACTACTAAGCATATTGGTCATCATTCTTTCAGCTTGTGGGAATGATTCAAAACAAGCAAATACTGATGCGTCTGAAAAAGAGAAAAAAGAGTCAAAACCAACTGAAGCAGTTGTTGGTGATCTCGATAACATCAATCTTGAAGTTTCGCTCGAGTCTTTAAAAAATCAACCTGCTGGTACGCTAATGGAGCATCTTACATTTGAAGCAGATGTCAAAGAAGTCAATCATCAAGCACCTGAATTAGATCCAGAGCTAAAAAAAGCATTACCCGAAAAATTGAAAGCACTGACAGACTCAACAAAGGATTTAGAAGAGTTGAAAAAAGGCTTACTCAAGCTGCTCGCTAGTCCTCATTATAAAGAGGTCATTGAGAAAGCAGAAAGCTATGAGCCTCCATTTGAAGAGCCTTATCTACCAGATCCAACCAAGTCAAAAGAGGGTGAGAAAACTGAGGCACCTCAAAAAGCGATCATTCTCCTAGATGCTAGTTCTAGTATGCTATTAAAATCAGATGGAAGAGTGAAGATGGACATTGCCAAAGATGCTGTGAAGAGCTTTGCACAAACGATCGGTCAATCAAGTGACGTTTCCTTAGTCGTCTATGGACATAAAGGATCTGAAGCTGATTCTGATAAGGAGCTCTCCTGTAAAGGGATTGAAGAGGTATACTCGATGGGAGTGTATGTGAAGGAGGATTTTCACAAAGCTGTTGACTCCTTTGAAAGTAAAGGCTGGACCCCACTAGCAGGAGCCATTCAAAAAGCTTCCGAGATGAGCAGCAACTATGGCACAGGCACAACGATTTATATTGTAAGTGATGGTGCTGAGACTTGTGATGGCGATCCTGTACAAGCTAGTAAAAAGCTATCTGAACAAAATGGTAAAAACACCGTCAATATTATTGGGTTTGATGTCGACGCCAAAACAGAAGATCAACTGAAGGATGTTGCGGCAGCAGGAAATGGGAAGTATTTTAGTGCCAATAATCCAGAAGAATTGAAAAATACGATTCAGTACGAATGGCTTCCATCTACCATGGATCTTGCTTGGGCCTTTACAATGGCACCTATTGGATTTGAAGTTTCAAATGAATTCAAGAATGCGGAAGAGTTTCCTCGAAAACTTTGGTACATAGGTCGAAGAGAGTTATTCCGTTTAGATGCTGCCTTTACCATCATGAAAGAGAAAAAGATGCTCACTGACAAACAATTGGAGGCGCTTGAAAATTGGAGAATGGACCGTCATGATGCACTATTGGAGCTCAGCCGCGAAATGGAAGAGATAAATCGCAACAAAACAAAAGCTCAAGCAGATGAAATCAGTAAAAAGATCGAAGACTGGGCCGAGAAAATGAAAAAGCTGAAAGAGGAAAGGGGAGACATATGGTAATAAAAAAATAAAGCTGTTCCATCAAGGGGTTAGAACAACAATTTCCAATTGGGAGTTGCGGTTCTGACTCTTTGATTTTTGGGACAGCCTTTTTTTATTCACTGACAAGAGGTTTCAAAAACTGAAACAACGCAAGAATGAGGTATTCAAAAGAGCACAATGAAGCCACCCGAGCTACCTAATTGGAATCAACCCACACATACTATAGATAGGTCATTGTACTTTTCAGGTATGAGTATCCATTTTTTCGGTCTAAATCTAAAAATATCAGTCGAAACATAATAAATATCTGTCAAAATACAAAATACATCGGTCATTCGACATATTGTGACAAGCCCCGTACACTTCTATTTCTTCACTTTATAATCTCATTTTTCAAAGAAAGCTCTTCTGACTAACATCCTCTATCAATGAATGAAAAGAGCTATATTTTAAGAATCATTCTCCCTAAACACC
The DNA here is from genome assembly GCA_024213275.1 of Rossellomorea sp. BNER. Lineage (GTDB taxonomy): Bacteria > Bacillota > Bacilli > Bacillales > Bacillaceae_B > Rossellomorea. The sequence goes on from JANAVG010000001.1 coordinate 151,704, forward strand.
TTCTCCACAATCGCCCTAATAACATAGGAAAGGAATATATAAATAAAGAAGGAATAGACCGTTTTCCAATTGTAGATTTTATAAATATCTAACCAGATAAAAATTGGTTCCGCAATAAAGGATGCACCTGCTGCTAAAATGACATTCGCAAAAAAGAACCTTCTTCCTTTAGGAAAATAATGATAGAGAAGCATATAAAAAACCGGTACAAACGCGTAATCAAATAAATAGGCTTTAGCTAAGAATGGAGAAATTTGAACAGGGTACCCCCAAAGACCTAATTCATAACCATACCCATCTAAATTAGAAGAAATAATGATCCATAATAATCCGAGAAACAATAACTTTGGAAGCTTTTCTCGATTTACTAACTTAATGAAGACGAACCATGCCACAATAAAAAGAACGACCAATAACCACCACTTAGGACTAAGGAAACAGTATTCAAGCCAATAATCAATATATTGATCCGTAATGTTAACCACTTGATTATTTAATTGATCATATTTATGATTCATCGAAATCTTCCTCTAACTCGTTTATTCTGCTAGGATTACCAAGGTTTTACGAAATTATGTAACAGACGAAAATAAAGCCGTTTCAAACTAAGGAGTCAGGAACTACATCTTTTTTATATAGAGGAACCTCAAAATCCCATCTATTATTGAAATAAACAAAGTAATTCCTGAATCCTTTTAAGTTCCTTTTTACTTTGAAATAAACCACTTTGTTAATTAATGATTCCATGTTGAATGATTTTAACCTGCACATCTGATTGAAAATCAATAGTCGGGTACTCCTTTTCCCAATCCATTTTCTCCCAATCCTTTTTATGATAAGCAATAACGTTTCTACCTACCCCAAATACATCTGAGTTTGCTTTTTGTACTTTTTCAAGTAATTCATTTGAAGCTTCATTCATTATTTGTGTGAGTTGCTTATTAAGCTTTTTAATCGTGCTTTTCTTGTTTAATTGATCCTTTGGATATTCCAAAATTTGCACATCTAAATCCATCTTAATATTAGCTGAAACCTTGCCAGATTTATCAATGGTCACATTAAATTTAGACTTTACATCTTCAATGTCAAAGGTAATAACATTTTCATTTCGTTTTTCATCGTCATTTGTCAGTGGAAAGGAAAACCTCGCTGCCCCATGTTTCTTATCTTGCATTAAATTAAATAATTTCGATTCAATGGTTGTAAGAGATTCTCCTGTGTATTTCTCACCATGGAACAAGGCAAGCCCCTTTACATCCACCCTATTGTCCACCACTTCTATTAAGGGCAAAACAAAATCCTGTCCTGGATCAAACATGATAGGACAAATGGACTGAATCATATGAATATCAATAATGGTATTATATTTAGCACTTTCTAAGATATCACTCAAATATTGACCAATTCGCTGCTTTTCCTCTACCTTAAGTTGAAGGACTTCAAGAGCTTGTCCATCTACTACCACAAGATTGGCTCTTAGAGAACTCTTTGGATCCCGATAAAAGATATCTAAACTTGGAAAGATATCTTCTTTTGCGAAATCAGAGCTTAGAAGTAAGGAGTGCATTTTAGAAGCATCAAACTTTTTAGCTGTTTGCTTATCAATTTTTAATCGAGCGTCTCTTGGAGAATGACCAACAGCCGAAACCACCTGAACCTCTTCACTCTGCATACTTCCAGTCCCCCCCGTTGGACCGATCACGGGCATGACGACTGAATCTAGAATGTCTCCACCTGGTGTTGTATCAAAGCCTGCTACCAAAACGAGTCTAGCGTCTTTCATTAAATATTGATCCCAGCATCCAGTAGTGATAAGGAATGTAGTGAAAAGAATCGGTATAAATAGGATCTTTTTATTCATAGATATCTACCTCTTTTGTCCCTTTAAATAGCGATAGTAAAAGGAGAAATAATGGAATGATGACAATGACCACTAAACTCCCTTTTTCAACAATCCCACTGATGGTTTCTAGGGATTGCTCTGTTTGGGGTATAATCGCACAAATAAATATTCCTACAGCCACAAAGCCGAGAGTCTTTCTGTGGCTTTTCTTTTTAAATAAATAGCTTAAACAATTTGAAGCTAAATATAGATAAGTCATAACAGAAGTAGCGACCGATATGATCCAAATCGATAAAAATATTAAATCTGTCCTTTCAATAACTGTAAAAGAAAAAGCTTTTAAAAGGTACAGGACGGGTTCAGGGACAATGACAATTTCTTTAGGGCTAAAGTAGATTGAACAGATGAAAACTAAATAGGCATAAAACAACGTAACAAATATATTCGCAAACGTAGCCGCTTTTAATTTCCCGTTCGATTCCCCTTGTGTAGAGGCAAAGGCTACTAATATGACCTCGAAACCTAGCATCGAAATGAGAGCTTCTTTTGAGCCTTTTAGAATGGCTATCACTCCTGAGTTCCCAATAGGCATAATATATAAGAGATTTGAACCTTTAATGGAGTACGATACTAATAAAAATAAAAAAATGAGTAAAAAGGAGACAACTACATAAAATCTAGCAACGATTCGAAGATTTTCATTTATTAAATACACTGTAGTTAAAATCAGCAATAGAATCGGTACCCAATTAGGCGTTAAAGGTAATACCCAAATATCCAGTACTCTACTAAATAGTGTGATTGTTAAGCAACCTACCATGACAAAATAGATAAGATAGACAAGATTAATTAGTATGGAAAAATGTCTTCCTAGTAACAAAGTTGAAATCCGGAAGATAGAGTACTGAGGATATCTTCTACAGAGAAACCAAATGATTACGATAGCTAGTTGAACAAATAGTCCCGCTAGTAGGGTTGAAATCCACGCATCCCCTTTGGATACAGTGTAAACTGTATAAGGAAGGGACAGTACTCCAACGCCGATTTGTGTTTGCAGAATAAGGAAGGAGAGCTGGAATGGAGAAATTTTATTATGATTGTCCTTCATTTCTTCTTCCAACCCTTTCCTTTTGAAAGTCGTTTAGACTTCTTTGGATTAGTATCCTTTGGCCTGTTCTTCATCTTCCAGAGTGGGACCCTTATTAAAGTATCCTTTAAATCATTGAAATTCAACGGAGCCAAAGGAGCCAAAAATGCACGTCCGAACGATTCTAATTTGCATAAATGAATTAATAGAATCATGAATCCAAAAATAATCCCGACAAATCCTAGGAAGGCAGCTGCTAGCATCATAGGGAAACGAATTAGACGAACAGCCGTACTCATTTCATCTGAAGGAACGACATAAGCTGAAATAGCTGTAATAGCAACGACTACGATCATCGTATTAGAAACTAAACCTGCTTTCACAATAGCATCTCCAATTACAAGACCGCCTACAATCCCAATGGTTTGTCCAATAGATGTCGGTAATCGAATACCGGCCTCGCGTATTAACTCAATCGTTAGCTCCATAATGAAAGCTTCAATAAGGGGGGGATATGGTACATTCTCTACAGAACGTTTAATTGGTAAAACAAGATCATCTGGTAATACTTCAAAATGAAAACCAATGACAGCTATATAAAGGGCTGGTAATGAAACAGCAATCATAAAGCTAAATAATCTTATAAAACGAATAAACGTACCAGCAATCCAGCGTAAATTATAATCATCAGGAGACTGGTAAAAGGCAAAGAATGAAACTGGGAAAATAAACGAGGTTGTACTTCCATTAACCAATAGGGCTATTCTCCCTTCCATTACATTCGCAATGACCCGATCTGGCCTTTCCGTATTTAACATTTGTGGAAAAGGAGAAAATGTATTATCTTCCAGAAATTCCTCTATATCTCCAGCAGTAAGCACTGTATCCGATTGAATAGCACTAACCCTTTTTTCAACCTCTTTGACAATATCTTCATTTGCCAGGTTTTTCATATAAACAATACAAATTTCTGATTTCACATCCGTATCTACTGGCAAATATTGAATGACTAGATTACGGTTCTTCAAATGATTCCGGATTAAGTTCAGGTTTACTGATAAGCTTTCAACAAAACCCTCATGTGCTCCTTTTACGACTTTTTCACTCTCTGGTTCTGTTATGGAACGCTTATTGCTTGCTGCTGCTTGTACACCATAGACTACTGTATCGTCATCAAGAAAAAGTAGGGCGTATCCATTTAAAAGGGCAGGAAAGCATTCTTCAAAGTACTGATATTTATCGAAGTATTTTATTGAACCAATATCCTCTAGTTCCATGAAAGACATAGGGACAAGTATTTTATCTTCTAACTTTTCTAGGTCAATCAAAGATCCTAAATAAATAACGGATGCAGGATGATGTTGAATACTAATTCTATCCATAACCACATCATTGGAATGATGAAAATAATTGTTAATGTACTGTTCATTTTTGGCGATAGAAGTGAAAACAACCTTACTGTTTGATTGTGAATTTAATTGTTTCTTCATTGAACGAGTTCTCTTACTTTTTTTCCAATCTATTTTCATTTACACCATCCCATCCAGTTAGAAGATTTTCAAATACACACGAGTTTTATTATAAAGACGTTCAACTACTTACTTTCTAATATGTACAGCTACTGGCCGGATTATCAAACCTTATAAATAAACAAAAAACACATGGATTTTCATCATGAAAACCCATATGTTTTTCTATTGAATATTTCGATTTTAAACCATTACTCTGGTTGGTTCTTTGGTTTCTGGTTTCCCTGTGGGAACTGATCCAAGCTTTTAAATTGATAACCCTTTGCTTTTAGATCTTTAATCACTTTTTCTAGAGCTTCTGCGTTATCCTTAGAAACCGTGTGTAAAAGGATGATGGCCCCTGGATGAATCTGTTTCATAATACTGTCGTAGGAATATTGCCAGCCTCTTTGTTGATTGGTTTGCCAGTCGACAAAGGCGAGTGACCACATGACATGCTTATAGCCCTCTTCTTTTGCCAAGCTTAGGGTGCGTTCACTCAATACACCTCGAGGCGGGCGTAAATATTCCATTGTATCCTGTTCTGTTAATTCGGCTGTTTTTTGCTTTACTTTTGCTAGTTCTTCTCTAAGCCTTTCGTCGGAAACAGCCGTAAGATCAGGATGATGCCACGAATGGTTTCCAATGATATGTCCTTCTTTCACCATTTGTTTTACAATCTCTTCCTGACTCTCCAAATAATGTCCCGTCACAAAGAACGTAGCTGGAACTTTTTCTTGTTTAAGGACAGCAAGAATTTTCTTTGTATAGCCATTTTCATATCCATTATCAAAGGTTAGATAGAGAACCTTCTTGTCAGCACTTCCTTTATAAAAACCGCCATATTTATTTAGAAGATCATCGTACACTTTTCCTGCTTCTGCTTGCTCCCCATTTTGTGCTCGCTTAAGTCCCCACTCGATTCTTTCATTTGAGACTGCATTCGCACCGTTCAAAACGGAGAAAAATAATATAAAGGAAATTAACATTACACTATACTTTTTCATGAATTCACCCCTGATTATTCTTTTATATTATTTTGTGGTTTCAGGAGTGATTCATGCCTACTAAAAAAAACCAATAAGTCTAGTTGCGACCTATTGGTTCTTGGATTTTATTTAAACACTGGATCTTTAAATTGGGATAGCTTTTCTAAAGATGATTGATCAATGTCTTTGTGAAGGCTGTTTCCGTGTGAGTCCATTGTGACAACGGCCGTAAACCCTTCTACGCCAAGATGCCACATGGCTTCAGGGATCCCGAAGTTCATGAGGTCAACACCATCAACGGATTTGATACAATCTGCATAGTACTGTGCAGCTCCTCCGATAGCATTTAAGTACACACCACCATGTTCTTCAAGAGCTTTAAGCGTTTTTGGACCCATTCCGCCTTTTCCGATTACGGCACGGATTCCGAACTTTTTCATAATATCACCTTGGTATGGCTCCTCGCGAATCGAAGTTGTTGGCCCTGCTGCTTTTACGTGCCAGTTGCCTTCATCATCTTTCAACATAACAGGTCCACAGTGATAAATGACTTGTCCATTTAAGTCAACGGGTGAATCATTGTCAGATAGGTATTTGTGAATCGCATCACGTCCCGTAAACATGCGGCCGTTTATTTGAACAACGTCTCCTACTTTAAGCTCTCTGATTTGCTCTTCGGAAATCGGAGCTTGTAGGATGACGATATCACTTGACTCAGAAGCAGCTGCTGTTTCTTTTTCTGCTTGTGATTGCTGTGATAAGTCAACAAGTTCTCCTTCTTGATACAACCACTCGTTGATTTCGCCTGTTTCTGTGTCAAGATGTACTCCTAGACGACGGAATGCCCAGCAATTATAGGCTACAGAAACGAAGAAACTTGCTGGAATACGGTTCATGACGCCCACTTTACAGCCTAAAAGCGTTGTTTCCCCGCCAAAGCCCATTGTTCCGATTCCAAGCTCGTTAGCATTTTCCATGACATAGTCTTCAAGCTTTCTTAGATCTTCATTTGGATTTACGTCATCAACGCTGCGGAAAAGCTGTGCTTTTGCAAGGTCGTAGCCAGATGAACGGTCTCCACCGATGCCAACACCGATAAAGCCGGCGCTACAGCCTTGCCCTTGTGCTTGGTAAACAGAGTGCATGATACACTTACGGATCCCATCAAGGTCACGTCCAGCGCGTCCTAAGCCTTCTAATTCAGCAGGCAGACTGTATTGAATGTTTTTGTTTTCACAGCCGCCACCTTTTAGGATCAGGCGAGCATCTATATAGTCTTTTTCCCATTGCTCAAATTTTATGACAGGAGTTCCTGCACCGAGATTATTTCCACTGTTTTCACCTGTTAATGAATCAACAGAGTTTGGACGAAGCTTACCATCTTTAGTTGCTTGCTCCATTGCTTTATGAATCGCTTCTATGATTTGAAGCTGATTCGTTGCGATTGGTGTTTTAATTTTAAAAGTAGGAAGTCCTGTATCCTGACAGATGGGTGATACTTGATCGTCTGCCATTTTGATATTATTCGAAATTGTATCAAGACTCATGGCAGCTCTTGTACCAGCATTTTCTTTTTCTTTTGCCACTTTAATCGCTCTACGAACATCTTTTGGTAGGTTCGTGGATGTTTCTACAATTAGCTTGTACATACTTTCTTGAAGCTTCTCTAGATTCATGCTAAATTCCCCTTTCCCCAATGCCTTTCACGTTCTGTTTTTCACCGTTTATTATACTCCGATAATGTGTAGTTGGCTAGGGTTTGGTTGGAATCGTTTACAGGGTTTTTAAGAAGTGGATATCTTGATGGATTTCGCGTAGCCTATTGTAACCATTGCGTTCGTAGAACTGGATTGCGTCTGACCATGTTTTAGTGGTTTCGAGGATGATTTCTTTTCCGTTTTTTGCTTTTATTCCCCTTTCCAAAAATTGGAGCATCTGTTTACCGATTCCCTGATTTCTGTATTTCTTTAATACGGACATACGCACGATTCTCCATTGGTTATTTTCTAAGTAGAATGCGCCAGTTGCGATGATTTTTTCATGAAGGATTCCTGTGTAGAAATAATGGTTTGGTTGGGTAAAGGTTTCATAGATGTTATCGAGGTCTGGGTTGTAGATCGGATCTATTTTGCCAAATCTTTCTTTTAAGCCTTCGAGGATAACATTTGTGGCTTCTTCCCTTTTATCTAAGGTTAACGGAACAATGGCTAGAGTCATTTCTTATTCCCCTTTACCATTTTATATAGAAAAAGGCTGTCCAGTGAAGGATCAGCCCACTTCTTATTTGTTTTCTTTGAATTGCTCACATTTCATTTCAAGATCATCAATCATACCGATTAAACGGTCGATATCTTCAAGCTCTGTGTTTTCTGGATCTATAGAATCAAGGACTTCTAAAAACATATTCAGTCTTGTTTTCAAATATGATACTTGTGAGTCACGTTCTTCAATTGCTTTACCCAAATGTTTTCGCTCCTTTCAGTCTTTTTTATGGTAACGAATAAATAAGAGATTGACAAGAGTATAAAGCTTATCAATAATGAAGGACGTACTATTATTCGTGAGGAGTTTTAAAATGAAACCCATTTCAATGAAAGCTGAACCACTCTCCATACACAACGATCCATGGGAAGCGTATTTAGATGTGAAGGAGCATGGAAAGTTAACTCTTTCTAATGTAGAGTTCACGACAACGACTCTCTGTAATATGAGATGCGAGCATTGTGCGGTTGGATACACGTTGACCCCTAAGGATCCAGATGCCCTTGACCTCTCTCTCATCCTGGGAAGACTGGATGAAATTCCGCATCTACGTTCTCTTAGTATTACCGGAGGAGAGCCTATGCTTTCAAAAAAATCTGTAGAAAATTATGTTCTCCCATTACTGAAATACGCTCATGAACGTGGAGTAAAAACTCAGATTAATTCCAACTTAACATTAGATCTTGACCGATACTTAATGATTGCCCCTTATTTAGATGTTCTTCATATTTCACATAACTGGGGGACCATAGATGACTTTATAGATGGCGGCTTTGCGATGATGGAACGAAAGCCGACCCGAGAGCAGCGTGCCAAGCTATTTGATCGAATGATTGTGAATAGCCGCGAACTTGGTAAGCATGGTGTACTGGTGTCAGCAGAGACCATGCTCAACAAACGTACCCTTCCACATATTGAACATATTCATAAGCAAATTGTAGAAGAAATGAGATGCGGCAGGCACGAGATTCACCCCATGTACCCATCAGATTTCGCTTCTGGTTTGGAAACATTGAGTCTGAATGAGACACGTGATGCCATTCACAAGTTACTTGATATACGAGATGAAAATGTGTGGATGCTGTTTGGCACACTTCCATTCTACCCATGTAATACTGAGAAAGAAGATCAAGAGCTGCTGAAGCGTTTGTATTCTTCTCGTAATGTTTCTGTACGGAATGACCCGGATGGGAGATCTCGTTTGAATGTGAATATTTTTACAGGTGATGTCATTGTGACAGATTTTGGTGATACTCCTGCACTAGGGAATATTATGACGGACTCGCTTCCATCTGTTTATAAGAAATGGATGGAAACCAAGCTAGCACAGGAATTGAATTGTCATTGTCCTGCAGCAGAGTGCTTGGGACCTAATGTGTTGGTGAAATCGATGTATTATCAGGATGTTGATTTTTCTAAGCGGAAAGCGACAGTGACGAGATAGATCCTGGATTCAGGGTACCTGGCACGCCTGGATTTTGTTGATAAATCGATGAATACCTCAAAGTTGAGAATAAATTTCCAACTCAATCGTTTTTTCGAATTTATTCTTTGATAAGTGTCATTTAAATCCACTAATCAGGCTATTTTTTTGAAATAACATTTCATCACATATCCTAAAGCAATACTTAACTTAATTATTTGTCCAATTTTGATGATAATTTGTCCGTTATAGTGCTTTATTTGTCCAAAATGACCATTAATTTGTCCGTTATCATCATATATTGACCAATAGACTAAATTCGACATCTTCCGCACATCTATGTCGAAATAATAAACCGACCCGAAATCAAGATTTAGTATCTAGATTTCGGGCCGGTTTTTATATTACCTTGGATGATCGCTTGCCATGAATCCAAATGATACATGGTCTTGAACTGGAATCCATGCGCCGATGCCTTGTGATGTTACGTTTTTGACGACGATGGAGCGCTTGGTTCCTTTCATCACGAGGAACACTTCACCATAGGTGACTTTCCCTTTTTCATTGATCGCTGGTGCGTATGCATAAAGATAACCCATTCTCTTTGGTGTGATGTTATATTTATGATCTTTTTTCGTCCCCGCTCCAATGATGGTTTGGAAGGACAGTGGAAGATCTGTGTTTTCCATTGCTTTTAGCATCATCATTTTTTGGACATCATCTGCATGTGGGACTTTGGCGGTTAGTCCGCCTTTAATGACTTTTTGCGTTTCTTGAACGTAGTGGATTTGATAATTAGATTTTCCTCCACGGTTGTCATAGTAATTTGTGTTTATTTTTTGATATTCCCAATTTGGCGCTGTTTCAGTTGATTCATAATTTAGCGGCCATTCGCCAAGAGAAATTGTGGCTCTCATCCCAAGTGCAAAGGGAGATTTGTTCATGGATGATTCATTTAACATTCTAATTAAATTTGGGTTTTCGATTTTGACATTAGATGTATCAATTAGTTCCTCTGCTAGTTCGCTTGGCTGAAGATATGGAAGGTCCTCAGTCGGATTCGGATACGTATTTTCCTTTGCGATACTCAGGACTGATGATGGAACTTTTGCTTTATCTTTTGCCGATTTGTCCTCTTTCACCTGATTTGCCGCTGAGATGGAAGAAGTGACGAATAGGGATAATAATAACATCATTAACACGGTGCGAAGAACTTTCATGCTACGACTCCTTTCAAAATGAATGTCTTATTTTTGTTTTTATTTTTTCCCTCTCTTGTCAGGTTATCCGAGAAAAGATAAAATTTCTTCAAAAAAATATTGTTTGAATATTTACAAAATTAAAAACGCGTTATATACTAAGGGTAATCAATAAAAGCTTTTTCATTCCTACATTCCCTTTAAAAAAACGCAGCCTGATCAATGATCAGGTTGCGTTTTTTATTGCAAATACTATTTTGCTGAATCATAAAATTTTGATAGTGAAAATCCTCTTCCCAGAATTTCGGAGGCATTGAGGAAGACAACAAAGGAATCTGGTTCTTGCTCTTGCAGTACTTTTTTTAAGTAAATGGCTTCAGGTTGTTCTACTACACAAAAAATCATCGCTTTTTCTTTGTTCGTATGGCCACCGATTGAACGGATCTTTGTAAGACCTCGATCAATTTCATCTTTAATAATGGATTGAATGATATCTTCCTTTTCCGTGATAATCATGACAAGTTTCGATGGCGAAGTCTGCAGCTGGACGAAATCGATTACTTTGCTTGTAACGTAAATGGACATCATCGCGTATAAAGCAAGCTCAAGGTTAAAGACGATGGCAGAACTTATGACCACCAATCCATCTACGATTAATTGCGAGAACCCGCTCGATAAGCCTGTATATTTTTTTACCATCTGTCCGATCATTGCGGTTCCACCAGTCGATCCTTTTCCTCGATAAACCGTCCCTAGTCCGACACCCAATAGGATTCCCCCATAGATTGCGGACAACAAAGGATTATCTATTTTGAAAGGAATATCAGCCGTAAGCCAAATCGTGAATGGGACAAAAAATGTTCCGATTAAAGTTTTTAAGCTAAAATCCTTCCCAAGAAGAACAATCCCGATAATAAATAGCGGAATATTTATAATCCACTGTACGTATGCAGGATTAAACTGATACAACTCATATAATATAGTACTAATACCAGAAACACCGCCTGCTGCAAGCTTAGCTGGTAAAAGAAATAAATTAAATGATAGACCGACTAAGGCAGAACCGATGATAATCGATAAATATTCAATAATAAGTTTTGTCTTAGGTGTACTACGTGTCATACTTCATCCATATCCTTTCATTCTATATCCTTTATTCGACTTTACTATACTAACATAAAGATCAATCTTCATATGTAAATTTTCAAATGAAATCGGCTCTTTCTTTAATGAAAAAGAGTTAGATAATATCTTTTTTAGGGTATTTTCTTCGCTGCAGGTGCGAGACTCCTAAGGGAGAAGCGGGACAGGTGAAGCCTAAGAAAGGAGCAGGGCGACGAGGTGGCTCTCCGCCAGCCTCGCGGAAAGCGAGCATCCTTTCGCTGTAACCAACTAACTCGTATTCAAATAACAACAATGTTTACGAAAACTGCCTTTTTTTAAAATGCTATTTTCATGAGTGCAAATAGTTTTTAGTTTACTTTCAAACAAGTTCTTCATCGAAACTTTTTCATTAGAAAAGCTGGTTAGTTTTCCTTAGCGTAGGAACTAACCAGCTTTTTATACATGCCTATAAGAGGTAAAACCCTATCCCCATAATTAAATAGGCAGCCAATAATGTTAAACCTTCGAACCAGTTGGTCTCCCCGTCATTGGAAATGACGATGGTGACAAGAACCGCCGACACCATCGCAACAAGTTCAGGTAATGTGAATACGAGCGGCATTGTGGTTTCATAAAATAGTGAAATTAATACAAGGACCGGCGCTACAAACATGGCAATTTGTAATGTAGAACCCACGGCAATTTCCACCGCAACATCCATCTTGTTTTTGTACGCCATAATGATGGCAGAAGCATGCTCTGCTGCGTTCCCCACGATGGCTACGATGATAACCCCGATAAATAATTCACTCCAACCAAAGGTTTCTCCCACTGCTTCAAATGTGTGAACGAGACTTTCGGCAACGTACGCTACTGCCGCCGTTGAAATGGCTAAGATAAGGATAGCTTTTCCTTTTCCCCATTCCGGTTCTTCATGAGAATGATCTTGACCTTCATCATCATGTTGATACACCCCACGGTGAGTAACCAATTTGAAAAACAATGCGAATAGGTAGAGAGCAATTAAAATGATCGATACACCGATACTAAGCGTCATCGTTTTCGTTTCATTCATATCCTGTGCAAACACTTCTGGAATAACAAAAGCTACAATGATAGCAAACATCAATAAACCCGAGTTATGACGTGCATCAAAGACATTAAATTTTTGACGTTTGAACTTCAATCCACCTACAAAGAATGAGAGACCAGCAACAAGTAACAAGTTACCTAATACCGAACCAGTTAAGGAGGCCAAAACAACCTCGATTAGTCCCTCTTTTAGAGCAAAAATGGAAATGATTAATTCCACGGCATTTCCAAAGGTAGCGTTTAATAGTCCCCCAATTCTTGGCCCAGCCACAACTGCCAAACTTTCTGTCGCTCTCCCCATGAAGCTTGCAAGAGCAACGATGGTGACACAATAGACAACAAACATCATTACTGTTGGCCAATGAAGTAAGTTACCAATGACAGATAGCGGAACCCCAATCAAGGCAATAATGGCAAAAATTTTACCCATAGTTTCCCTCTTTTCTTTTTAAAGGATTAAAAAATTTAGAATTAGACACATTATGATTAGAACTTACATAAGGAGGTTTAATGATGTCAGAAGCATTAAAGGATCAAGTTTTAGATTTGTTTTCTCACCATAAAATTGGTACTTTAGCAACAGTCAGAAACAACAAACCCTATTCAAGATTTATGTTATTTTCCAACGAAGATTTAATCTTATACACCGCTACTAATAAGCATGCCCATAAGACAGAAGATATTGCAGAAAATCCACTTGTTCACGTCCTTCTAGGCTATGGACATGATAGCTCGCATCAACATTATGTGGAGATTGAAGGGAAAGCCCAAGTAGAAGAATCACAAGAATTAAAAGAAAGATTCTGGTATGACTCACTTAAACCATGGATTAACAATGTAGACGACCCAGAGTATTTGTTAGTAAAAATTATTCCCGAAACCATTCTCTACTTTGAAAAGCCAGGTGACGAACCACAGGAACTGAGCTTTTAATTTTCAACCTTTTTTGTACCTTTTTTTGTACCTGGTACAAATCAGCCTTTTTGTGCCAGGTACAATTCAGATTCATTCGACTCTATTAAGGTACTCATTTTCGTTGTTCCGCTTTTTCAGGGCCTCATTCGACTCTATTGATGTCCTCATTTTCGCTGTTCCGCTTTTTCAGAACCTCATTCAGCTCTTTTGAGGTCCCCATTTTCGCTGTTCCGCTTTTTGAGTGCCTCATTCAACTCATTTGAGGTCCCCATTTTCGCTGTTCCGCTTTTTCAGGACCTCATTCAGCTCTTTTGAGATTCCCATTTTCGCTTTTCCGCTTTTTCAGGGCCACATTTCGGCTCTTTGAAGTCCCCATTTTCGCTTTCCCGCTTTTTCAGGGCCTCATTCAACACTATTGAGATCCCCATTTTCGCTGTTCCCTATTTTCAGGGTCCCATTTTCTAACCCTTTGCCTTTGCCTGCACATTTAAATCAATTCAAATGTTTCTTCAACTTCTATACTCCCCATCACAGACTGAACCATTGAGCAATTTTTTTTGGTTAGTACCATTGCTTTTTCTACTTTTACCGGATTTAAATTGTTTCCTTTAATTTTAAAGTGAAGATGAATTTTTTCGATTCGGCTTGCTTGTTCTTCATTTCGTTCCACTTTCGCTTCAATATGTATATCATCGAAGGAAAGTCTCATCTTTTCCAATACTTTTCGTAGCACACCTCCACTACAAACAGCTATTGAGGAAACCATTAATTGATATGGTCTATACCCATAGGTTTCATCCCCTGAAACATCCAATTCACCATATGGAAGCTTTGCTTGAAAGCCGCCTTCTTTCATTTGAAATTCCATTTATTTTGCTCCTTTCAATATTAGTTCCATACAAAATTTTACTGTAAAAGTTTCCTTCTTGCCAATGGGGCATATTGACGATACTATTCAAGGAGGGAAAAAATTACATAGGAGAATGGGCAATGGACTATAGAATAAAATTACGATTTTGGATTTTAATTAGTATTGTGGCGATCTCTGGGTTTTCACAAGGAATGTTGCTTCCATTAATCGCGATTATTTTCGAAAATGACGGTATTTCTTCTTCATTAAACGGACTTAATGCTACCGGGTTATATATTGGCATTTTATTAATCTCCCCTTTTATGGAGGCGCCTTTAAGAAAATATGGTTATAAACCCGTCATTATTATCGGGGGGCTGCTTGTTGTTGCCTCACTTGCACTCTTCCCGCTGTGGAAATCCTTTTGGTTTTGGTTTCTATTAAGATTATTTATTGGTATAGGAGATCATGCCCTTCATTTCGGTACACAGACATGGATTACTTCATTTTCACCTATTGATAAAAGGGGAAGAAATATTGCCCTATACGGATTATTCTTTGGGATAGGGTTTGCCGTTGGTCCTCTAATGGCTCCATTGGTCAAAATAAATGAGGCACTGCCTTTTATCATCTCTTCTATCCTATGTTTGATTGCTTGGGGATTTTTATTCATTTTAAAAAATGATTTCCCAGAGCAAACGATTGAGATTAATTCATTTAAAGAGACGATGAAACGATTTTCAAAAGCCTGTAAATATGCATGGGTTGCCTTTCTTCCTCCGTTAGGATATGGGTTTCTCGAGTCATCCTTAAATGGAAGTTTCCCTGTTTATGGTCTTAGAATTGGGTTGGATGTCGCAAGTGTGTCCTTACTACTCACCTCTTTTGCCATCGGAGCGATTGTATTTCAACTGCCACTTGGGATTCTAAGTGACCGTTACGGTAGACGAAACATCTTGATGATTATTCTGCTTCTTGGCTTTTTTAGTTTTTCAGCAGCAAGCTTTCTAGAACACTCGATTATTGCCTTATCGATATGTTTATTTTTATCAGGAATGGTCGTAGGCTCTACCTTTTCGCTTGGAATTAGCTACATGACCGATCTAATGCCGAAGAACTACCTACCAACAGGAAATCTGCTTTGTGGAATGGCTTTTAGTATCGGTAGTTTAATTGGCCCGTATTTGGGGGGACTGTTTATCGAATACCTTGAAGGAGTTAGCTTCTTCTTTATCATCAGTCTCATCCTACTTATCATTTTTCTATCCGTCGTCTTTTTTGGACAAAAAACAAATCAAATCACGACTACAGTAGAACAAAACTATAAGCATTCTTAAATTAGAACAAATATCTTTCCAGTACATAAACTGTATGGTAAGATATTGATAATTAAATATCGATACGTCAAAAGAGGACCTTTTATTAAGGGTCTCGTTTTTCCAGAAATGCTGTCATCTCAACAAAGATGACAGCTTTCGTCGTTTAATGGGGGAAATGATGTTGATTATCTCTCTCAATGAGAAATAAGGGAACTAAACTTACATTGAGGTTCCAACCTAAGAATTCAGACGCAAATATAGTATCGACAGAATAAAAATAAATAGAACTTATAAACGGAGGAGATATACCTTGAGTTCCGAAGCCAAATCGATTAGCCTTCATCAAAAGCAATCCGCACCACCCTCAATCCTTGAAAAAGTAAAGCCCCATGCTGAATTAATCGCAGCGTTAGTTAGTGGTGTTCTTATTTTATTAGGCTGGTTATTATCAGAAAGTGATGGCACCTTATCCATCATTTCATACCTTTTAGCCTTTGTCATTGGCGGTTATGCCAAGGCGAAAGAAGGCATAGAAGAGACGATTGAAAATAAAGAACTAAATGTTGAAATGCTGATGATCTTTGCTGCAGTTGGATCCGCCATTATCGGATATTGGACAGAAGGAGCTATTTTAATATTTATTTTTGCAGTAAGTGGAGCTCTGGAAACTTACACATTGAACAAAAGTCAAAAAGAGATTTCCTCCCTCATGGAATTGCAGCCAGAAGAAGCGCTTCGTGTTTCAAATGGAGGGGAAGAACGTGTACATGTTTCAAAGCTTGCTGTGAATGACTTCATTTTAATTAAACCTGGTGAACGTGTGCCATCTGATGGTGAAATTGTAAAAGGCGAAACCACTATTGATGAAGCCGCGATTTCAGGCGAGTCGATTCCAGTGACTAAATCATCTGGGGATGACATCTATGCTGGAACGGTAAACATGAACGGTGCAATCACTGTGAAAATTACCAAACCTAGCTCTGAAACCCTTTTCCAGAAAATCATTAATCTCGTTCAATCAGCGCAAAGTGAAAAATCACCTTCCCAGCAATTTATTGAGAAATTTGAAGGAAGATATGTCAAAGCCGTGTTAATTTCAGTTGCCATTATGATGTTCCTCCCTCACTTCTTGTTTGGATGGGCGTGGACGGAAACTTTTTACCGTGCCATGGTTCTTCTCGTTGTTGCCTCCCCTTGTGCATTGGTGGCGTCGATTATGCCGGCCACATTATCAGCGATTTCAAATGGCGCACGCCACGGTATCTTGTTCAAAGGCGGAATGCACTTAGAAAACCTTAGTCAATTAAAAGCGATTGCCTTTGATAAAACCGGTACATTAACACAAGGAAAGCCTGAAGTAACAGATGTTGTATTGAAAGATGGACAGTCTACTGAAGAAATTATCAGCATTGTTGCTTCCATTGAAAATCAATCGAATCACCCACTGGCTCAAGCAATTGTAAAATATGCAAAAGCTACTTATAAAGTTGAGTTGAAAGAGCTATCTCGATTAGAAGACGTTGCTGGTTGGGGTGTAAAAGCACATATGCAAGGTCAGGAGTGGAAAATAGGGAAGCCTGAATTTGTTGGAAAAGAAGCCGCCAATCTTTTTGAAAATGGTGCCCTCCAGCAGCTGGCATCAGAAGGAAAAACTGTTGTCTGTGTACAAAATGAGAATGGCATTGTCGCACTGATTGCGCTTAAAGATAAAGTACGTACCGACACAAAAAATGCATTAGAGCATTTGAACCAAGCAGGAATCTACACCATCATGCTTACCGGGGATAGCGAAAAAACCGCTAGTGCTATTGCAAAAGAAGCAAACGTGTCCGATTATATTTCAGAGTGTCTTCCAGAAACAAAAGTAGCCGAACTGAAGAAACTCATGGAAAAATACGACACAGTGGCAATGGTTGGCGATGGAATTAACGACGCCCCTGCCCTAGCGACTGCAGATGTTGGAATGGCGATGGGAGAAGGAACAGATGTTGCACTAGAAACCGCTGATATTGTGCTAATGAAAAATGATTTAACACGAATTGCCGATGCCGTTCAATTGTCAAAAAAAATGCAGAAAATCGTAAAGCAGAATATTGTATTTTCCATTACTGTAATTATGCTTTTAATTGCCTCTAACTTTTTACAAATATTAGATTTGCCATATGGCGTTATCGGGCATGAAGGAAGTACAATATTGGTTATTTTAAATGGATTAAGGTTGCTGCGAAATTAACAAACTAGAAAGAGTGTGAAATCTTATACGATTTCATACTCTTTTTTTGTTTATGGATGATTATATTTTACAATTACGATTCTCTCTTTGTCTTCATGATGTGTCGCAACAAAACTTTATTACTGTTTACTCTTTCTTTGACAAATTATAATATCAAGGGCTTACATTTGTATGTTACATAATAATAATATACAATAGTATTAAGTAACATGGAATAAGGAGAACAATCATATGGAATATGTAGAAGCACTAAGAGATATAAAACAAATCAATGCTATGAAGAGATATTTAAAAAAACATTCAGAACGAGATTATGTCCTCTTTGTCTTTGGTATTAACACGGGCTTAAAAATCACGGAAATATTGGACATAAAAGTAGGGGATATTTTGGAAAAGGAAGGATACTTAAGGGATTTCTTTCTGCTTCCATATAAAGAACCTAGAAAGGAAGTTTATCTTAATCATAAAGTAAAAAAGGCCATACAACACTATATCCAAGCTAGTCATTTGAACAGCGAAAACTATTTATTCCAGTCCACAAAAACACCAAATCCCATCACACGCCAACAAGCTTATCGGATCATCCACCATGCTGCAGAAGCCGTTGGCATACAAGGGAAAATCGGCACCAATTCTATGCGTAAAACCTTTGGATTTCATGCATATAAACGGGGAGTTGCCATTTCTCTGCTTCAGAAACATTTTAATCATTCAACCCCTTCAGAAACTTTTAAGTATCTCGGAATTTCTAAAGATGAAAAGCTCAGAACAGAAATTGATGTAAATCTTTAAAAGCAAATCTCCTTAATCCATTCATTATTCCATTGCTATAACCATTTGAGGAGGAGTCATAAATGAATATAAGAGAAAGTGAACTTCCGGGTATAGGGTACAAGTTTGAAATCATAACAAAGAACCAAGATAAGATAGTTATTGTTATCCATGATGATGGACGGAGAGAAATCTATCATTTTGATTCAGATGATCATGATGAATGTGTCTCAAGTGCTACATTCAGTGACGCAGAATCTAGACAAATTGCGGGGATTTTAGGTGGGATGGCATATAAGCCTAAAGCGTTGGATTCGGTAGAATTCGCTTTGGATGATTTAATCATTGAATGGTATAAAGTAGAACCCGGTGCACCTGCCGTTAATAAAACGATTGGTGAGATCGATATTAGAAACAACTTCGGCGTAACTGTAATTGCTATTAAGAAAAAAAGCACAAAAAAATCTCTCAACCCTGGTCCAGATACAGTCATAGAAACAGGCGACACATTAGTGATCTCAGGAGAACGAAACGAATTAAAAAAGCTAACAAAAAAATTACTATCGAATGAGGGGTGATGGTATAGATGGATCATTTAGTCTTTGAAGTTGGTACCGCACTTATCCTTGTTGCCATCGGGGCTATTATTGCAAATAAACTTAAATTTTCAATTATTCCATTCCTGATTATTCTTGGAATGTTAGTTGGACCGCATGCCCCGACATTTGGGATCATTGACTTAACCTTTATAGAAAGTAACGATATTATCCAATTTTTAGGGCGAATTGGGGTCCTATTTTTGCTGTTTTACTTGGGGCTCGAATTCTCTGTTGGAAAATTGGTGAAATCAGGACGTAACATTGTGGTAGGCGGAAGCATTTATGTAGCCATGAACTTTGTAATAGGTCTCCTTTATGGTTTGATCGTGGGGATGCCATGGATGGAGACGATTATTATTGCTGGGCTCCTTAGTGTGTCTTCAAGTGCTATTGTAGCGAAAGTTCTCGTCGATTTAAAAAGAACAGCAAACCCAGAGACAGAATTAATTTTAGGGATCATTCTTTTTGACGATATATTCTTAGCCCTATTTTTAACGACAATGTCAGGTGTTTTACTTGCTGGCTCTTCTTCTGTTCTAGGCATCATCACGTCTGTTCTCATTTCGGTGGGTTACATGTTGCTATTTTTTATTATTGCACGAATTGGTCCCCCAATTTTAAATAAATGGTTAAATATCAAATCAGATGAAATTTTTATCATTGTTATTTTTGCTTCATTATTTTTTGTTGCTGGATTTTCAGAAACCCTACATGTTGCAGAAGCAATTGGCGCTTTACTATTAGGTTTAGTTTTTTCTGAAACCGAGCATAGAGACCGTATTGAACATTTGGTCGTTCCGTTTAGAGATTTCTTTGGTGCCATTTTCTTCTTCAGCTTTGGGCTGACAATTGATCCGGCATCATTGGCGGGAGCAATTTGGTTGGCATTAGGTGCCGCTCTGCTTACGATTGTCGTAAACTTTGTTTCAGGAATGATTTCTGGAAGAAAAGCAGGGTTATCTCATAAAGCTTCAACTAGCATTGGTTTAACAATCATGGCTCGAGGAGAATTTTCAATTATTGTGGCTAATTTGGGTCTTGCGGCGGGGCTAAGCCCTATATTAACCCCTTTTACTGCCCTTTATGTTCTTATTTTAGCAATAGTAGGTCCACTGCTAACGAAAGAAAGTAAGAATGTTTACAAGTTTTTAAACAAGATTTTTAAATGGAGTCAAGCTCCGAAAAAGAAAAAAATAGAAGTCCCCGGTGACTAAACGAACTTTCAAGTAACCACCTATGTCGTGAAGCGTTGAGAATGAAGTTTTTATAAAATCTAGTCATAAAAAGAGAGTGTTTTTGATTAATCCTTTTTCAAAAATACTCTCTTTTTAATTTATAATTTGTCCAAGTTGGAGGAAAATGACAATCCTCTCACTCGAGTCTTAGATCCAAAACCTCCGGCCAATTCAGGCAGCCAACTTTGTTTATTCAATGGCTCTTTTCGTAAACTTTGTTGCTTTTGGTCAATTATAAACATCTTAAATCATTCAATATTAGTGTACATTTATTGCTTTGACGAAAAGATGCCCCGAATACTTAATCATTACGGTTTCTATTCTTGTTCGTAAAACAACAACCTATGCGAAAACAGCCTATTCAAAAGACAATTACTGAAATGTAGCGATTTTAACAATTTGATTCGATTTATATGACCCCCTATGAGTATAAATCATACACTTATAAAAGAAGAGTAAAAAAGGAATCAAGCTATTTCTATACTTATGTTGAATTCAATACTTGGATTGGCTATAATGAGAAACTGAATGAAACTTATTCCATTATCAGTATGGAGATATGGAGGAAGAGTATGAATATTCGAGAAAGTGAACTTCCCGGAATTGGATATAAATATGAGATTATCACTAAGGATAATGACAAAATTGCTGTTGTAATTCATGATGATGGTCGTCGTGAGATCTATCACTTTGATGAAGACCACGAAGAATGTGTGGCCAATATTACTTTCAATGATGGAGAAGCAAGAAAAGTTGCGGCTATCTTAGGTGGCATGGTTTATCAGCCTAAAGCTCTTGAATCCCTTGAAATTGCTTTAAATGACCTCGTAATCGAATGGTATAAAATAGATCAAACTACACCCTGTGTAACCAAAAGCATTGGCGAAATTGGAATCAGGCAAAAATTTGGAGTAAATGTTATCGCCGTTTTAAAAAAGAACGGAGAAAGTGATCTAAACCCCGGACCGGATAAAATTCTTCAAGTCGGCGATACAATCGTTATTTCAGGGGTAAGGAAAGATATAAAGAACCTTATTAATACCGTGTTCAAAATGAATTAATAAAGTACCCCTCTTTGAAGAGAGGAGTACTTTTTTTATACATATTTATTAAAGGAACTTCCTTATTAATGGTAGCCGTTTTGTCCGTTAGCAGAACCAGACGTTTTCTGTTTCGGCTTGTTTTTCCCTTTTTGTTTTGTACCGCCATCTTTTTTCGAATGTTTTGTCATGATTTTTTCCCTCCTTAAGAGAAGTTATATTTAGTTTGCGCCAAAATGAAAAAGAGCTTCCCGGAAAGTTCCGGAAAACTCTTTTCACATTTATGCAGTATAGCTTAAATCATCATCTACTTGAATATTTTGGTCTACTCCTAATCGTTTTCTTAATGAGTAGAAGAACGCCAATGTGGAAACAATCGTAATAATGGTCGCTCCAATATAGGCCGCCTGAATCGGAAGACCAAAGCCAATTGGTGCATTCAGGATATACGTAAATGTCACCACCGTCATAAAGATCGCTGGAATCGTTGAAATCCAGTGGTTCTTCTTTTGTAAGCCAAGGTACATCGCACCTACCCAAAGGGCAATCATGGCCGTTGATTGGTTCGCCCATGAGAAGTATCTCCATAATAGATTGAAATCAATTTGTGTTAGAGCGATGGAAATCACGAATAATGGAACCGCAATCCATAAACGAGAAGACATTTTCTTTTGTCCTACTTTGATATAATCCGCAATAATCATACGTGCACTTCTGAATGCTGTATCTCCAGATGTAATTGGGAGAACAATAACTCCAAGAATCGCTAACGTTCCACCAAACGAGCCAAGCATTAAGATTGAAACTTCGCTAACAACCGCTGCTGGACCAGCAGTATTCAAGATGTTTTGCAATTCAGCTGAATCAAACAAGCTCATTCCCGCTGCTGCCCAAATCATCGCAATAATCGCTTCTAAAATCATCATTCCATAGAAAATTTTACGTCCTTGCTTTTCATTTTGAGTCGTTCTAGAAATAATCGGTGATTGAGTAGCATGGAAACCAGATAACGCACCACAAGAGATCGTTAAGAATAATAGTGGAAAAATTGCTGTACCTGCTGGGTGCATATTGGTCAAGTTAATCTCAGGAATATCAGCTCCTGTGATAACCAATCCACCACCGACCCCAATCGCACTGATCAATAATAACAATCCGAAAAACGGATATAGACGTCCGATAATTTTATCAATCGGAAGCAACGTTGCTACAATATAATAGATAAAAATAGCTGCAATAATGACGCCAAGTGAAATCCATGCTGGTGTTAAATCAGCAATTAATGTTGCTGGAGCCGTAACGAATACTGTTCCTACCAACACCAATAAAAGAATCGAAAAGGCATTTACAACGTGCTTCATAAACTTTCCTAAAAACTTCCCGGCCAACTCTGGTAAATGTGCACCGCGATTTCTGATCGAAATCATCCCTGTTAAATAATCATGAACAGCCCCAGCGAAAATCGCCCCTAGGACAATCCATAAAAATGCGACTGGACCGTATAACGCGCCCATAATCGGTCCGAAAATAGGGCCAACACCTGCTATATTTAATAATTGAATCATGGAATTCTTTTTCGTATTCATCGGAACATAGTCAACACCATCAGCCATTGAATACGCTGGCGTCGAACGTTCCTCTTTAACACCAAAGATCTTTTCTACCACTTTTCCATAAGTGAAATACCCGATTACTAATATGACAATGGAAAGAAGAAAAGTAACCATGCCATCATCCCCTCCGTTCTCTCTTGAATACGCTTTCATTTTATCAAAAAAGTTCAAAAACTCGTCACATTCATGGCTAACATGTTGGAAATCATGTTTAACATGTTGGCTGAGTGGGTTTTAGGGAATAGAATATTTAAATACTTTGGTGACATACCCCGATGGGTGCCAGGCACATTTCAGCGGTTTTGTACCTGGTACAAATCGAGGGTTTTGTACCTGGTACATTCCGTTCACAGCATTCACAACTCTAATCTCTCACGCAGTTCCTTCACATAATTCCGACTTACAGGAATCGCTTGCTTTACATTTTCTAGCTTGACTTGGTACACGCCATTTCCCCACGGGATCAGTTGCTCCACGGTGTTTAAGTTTATGAGGAAGCTTTTATGAACTCTATAAAATGGATAGCCTACTAACTTTTCTTCCAGTTCCTTTATTGGAAACTTACACGTGTAAGAAGATTTTGCTGTAGTGATGTTGGTTTCTCTCTCTTCTTTGGAAATATAGAGAATGTCCAGGGGATTTAAATAAATAATCCTATCTTCGTCCTGAACAGCCAATCTCGCCAGCTTTGATTGCTGTGACTGGGCCACTTCCGGGCGAAAACGTTCTCGTAGTCTTTTCACCGTCTCCTCTATTTGTGTGTCATCAAACGGTTTTAGCAAATAGTCAACCGCTTCTATCCTAAAGGCTTTTGGAGCATAGTCAGGGTAGGCAGTTGCAAAAACAATATAAGGGGTTTTCTTTAAGTTTTGCAATACTTCCGCAAGTTCCATACCATTCATTCCTGCCATTTCAATATCAAGAAAAACAACGTCAGGCGTCTCTTTCATGATCAGTTCTAACCCTTTTTCACCTGAGTTGGCTTCACCGATTACTTTTATATCTTCATAGGCTTTTAATAAATGTTGCAATTCATCTCGACTATAAGGCTCATCGTCAATTATGATTGTCCTCATCTTGATCCCCCTCGTCTGTAAATGGTACTGTAAACGTTACGTTCGTTCCCTCCCCCTTTTTAGATTGAATATGAATGGCGGATTCTTCACCCATCATCTTTTTCAAGCGCTCGTTAATGTTGTATAGCCCTATACCTGTTCCTGTTATGGACTGAACAGGCTGATTAGCTAGCTCGTTTACAACTGTTTCTTCCATTCCTTCCCCATTATCTTTAATGGCTATTCTCACATGTGATTTTTCCCCATTAATTCTTATCGTAAGAATTCCACCTGCCTCTTTCGTCTTCAATCCATGCTTAATGGCATTTTCAATAAGAGGTTGAAGAGTAATCGATGGTACTTGAGCCGATAACGCTTTATGATCGATTTCATATTGAACTGATAATCGGTCATGAAATCTTGCTTCCTCAATGGTGAGATAGGCTTCAACATGTGACAACTCTTCTCTTAAGGAAGAGAAGGCTTTTGTCGTTCCAGTAAGGTTTTGCCGAATAAAATTAGACAAGGAAATGAGGAGCTTTCTTGCCTTATCCGGGTTAATTCGGATTAATGAGACAATAGTATTCATAGCGTTAAAAAGAAAATGCGGACTAATTTGTGCCTGCAGTGCCCTAATTTCTGCTTGTTTGACCAATGATTTCTGATGATCTATCTCGGCGAGTTCGAGCTGGTGACTGAGTATATCTGATAGCCCTTTTACGAGCTCAATTAAGATTGTAGAGATCTCTTTTTCCGTTTGAAAATAAAATTTTAACGTACCGACTGTTTTTTCCCCTTGTTTTAATGGTGCTATAATGGCAGCACCTAATGGACAGTTCGCCTGATCACATTGAATGCTCTCTTTTCCAACCACACGTAATTCACCCGTTTCGATGACTCGTTTCGTGGCTTCCGTTTGGATTGATGAATGGGCGAAATGATGGTCAGATGCCATCCCAACATGGGCAAGGATATGGGTCCTATTTGTAATCGAAACCCCTTTTACCCGAACCTCCCTCATTAAAATTTCACAAGTTGATTGTGCAGACTCTGAGGATAAGCCTTTTCTCATATACTTAACGGTGCGGTCAGCAATTCTTAGTGCTTTCTGAGACTGTGCCGCTCCCATACGTTCTTCTTCTTGAATGACGGTTCGAATGATGAGTATAAAAATTCCTGTCCCAAGTCCATTTGCAAGGATCATGGGAAGACCGATTTCCATTACAAGTGCATGTGCTTGATCATAAGGTTTCGCCACAAGCAAGATCACTAGCATTTGAACGGTTTCTGCTAACATTCCGACGGCAAATCCTGTTGAGGTTGAAACGAGCTTGGATTTTTTGTTATATCGAGAAATCCATCCAGCGATCACTCCCGCTAAGATGGTAGAAATCCCACAGGATACAGCTGTAAATCCACCTAACAAAAAGCGGTGTGTTCCAGCAATGATGCCTGCCCCGATTCCGATTCTCATCCCTCCTAGTAGACCCGCTGCCACAATTCCAATGACCCTTGAATTGGCTAACGCTTCATCTTCATTGAGATACCACTGCCATTTCGTTAATGTCGATTCAAGTGGATTCACAATTAAGCCTGTGTAAGTCCCGATGATGCCAAAACATCCGAACAGAATCATCAATGAGATGGAATGAGAGGTTTTCACTTTCATTTCCTGATCGATTAAACGACGAAAAAAAGGAATTCTTGTTAAAACAAATGCCACTGTGACAATGATTCCTAATCGTTCTATCATAGCTGCTACAAGCAAGGTCCTCACCTACTCTATTATTTCATTTCAATTGGTTGTATTCCCAAGGTTTGTTGGAAAAACTTTTTTAACATTTTTATCTTGATAGTCTGAAATGAGAAGACTACTTCGGAGCAATTGGCGAATTCTCATTGGACTTCTTAAAAAGTTTACAAAATGCTGTTTTCGCATAGATTGTTGCTTTCGAACAAGGTTAAAAACCGTAAGTATCAAGATTTCGGGGCATCTTTTCGTCAAACCAATAAATGTTTTCATAATATTGAATTATTTTATAATTGACCAAAAACAACAAAGTTTAAGAAAAGAGCCTTACAAAAACAATCTTTCTTTTTTCTAATAGTATAGGAAAGCAGCTCAGTTTAAAAGCCAATGTCTACTATTAAATCTTTCTATTCCCACATAATGATAGAAGCACATTTTCAAGAAGGAAAGAGTATCGTCTATACCGCTTGTCCTCTACTTTCATAAGATACAATGTAACACAATATAAAAGCAAAGGAGTGTTAATAGATGGGATGTTGCCGTAGAAGAGATGATGATGTTGCAGGTAGACGAGATAGAGATAGAGACTTCAAAATTGAAGCAAAATTCGACAGAGATGATTTCTGCCGTGCTGTACGTCGTTGTATTGCAGACGACCTAGTTGCTGGTGAGAGAGAAGACAGAGACAGAGACAGACGTCGTCATAAAAAATGTTGGGACTGGATCTAAGGTCATAGTCTAAACGAAAAATCCCGGGAGACTAAAAGTCTTTCAGGATTTTTCACGTATTAGGGCAATCAAAATTATTCCTTTATATATCCAGTTTCTATCAAAATCATCATTTAATCGTCTTGATCTATCTGTTCTCGAAGACTTATATAGGGATTATTTGTCCGGATTCCCTATTATTTTGTCCAGTTACCTTAATATTTCGTCCACACTCCAACATAATTTGTCCGAAACAAACCATATATTAACCGCTCGACATATTTCACCAAACTGCACATACTCTTTTTGAACCATAGACTGAAAATTCCCAGGCAGAATTTGTCTTTTTTTGATAGAGTAAAAAGAGTATATCTTATATTAAGGCTGTATTCGCAAAGATTGTTGCTTTTCGAACTAGAATAGAAACCCGTAATGATTGGTTTCAGCTCATCTTTTCGTCAAAGCAGAGATTCGTTCACTAGTATTGAGCGATTTAAGATGACTATAATTGACCAAAAGCAACAAAGTTTACGAAAAGAGCCTTTTAAAAAGCAGGTGAAATGATGGTAGATATTCGCGTTCTGATAGTCGATGATGATAAAGAAATTAGAGATTTATTGAGAAAGTATTTAGAAAGAGAAATGTACGAGGTAGATGTGGCCGTAAACGGAGAAGAAGCTCTATATCAGTTTGGTCAAAATAAATATAACCTAATTATTCTAGATTTAATGATGCCTAAGGTTGATGGAATTGAAGTTTGTAGACAGCTTAGGGACAAAACAAATGTGCCGATTTTGATGCTGACAGCAAAGGATCATGAGATTGATAAAATAGTCGGTCTAAGTATTGGGGCAGATGATTATATTACGAAACCTTTTAGCATCAATGAAGTCGTTGCTAGAGTGAAGGCTCTTTTGAGAAGATTTATGGTGCTTGGCAGCGATGGAAGTTCACATGATTCTACCCTAATAAAATTTAAAGACCTAACCCTTGATCTCAAGAAATGCACGGCCGTCATTAGGGATGAAGAAATATCGCTAACGGCAAAAGAACTTGAATTACTAAAGTTTTTTGTTTCCCACCCTGAACAGGTGTTTACTAAAACACAGCTATTCCGCCATGTTTGGGGCAGTACCTACATAGAAGACGACAACACCGTTATGGTTCATATTCGAAAGCTTAGAAAAAAAGTCGAGATTGATCCCTCTAATCCTCAATTTATTCAAACGGTATGGGGAATTGGCTATAAGTTCGTTGGTGAAAAAGATGAAGACTGACAAGATCCTGGTTCTTATTATCCTTCAAATAATCCTGAGTTGCGGGATTTTTATGATTGATTTTGATGATAATTTGGGCTTGTTGAAAGGATCTCTATTCATTGCTTTCATGTTGATCACATGTATTCTTTTATTAAGAAGATTCAAGTTTGTTACCAATCTAAAGCTTATGACTGTAGAACTGAGACGGGCGATTGATGGTAATGTCAATACAAGATTATTGACCAATAATGATCACTCAATGAATGAAGTGATTTTTTCAATGAATGAATTAATTGAACAACTAGAAAAAATTCAAGTTCAAGCCATCCATTCACAGGCGGTTAGAAAAAGGCTCCTCTCTAGTATTTCTCACGATATCCGGACTCCCCTTACCTCCATTATTGGATATGTTGATGCCTTAAAAGATGATATCGCTGCTTCAGAAGCAGAAAAACAAAAATATATTGAGATTATTTCAAGAAAATCAAATGGCTTAAAACAGTTGATTGATGAAATTTTTAATATGGCGAAGCTTGATGCAGATGAAATGCCACTGAAGGAAGAAATGCTGGATTTTGCAGAAATGACAAGGGAATCGGTGATCGAGTTTCTACCTGTACTCAAACAAGCGGATATGGAAATGAAAATTACTATTCCAGAAAAAAGTTGCTGTATCATCGCAGATCGTCTCAGTATCATGAGAATCATCGGAAATCTAATTAAGAATGCCATCCATTATGGGAAAGTAGGAAAAGTCTTAGGGATAGAGCTTATAGAAACCGACCGTGACTACCAGCTGAACATCTGGGATCAAGGACAAGGAATTGCGGAGGATGAGCTTGACAATGTGTTTGAGAGAATGTATCGAAGCGACCCATCAAGAAACCCTTCATACGGTGGGAGTGGATTAGGTCTTGCCATCGCCAAAGCACTCGTCGAAAAAAATGGCGGAAGGATATGGGTAGAAAGTGTACCGTGGGAAAAAACAACATTTGGTTTTTCCATTCCGAAACCGGATTTAAGAAATAATTAAGAAATAGTTAAAAAGCAGTTAAAACCTCCTGCTTATACTGTGACTATAGCGAATGGAAAGCAGGTGTATGGGATTGAATGAAATTATCAAAACGACCAATCTAACAAAGATTTACGGTGACCAAAAATCAGTTGATCATCTTAATATGACGGTAAGGCAAGGAGAAGTTTACGGATTTCTTGGTCGAAATGGTGCAGGCAAGACAACGACGATCAGAATGTTATTAGGATTAATTAAACCTACCCATGGCCAAATCGAAATATTTGGAGAAAATCTATTCAAATATCATAAGCAGATTTTAAGAAGAATTGGGTCGATTGTAGAAGTTCCGGGATTCTATGAAAACCTTACAGCAAGAGAAAACTTACTCATTAATGCAAAAATCGCAGGTGTTCATAAAAAGAATGCCATTGAAGAAGCATTAGAAATCGTCGGTTTACAAAACGAAACAAAGAAGCTTGTTGGGAAATATTCTTTAGGGATGAAGCAGAGATTAGGAATTGCAAGAGCCCTTCTTCATCATCCGGAACTGTTAATTTTAGATGAACCAACAAACGGCTTGGACCCGATTGGCATTAAGGAAATGCGAAAGCTCATTAAATCTCTTGCTGAAGAAAGAAAGATCACAATCCTGATCTCCAGCCATATTTTATCAGAAATAGAACAACTGGTAGATTCGATGGGAATTATTCATGAAGGAAAACTCCTAGAAGAGATTGCCTTCGATAAGCTGAGAAAAATCAATCGAAAATACCTCGAATTCCAAGTATCTAACGACAATAAAGCCACAATGCTTCTTGAGAATTATTTTGAAATTTTTGATTATGAAGTTCATGACGAGGGAAATATTCGAGTGTATTCACACCTTGGTCAACAAGGAACGATTAATAAAGTGTTTGTACAACATGATATCGATGTCTCCAAGATTTTGATTAGCGAGGATAGATTAGAAGATTATTTCACTAAATTAGTTGGGGGTGGAACGATTGGTTAATCTACTATTTACAGAAATCTTGAAGCTAAAGCGTTCAACGATGTTCTTAATCAGTATCATCGGTGCAGCTGTCGCTCCCTTTATGGTTGTTGTAGCAACCTATATCCAGAATCCTAGTCCTCCTGTTCTATTTGACGAGCTTTTTTACCAAACTAATTTGTATACCGTTCTAATCATAGGGGTCCCCCTTTACGGTGTTGTCACGGCATATCTCTTTAACCGCGAGTACCTAGAGGACACTTTGAAGAATCTATTAACCATCCCTGTGTCTCGAATAAGCTTTATTATGAGTAAATTACTTCTCCTATTCATTTGGATCATGGTCCTGACTTTCGTTGCTTGGAGCCTGACCCTAGTATTAGGGTGGCTAGCACAGTTTGATGGGTTAAGTTCCGCATTGATAGTAGAATCTATTAAACAATTTAGTATTGGTGGAGCATTGATCTTTATTCTGTCTACACCTATTATCCTAATAGCACTTGTAATGAAAAATTATGTTCCCCCTATTGTATTTACAATTGTTGTGACAATGTTAAATGTCATGGGTGGAACTTCAGAGCATAGAGATTTATTCCCATGGGCGGCAGCTGGAGATATTGCTAATGGTACGCTTCTGCCTACATATCCTCCAGAGTACTCCTATATTGGTATTGCTGCTACTTCTATTATTGGATTTATTGCAATGATTGTTTATTTTAGTAAAGTGGATGTTCATTGAATGGTCTCGGCAATTGCTTGGGACCGAGGTCTAAACATTCGGTCTTGTATTCGACTAAACCTTCCTCAATCGAAATTTGCTGACTTTTGTCGAGTTATCGATAAACATCCTAAAGTTGAGAATAAAGTGTTAATAGTTGAGTATAAAGGTTCCCGTTTTAATAAAAACTGATTTTAAATCGTAGTATATTATCTTAAAGCGTAACAATACTTTACAATAATGCTTATTTTCTTTCTAAAACGGGACAAAAACCAAAATAAGCTATCATTTAAAAGGTTTCGGCCAAAAAATTCATAGCCTTTTATAAAAATCTGCTCAGCAAAAAAGAATGCCAGAACCACTAGTAATTAGCAAAGTGGTTCTAGCAGCTTATTTTAAACGGCCAATTTTATTACATTCCTCAGCAAACCAAATAGCTTTGTCCGGCCCCAAAACGATTCCATGTGGTTCAGCGTTCTCAGTAGGAATTGGATACTCTGAAATGACTCCATCAACCGTGATTCTGCCAATCTTGTTGCTGCCCCATTCCGTAAACCACAAGTCCCCATTAATTCCAGCAGTAATGGCATGAGGACGAGCATTTAAAGTAGGAATGCTATATTCACTTATTTCACCAGAGGTTGTGATTCTGCCAATGTTATTTCCGATGATTTGTACAAACCACAATGCTCCATCTGAACCAGTTGTTATCCCAACAGGTCCTGAATTCAATGTAGGAATAGAATACTCTGTGATTTCACCCTCTGTAGTGATTCTTCCAATTTGATTACTTTGATTTTCCGTAAACCAAATAGCTCCATCTGAGCCAGTAACGATGAAAGACGGAAAAGAGTCATCTTTAGGTAATGAGAATTCTAACAAGTCACCTGATGTTGAAATTCTTCCGATTTTATTTCCTGTAATTTGAGTAAACCAAAGTGCACCGTCAGGACCATCCGTTATTCCGTATGGTCCTGAATCAGCATAGGGTAAAGGATATTCCGTAATTTCTCCATCTAAAGTGATCCTTCCAATTTTATTGGCCTTATTTTCTGTAAACCACAAATCTCCATTTGTGCTGGATACGATTACAGAAAGGCCTGCATCTTTGGTTGGAACATTAAATTCGGTTATTTCACCAGAAGTAGTGATTTTCCCAATTCTATTCCCACTGTTTTCAGTAAACCAAATGGCATTGTCTTTCCCCACAGTCATGCCATATGGACCTGAGTCAGTATTAGGAAGAAGAAATTCCTCCATTTTCACAAAACCTCCTTAGTTAATAAGACCTATAAATATAAACAAGCGAACCTTCTTTTAGTGAGACACTTGTTTTTAGAGCTATTTGAAATTTACTAGCTTTTGTTTTAATTCCTGCAAAACTTTTTTTCGCTCTTCATAATCTTGTTCATCAGCTTCTTCCCAAAGTTCAAGATCTGCGCCGCGGTTAATTAATTCGATAGCCGTTTTTCGGATTGTTTCTTGCAGACAATTTTTCTCGATTTGAATTGCCGCTAAACCAACATACACTAAAGACATTACCTCTAAATCGCCTTCAATCGTAAATTCATCTAAATATTCTTCTAGTATGATCCGGGTTGCTTCTTCAGCAGAATTTCCCTCTTCCAAGAAATCAATAAAGTCATCTCTTACATCACAAGTTGTATCATCGTCAAAGATACCAGTTCCCCAAGCCCCCACTTTCCACACTCCTTTTTCTTTCTTTTACCCAATAATAATTCTCTAATTAGTTTTAAAACCCTTTTTAATAAATTGATGGAATGTAAAAATGAATTAAAATATGTTTGTGTAGAGAATAACCGAGGTGTTCGCCAGACTTCTTCATAAGGCTTTGAAGGAGACGAAATAAACCATTTCTTGTAAAATATAGATATGTAGATCTAGGAGGAGTAAAAATGTTAGAAGCGATTCTCCATGGTTTTATTTTAGCATTCGGCTTGATCCTGCCGCTAGGCGTTCAAAATGTTTTTGTGTTTAATCAAGGTGTTCTCCAACCCAATTTCATCAAGGCACTTCCTGTTATTATTACGGCTTCCATTTGCGACACGTTATTAATTTCCTTAGCTGTATTAGGTGTTTCAGTGGTTGTTCTTGGTTCTTATTGGATCAAAGCCTGCCTATTTGCAGCCGGAATTTTTTTCTTAATCTACATGGGGGTTATAACATGGAGGAGTAAACCTAGTAGTGGGGAAAAGAAACAAAGCGTTACATTCACCCCACGAAAGCAAATAGCTTTTGCCCTGTCAGTGTCATTACTGAACCCGCATGCCATTCTAGATACGGTTGGCGTGATTGGAACTAGCTCCCTAAAATATGCTGGAGTCGAAAAAGTCGCATTCACAGCCGTATGTATATTGATTTCGTGGCTATGGTTTTTCGGATTAGGAATTGCCGGCAGAGTGACAGGCAAAATCGATCAATCTGGCCGTTTCTTATCTGCTCTAAATAAAATTTCAGCAGTGGTGATGTGGGGGACAGCCGTTTACATTGGCTTCTCTTTTTGGGGATGAATTTATTCGTTATCAGACCTATTCCAGATTTCATTATAAAGGGAGGCAACTCTAGAAATCATTAAATCATGGCCATCAAGCGGTTTTACCTCAAACAATTTCTACAACCCCTTTTAATCATTCATCTATGTACCTGCTACATACATGTTCTCTTTCCCCTATTAATTTCCTTCTTCTGTTCACATCCTTATTAGAATACATCATTGATTTTCATTAACTTTTTAATAATCAATAGACTATTCAGCAGAATTTAGTATATTTCTTTGTCGAAAAACAAATAATAGCAATTGTTAAGAGGGAGGTATAGTAATGGCATTATCCGTTTTTATTTTACTTACGTTTCTTATTTGCTCTCTATTTGTCGCTATAAAAAAAGAATTAACGATTGTAGAAAATACTTTTATCTACTTACTGATTCTCGTTATAAGTATTAATGTGTCATGGATTATTAGTCATGAATTGAAATTTATTAAAGTAACAAAAGATCCAGTCAACAACTCAGCTTTTCTCTTCTATAGGAGTATCCTTTTACCAATGATTATAGTGGTATATGTAAATTTGATTCAA
Source organism: Rossellomorea sp. BNER (assembly GCA_024213275.1). GTDB lineage: Bacteria > Bacillota > Bacilli > Bacillales > Bacillaceae_B > Rossellomorea. The sequence goes on from JANAVG010000001.1 coordinate 185,380, forward strand.
AGAGTAAATACATTGACACGATCTTTACTAATTACTTTAGCCTTCTTAATCATCATGCTTTTACTTAGTTGGTTAGCAGTCTATTTTGATATTTTCACTTATAAAAAATGGAACTTCGGTTATGATTTGCTCTATTTTGCCTTGCTCCAGCTGATCTCCTTTTATGCTTTTAAATTCTTCCGAAAAATAGATCATCGTGAGGTGAAGTACTCATGATAAAATGGGAAAGCTTTGATAAAAACGAAATTTGGATATTAATTTTGCTTGTCATAACTTTTATAATCGTAAAACTTCTTCCAAAGAGATTACCACGTAAGATTACCCTTTTAAGTTTTTTATGGGGGATTGCTAGCGGTATGTTGTTTGATTTTACGATTGGAGGGGGATTACTTGATTTTTATAAGGTGAACGATACACATAACTATGGAATATTTGATTTTCTTTATTATTTTTTATTCGCTCCATTTAGTTATTTCTTTATATATTTTTATGAAACACTTAGGGTCAATAAAAAATCGTTTATTTGGTATGTACTTGGATGGAGCACCTTAGGATTAGGTATGAATTGGCTTTTAGCAAAATTAGATATCATTCATTTTCAGCATGGCTACGAACTCCCTTATTCATTTTCTGTGTTTCTCTTTATTCAAACCATAACGGTTCTGTACTTTGAGCTAATAAAGGCAAAACAAGGGGATTTAAAAGGAGCATGAGTATCCTTTCTTTTCTTAACACAACTTCGATTGCTATAAGACTGAAACCAAACTTATAATAGAGTTTTATCAAGAAATTCCGGAATGAGGCTGTCTCAAAAGGAGTCTGACAGCCTCAAACATAATCCAGTAGACATTAAACCCTCTCGATACCTACTCCTGCTATTAATACAGTCCATCACCATATGTTTCCTTTCTGCATTGTATTCAACCTCATATGCGTCTGTACGTTGATTAAAGTATTCACAGCTTTGTTGAATATCTCCTGAATCCTCCCACTGAATATATAAATATTTTTCATCTGGTTCATCCTTAAAAATGACGTATGCAGCCGTTCCTTTTTCTATTCATACTATTGGACCCCTGAACTTGTAACCACTCCTTTTCTTTATAGCCCTGCCTTAAAAACTGTTCTTTAGTTGCCTTTTCCATTAATAGATCCCTCTTCATGTTTCAAAACCTTTACATTGTCAAAATAGATCTTATAAACTTTTTATCTAACAACATAAATAATGTTACTATTATTCTGAAAGAACATATTTTTTGAGGTGATGGAAGAATGTCAATTTTTAAGAAGGTTATTGCTAGTGTTGGGATTGGTTCAGCAAAAGTTGATACCAAAGTAAAGAATCATTACATTACACAAGGGGAAGTCCTTGAAGGGGTAGTAGAGATTACGGGGGGAGCAACTGAACAGAAGATTGAATCTATCAATCTTCGTTTAATGACTTTATACGGACATGAAGGAAGTGACCGCCTTACGAATACGGTAGTGTATTCCCATAAAGTGAACGAACCTTTCATAATCTCTAAAGGGGAACGTAAGGAAATTGAGTTTTCTTTCAGAGTACCATTGGATACTCCTATGACAATGAAACACCCAAGGACAGGGCAAAATGTTCCACCTGTTTGGATTGATACGGACGTCGATATAAAAAATGCGGTCGATTTAAAGGACAAGGATTATATCTCTGTTGAACCAACAGAAACGCATGAGAATATCATTGATGCGATCAAAATTATTGGATTTAAATTTAGACAAATGGAGAACCAAGAGGCTCCTGTGTACATTAAAACAAGTAAACCTTATGTTCAACAATTTGAATTTCTCCCTTCTTTCGGAAAATACATAAAAAAACTTGATGAACTTGAGGTTTATATCCTTGAGGGTGAGGAAGAAACGACGGTTTACTTTGAAGTAGATAAGAAAAGTAAAGGCACATTTGCCTCCATTCAAGAAAAATTTAACCTCGACGAGCATAGAGGCTATGTTACGTTTAATAATAAAGAAATCATCAATAATCGACGCCATGTAAGTGATCGATTTGAACAAATTATCGATAGTGCTTTAGGCTTTAGGCTTTAGGCGGTCAATAAGGAGTCCGGAACCACAACTTCCATATATAGAAGTTGCGGTTCCGGACTCCTTGGTTTTGGGATAGCACCCGGCCCCTTAGGATAAAGCAAAGATAGTTATTTTATTTCTCAACTCCCTATTAAGTATTCTGTAGTTCCTTGTAAAACCCTCTCATCCATGTGAGGGTTTCTGTAGCTTTGACCATACCTCTTCTATCATTCTATGTTCTCTACTAAAGTTGAATTTTTTCTTCTTTTGCACTTGTTTAAGCATTATCTACTGATGAACCGAAAGCATAACATAAAAAATGATTATCAGTAATTCCTACTACCCACTTATCCAGTCGATCTTTGCCCTCCCCTTCATTCCCAACTGAGATTTTCGACCTATTTCGACACGATTCGATCCCTATGAATAAATGTTCATACTTTTTACATTTTTTTGATGATAGTGAAAAAATAGTTAGTCATTTAGAACCTTTTATCAAAAAAGGAAAATTTTTCTTAAGTTTATAAGTTACAATACAATTTGGAAATATGCTAATTAAGGTAGGTTGTTGAATAATGAAATCCAATAGACTCATGATGAGGATGAATGGAACCATTTTATTTTTCCTCTTTGCACTACTTTTTTTTATTGTATTTATTCGTTTTCTATCAATTCAAATTACGCGCGAGGCTGAAGGCAGGGATTTACTTACAGAAGCAGAAAAGAAATATCGAAAAAATGACATCATTGAATCAAGCAGAGGGACTATATACGATCAAAACAATATAATTATTGCGGAAGACGGGTATTCCTACAAATTAACGGCCATTTTAGATCCCACCGTAACCTTCGATCCCCATAATCCCCTCCATGTCAAAGATCCTAAACGCACGGCAACGATATTATCTAAGTATCTTGATATGAGTAAAAAAGAGATATTTGAAAGATTATCCAAAGAGAATATTTTTCAAATCGAATTTGGTATCGCAGGACAGGGCATTTCCAATCAATTAAAAAGAAAAATAGAAAAAGAAAACCTTCCTGGTATCGCGTTTATTAAGGAACCTAAAAGGAACTATCCCAATGGGCACTTTGCTTCACACTTAATTGGATTTACGCAGAACCAGGCAACAAAAAATGGCACAAAGCAAATAGGGATGTTAGGAATTGAAAAGAGTTTAGATTCTGTCTTAGCAGGCAAAGATGGACATGTAAATTTTAATAGTGATGTTTGGGGTTACTTGCTTCCAAATGGAAAGAAGCATGTTACACATCCACGAAATGGAAACGATGTCTATTTGTCCATTGATAAGAAGATTCAGTTATATATGGAAGAAACCTTAGACAAGGTTGAAAAAGAATATCAACCTAAACAGATGTTTTCAATTGTTTCAAATCCTAAAACAGGTGAAATTCTTGCTATGGGTCAGAGACCTACCTTCAATGAAAATCTTGACGGACTCGATCATAATTGGAATAACTTTATAGTGGAATCCAGCTTTGAACCAGGCTCCACTATGAAAGCGTTCTCTCTAGCTGCTGCTGTCGATAGTCATTCTTTTAACCCCAATGCCACCTATCAATCTGGTAAATATTTTGTTTCGGGCTATCCGAATCCGATTAAAGACTGGAATAACGGAGCTGGCTGGGGAACCATTACATTTTTAGAAGGTGTACAAAGATCCTCCAATGTTGCTTTTGCTAACCTTCTTCAACTCATAGGCGAAGGACGGTATAAAGAGTATCTAGATGCCTTTCATTTCGGAAAAAAAATAGGAATTGACCTCCCTAATGAGGCTTTAGGCAAGATTTTATATGACTATCCGATTGAAAAAATCACGACTATCTTTGGTCAAGGCTCAACGGTTACAGCCCTCCAAATGATTCAAGCGATTTCAGCTATTGCAAATGATGGAAACATGATGAAGCCACAAGTCATTTCAAAAATCGTGAACTCATCAACAAAGGCTGTTATTAAGCAATTTGAACCGAAAGTTGTAGGCACTCCAATTTCAAAAGAAGCAGCGAGATTAACACGTGAATACTTAGCCACAACGGTTTCGTCAGCTAAGGGAACTGGACAACTATTCAATATTCCCAATGTTCAAGTAGCTGGTAAATCTGGTACAGCTCAAATTTCAAACCCTGATGGAGGAGGTTACTTAACAGGTCGAGAAAATTATCTTTTTTCTTTTATCGGTATGGCCCCTGCAGATGACCCTGAAGTCGTAGTATATGTAGGAATTCAACAACCAGAATTACCTCCATCTGAAATTGGATCTGTTCCTGTAGCCAAGTTATTTAATCCTATTATGGAGAATAGCTTAAAATATAGAAAAGTTAAAAGTAAAGAGACTCCAAAAGTCCAATCAAAAATGGTCCCTTCTCTTAAAGGTAAAACCGTCTCTAATGCTAGAAAAATTTTGATGGAAAAGGGCTTCACTCCTATCATCCTAGGTACTGGTGACATGATTATAAAACAATCGTCTAAGAAGGGAACAAAGCTTCTACCTAATGAAAAAGTTATCTTAACAACAAATGATGAATTAACCATTCCAGATATGAGTGGATGGTCTATACGTGATGTTTCAAAAGTAGCTAGCCTCACTAATCTAACTCTCAAAATAAAAGGCTCAGGCTTCTTAACGAAGCAAAGCATCAAGGCTAATAGCCAATTAGAAGAAAACGATGTCTTAAAGGCATCATTTGAACAACCTACTCAATAAACCGTTGAGATTCCTTTTTTGAGTAGAAAGAGATTTTTGTATAACTACGTTTATCCAAAGAAAAGCTGTACCCAAAAATATAACAAAAATAACGTAACAAATAAGGTTAATGGAACCGCAATTAACGATACGCTTAAATAATCTTCCCATTTGACCTTTATCCTATTTTTCCTTAGGATATGCATCCATATTAAGGAGGCTAGTGTTCCTACAGGCAGTAGCAATGAACCAATATCGCTTCCGACAATACTAGCAAGGTACATGGTCTTTAAAGTAATGGGATCAAGGTTCATTTCTGTTAAAGTAATCGTACCGACCAAGAGGGCTGGATGATTATTAAAAAGGTTAGATAAAACGGAGATCAATCCACCCATTAGAAAGGTTGCTTCAAATAAGCCTTGTTCCACCATTGGTTTACTTATTTGCAATAGAAGATCTGTTAGTCCAGAGTTATGCAGACCATATATGATGACATACATAGAAAAAGCAAATATCAGTATATGCCATGGGGTTTTTTTCAATATATCAATAGGATTTGTACGTAAGTGATACCATCTACCTACTAGCAAAACGAGCGATCCCAGTACAGCAACAATTTCGATAGGGATTGAAAGAAAGGATGAAATGAAAAGTGAACATCGTACGAAAAAGACAAATAGGATGATTTTCAGCATGAAATTGGTCCGTTGTTTCTTGGTTTCAACCGAAATCCTTCCCTTTAAAGGATGAAAGTTTTTCGTGAAAAATATTTGTTCAATATCATAGGCTGTATTTGGGAGTCGTTTTGGTAGCTTCTTTTTTACCAATACAAACATCAACCATGACATAAACAGTAACCCTGCCATTGCCGGTACAAACATCATCGCGGTATGCATATAAAGTGACATGTGAACAATTTTCAATGCAATTAAATTCACAATGTTACTAACCCCGATAGGAGTACTTGAAGCTGTTGCAATAAGGGCACCAGTCAATAAGTATGGAATTTGTTGATGGGGTTTTAACCGTAGATTTTTTAAGAGTAAAATTAAAATCGGAGTAGTGATTAAAATACTTCCATCGTTATTAAATAACAAAGTCATTAAAAAGCATAATAATTGAATGTACCAGTATAAACGATAGCCTGACCCCTTGGCTAATACGGCCAGTCGGGCAGCAGCCCAGTGGAAAAAACCGAAGCTTTCTAGTATTACCGCCATCACAATAGTAGCGATAATCGTGACAGACGCCCCACCAATTTTATGGATAATGTCTACTAAATCAGCTTGTGACACGACCCCGGTTAATATTATAATCGCTGCACCAAACGAAGCTGGCCACGCTTCATTGATTCCATTTGGCCGCCAAAATATAACCAACGTTGTCATTAGGAAAACTAAAACGGAAATCAAGATGTCTATATTCATTGCTCTTAACCCTTCTCTGTATAATATTTAAGCAACTCTAAATTTGCCGCTTGTCCGATATTATATGCAACTCTATTAAGAAGGACCTAGATAATAGACTAATTATTGTAACTTGGATGTTTATAACAAAGGGGTGTATATCTTTTAGTAGTTTATGCCCTTATACGTATTTTTTTAATAGATTAAGGGTTAAGAAGTCAACTTTATGACAATTTATTATATTGATTTACATTTAAACTTTTTCTTATAAGGATTCCTCAAGTTCTATCTCTATTCAACCTAGCTTCTCTAAGTGTTTAGGATATTAATTTCCAAATGCAAAGATTAGCTCTGTCTCACATACGATTTCTCCATCAACAGTAGCGATTCCTTTTCCTTTCCCTATTGGACCTTTCAAACGAGTGGTTTCAACTTCAAGACGGAGTCGATCCCCTGACCGTACTTGCCGTTTAAATCGGCATTTGTCTATCCCTGCTAAAAGCCCTAATTTCCCTTTGTTTTCATCTTTTGTAAGCATCACTACTGCACTTACTTGCGCTAATGCCTCTACAATTAAGACTCCTAGCATTACTGGGGACTTTGGGAAATGCCCAGTAAAATATTCTTCATTTGCAGTTACAGCTTTTACCCCAACTGCTCTCTTTCCTTCCTCTAATTCTAAAATCCCATCCACTAAAAGGAATGGATAGCGGTGTCTGATAACATTTTTTATACTTTGTGCATCTTGGATCATAGAACAAAACCTCCATATTATTTAATTGCATATGTTCATTTTAATACTTGGTACTATTAGTTGGTACTAAAATTCTACATCTATAATGACTACATCTATAATGACTACATCTTAAGAATACTTTCATCATTTGCCGTACATATTATTACTGCTACATAAAATAAGGAGGGCTATACCATGAACAAACAACGCGCACAAGAGATAGCTGGTTCACCAGTAATGGCGAATGTTACCTACAATGAGATACCGATCTACATTCAAAATGTCGATGATCACAATGAAACAGCTAGAATTTATCCACTTAACGAACCTACTAATGAGCAAGATGTTCCGCTTTCACATTTAATAGAACATCTACAATAAGGTAATGGGTGACTCAAACTAGTATCTGAAATCACGTTCTTGATAACATTTGTGGTTTCGGATCCCTTCCTGAGTCACCCTTTTAACTGTTATTCAATAAAGAACATCTTCCCGTTCACTTCGATTGACACAGAAGATTGTTTCATCTCCTCTTTTAAATACCTTGCATAATCCACTACTTCTTTTAGATTCTTCTTATTCAAATTTTCCGCAAAACTATAGACAATTGTAACTTTCTCTTTAACCAATTGGTTATCATCAGATAGCCATGATCCAGTCCCATCAATGGCAGTAGCTCCACCGAACATTTTGGAGAATTTTGTTAATGTCTCATCCACATAGGGCGTGTTATCAATAGGTTCATCCATATCATAGGTTGATGGTACATAAATTTTCACTGTGTCTTCTAAGTAGAATTTCCCTTTTAATACAGAGTCTTGTTTCACCTCAGATGCTTCTTTTTGATCGGCAGCATACAAAGTGTTACCTAAGAAAGCAATGATCAAAATCGGAATCATCCAAAAAAAGATTTTTTTCGTCTTCAAAATCGCCACTCCTCCCTTTTTTCAGGAACTCAAATTCACCATTTTCAATCATTATTATATCTGTGAAAATAAGTATAAAAAGGTAAAAAATTACCATATATTAAAATATAGTTTTTAAGTATGAAAGATGGAAGTTCTCACTCCTATTCTTACAAATAATCTTTTATGAATAGGATAATGATTGACAATGATACCGGGTGTCATTTATGATGTTGTTAAAGATGAATAGTAGTTCTCCTAAAGGGGAGTAGCTTTTACAATAAAGTCGTCATTTCGGAGTCTTGTACTCTCGGCTTTATTGACAACATTCCGTTGTTAGCCAGACCTTTACCAATAGGTAAAGGTCTTATTTTTTTAGAAAAAACCTTTACCGATTACGGTAAAGGTTTTTTTCATCTTAAAGATGTACTACACAATCTTCTAAAATAGAAAGGAAGATCAGAACATGAAAAAAGGAAGATTAACTTTAGCTAGATTGATTGCCAAAAACAAAGAAGAGCTTCTTAATGATAAAACACAAATAGAAAAGATTGAAAAACGCCTTGACGAAAAGTATACAAAATGGAGGGGAAAATAAATGATCCTGAGAAAATACATGTCGATTATTGGAATAGGTGCTGCGAAAATAGACCTTGTTTTACCACAAAAAGCGTATCGCATAGGTGAATGCCTCCAAGGTTACTTCTTAATCAAAGGCGGGGTGATTGAACAAAAGCTAAAAAGAATCGAGTGCGATTTGGTAATGGTCGACCAATCAACTGGAATTGAAAAAGTGATGGACACTACCAATATTTTGACATCTAAATTCATTAACTCAGAAGAAACGAATAAGCTATCTTTTAAGTATAGGCTGCCATCCGATATCCCGCTTTCAACAAAAGAAATATCGTATCATTTTAAGACTAAGCTTTTCTTTAATGAAGGCGTCGATAGTAGCGACCAGGATGTTATTGAGATCATTGAGTAATCCAGGAAGAAAGCCCCTTTAAAATCAAATCCCGGTTTCACATAAGCTAAATGAAACCGGGATTTTCTAAATAGGATGGTTTGAGGAGATTAATTGTCGGCTGCAAACTTTTACACGATTAATAGATTTGCAAGTTTCATAATATTACCAATCAGTGTATCAACCTTCCAAGCTTTCACCTATTTTTTTTCTAGGTCTATAACTGCATTTGTAAAACCCTATCCGGATTATGAATTTGTATCCACTTCTCAGCTTCATTAATCATCCATTTTCCAAAGTCATTCAAAAAATCCACTATATTTTGTGAATGGGTAACAGGGGCGATTGCAAACAAAAGGGCTTGCCTCATTTCATTTTGTTTCTCGGGATAATGCTTCGTAAATAATTCATAAGCTGGATATAAATCCCTTGTATATAGCTTTTCATCAACGATAACAAGTGCAAGTCCTGCTCTTACGATCATTTTCATAATCCAGCTACAGCAATCGATGATGTCCTCATTGTCATCATTATCCATTAAGTCTGATTTTGCAATTTCGATTTGGCTCTTCAAATGAATCAGATGCTCATTTGCTAGCTTTTCATCTGGCTTGTATCGTGGAAGTAAACTTCTTACATCTTCACCATAAATACAAATACTATGCGTTTTTACCATAAAAGGGATGATCGAAAAAATAGGCGTACGTACTATATCCTTTATACAGTAAACGCATAATTCCACCCCATTGATGCAGTTAAAACCCTCATTCAATTCTTGTTCAGTCTGATCCACCCATTTCAAATCAAACTCATTAGGACCTGTATTTGTGACGGCAATCGTATCTAAATCTGAAACTCCCTCTATCCCTAAACCACGTGGTATTGACCCTCGAATATAAATGCTGTGAATATGATCTCCCAAAAATGAAGATATTTTTCTTTTACTTTATCAATGACTTCAAGATATTTTGTATCAATTTTTTGGATATCTGAATCATTTTTAATATATCCATTTTCGTCCGTTACACAATAACGCCCAATGGTTTTTATGGTTGTCAATTCTTTATCTCTCCTTGTCAAACCAGAATTCAACTCATTCTTTGTAAGTACCTTTCCCTAATATAAAGAAACAACGGAAGACCAAACGAGACGCCAACCGTTAATGTCGCCATTATATAAACCCATAAATTTCTCATTCCTATTCGCTTCCCCTCAAATAGAACAAAGGCTATTAACACAAGCATTGAAACGATCACATCCATTCCAAAAAAAGAAGAGACTTTATTAACAAATAATTGATCAACAAAAAGGTCTATATCTAATCCATTTTCATAAACAAATGGAATAAAGTAATAGTAAGGACAAAAAGCACCAAGTACAGCTAAAGTTAAATATATTTTCTTTTTCATATACAATCACCTCTTCACTTATAACGGTTTACTGTATATTTCTACACAAAAACAAATTTTCCTTTAACACAAAAAAACAACAGACAAAATTTATCTGCTGCTTCGATGGATTTTTCTTTTTTACTTACAATCCTCATCATCAAGATCTTTAATATGAACAATCGCATTAATTTGGCCGCCGATCATCAGAATGATTCCCGATAGATAAAACCAAATCATTAGAACGATAATTCCTCCAATACTTCCATATGTAGCTGAGTAATTCCCGAAATTACTGACATAATACGAAAAAGCAAGTGAAACAAAAACCCATCCGACTGTTGCAAATACCGCGCCTGGAAAAGCACTTAAACATTTAATCTTTTTACTTGGGGCGAAAAAGTAAAGTCCTACAAACACAATAAATAATATAATCGGACTAATGGTAAAACGGAGTCCATACCAGATTGTTAAGAAATGTTCAGAGAAACCCGCTTGAGAAAATACAAACACGCCAATTTGTTTACCGAACACCGGTAATAATAGAGCAATAACGAATACAAAAATCATCGCAATCGTTAAGGCAACTGACATTAATCTCGTTACAATAAATGAACGGGTCTCTTCGACTTCATAAGCGCGGTTTAAGGATTTTACAATAGCATTCATCCCATTTGACGCTGACCAAATGGTAGCAATGATACTAAAAGACAATAGCCCGGTATTACGACTTTCTAAAATCTCATCTAAGGTACCTTCAATTAAGGTGATCGACTCACCCGGTGCAAAGCCTCGAATCACGTTCAGTATATCCTCTTGAGAAAACGGAAGATAAGGTAATAATGAAACTAGAAAGATTAGAAGCGGAAATAGGGACAATAGAAAGAAATAAGAAAGTTGAGCGGCTAAACCTGGTAGATCTGCAGCCATTATTTTTTGAATCAGCTTCTTAAAAAAGGCTCCAATCCCGTAGTTCTCATTGGCATTTGACATCATCTCACCTCATATTTAATACCCTTTAAACGGTTCACTCCCAACACGGTTCAATTCTTCTTCGCTCTCTTCTTCTGTGAACACTTCTTTATAGCTTTCAGAAGACGTGTGAAGAGTATCCTTCGTTTCATCGATGATTTCCTTCACCTGTGGAGTGATTTCCCTAATATCATCAATCTTCTCATTAATAAATTTGACATCCTCTTCAATTTGTCCAGCGGTTGTTCTAATCTTTTCGTAAATTTCCTTCGAAGACTCGACGACCAATTGAGGATGCTTGGCATAGCGGGAAAATTCTGTTCCGCAGCTTTTCGTCATCTCCACTACTTCTTTTCTTGTTTGCCGGTCTAATAAACTTACAAGACCTCCAACTGCTGCACCAATTAAAACACCTGTGAAAAACTTATTCTTCCCCATAGCCTTTACCTCCGATTATTAGTTATGTTCTTTTTTACAATTCAATAATTAATTCAACAACCCTTTTGCCAAAAATCAAGTCCTATGCTACATACTACATTCTAAATAGTATCTCCTTGAATTGGGTAAGTACTATTATTTTACCTTTCTTTTCTATTGTAAAACATTTTAGGGAAAAATAATAAGAATTGAAGCAGATAGATCTCATATTATATCCTGTTGACAACCTGTTAGATTAATGAAAAGATTACATTATCTATTGATGTGCGAAAGGATGGAAGACTGTGGATTTGACAAAAAAATCACCTGAAAATGTAGAATATATGATCGACCAAATTAAGCAAAAGCTACGTATGGCGAACGTGGGAGCTATCAAGCCAAATCATTTTGACAGTGAAATGTATGAAGAATTAAAAGATATCTACGAAATAGTCGACAGGAAAGATCGCTTTAGCCCAAGTGAAATGCAAGCAATCGTAGAAGAACTGGGACACTTGCGTCGAAAACAATAAATTAGAAGAGTGATCCGTTTTGTGGATCACTCTTTTTTATAGGATTCCGTGAATGGGAATGGGAAACTTAAAATCCACTCATTTAATACTTTTAGTTAAAAAACCAAAGGATTTCATCAAATTCCCTTGAACGAAGATATTTTTCTACCTCCGGGAAGAATTAAAGGCTTGATATTCAACTTTTATGGTTCTATCTTCAACTCTAGGCAATTCATTTTCAACATTCACTGTTTTATTTTCAACTGGAACGTTCTATTTTCAACTTTTCCCCTTCTATCGATTTTTCGACAACAATCGACATGTTTTCAAGGGCCAGTTCCCTCTACATTAAAAGATAACGCAGAGGAAGTTTCCACACCAAATTATTTCAATAAATTAAGTGATTCTCTTGTAAAAGCCGGAATATCTTCTGGCTGCCTGCTTGTGACCAGCTGATTGCCACATATAACGACTTCCTCATCCTGATAATTCACCCCTGCATATTCCATATCGACTTTAATGGAATGGTAGCCAGTCGCTGTTCGGCCTTCTAATGTTTTAGCTGTAATGAGAATCTGTGGACCGTGACAGATGGCGAATACAGGCTTATCATTATCCATAAAATGCTTGGCGAAATTCACAAATCGTTCATCTGCTCTTAAAATATCTGGAGAAAACCCACCAGGGAGAAATAGTGCGTCAAAGTCACCTGGAAGAACATGGTCAATCCCGGCATCAACTGAAACAGTAGCTTCACCTTGTTTACCCTCAACTCTATTTCCTTTTTCCTTCTCGATGGTCACGACCTCATGTCCAGCTTCCTTAAATGCTTTTGCTGGTTCCGTGAATTCTGTATCCTCAAACATACTCGTCAGTAGACAGGCAATTTTAGCCATGATATTTCATCTCCTTTTTTGATGAATCAATCTTAACTACCTATTCCCGTTTGATTGGAAGTAAAACATTTAAGAATCTTGGTCCATTGTAAATTGAGAGAAAATCGTATTTCTCTGAAGCGGGTACACTTCTTCTCCGACGATATCATTGATCACCTGGATTAAAAATTAAATTTTCTAAAAGTTGTAACAATTTAAACGTTTTTTTGACGATAATACTGTTAAAATTGAATTAAAGGAAGGTGATATGAATGTTAAGAAGTCCAAAAAGACGCTCTCTTGCCGAGCTTGTGTCAGAAAATAAACGTCAGCTGCTGAAGGATCGTGCGGCAATGGAAAGAATTGAAGAACGCCTTGAGAAAAAAAGGCTGAGCAAAGCCGAATAAATTCCTTTTTTCAAAAATCATTCCTTCTTCGAAAATAAATGATCAAAAGGTGAAGCAATATGAATCACTCTGCTTCCCCCCAATATAAAAATATAATTGAAAAGCTCATTTCCACCACACTAAACTAAAATCTCCGGTGTTGGATAATGAGCCTTTTTTTATTTCGAAGCCCCCATAAGTTGTGTATAGGAATTCCTTGTCTTTATTTGTTGAACAATTAACTAATTCTGGGCTTATTTCTGCTCATTCAACAGAAACTATCATTTCCCGGAAAATAAAGACATATTTTCACACCTAAATAATGATGACTTCGAATGTATATGTCGAAGAAGCAGTGGTTCTGGTTTGGAGGAATATCCGAGAGAACAGTTAATGTAGGGAAATATACAATGAGGGTTGGGTTATAGTCGATACTCTTTAAGAGCTTAAATCATTACTTTTTTGAGGCGAACTCTCACTTTTATGCGCCGACTTCCTGCTTTTACGAGCCGACTCTTTGATTTATGAGCATTTACTCTTTTTATGAGCCTAACTCATCCTTTTTGAGGCAAGCCTAAACTAAAATTTGTGTGCCAACCTATTATTGTGAATACTACCAATAGATTAAACTAAAAAACTCTACTCCCAAATAGTAGAGAGCAGAGCTTTAATCGATTATTTCTCTTCATTCTTTCCTTGTGCTAATGGAATACTTATTTCCACCCTTGTACCTTGATTAATTTTACTGTTGATCGTGATGGCCCCATGATGTTCTTTAATAATCTTTTGGCAGATCATTAACCCTAGGCCTGTCCCTTTTTCTTTCGTACTGTAAAATGGTTCACCAAGGTGTTTCATTCTTTCTGGTGAGATTCCATCACCTGTATCTTGAATGATTAGTTTTGCAAATTGTTCATTCTTTTCTAAAATCACTTCTAATAAGCCACCTTTCGGCATGGCTTCTAATGCATTTTTCATGACATTCAGAATAACTTGCTTGATTTCATGTGGATTACAATAGATCATGGCTTCTTTTACTGAAAATTTCACGTCTACCCCTTGCTTTAAACACTCCATTTTGATGAATTCTACAGAGTTTGTCAGAAGAGATGTTAAGGAATTTGCTGTGTAGTGCACAGCTCTAGGTTTTGCTAAAGCTAAAAATTCATTGGTGATAATTTCAATTCGTTCTATCTCACCCTGAATAACTTCCAGGTAGAAATCATCGTTTGCTTGCTCTTTAATTAATTGAAGAAACCCTTTTAATGTGGTCAGTGGATTCCGAATTTCATGAGCCACACCTGCTGCGAGCTGGCCAATCATGGCGAGCTGTTCCGATTTTTTTAATAAATCTTCGTTTTTCTTTTTCTCTGATAGGTCACGAATAATGGCTGAGATCCCCATGAGGTTTCCCTTTTCATTCAAGATTGGGTTCATGTTAAAGGAAATATACACAGGAGTTTTGTCTTTTCTGTAACGCACCGTTTCAAAGTCTTTGATCCTTTTTCCTTGCTTCACCACTTTTAAGTTCTGCTTAAATTGATGAACCTGCTCACTGCTATGGATAAATGTAATGTGTTGCCCTGTAACTTCCTCTTTTGAAAAGCCAAACATTTTTTCGAAGTGGTGGTTTACCTTCAAAACATTCCCTTCCGGATCTAATAAGGCAATGCCATCTCCAGCGTGCTCAAAATAGGCTTCTAGCAATTCTTTTGCTTCTATTAACTCTTCCTCTATCTTTGTTTTCTCCGTTATGTCTCTACCTACTAAATAGATTCCAATGACTTCCCCGTTAATTCGAACTGGTATATTGGAAACAGAAATATGACTCATTGTATCGTCTGCATTGTTAATGACAGTATAATATCTTTGCGGTTCCCCTTTAAGAGATTCTTCAAAATGATAAAGGGCTTCATCTATATAGCCTTCAGCTAAAATTGAACTAAAATGCAGTCCAATCATTTCTTTTGGTGCTGCCATTTTCATTTGCGTTTCAACAGTAGGGTTAATCTCTTGGATAATGCCGTTCGTATCAATAAAAAAGATATTGTCCGGGTTATAATTCACAATGGATCGATACTTTTGTTCTTTTTCCTCAAGTTTCTTTTGGGCATCTTTTAATGGAGAAACGTCAGTAATGGAACAAATAATTTCAAAAACTTTCCCTTCTTTTATGACAGGTACTACTGAAGCGATGTAGTCCATATGACGGTACACATCTTCATACGTTATTTCCATTCCTGTTTCCCATACTTTTTGTAGCATAGGTAAGCGCTTCCCGAAATGATTTGCATCAAACACTTCCTGAATCGATTTTCCGACGATTGATTCTGTTTGATATTTCATCTTCTGTAGCAATTCACCAGCGGCCATTGTGATGATAAAATCTTCGCCCTGTTTGATGAATTTATAGGTAATCGTTTTTTGTAATTTAAGTGTGTTCTCAAGCTCAACCTTAAGAGATAGTAATTCTTTTTGAAACTTCTTTTTGTCTGTAATATCGTGCATAATGAGACCCAGTGTTCGAATACTTCCATTTTCATTATAATTTGCAGGCGAAACCGTGATGCTTAGTGTACATTCTCCACCTTCTGGGAGCGGAAATGTTTCTTCTATTCCAGATATGCTTCTGCCATTAAATCCTTCTTGAATAAGAGAGGAGAACGATGTATGGATAAACAGAGGGTGCTCTAAAAATTTGGCACCAATAAAATCATCGTTCAATTGAAACTTTTCTCTAAAAGAAGGATTAACCTCTAAGACCTCTTTGTTATCATCAATAACACAAACATATGTCGGTGAATTTACAATAAGAGATTCATATATAGCCTGTTTTGATAAAGGATCCATCTTACTTAAATGAGGATCTTTAGCGGACGTAATCCCGAGTTCTTTATTAGATGTTATCGATGGAATCAACGGAATTATATAGACCAATCTGAAGCCTGGTTTTTTTTTCATGGTTTTAATTTGTAATAAAGTTTGATCAATAGAGATTGTGTTTTGGTACTCATTTAAACTTAGGATGCTATCTTGATGTTGATGAACTAGAATGGAATAAAGCTCTTTATGTTGATTATTCAACTCAATCCAGCCCTCATTACTTTCGATGATCTGGAATTCGTCGTTTAGTAGAACCGTAGGATATGGTATTTCAGATAATTGAATGTTCACGAATGATGAGTTCTGCATAGCAACTCCCTCTAGAAATATTAATCTAGATACATTTTACCCTATCCTTAGCCATATATAAATGAAGTAAAAAGATATTTTGTTATAAAGCTTGTTTCAATGATGTTGGTTTGAGCAAAATTGCTTTTTTTTTCGAGCAGTCTCATTCCAAATGAATAAAGTGCTGACGGAAGGAATTTATCCTCATCAGCACTTTAAACAAGGCTATTATAGATTTGGAGAGTTTAATGATCAAACAATTCCAGCACCTACCCGCCTTAAAAATTTGCGTTATACATTTCTTGTAATAGTTGTTTATTTAAATGCTTTGCCACTGTTTCTTTTGACTGGAGGGTAATGGACGCGCAAGCAACACCAATCTTACAAGCACCATCTACCGTTAACTTATTAATATGTCCATATAAAATTCCAGAGACAAGGGCATCCCCTGCTCCTGTTACATCTTTGAGTTCAACTTGCGGCGGCAGTATAACGCTTGCTTCTCCTGTCGACGTATAATATAAGAGTCCTTTATCTCCTCTTGAGATCACCACTTTTTCTACTCCATTTTTCACAATCTGCTCTGCCGCTTTAAAATAGTCGCCTTCACTTTGAATCGAACAATTCAACAGCGCTTCTGCCTCTTCTTTATTTCCAATAAACCATGTGACCCCTTCCAGATTAGTAGGAAGTTTTTTAACCTTAGGAGCTGAAACCGGAACAACACATAACGGAATTTGTTCTTCTCGACAACGACGGATAATATATCCGATGACTTCCTCGGAAAAGTTTGTATCTACTAAAACGAGATCAGAAGATGAAATAAGCCCCCATCTTTTTTCTATAAATCCGATATCAACTCGGGTATATAAATTCATATCTGCTAACGCCACAACCATCTCACCAGATGGGTTCAGAATCGCTGAGTAGGTTCCTGTCGTTTCTGTAGGGAACACCTGACATCCTGACACATCTACATAGAATTGTGTTTGATCTAATAGCCAATTGCCTTCATGGTCATCTCCAACAATAGAAATTAAATTAACCTCTGTACCAATTCTCCCCAGATTTTCAGCGATGTTTCGAGCCACTCCTCCTGGGGAGTGGCTTGTCTCTACTGGGTTTGATGTCTTTAATATAATTTCATCCATTACTTGCAGTTTACGGTCAACATTGGCTCCCCCTATGCAAGTAATCCCCTTTTTTTCTGGAATGACATAAGCCCTTCCAAGAATCTTTCCTTTCTTAATAAGATTAGAAATATAACCAGCTACAGCAGAACGGGATAGACCTGTTCTTTCCGCCAATTCATTTTGACTAATGTATGGGTTTTCATTTATGAAATTGAGAAGCTGCTTTTCTTTCTCATTCATCTCCAACCATCCTCTTTTAAACATTTGTCTAAATTATAAATTTTTGTTAGTTAAATAACAATAAAAGAGACAGAATTTTATCATTTATAATAGAATTCTGTCTCTTTTATTTTCTTAAGATGCCTTTTTATGCTTCCCTATATCTTTTAAATAGTAGAGATCAGAGGTGAAAAACTCCTCTTTCAATCGTTTTACTTCTTTACTTAGTAGAAGAACCGCAATTAGATTTGGAATTAAGATGGCAGCTAGTGCTAAATCGAGAAATTGCCAAATCATTCTGGCTGCTCCAACAGAGCCTAAGATAATCGCTGCTAAGTACACGAATTTAATAGCATAGGCAGCTTTAAGTCCAAAAAGAAACTCAGCTTGCTTTGCTCCGTAAAAGACAATCACTACAATTGTAGAGAGAACAAAGAATATAAGCGATATCGTAACAATTAGTCCACCAGTTTCTCCAAAATATTGTGTAAAAGCAGCAGTGGTTAAGGCAGATGGATCCTTTAGTGCACCTTTTTCTGTCCATACTCCTGATGAGAGCACAACAAATGCCGTTGCCGTACAGACAATAAGTGTATCGATGACAATTCCGACAATCGACCAAAGCCCTTGTCTCACTGGGTGATCAGTAGTAGCTGCTGCATGTGCAATGGGAGCCGTTCCTAAGCCGGCTTCGTTTGAGTACAATCCTCTTGCAAACCCCCAACGAACTGTTTCTGCAACTGCGACACCTGCAAATCCCCCCAATGCAGACATTGGTTGAAAGGCATATGTAAAAATTAATTTAAGAACATTTGGTACTTCAGAAATATTCATAATCAAGACTACTACAGCTGCGCCAACATAAATGATGGCCATAAATGGCACGAACATCTCGGTGACTTTTCCAATTCGTTGAATTCCACCGAAAACAATGAGTGCAACAATAATCGCCATCACGATTCCACTTACCCAACCATCAATGTGAAACGATTCTGTTACAGTTGCAGCGACTGCATTTCCTTGAACCATAATACTTGGGATCAATTCAATCATTAAAGCAAACGCGAACCATGTACCCAGCCATTTCATGTTTAGCCCTTTTGTCATATAATACATTGGGCCACCTACATATTCGCCTTTCTCATTTTTCTCTCGGTATCGTACCGCTAATACACTCTCAGCAAATTTAAGTGACATACCGATGAGAGCTATAACCCACATCCAAAAGACCGCCCCTGGTCCTCCAAACATAATCGCAGCCGGTACACCGACTATGTTTGCGGCTCCAATCGTTGAGGACAAAGCCGAGGTTAGGGCCTGTAACGGAGTGACCGTCCCTTCTCCTTTGGGCTTTTTAAAAATACTTCCTATCGTTTGTTGAAAAATATAAATCGGGTATCGGAATTGAAGAAATTTCAATTGAAAGGTCATGTAAAGCCCTGAAACGGCTAATACAATAATGAGAGGGGGACCCCACAACCATGCTGAAATATCACCGATGATCTGCAAAAATTCTCGCAAAATTTCTCCTCCTTTGAATTTTCATATCATTTTATACCCGTAATCTTTCTTCGTAAACTATTAATTGGGAATTGATAAAATTTTTCAGAGAGTTTTCGAGTGGGATCTAGTGGTGGGTTTTGTGGGCTATTACGCGCTTTCGCGATATTGTATTAAAGAACCCTTTTATTACCGTCATTTCGGCTTTTGCGTGGTTTCAGGGCATCCTATAAATTATTTCTGCCTTATGATTTTCATAGAAAAAAACCTAAAAAAAATGCACAGGAGTTTTATCTCCTGTGTATCGGATTGACACCCTATTTGGTTTCCCTCCTAAATTTCCCTAGGTAGAATCAACACCTCTACCCTTCTATTTTTACTACGTCCTGATGACGTGTCATTAGAGGCGATGGGCTGGAACTCCCCAAACCCTTTTGCACTAAACCATCTTGGATCGAGGTTATCATTTTTAATAATAATCTTCATAAAGTTTACGGCTCTCATCACGCTTAATTCCCAGTTGGAATCAAATTCTGCTGTTGTAATTGGGACATTGTCAGTGTGCCCACTTATGATAACGTTTCTTGGTGGATCCATTTCTAGTAATTGAGAGAGCTCCATTGCCACTTTGATATCACTTTCCCCAACGGAAGCAGATCCTGAAGCAAATAAAACATTATCGCGAATCGTCAGTAATAGCCCTTCTGATGTTAGCTTCGTTGCGAACTGATCCTCTAGGTTATTACTCTTAATATAGTGATTAATTTTTGTTTGGATTTCCTTCAGTTCCTCTTGATCCCTTTTTGCCGCTGCTTCTTTTTTATCTTCTTTTGATTTTTCACTTTCATCTTTCTCCTCTATAGGTACCTGCTTTTCAGGGAGTGGTGATTCGTTTTGCATGATACCAGATCCGTCCGTGAAGATTTCATTAAATACTTTAGATAGTTCCTGAAATTTCTGTGCATCTACGGAGCTTGATGCGTAGAGTACGATAAATAATGCTAGCAGTAAGGTAAGAATGTCAGCATACGGGATTAGCCAGGATTCATCGATATGCTCATCATCACGCTTTTTCCTACGCCGCCTCATCAGCATTCACACCTTCATCTAAAATCCTCTTTCGCTCACTTGCTGGTAAATAAGATGCTAGCTTTTGCTCAATTATTCTTGGTGCCTCCCCTTCAATAATCGAAAGGATGCCTTCTATCATCATTAATTTCACTTTCACTTCTTGCTTCGATTTTCTTTTTAACTTATTGGCAAATGGATGCCATAAGACATATCCTGTGAAAATCCCAAGAAGTGTTGCAACGAATGCCGCAGAAATTGCTTCCCCTAACGCTTCTGTGTTGTCCATATGACTTAGTGCCGCAATTAAACCTACAACAGCCCCTAAAACGCCTAATGTCGGTGCATATGTACCTGCCTGAGTAAAAATCGCTGCACCGGTTTGATGACGTTCTTCCATTGCATCAATTTCCTCATTTAAAACATCACGAATATAATCAGCACTTTGACCGTCAACCGCCAGCCCAAGTCCATTTTTTAAAAAAGGATCTTCCACCTCATTGGTTTTAGCCTCTAATGCTAACAAACCCTCTTTCCTAGCTAAATCTGCCCACGCAGAGAACGTTAGAATGATATCTTTAGCATCATGACTTTTCTTTTCTTTAAAAAGAATTCCAAATAATTTCGGCACTTTTTTTATCTCATTCGTTGGAAACGCGATCACGACGGTTGCAATCGTTCCAAGAATAATGATTAAAATAGCTGGAATATTCCATAGTGCTTGCACACTTACACCCTTTAAAACCATTCCTGCTCCAACCGCAATGATCCCCAATATAACCCCGATAAACGATGTCTTATCCATAATTTCACCCTATACTAATTATTTTCTACCTTTAATATCGGAATAAAGAACCATCTTTAAAGAAAATGTCGAAAATTAATTTGTTGTGGGTTTAATCTTTGGTAGGTCATACCACTGAAAAAAATGTTTGGACTATTTCAGACGTACTCACTAATTTCTAATTATTTATCCCATGACTTCCCGGTTATTCTTTCACTAATTGAAGTTAATAAATGATTTGTATTCTATTTACAAAAACTGTACGCCCATACAATAAACATGAAAGCGATTGCTTGTTGAAGAAAATAAAAGTAACTTTACTAATATATCTATGAGAAAAACAAAGGGGTAATGGGAAATGGAGAACAAAATGAAATCGATAAAATCAGGTGCATGGGAATTTTTTCAAGGGTTGGGTAAAACGTTTATGCTTCCTGTTGCATTACTAGCATTTATGGGGTTGATGCTTGGAATAGGCAGTGCTTTTACAAGTCCTTCAACCATTGAAAATATCCCTTTTTTAGGAAATGACGTACTTCAAGTAATATTTAGTTTTATGAGTACTATTGGAGGATTTGCCTTCACCTATTTACCAGTCCTTTTCGCCATGGCTATTCCTATGGGTCTGGTCAGATATGAAAAAGGAGTGGCTGCCTTTTCTGGTTTTGTTGGATATGTCATCATGCATTTATCCATCAATTTTTATTTAACTCAAACGGGCCAAATTGTTGGTGCTGATCAAATGCGTACTGCTGGTCAAGGGATGGTTATGGGAATTCAAACACTTGAAATGGGTGTTCTTGGGGGAATCATAGCTGGGGTAATCGTTTATTTCCTTCATAAACGTTACTATGACATTAAACTACCGGATGCGTTTGCGTTTTTTGGTGGAGCACGGTTTATCCCTATTTTAACAGCATTCACACTTTCGATTGTTGGTTTGATTATCCCGATGATTTGGCCAATATTTGCGATGGCTATCTCAGCTATAGGTTTAACGATTCAAAAGGCTGGAGTATTCGGACCATTTTTATTTGGTGCAGGTGAGCGATTATTGCTTCCATTTGGACTTCATCATATTCTTGTAGCCATGATTCGCTTTACTGATGCAGGTGGCACTGAATTAATCAACGGGAACACGATATCTGGAGCCTTAAATATCTTTTATGCACAACTTCAATCAGGTTCTGCCGTGAGTCCTTCTGCAACGGCTTTCTTATCACAAGGGAAGATGCCAACCTTTATGTTTGGCTTGCCAGCTGTCGCATTAGCAATCTATCATACGGCGCGTCCTGAAAATAGAAAGAGAATAAAAGGATTACTCCTTTCTGGTGTCATTGCAACCTTTGTCACAGGGATCACAGAACCTATTGAATTTTTATTTTTGTTTATTGCGCCAGCACTGTATCTAGTCCATGTCATCCTTACAGGGTTAGGCTTTATGGTCATGGCATTGCTTGGGGTTACAATTGGAAACACAGATGGCGGCATATTAGATTTTATTATTTTTGGAGTTTTACAAGGTTTAGATACAAAATGGTATTTAGTTCTTGTAGTCGGGGCGGTTTGGTTCCTTATCTACTATTTTGTGTTCCGTTTTGCCATTGTAAAGTTCAATTTAAAAACACCTGGTCGCGAGGACAAAAATGCAAATGGTGAGCAGGCTGAAACGGCAAGGAAAGGCTCAGACTACAATGCCCAAAAAGTTTTAACCGCTTTAGGAGGAAAAGAGAACATCCAATCACTAGATAATTGTATTACTCGTCTTCGACTTGTGGTTGATAATATGAAAAAGGTTAATGAAATAACACTGAAAGAAGAGTGCGGAGCTTTAGGTGTTGTAAAGTTAGATGATCATAATGTTCAAGTAGTCATTGGACCACAAGTAGGTGTCTTAAAATCACAAATAGAAAAAATAATGTAGATGTTGAGGTTTTGTAATGAAATACAACTTTGATCAACAAATTAACCGATTCGGAACATATTGTACGCAGTGGGATTACATTGAGGATCGATTTGGCGAAAAAAATCTTCTACCTTTTTCCATCTCTGATACAGATTTCCCTTGTCCCCCTGAGATACTATCAACACTGAACAAACGCTTACAACATGGTGTATTCGGATATACCAGGTGGAATCACCCTCGTTATAAAACGGCGATACGGCAATGGTTCATGAAACGTTTTTTTAGTGAAATAAAAGAGGATTGGGTGGTTTACAGTCCATCCGTCATTTATTCCATATCAAAATTGATAGAAATACTTACTGTACAAGAGGATCATATTGTCATTCAAACCCCCGCATATGATGCTTTTTATAAATTGATTCAAGACAACCAACGGGTTTTGTCTACAAATGAGTTAATCGAAGAAAATAGTACCTATCGCATCAATTTTGAAGATTTGGAACAAAAACTAGCTCATCCGAAAGCGAAAATTCTTCTTTTATGCAGTCCGCATAATCCTACAGGACGTGTATGGACGCGGGAAGAATTAATCAACATCGTCTCATTAACAAAAAAATATGGTGTCAAAATTATTTCGGATGAAATTCATATGGATATTGTTTTAGCACCTCATTCTCATGTACCGATTTTAGACGTAGCTGACAATTTAGATCATGTTTACTTATGTACCTCAGCTAGTAAAACGTTTAATATTCCAGGATTAATTGGGTCCTATATGCTAATTCCAAATGAAAAAGTACGCAATCAATTTTTGATCACATTAAAAAACCGTGATGGATTATCATCAGCAAGTACGCTTGGAACATTGGCTACAATGGAAGCCTATGAGCAATGTAGTGGTTGGGTCGACGAGCTTGTGATGTATATACAAGAAAATTTCTTATTAATCCAAAACTATCTCGAAAAACACTTGCCTATGCTATCTTTTCAAATCCCCCAGGCTACATATTTAGCCTGGATTGATGTTTCAAAACTACCCTATTCAAGTGAAGAAATCCAAGATGCTCTTGTTCATCATGGAAAAGTGGCGATTATGCCTGGAGTGACTTATGGTTATTCAGGACAAGGATTTTTGCGTATGAATGTGGGATGTTCAAAGGACAAAGTTATGGAAGGTTTGCATAGATTAAAGAAGGCCATTCAATACCTAGAAAGCACACCTTTATAGATGAGGTGTGCTTTTTCATATATAATCAAAATAAATATGAAAAATAGATGGGGTCAAACTTATGCAGACATTCTTTAAACGTCTTTTACAACATCGTGATGATTTAAGTACATTGGAAAAACAAGTTCTAGACTTTTTTGTGCAAAATCCTGAACGTGTTTTACAAGTAAAGCTTGATGAGCTTTCAAAAGACTTGTTTGTATCGACGGCGACCATTAGCCGAACATGTCAACAAATTGGGTTCCGAGGTTTCCAAGACTTTAAATATGCATTAGAAAAAAATAAAGAACACGAAGAAGAAAATAGTATTACGAAACCATCATCCTTTTTTCCAACCCATAAAAAACGGTTTATTAAAGATATGGAGTTAACTTTAAGCTATATCGATGAAGACAAAATAGAGCAAGTTGCAAACGAAATTCACCAAAGTACACATGTTGAATTGTTTGGTATGGGAAATTCCCTTCCCCCATGTGTAGATGCCGCGAAAAAGCTTATGTTAGCTGGGAAAATTTGCAATGCTCGTGAAGATTGGGACGAACTAAAAAGTGTGGCAAGTATAATGGGGTCCAATGATTTGGCCATCCTTGTTTCTAACAGCGGAGAAACGAAAAACATGTTACGATTCGCTGATATTTTAAAGGATCGAAATGTTAAAACAGTTGCTATTACAGGACGACACCATAATCAGCTTCAAGAAAAAGTACATCTCTCTCTTCACTCTCACATCACAACTGCTTACTTCGGCGAACTAGATATGTGCTCTCGTTTTCCTTTAAGTCTAGTGTTGGATTTTATCATTTTAGCCTATTTGAAAAAAGTGAAGAGTTAATGAAAATCTAGTCAACCTTATCATTACCAAAGAAGAAAAGGATATGGATTCTTTAAAAAACCCACCTCCTTTTCTTACATTTAACGCGATTAGTTCCATTTTTTTTATCTACCTTGGACTATAAATTAGCTAGGGTTATATCCACTTCAAACCTTGTAGTATCTACGCTCTGGTCTGCCTACTACACCGTAAATAACTTCTGCTCTACATTCCTGCACAGAAATCAAGTATTCTAAATAGCGCCTTGCTGTTGTCCTGGATGCACCAATCTGTCCGCTCACTTGTTCCGCTGACAATCCAATGGTACTGTTTTCAAGCACAGACCTTACTTTAGATAGAGTGATATCATCAACTCCCTTTGGTAAAGTAGACTCTTTATTAAATGTGATCGGGGAGGAGGTTCTTTTAAAGATACGATCTACAAAATCCTGATCAATCTCCTGTTTAGATTGCATAAGCTGGTATTTATTAAGATATTCCCCTATTATTTGCTGGAAATGTTCTATTTTCACTGGTTTTACCAAGAAATATTCAACTCCATAATGAAGTGCCTTTTCAAGTATTTCTTTATCGGTTGCCGCGGTAATCATAATGATATCCACATGCTTGTATTGTTGACGTATAACAGGAAGCAAATCGGAACCAAGTTGGTCCGGCATGTATATATCAAGAAGGAGCAGGTCAGGTTTCTTTTGCTCCAAAATTTCAATCGTCTGTTTTGCATTTAAAGCTTTACCGACCACTTCTAATTCTTCAAACCTATTTAGAAACTTCTCATGTAAATCGGCCACACGAAAATCATCTTCAGCAATAGCCGCTTTTATTTTAACCATTTTCCTCCTCCTTTCGGTACTTGGGAAGATAAACTGTGAAGACGGTATTTTCTGTTACGCTTTGCACCTCGATAATGCCACCTAGTTCTTTTACTGCATGATCAGCATTGGAAAGTCCATAACCACTTGAGATGTTGCCCGTTTTCGAAGTAAATCCTCGTTCAAAAAGGAGCGAGATATCTCCTGCTTTTATTCCCTTTCCATTATCACTAATTTCAAAGATGATATCCTCTGCGATATCGGTGGCGAAAAACGTTACAAGCGGTTTCTCAATGCCAGAGACTGCTTCAAAGGCATTATCTATGATATTACTTAGGATTAAGGTAAGTTCGGACAATTTTATATGACTCGGAAGTGGCTCTAAGTAACTTTGCGTATCTATTTCAAAGGCAACCTTCTTCTCTGACGCTTTTCCTAACTTTCCTAGTAAAATGGCCTGAACCTTTTTATCTTTTATCTGTTCGAATACGATTCGATTTAGTGATTGGAGTTCGGATGTCTCTCTTTGTATCATATTTATGGCCTCATGATATTCCCCTAATTGTATCAGTCCAGATAGCACGTATAATTTATTAGTAAATTCATGCGTTTGTGCTCTTAGATCCTCTGAATACACTTTAACTTCGGATAATGTGTTGACCATTTGCTTTATTTCTGTTTTATCACGAAATGAAACCACTACACCACTTACATGTTCATCGTCAAAGATCGGCGTACAATTAACAATAACAGTTTTATGCTTCCACATCATTTCTTTGTCCATTTGCGGTTCTCCTGATTTCAACACTTTGTACAAATAGGTTGAAGGAAAGAAGTGATCCACTTTCAAATTCCTAACAGATCCTTTTATATCTAACAGTTTTTTTGCCGGTTGATTCATAGATTTAATGACTCCATATTGATCTACTGCTAAGATTCCCTCTTTCACAGAATGGAGTACGGCATTCTTTTCTTTATATAAATTGGCAATTTCCACTGGCTCTAATCCTAATGTATCTTTACGAATACTCCTTGAAAGCATATAGCTGACTATTACGGATATAACAAGAGCTATGAATGACACCACAATCTCTTTAGACAGATCCTTAAAGATCTGTTCACGGACATCCTCTACTAAAAATCCAACTGAAACAATCCCGATTATATTCCCCTCCTTATCAAAGATCGGGGACTTTCCACGCATAGAAAGACCAAGGGAACCTCGAGCTTTGGATGTGTAATACTCTCCTTTTTGAATAGCCCGTTCGTTGTCCCCACCTACCATACGCTTCCCTATTGCTGATGCAACTGGATGGGAATAACGAATTCCATCTGCATTCCCAACAACGATGAATTCAGCACCCGTTTCATGACGGATTTTTTCTACAATAGGTTGGATAATCTCGGATGGATTCTCTGATTCAAAAGCCTCAATAATAGTAGGCGTAAATGAAATGGTTTTTGATATGCCTAAAGCTAAGCGGCCCTTATCCTCCGCTATTTGCCTTCCTTCCATATAAGTAAAGAAAGCCGTTAGTAAGAGAATTAGAAATAAGCTTAATGATATTACTAACCCAAGAACCTTTGTTTGAAGCGATACTTTCCACATTTTCAACAGCATCCTCTATCTTTATTGCTTTTTTTTCCTTAAGTGTACAGTAGTTTAAAAAGTTTATCACCTCAATTAAAAAGCTAAGGCTCTCTCTCTTTTCTTTAAAATTAGGTATTATCAAATGACCTAAACTAGTAAAATTCAGTAAAATCCTCTAAAAAAGCACTCTTGATAGATAGATCACAAACGTTACAGTAATACTACTAACAATGGTGGTTAGTAGAACAGCCTGTGAAGCGATACAGGTTGATTAATAATAAACAATTTCTTTTCTACTTTTTTAATAAATATAAAGCAGACGATTTCGCCTGCTTTTTATTTGAGAAGCATTCCGTTTTTTTTTGATTTGATATATCCTGCAAAATTCCGGCTTATCACCGTAATCATTATTGGCTATTTTATAAAGGGATGATCCCTAATATGAGTGCAACCACAATCATGACCACTGTCGATCCACATGCCCACTTCAAGAAGCCACGCTGCAACTCACCAAAATCTTCTCCAACCATCCCAACTAATAGATAGGTAGACGGAACAAGAGGACTTAATAGATGAACGGGCAAACCAAATAATGAAGCCCGTGCAATAAAGGAAGGATCAATCCCATAAGCCGCTCCTGCTTCTGCTAGTAATGGAAGAACACCATAATAGAAAGCATCATTCGACATAAAGAAAGTGAAAGGCGCACTAATAATGGCTGTAATGACGGCAAAATGAGAACCCATAGCTTCAGGAATATAGTCAATCATTGAATTCGCCATGGCATCTACCATCTCAGTCCCTGAAAGAATTCCAGTAAAAATACCCGCAGCAAAAATCATCGAAACAACAGATAAAGCATTGTCAGCATAATTAGCCACACGTTCTTTCTGGTCACTGATTTTTGGATAATTGACCGTAATTGCTATGGCAAAACCAATCATAAACAATACGGTTGTTGGCAATAGTTCTGTGATGAGTGCGACTAAAAGAATGACAGTTAAGGCATAGTTAAAGAAGATCAACTTTGGTCTCTTGAGGTATGCATCTTCAGATGAAGCTGCCTGTTGGGCAACAACATGATAATCTACTTCTATTACACCAATTCTTTTCCTTTCTTTTTTACCAAGGCAATAAGCCATGAACAGAACAAATAGAACTCCGCCGATCATAGAAGGAATGACGGGTGTAAAAACATCCGACATTTCAAGATTCAATGCAGTCATGACCCTTGCGGTCGGCCCTCCCCAAGGAAGAAGATTCATTACTCCTGATGCAGAAACCGCAATTCCAGCTAATACAAGCGGCTTCATTCCTATCCTTTTATAAAGTGGTAGCATAGCCGAAATCGTGATCATATATGTGGTAGTGCCATCCCCATCTAATGAAATAAAAAGAGCTAAAACAGCCGTTCCGATAGCAATTTTCACTGGATCACCATTTACAAGCTTAAGAATCGTCCTAATAATCGGATCAAATACCCCAGCGTCAATCAAAATGCCGAAGAAAAGAATCGCAAATAATATCATGATACCTGTAGGTGCAACACTTTTGATTCCTTCTAATGCCATAGGACCCATTTCACGGCCAAATCCACCTATAATGGCAAAGACAATCGGCACGACGATCAAAGCAATCATGGCTGAAAGTCGACCTTTCATAATTAAAATCATAAATACTAATATCATCAAAAACCCTAATAAAGCGAGCATATTGATCACCCCTTATCTACTAATTAGATAAATTGTAATATAGTTCACTTCATCTGTAAGCGTTTGCAATATTTTGTTTTTTAAAACTATTGTGGGAATTGTGTTCATTGTGTTCATGGGGATCGAAACAGGCTGGGACACTTTTAATTTAAGTGTTTGTTTGAGGAGGAAGAGCACGAAAATTTTATAGAGTTTCAATGGAGAATTGTTAAACTTTTTCCCTTTATAAAAAATCAATAGTAAATAAAGTGTGGTTTATTATGATGGGTTTTCAAAAACAATTATTTTTAGAAGTAATTTCCCGTCCATTAACAGAAACTATTAGATAAGTAAAAAAGCTAAACCTATATAAACCAAAAACCCCCAGAAAGGTAAAAAACTCTTTCCGGGGTCTACACTTCACAATAATCTTTTCTCAATCTTGGTTTCATAATTTTTAAAAATCGCACTGTTTGTCTTAATTCTTTTTTTCGAGAGTAGTGAATTATACTTCAGCATACTCTCATTTAATTCTTTACGAAGCTCTTCTTTCCCAAGCTCGTCCTCACAATTTTTTATTAGATCCTCTATTCTCATGATCTCGTTTTTCTGATTGTTATCTTCGGTTAAAAATCCTGCATTCTTCATTATACGGTGAGCCATTCGTAATTCTTCTGGGATGCTTGAATCATCGTCGAGCTTTAGGGGCTTGCCATAACCAGGCAAATCTTTGAAATCACCGTCTTCATTAGCCTTTTTAATGCGTTGCTCAGCAAGTATCGTAAATAAATCCATTGAATCCCCTCCCTTATTATCAGTATATCCCAATATGAAATAAAGTTTCGGACGAAATATTTCAATTTTATGAAAAATGAGAAGTAGCCATTTTCATCACTCATAATAAATGGCAAAAAGGTAAACCTATCATTAGAAACGATAAAGGAGTGAAGAAAATGGCTAGAGGGAAATCATTTGAACACAAAAAGAAAGGACACCCTGGAGCATTCGCACAAAAAGGGGAAGACTATCAGCATTCAGAAAAGAAAATTGCAGACGAAGAATATATCGTTGTTCAAGAAGCCTTTAAGAATAGAGTCGAAGAAGAATAATTAATGGTGCCAGTCCCCGGTTACAGTAAAGCGTTGCTGTAGTAAGGGACTGGCACGTGATTAATATGTGGATTTGGCACTTATAGGATATTAGCAGCAATTACCCTACAGTGCCTTCAAGACGAATTCCTAGTAACTCCAGTCAATTCAAGACCAATGATCTGAAACTTAAAATGAAGCAGTTGATTTCCACCTGAAGACTAAACTTCCACTGCTTCTGCTACATCTAATTTCATCGCTGGTCCAAAGAATTCATAATGAATTTGATCTTCTTTAACGCCGATTTTCATGAGAGATTTTATTACGTTTGTCATAAATGGAGCAGGTCCACAGATATAAAATTGGCTGTCTTTATCAACTATAGGAGACAAGTTTTCTGCAGCCATATACCCTTTGTGATAACAAGGTGCAGTTGTCTCTTTATCTAGATAGAGATAGGACTCTCCATTTTCTAGCTTCTCAATATTTTTCTCAACTTGTTCACTAAACGCTAAAACTTCTTCGTTTTTCGATCCGTGAATAAACGTCACTTTCCTGACTGGGTTTGCTTCTGCAATTCCCTCGAGCATTGAGAATAATGGGGTAATACCAACACCACCACTGATCAATGTCACATTAGAAGGTTTTGAAACATCTAATGTAAAGTCTCCTGCTGGGGCGCTGACTTCTATTACGTCTCCAGGTTCAACATGATCATGTAAATAAGTTGAAACTTTACCTTCTGGCTTATTGTCATCCTCTTTTTTCACTGAAATACGGAAGTAGTCTTTTCCTGGTGCTGTTGACAGACTATATTGTCGATTGTGCAGATTCTCTTCTCCTGGAATAGAAATTCGGATAGAAATGTACTGACCTGGTAAATAGGTTGGAACTCCAGCCCCATTTGTTGGTTGGAAATAGAAAGAGGTGATTTTTGAGCTTTCTTTCACTTTTTTTATCACCTTGAATTCTTTAAAGCCCCTCCAGCCATTTACCTCAGATTCAGCTTCGGCATACATTCCTTCTTCGACATCGATAAATACTTTCGCAATCACACCGTATGCTTCTCCCCAAGCATTGATAATTTCATCAGTAGCAGCATCGCCAAGTACTTCTTTAATAGCTAAAAGCAAATGCTCCCCAACAATTGGATAATGTTCAGGTTTTATTCCTAAGCTGCGATGCTTATGTGCGATTTGTTTAACGGCTGGAAGAAGCATTTCTAGTTGATCGATATGCTTTGCGGCAGCATAAACGGTGTTTGCAAGTGCAGTCTGTTGACGCCCTTTCTTTTGATTTGCATGGTTAAATATATTTAATAATTCAGGATGTCTTTCAAATAATTTTTCATAAAAATAACGTGTAATTTCAGTTCCCTTGACCTCTAATACAGGTGCGGTCGATTTAACAATTTCAATGGTTTTTGGTGAAAGCATAGTAGCATCTCCTTATCATTGTTAAAGATATATTTCTAATACACCTTTAAGATAAACCTTCAGATCACTTAAAGCAATATATAAAATACATCTTTTGAAAATTAGACACATTTTAGACAGTTCACCGATTGACTAGTATAATGGCAATATCAAATTGTTGTATTGCTTGTAACCCCATGCTTGCTTTATTTTTTATGAAAATAGTCTAATTAAAAGGTGAGAAGGATGAAATTAACCCTTTATACAGATTACTCCTTAAGAGTTTTAATTTATTTGGCGACCTTTAATGAAGGGAAACTTTCGAACATAAAGGATATCGCTGATTCCTATAAAATTTCAAAAAACCATCTGATGAAAGTCACCTATGAACTTGGAAAGATGGGATATATCGAGACCATCCGTGGCAGAAACGGTGGTATTCGTCTTGCAAAATCGATGGATGAAATTAATATCGGTCAATTAGTAAGGAAAACCGAGGAAAACATTCATCTCGTAGAATGTTTTGATGCTAAAAACAATAACTGCGTCATCACCCCTGCTTGTGGCTTAAAAAAAATATTAGCAGAAGCTCTCCATGCCTATATGAGTGTTTTAGATAAGTATACATTAGAGGATTTGGTGAAGGATCCGTTTCAATTAAGAATGTTGTTTCAGACTGGGGAGGGTGAATAAAAAGGTAGACCCCTTCTTTTAAAGATGAAATATGAGCATCTTTACTTTTATAGGAACATTCTAGGCATTCCCAATAACCATACCCCCTTCTTATTGGGAGATATTCGCAATGAGGACAATGTACGCCTTTTCGTATGTCATTCTCGTTTATATCAAATTGATCAAGAATGGGATGATCAGCTAAAAGATGATGCCTTTTTAGTTGTCTCTTTACCTTATTCAGCTCTTTTTCAGTAAGACAATCAAGTTGAAATTTTTCTTCAAGTTGGAATAGTTTTGTAGGAAGATAATTACGATGAATTACTCTATTGTAAATACCTTTATTACGTTGTGAGGTTCGTATTAGTGTAGTTGGATTACTAAATACGACCAGCGAAGTTATTGGGATTGGGGGGTATTTGTTATCTGTTAGCCAACTTTTCAATAATTGTTCTTGCCGGTTGATTTGTGTAATTGGGTCTGCAAAAGCTTCTTCTCGACCATCTTGACTCCTTATAAGTTGATTAAAGTCAGAATCAAAATATACTGTCCCTGCAATATTTTTAACTTCTAAAATGACAAAATGTTTAGTTGAAGCCAATAGGGTATCAATCTGAAAAAATTGATTCTTATATTGAAGGCGAAGGTCATGGAAAATGAACTATTTCTTATCTGGTAATGAACTAAAGGGGATAATCAATAGAATTCTCTCCTCGATAACCAGCGGGACTTTTGGCCAAATCTCCTTTAATTTTTGCCATTTCGGGATGGTTGGGGTGCAATCGCCTAAGCAATGCTTGTTGAGGATGTTTAGGGGTATTTCACGAGGTTTAACAATCATTTTATCACTCCAATCTTTTTATCTAAGAATAAATTCGCTAATAAAATGAGAAATCCCTTCCTAAAATTTGTTCTAAATGGAATATTCTCAACTTTAACGAATTTATTCTCGACTTCCCCTAATTTATTCTCAACTTTCATGTGTTTATCGATTTCTCGACAAAACTATATAAATTTCGACATGCTCCCCTTAAGCAATTGCATTAAATAAAATAATAACTCCTACAACACTTCCCATTACCAGCTGCTGCAACAACATCGGTGGCATCGATTAATCTTGTGAAGCCATTTAGTTTGGCAAAGGATCTTGCTTTTAATTCAGCATGCTCCCCTAGTAAGTCTTCTGACCTAGTGGACGCGAGCATCACCATGCAATTTTGGTTATTACGAACGAAGGATACTACTCCAAGCTTGTTGTCCATCGTTTCCACCTCCTGTTACCGACTATACTTAATGGGTTATATAAAAAATTGGTTGCGAGAACATATATTCTTATTAAAAAAGCTATTGATGAAGTATATTCAATAACCTGGCATTATAGGAATGAAAACATTTGCAAAAGATATCTACACTGTTAAAATGAAAATGAAATGAACATTCTGAATAAAAAGGAGAATACATATGTCAACAAATTTCAAACAAAATTTAGAGAAGTATGCTGATTTAGCAGTACGAGTTGGAGTGAACGTTCAAAAGGGACAAACACTTGTTGTGAATGGTTCTTTAGATGCAGCTGAATTTGTCCGTTTAGTAGTTAAAAAAGCATACGAAGCTGGAGCTAAACATGTGAATGTAAACTGGAATGATGATACTGTTAATCGCCTTAAGTATGAACTTGCTCCAGATGAAGCATTTCACGAGTTCCCTCATTGGAAAGCGAAAGAAATGGAAGAGCTTGCTGAAAATGGTGCAGCGTTTATGTCCATCGTTTCTTCAAGTCCTGACCTTTTAAAAGGTGTTGATCCAGAACGTATTTCGAATTTCCAAAAAGCGGCTGGACAAGCTTTGACCAAGTACCGCCAATATGTTCAGTCTGATAAGATGAGCTGGACGGTTGTTGCTGCTCCTTCCGAGAAATGGGCTGCAAAAGTGTTCCCTGATGCGTCTTCTTCTGAAGAGCAAGTCGAAAAGTTATGGGAAGCAATTTTTAAAGCCGTTCGTGTTGATCAAGAGGATCCATTGGAAGCTTGGAATAAGCATAATGAAAATCTTCATGAAAAAGTAGAGTACCTTAATGAGAAGAATTATCAAAAATTGCATTATACTGCACCGGGAACTGACTTAACCATCGAGCTGCCAAAAGGATATACGTGGGTCGGTGCCGGAAGTGTGAATGCAAATGGTGAAAACTTCATGGCGAATATGCCTACAGAAGAAGTATTCACGGTTCCTAAGAAAACTGGCGTTAATGGACATGTTGCTAGCACAAAGCCATTAAGCTACGGTGGGAATATTATCGACAACTTTACGGTTACATTTGAAAATGGACGTATTGTCGATGTAAAGGCTGAAGAAGGCGAAGACATTTTAAAACGTTTAGTAGAGACTGATGAAGGCTCTCATTATTTAGGAGAGATTGCGCTCGTTCCACATCAATCTCCTATTTCACAATCAAACGTTCTTTTCTACAATACATTATTTGATGAGAATGCGTCCAACCATCTAGCAATAGGAAATGCTTATGCTTTCTGTATCGAAGGCGGGAAAAATATGTCTCAAGAAGAACTTGAGAAAAATGGATTAAACAACAGTATTACTCACGTTGATTTCATGATCGGCTCAGCCGAAATGGATATTGACGGGATTAAAGAAGATGGTTCTTCTGAGCCTGTCTTCCGTAAGGGAAATTGGGCTTTTTAATAAAGAATCATGAGGGTTGATCCGAAAGGGTTAATCCTCTTTTTTTTCGCACGTCTATAACACATGGAAAATACGCATCCTCCCAAGGCAAAAATTTTTCTAAGAAATTCTCCAATCCCCCTTTCGTCTCTTTATTATAGATGTTAAAATGACTCACCGTAGGGTTTGTTCCGTTATGTTTCAAATCCCGAATTAGCCGGTTGACTCCAACAAAATTATAGAAAGAAAGGGTGTTCTACATGCATGTAGGAAGCAAAGGCTGGTACGTGGAAGAATTAAAAAAGAATGGTGTTCGCCGTTATGAGGAACGCAAAGTAGAATCTTATAAAAAACACGTTCTAGCAAATCTTTTAGAAAAAGTGAAATAATGATTTTGCTAGTTTTTCAAGAAGGAGCGACTGATTCGGTCGCTCCTTTATTAAATTCGTGCCTATGAAAGGGTGCCTTTTACCGTTCTACGAACATAATCTTTCTCTCTCCACCTTCCCATTTTTTGAATTTTCCCAAAGGTTTCCCTTTATGACTTTTTGTGTAAACTATAAGGTAGTGATTATTGAAAGGCGGTTTTCCTATGGTTAAAGAGAAGTTTATGAAGGATACAAAAACAATAAAAACAGCACATGTCCTCCCACCTGATACCAATCATCATGGTACTCTTTTCGGTGGAAAATTAATGGCTTATATCGATGATGTCGCCTCGATTGCAGCAACCAAGCATGCAAGAAATATCGTCGTGACAGCCTCAACGGATTCGGTAGATTTTCTCCAGCCAATTAAAGAAGGAGATGCCGTAACACTTGAAGCAATGGTCACCTATACAGGAAGAAGCTCGATAGAAGTGTGTGTGAAAGTGACTTCTGAGAATTTATTAACAGGAGAAATTGTAGTGGCCGCAATCTCTTTCCTTACCTTTGTAGCCGTTGATGAAAATGGGAGGCCAACACCAGTTCCACAGGTAATCCCCCAAACAGAAGGAGAAAAGTGGCTAAATGAAACTGCCCAAAACCGTGCAGGCCACAGGAAGGCAAGAAAGCAGCATAGTCAGGAGCTAGCCGATTTTTTTGCGGAGAACTAATTGAAGACAAGGCCGATCCTCCATTGATCTAGAACATGTTCCGGATCATTGGAGAATCGGCCTTGTTTTTCTTTTGTCACCATCTCACTATTCTTTCACCTAATAAATGGCCGGCCAAGAAGACTCTTCAACATCCTTCTTCTGGCATGCCGCTATAGTTCACCTCTAGTTATCTAGCGATTTATTCGATCCAGCTTTCGCACGTTCTTTCTTCAATTCGAAATACTTATCCATAACTCTTTTAGATATAATTTTATTTATATAAGGATCATGAGTTTGATGGGACCAAGGAACAACCGTTGAGAATGCAATTTCCGGTTGATTGTACGGTGCATACCCGATTAAAGTCGTATTATAGGTTTGCACGGCTTTCTCCATGTTAGGTCCCTTATAAAAAGCTTCTGCCGTACCTGATTTTCCCGCTGCATTATATGGGGCATCCTTAAAATTATTTGCCGTTCCTTCTGCACCGTGAAACACCCTGTAAAATCCTTTTTGGATTTGGTTAATTTCTTCGGGCGTTGCATTGATTCGATTTAAGATATTTGTTTTCTTTCGATAGATAAGCGGTCCTAAATCTTCTTTGGAATTTATCGGTTCTCGTACTTCTTTTAATAATTGTGGTTGAACACGATAACCTCCGTTTGCAATGGTCGATACATATTGTACAAGCTGCATCGGCGTATAAGTATCATATTGGCCAATTGCAAAGTCTAGAAGGAGGCCAGGTCTACTGGCTGTGCCTTGATACCCTGAAGATTCACCAGGTAAATCGATTCCTGTTGGAACCCCTAATCCAAACTGCGCAAAGTGATTTCTGAATGTATCAAATGCATCAGGACTAAGATCAATCGGTTCATGTGGGACATAGCGACTCTCTGCAATTTTTAATGCCACTTTCCACATATACGAGTTCGAGGAAATTTCTAAGGCAAATAAGTCGCTTATTGGCCCTGTCCGCTGTCCATATTCATTAAACCAGGATGCCTTTTTAGGGGTACCTTTAATGTACAATGGCTCATCCACTAGCATTTCTCCTGGTTCTATACTATTGGTCATATAACCTGTTAAAACAGTAGCTCCTTTTACAGCCGACCCGGATTCATAGGAGGTTGTAAAGGTACCTAAAGCATAATCCTCGAATTGATCCTCTCCATTTTTCGCATCCTCATTATACTTTTGTCCGACCATCGCTTTAATTTCACCAGTATACGGATCCATCATCACGACAAAAGCACGGTCAAGATATGGAGAGTTCTCTGTTCCGATATGTTTTAATAATTCCTCTTGTACAATCTTTTCTATTGCTTGCTGAAGCTCGACATCAATATTTAAGACGACATCTTTTCCTCGTTGTCCTTCCTGTACCAACTGTGTTTCTACTACACTACCATCTTGAGTGATGTTCTTAATTTTCTCTTTCTGACCTTTTAAAATATTTTCATATTGAAGCTCTAAATAGCTAGTTCCGACACGGTCATTTCGTTGATAATCCCTTGCTAGATATTGTTTTACCATAGCTCTTGGGATCCCTTCCCTAGAGGAAGAAACATTCCCTAAAACCGTGCGTAATG
Organism: Rossellomorea sp. BNER; assembly: GCA_024213275.1. GTDB lineage: Bacteria > Bacillota > Bacilli > Bacillales > Bacillaceae_B > Rossellomorea. The sequence continues at coordinate 223,166 of JANAVG010000001.1, forward strand.
TATCATCAAAAACATAGGCACGTTTCCAATCCGTTGTCGCATTAACTCCTGGAAGCACATGAAGATGCTCACTCACCATCGCAAATTCCTCAGTCGTTACTTCTTTGTTTTTCACAATTTGAGGAGATAATGCATACCCGCTAGAGAATTCCCTGTAAATCGCTAACACCTCAAGATCTTCTTTCGTAAATACGTTTAATTCATCCTCGGTGATTCGTTCTAGCTGTAGGTGATAAATTTGATCATTTGCTTCATCCTTTGAGAGGTCTTCATTATTTAGAATTTTGTTTTTTTCTTCCTCAGACACTTTTGCTTTTGCCTTTTCTGGATTTTGCAGGATCCAAAAATCCTTTTTGTCTCTTTCTGTTACTTCATCGGAATCCTTCTCAATCATTGTCGCCAGCTTCTTAGCTACTTGTAACATTTCATCGGTTGTTGTTGATTGAGTTCTTGTATACGTGATCGCTTTTTTCGGGACATTATTAACCATCACATGTCCATAACGATCATATATTTTTCCTCTTGGGACCCCTGTTTTAACGACCGTTTCCTCTGTTCTATCCACTTCTTCCTTATAGGTTTCGCCATTAACTACCTGTACAACTCCTAACCTTACAATCAGGATAGAAAATAAGAAAAAGACCGTAACAAATAACAGGTTCACACGAACGACATGTGTCTTTCTCTTCTTTTTTTTGTTTCTCTTCACTAAAATGCAACCTTTCTTTTGACTGAGATTCGCAAAGTGCAATCTAAAAAACTTTTTATATAAACATAGTACTAGTGACATTACCATTAAAACAAAAAATAGTTTTTAAACCAACCGATTTACTCGCTAATGAAGTTTAATAAAGGAGAGGAAGACTGTTATATAGTGGTTCTTCCTATTGTTTATTAATTTTCACCCATTCTATTTAAATCTTTTTTTGTTGGGATAATATGTTAAAATTGTTTATAATAGATAGATTTCAAGGGGGATAAAAGTTGCGGGGTTTTCAGATCATTCTAAATTTCATTATTTCCTTAATTGGTATTATCCTAGTAAGTGGATTACCAGTATTATTATCTGGAATAAATAAGAATGAAATATACATAGATGCTTATTGGAAAACGGTTCAGGACATTATTTATGCTATTTTTCATCCAAGTGAACTTACCTACGTCATCATTGGAGGTCATAAGGAGAGGGATTTATTTCCTTATCTTTGGGATCCGATTGCCTATTCTTTAACTGTATTATTTTCTTCCTTTTTATGCGCCATCACGCTCGCAATCTTGTTCACCATTGTTTCGATGCTTTTTTCGGAAAAAGTTCGAATTCGAATTAAGCTCTTCTTTTATATTTTTGAATCACTTCCAGATATACTGATTATTTTGTCTGTACAGTTTGCCCTTCTTTTTTACTATAAAAAATCAGGCATTTTACTATTTGAAATTGTTTCTACCTACGAAGAAAAAGCATACGTACTCCCGATCCTCATCTTAGCGATTCTTCCAGCTGTACAGTTATTCAGAGTTTCTATTCTTTCTTTCGAGAGTGAATCCAAAAAAAATTATGTGTTATTGGCAAAATCTATTGGGTTAGGAAAGCTATTCATTCTAACCGTGCATATCCTTCGAAATGCAATTATTAGCGTCTTTTTCCAATCCAAAAAGACGGTTTGGTTTATGCTCTCAAACTTATTAGTGATTGAATTACTGTTTAATATACCTGGAATTACTAGATTTTTGTTGTCTACCTTTCAGCCTAATCTATTCACACTCGCGATTCTCTCAATCTTCATTCCTCTCTTTTTATTTTACAACCTGGGAGAATACGTCTTATCCAAAAAAGCCAATCGAGGGGAGGATCTCTAAATGCAGCAGCGTACCGTATGGAAAAATCCATTTTTTCTGACTGGATTCTCTTTTATCATCCTACTTTTAGTCTTAAGCTTTGGGTATTCGATGATTTGGGGAAATGATGTAAGAAAATTGTATTTTATTTCAGAAAACTCCGTTCCTATCGAATCTGCACCCATTTCCCCAAAATGGGCATACCCTTTTGGAACAGATCCACTCGGCTTAGACATGCTCGGAAAAATCATCATTGGGGCAAAATATACAATACTTACTGCATTTTCGATTGCATTTCTAAGAGTGTTTCTAGCTCTACCGTTAGCCTTCTTGCTAGGAATCTATTTAATAAAATACAAAAAGTATATAAATGGAATCATTGATTCATTTCATTATATTCCGTTGTCGATTTTAGCTTATTTTCTTCTCCATCCGGTTTTATGGGAGCCATCCCAGGGTTTCTCTACTACAATCGTAGAAAGATTTATGATTGAAATTTTGGTATTATCGATTTTAATTGTTCCGATTATTGCCTCCTTATTAGGAAATGAAATTGCTCTTATGTATAAAAAAGATTATATTACAAGCGCAAAAACACTAGGGGCCAGTCCATTTAGAATCATTATAAAACATATTTTTCCACTTATTCGCGAGAAACTAATGATAATGTTTGGTCAACAAATAATGCACACCCTCATTATCTTTATCCACCTAGGGTTACTTAAGCTTTTTCTAGGAGGCACGGATATAACCTACAATAAATCTCCAGATCCCCCTAAATCCATCACTTTTGAATGGTCGGGCTTAATCGGTGACACTTTTCGTTACCTTCAAGGGGCTCCATGGGTACCATTGACCCCTATTCTATTTTTTGCCTTAACAATGCTATCAGTGGCACTAATGATGGAAGGATATGTACAAACAACATCTGGTCAGACTTATTACCTGAAAAAATTCAAACAGAAATATGCTGTTATGGAGCCTAAGGAAAAAATTCATACAAGAAGCAAGTCAGATTTTGAAAGACGTCCCAATAGGACTTTATTCTAAATGAATATATCCCCAAAAAGTTTCCAATTGGAGACTTTTTGTTTACATTTAAACCGATTGATTTTTTACAGAAAGTTTAAATTTCCTTAACAGTCGCCCAAGAAAAAAAGCTATATTTGAGCTGTTTTAACTCCCTAAACATTATTACACCAACGCTCTAGTCCGCTTTCCCATTTGTTACAAACCTGATCGATTTTTGTAATATAATGTCGTTGGGAAATTTCTCCTCTCCCACTACCCCCTAAAATCTCCTATACTTGAAAGAAGATTGTATTTGTGAACTAATTTACATTTGGAGGAATACAAATGTTTTCAAACTCTGAAATCGGAATTGACTTAGGAACAGCGAATGTCCTTGTTTACAGTAAAAATAAAGGAATTATCTTAAACGAACCTTCTGTAGTTGCCATTGATACTGAGACTAAATCGGTCTTGGCTGTTGGAACTGAGGCTAAAAGCATGATCGGGAAAACTCCAGGGAAAATCGTCGCAGTTAGACCATTAAAAGATGGAGTTATTGCTGACTTTGATGTAACAACTGAAATGTTAAAGCAAATTATGAAAAAAGCAGGAAAACAACTAGGTTTCTCTATTCGTAAACCAAATGTAGTTGTATGTACTCCATCAGGAGCGACATCGGTAGAAAGACGTGCCATCACTGATGCTGTTAAAGGGAGCGGTGCCAAATCCGTTACACTTATTGAAGAACCAGTTGCAGCGGCGATTGGAGCGGACCTTCCTGTTGATGAACCCGTTGCAAACGTAATTGTTGATATTGGTGGCGGAACAACGGAAGTAGCAATCATCTCGTACGGTGGTGTTGTATCTTGTAACACGATTAGAATCGGTGGAGATCAAATGGATGAAGATATCATTCAGCATGTCCGTAAAAAGTACAACCTTTTAATCGGGGAACGTACAGCAGAGCAAATCAAGATTGAAATTGGATACGCTCTTATCGATCATGAAGAGTTATCAATGGATATTAGAGGTCGTGACCTTGTCACAGGCTTACCAAAAACAATCAATCTCGAATCCCAAGAAATCCAAGCTGCTCTTAAAGAGTCTTTACTTCATATTTTAGAAACCATCAGAGCAACCTTAGAAAACTGCCCACCAGAGCTTAGCGGTGATATCGTTGACCGTGGAGTGATCATTACAGGTGGTGGAGCCCTTCTAAATGGTATTCAAGATTGGTTAAGTGAAGAAATCGTCGTCCCAGTCCACCTTGCACCAAACCCATTAGAATCCGTTGCCATTGGAACAGGACGTTCATTATCGGTCATTCATAAGCTTCAAAAGATTGCGAAATAAATAGAAAAGCGCAGGCGCCTTGAACAGGCCCGACAAGCATAAGACGAGCCTCATAGAAAGGGTGCCTTTTCCCTTTCTATGGGGCTTGGCTTATGTCTCGAGGGCCTAGGCGCCGGAGCTGGACATTGAAAAGCGGAGGAGTCTAGAACTGAGGAAAAAGGCAAAGACCTCCACTTCCTGAAAACCCTTCTTATCTACATGGTGTGTCCTCCGCCAAGCAGAGCCCCCAAAGAGTTTCCTTGGGGGCTTTACTTATGAGCACTTACTTGACTAGAGCAGGAACGCCAAAACGTAGAACCACCCTCATATAAAAAACCTATGAAACTCTTACTCTTCAAAAACTCCCCAAACGATCACGGGGTCCAGCAACGTCTATTTAAAAGCATAGGGGTCCGTCACTCCCCAAATTACTCAATAAAGCAACATGACCTACAAGCCTCATTCAAAAGTCGCTCTTTGATGGGAGGGACTGACACCACGGTTTTAGGTATAAACACTCAATCATTTTTTGCATCAATATGATAATCCAAACAATTTCCCTAAACGTGCCAGCCCTCCAAAAAGTACTACTTGAACGAATTTTGGAGGACCTTTAATATATCCGTCCATACTTGCCCAAGCCATTCCTAGCCAAAATGGATTGGATGGGATTCCTTTTTTATTCATTTTCCCTTCAGATTCTAATTTGTGAATGAGTTCAAACATCCTTTTATGCTGGCCTGGGGGGCGGACTTCATGGATGGCGATTAGTCCATTATCACTAATATTCCAAAACTGATGGACCTGTTGTGGATGAATAGAAATCTTCTCGCCCTTTGATACGATCATTTCCTTACCGTCCACTAGGAATTTCATTTTCCCCTCTTTAATCATGAACGACTCCGTAAGGACTGGATGCCAATGAGGACCATTCATTGCCCCTTGCTTCAATACTTTATGTTCCACTAGCAGATAGTCTCCTTTATCGTCCACTCCGGTTTCAAGAAAAGTGACTGTCCTTCCATCAGGATGTTCCAGCGTATTAGTGTAGTTTTTCACCATTCATTCTCCCTACCTTTGAAAATTCTAAGATCAAGTAGAATTCTCTATTTTAGACAGGACCAAGTTTCATCTGGTCTTTAGGTGATCCTGGTTTGGAGGATATCAGTATTCATGGTTTATCGGTCTTTTGATTAATTTTATCAGTCGATTCTTTGGATATATCGGTCGTTTACTCTATTTTATCGGTCAAAACCAACAATATATCGGTCATTCGACATGAAACGACTCTTCCATCTCGACGCATTCAGATTTTCCGACTCATTTTAAGCAATGTTCCTGATTCGGCTGATACTCTTGATTTATCGGTCGCTTGCTTAATTTTATCAATCGAATCGTTGGATTTATCGGTCGTTTACTCTATTTTATCGGTCAAAACTAACAATATATCGGTCATTCGACATGAAACGACTCTTCCATCTCCCTGCTTTCAGATAGAAAGCATCATTCCCTTTTATAATATGTCTCAATTCCTATCCCATGTCACCAAAATCGAGGGTTTTGCCTGTTTCAACTAAAGTCTTTATATTATTTAATATCATCCACCAAGCATTGTCGCTATTCTCATAATGAGGATCCCCTTCCTTCCATTGGTCATGAATAAGCGTGAGCTTTGTACATGCACCAACAGGCTCAAGTAGATAGGAAATTCTCGACTCAAATCCCTGTTCCCCATTCGTATACGACTTACCAGTATAATGGGTGAAGCGGAGTACTTGATTCATTTCATACTCTAATACGTCTCCATAAACATGGACTGTCTCATCACCTTCTACTCCTGGTCCCACGTATTCCAAAGCTTCTCCTACTTGAAATGTAGATCTGATGACACTTCCATAAAAAATCTGTTTCGTTCCTTCTGGAGAGGTCAATGTACCCCAAACTTTTTCAGGTGTTCCTGCAATATAAAATTCATATTTCAATTCTTTCATGAACAATTCCCTCCTAATATATTTAGTTATATAATCATCATAAATAAACTCCACTGACATCTACGGTCAGTGGAGTTAAAAATTTTTATAATGATTTACTAATTCTGAAGCGACTTCAATCAATTTTTCTTTTAGAAAGGTGGGTTCAAGGATGGTAATTGATTTTCCATATGGAAGAAGAAAGTAAGGTACGAAGGTTTGGATAGAATGCTTATCTAGCTTAAAACCTGCAAGGTTCTTTGTTCGGTCAATTAGGGCATGACCAAATAGCCAATGCTGACAAAGTTCATCAAGTGCGTGCACCTTGCCTTGAATACGGACCGAAATGAGTTGCGTTTGATCGTTAGAATTAGGCAGAAGTCCATCTAGAAAGAATGAGCGTGCTGAGAAATTCAATGGTCTCTCAAATGTAAACTCTGTTCGGGATAATTTCCCAATCCGATCAACCCGAAAACTACGGATTTCAAGTCGCAGATGGCAGTATCCTACGACATACCATTTCCCTTTCCAATAAACCAGTCCATAAGGATCTATATTCCGCGATAGGCTTTCATTATCATTTCCCTTTTTATATTCCATCATAAGGGTATTTCCTTCTGCAACGGATACTTCTATTTCCTTGAGGATGGATTCCAAGGATTGATTTAAGGAGGGCTGGATTACATCAAATCCTGATAAATGCCTATTGATTCGATCCAACTGTTCAGGATTGGTATACATTTTCAGCTTAGATACCGCTCCTTCCAATTCCTCACTGAAAGGGTATCCAGCTTCTATTGCAAATCTTGCTGCATGGATCATTGCTTTTTGTTCATTGTGATCAAAAAACAATGGGGCTTCAACAAACTCGTGAAGCAAACTATATCCGCCATTATGTCCGGCATCCGATATAATAGGGACCCCACTTGCACATAAGGTATCAATATAACGGTAAACAGTACGAATATTAATCTCCAATTTATCGGAAATCTGCTTAGCCGTTATTTTATTACCAGTATTAAGCATCCATAGAATAGAAAGCATATTGACAGCTTTAGTCATATTTTTCATAATTCCTTTCCCAGAGTAATCCTATCATTTTCATTGTGTATGAACCGGTTGCAATAGGCAAGCCAATTTACACAAAAAAAGAGGCAGATTCACTTGATGAATCTGCCTGTCCATAAAAGATGAAAGGAGTTACTTCACACTACTACGATATGGCATTTATCGAAATGTGCTTGTACTCTTATCTATTTTTCATAAAAAATGGGAGAATGAACCCTAGCCCTTCTACACAAACTTCAAACAAGGGCAGGTGTTTCATTTGAAGGAGCAACAAATAGAAGACCTTTTTGACTTTTATGGATATACGGATTTATATAAACGCTTCAAAACGCCGCTGTATGTGAGCGGATTATTTGATGAAGTAGAAGCAGAACAGTTGGAAAATTTTTTTGATCATTTCTCATTTCAAGACAACAACCCGCTTTTTGATGAATTTCGCTATTGGTTTGAAATCTTTCTTGTAACGAATAAACATTAATAAATTTTTTTAGAAAGGCTGTATTCGCATAGATGGTTGCTTTTCGAACAAGAATAGAAACCCGTAATGATTATGGTTTCGGGGCATCTTTTCGTTAAAGCAATAATTGGTTCACTAGTATTGAGTGATTAGATGTCTATAATTGACCAAAAGCAACAAAGATTAAGAAAAGAGCCTTTAAAAAAGAAATTGGCTAAACGCCAACTTCGATTTTTTACATAGGCATACATGGTCGAGCAATCAGCTGACATTAGTAAGGGGCATTCTGATAATAGTAGTTGGGTGATACCCACTCATTATCATATTCTTTGTGAAAAACATGGGTAGTGGCTGGTGATATTGGCGGTATGAGCCAAGTCCAGTCTCCAGTAAATTCCCTTCCACACTGTTTTTCATTTTGTTCAAAGACTTTAAACTGCTGTGCAGCAGTATGGTGATCAACAATGCTTACTCCGTCTTCTTTAAAGGAGTGAAGTACTGCTACATTTAGTTCCACAAGGGCTTTATCCTTCCAAAGAGTGGATGCTTTTGATATATCTAGTCCCATACAACTAGCGATTTTTGGAAGCATTTGATATCGATCCTCATCTGCTAAATTTCTAGCTCCAATCTCGGTTCCCATATACCAACCGTTAAATGGTGCAGCTTTGTACGAAATTCCGCCGATTTCTAATCTCATATCTGATATGATTGGAACTCCATACCATTTTACCTGTAAATCTTTAAACCAATCGTAATCAGGATGCCTTAACTCTACCTCGATAACAAGATCATGTTTAATCTCTCTCCATCGAGGTGCTTGGTCACCAATTTGTATTACCCAAGGAAGTAGATCAAAGTCAGTCTTAGAAGCTTCCCAGCCTAAATTTAGACACTTTTCAGTAAAGCCAAGTGAAGCTGAATCCCCTATTACACCATGTTCCTCAGAATAACCAGCATATCTAAGCAGCTGATGATTCCAAATTCGAATATTGTCTTGATTAGGATAATCTTGTTTAAAAATCGTAATCGTCGGACGGATCTTCCCGCCATTAGTTGCAAAAGATAGATGATTCTCAAGCGCTTTAAAAATCTCATCTTCTGAACTTGCAGCCCGTTCATCCACAACATGAAGAGTATTCCAGAAAAGCCTGCCAATGCAGCGATTACTATTTCTCCATGCCATTTTCGCTCCATGCTCTAATTCCTCAAATGTATGCTCATAATAGCCCTTAGCTAGTATCTCTTGCTCTATTTGAACTAACCTTTCATGAATCCTATTTTGTGGCTTTGAAAGCTCTTGATAACAAACCTCAATAAATTGTTTTGCTTCATCCCAAAGGGTGCTCATCTTATACTTCCTTTCTAAAACGCTTGCTTTAAATGTCAGTATAACACCGCTTTTCGGCTCTTGGACTTGGCATTTATGAACATGTAATGAAGGAATCGGAGTTTGGTATAGAAAGAATAAAAAGGACTAACCATCCTTCAATTATGTTGAAAATTTGTTTTATTTATTTCATTGATTCCATAATGAATAGAATCCGGTTATTAATTACGTTTTTAAAAAAATTCCGCTTAAGAATCTGGGAAATATCTTTTATTATCAACTTTAGGGTGTTTATCGATTTCTCGACATCATTCAACAAATCAAAAAAGTGCTGCCGGAGCAGCACTTTTTTGATTAAATATAATCCTCCAATAATCTATATCTCTCGTCTCTTTCTAATTCTTTACTCTTCTTACGCTCATACCATTTTTGAAGCTCATCAAGGTCAGATTCTGCTGCTAATTTCTCATCAATTGAAAAGATTTCCGCCTCGATTTTCTCTAGCTCTGCCTCAATTTCTTCCAAAGTTTCAGTGATAGCCTTTGGCGGAGTAATTTTTTCTTTGTTACCTTCTCTTTTAACTTTAGCTACTACCTGAGATGGGTTCAATTCCATCAGCTTTTCTTTTGCCCACGTATAATTTCCATCAAAGAAGTGAAGGGAGCGATTATGGATCCAATAGGTTTTCTCAAAAAGCTTATTTAAGAAATAGCGGTCATGTGAGACAGCAACTATCGTTCCATTAAACCCATCTAATGCATCCTCAAGTACTTCTCGCGAATCGATATCCAAGTGGTTCGTAGGTTCGTCTAAGAGAAGTAGATTAATATCCTGGTGCATAAGCTGAGCTAATCTTAACCTCATTTTTTCTCCACCACTCAGTTGACCTACTTTGCGGAACACGCTGGCGCCGTAGAATAAGAAGCCTGCGAGAATATGCCTCGCTTCTCCTTCTGCCACCCGTACTTCTTCTCGAAAAGCGTCAATTAATCTCATTTCTGGATTAGATGCTGTGAAATGCTGAGATAAATAGCCGATTTTCACACTGCTTCCTATCTTGACAACACCTGCACGTGGCTCTAACTGTTTCAGTAGCATCTTGATAATCGTGGATTTTCCAGTGCCGTTATCCCCGACAATCGCCACTCTTTCCTTGTAGCGGACTAACATGTTGACCTCATTAAACAGTGAATGTCCACTAAATGAATGATTTACATCTTTGAGACTACAAACAATATTTCCGCTTCTGTTACTCTCTTCAAATTCAAGGCCCATTTTCTTGCGATCAAGGATAGGACGCTTAATTTTCACCATACGTTCAAGTGCTCTCTCCATATTTCGTGCACGTTTATGAAGGCCTTCATTTGGTGGGTTCGCTTGATTTGCCCATTCTTTTAACCGTTTAATGGCTTCCTTCATTTTTTTAATCTTCTTTTGCTGTTCTTGATAAGCTTGGAATTCTTGAAGAAGTTTGTCCTCTTTTTGCTTCACAAACATAGAGTAATCCGTGTGATAAAGTTCAGCTTCTCCATCTTCTAAATCAATGATTTTTGTCACAACCTTATCGAGAAAATAGCGATCATGAGAAATAATCATGACGGTTCCGCGGTATTCTTTCAAAAACTCCTCCAACCATTCGACAGCACCAATATCGAGATGGTTTGTTGGTTCATCAAGTAAAAGAAAATCAGGCTCTTTCAGGAGGATGAATCCCAAACAAATCTTGGTTTGCTCTCCACCGCTTAATTGCTGGAAGGATTTCTCCAACAGCTCTTTGATGTGAAGCCCATTAGCCACCCTTGCAATGTTTGCCTCAATCTCATATCCACCCGATTGTGTAAATACATCTTGCAGCTTTCCATACTCGTGTAGCTGCTTCTCTAAATTCGTTGTATCACCTTTTGACATTGCTGCCTCTAATTCTTTTAGTCGCTTAGCGATTTGGTTTAGCTCTTCATAGGCAGATTGAAGAACATCCAATCCCGTTGTTCCTTCTTTAAATTGAGGGATCTGTGCAAGATAGCCTACCTTCGCTCCTTTTTTAGTGTGAATTTGACCCTCATCTGGCGTATCGACACCTGCTAACAATTTGAAAACAGTTGTTTTTCCACTTCCATTTCGACCAACAAATCCAAGACGGTCTCCTTCATGGATTTCAAAGGATACATCGTCAAAAATTTTATGGCCACCGTACATTTTGCTTATATGTTGAACACTACAAAGAATCATTGTCCTCTTTCCTTTCGTTATCGAAATATATAGAGGTAAGAGAGTCTCACTATTCTTTTCAAAAAAAGGTTGACCAAAGGAAGCTAGAACCATCCCTTGAATACTCAAAGTGATTCTAGATCCTAATAGGTCAACCTACATTCATTATCTAAAAAAAACAAAAAGAGAGCATACGGATGCCCTCTTCCTAAAGGTATATTATGAAAGCTAGGAATTGAGACCTCTTACCGTTCTGTTCTATATGAATTTGCTAAAAAAGGGCATACGTATCCCGTTGAAAGCAAAACCATGAAAAATTGCACGGCAAATGTAAATATATTCTAAAAACTGACCATGCAATCCTACAGAACGATTCATCTCAATTCCCACCTCCTTAAAATGCTGATTAATATATTTATTATATAATTATTCTGAAAGTTTATGCAAGGGAAAACTGAAAATATTAAGTTGAATAATATTTGCACTTATCAAGTATATTAGAGAATTTCAATGTTTCCCTTCAGCTTAATAATGCTGTAACTTGTTTTCAAAAATCATGAAACTGCTGATTTTAAGCATGTGATTAACAAACACATTTTACTTTTTAGCTTTTGTTAACGAATCTACTTGCATATTTTAATGCTTTCTCATTATTTCCTTGGTCTAAATAGTGCTGAAACATCGATTTTTCATAGGTAAGTAATTGTTGATATTTCCCGCTTTCTTCTAGTAAAGGGATAATTTTTTCTTCAATAAACTCAAAATATAACTCTTTTTTACTTTTTTGTAATAAACTGAGCATTTGGAAGAACAGTAAACTGCTTTGATCTTGTATAGTTTCTGCATTTTTCCTCCCCAGCTCTATTAAATCGGCTAGCTTCGCATCTTCACCATTATTTTCAAGTTGAAGACAGCAATAGACATATCCGATTAAATTATTTAAATAATTATGTGTCTTGGTTTCAGGCTCCAATAGCTCCAATGTCTTTTTATAGTACACTGTAGCCCTATTATAATCTCCGGCAAAGGAATACTCATAAGCTAAGTTACTTAATAAAACGGCCTTTTTGGGTGTCTCATTTATCATATCGCATTGTATGATAAGTTTATTGTACCTGCCTACAAGATCCTCAAAATCCCAGAACTCATTTCTTCCTTCACTTATTAATTTGACAGTTTCTGCATCAATGACTCTTTTAAAGTTATTCGTTTTTCTAAAAAAATCAAGAGCTAATTCACTATAATGATAGGCCTTCACTTTAAATTGAAGATTTAGATAAGCGATTGCGATTTGGTAATAAAACTCATTATTTAAATACTCTTTTTCGTTAATTTGAAGAAGGTATTCTAGTGCTTTTTTGAATCGTCCTTTAATAATCTCTGTCATTCCTAAAATATGGTGAAGTAAATGAAGTTCATAAGATCCTAATTCTTTACGTTGATGATTCATTTCACTCAATCGTCTTTCCGCTTGCTTTAAGTCTCCTTTTAGAAGATAGTATCTTGCCTGTAATAAAAAATATTTATTTTGTATCGGGTGGATCAAAAATAGAGAGTTTTTCTCAATGGCTTCCTTTAAGCGTTCCACTTCACTCTCTTGCTGCATTACCATACTGTCATGCCATTCGTCGAGTAACCGCTCATATTTCTGTAGCGATTGCAGCTCACTTTCAAGATTAATCCCTAATCTTCTGCTCAATAAATCCATAATTTCAGAAGAGTATTGGGTAATACCACGCTCAATTTTGCTTACATGTGAAACAGAGCAAATTCCTTTTCCGAGTTCTTCTTGTGTCAGTTCATTTTTTTCCCTATAAAATTTAACGAGTGTTCCTAGACTCATCGTATTCACTCCTAGCTGTATCAACTATTAGAATTCAGCTTTGTACTTTTTATTATCATATCTTTTATTCATATGGAGAAAAAGTGTTTATTGAATACTTTTATTTGTTTGATAGGAATAAGAACGATTATCAGCGTGTATGCTTGAAAGATACTACAACAAAGAAAGGTAGCCCCTTTTGGTCTACCTTTCTTTGTTATATTTGTGTTAAATCTTGACGGTGATGAAAAGAAAACCTTTAAGGCGTGATTCCTAGATCCTTTTTAATTGTGTCGATGGTCTTGCCGTTTGATTCTGATTGAGGATCAGGTGTATCAAGAACAAAATCATTTTCTGTTAAATAATACTTCTCAAGGTGTTTAAAGTCTTTTTCATCTGTTGTACCGTCAAAATTGATATCGGAATTTCGATAGTCTGTTTCCCAATGCTGTTGGAGTAAAATAGCATCGTGGATATCAACCGTATTATCCTTGTTAATATCCCCTGGTTTTGAGATAGCCGTAATATAGTTAATATACTCGCCTATATCGATACCATTCTCCTCATGCCCTACGTATAATGGGGTATACGTTGTATAGTGACCTGGGACATTAATGATCACAGTATACTCATTTACTGATATAGGGAGTTTACCCATGTCAATTACACCATCTTTTCCAACCGAAGCAGGATATATCTTCCCATCCGAACCTTTTAATTGAACTGTAGCCCCAACTGTTGTGTAATCGATGCTCTTGTCAAAGCGACCATCTTCTGTAGCTAGTCCTTCTGCCCCTAAATAGCCTGCGTTGATTTTAGAGAATGCAGGATAAATAGGATGTAATCCCATTTTCGTTGTGATCCAAGCTCCATCATTGACTTTCATCGCACTGTTACTGAACAATGGTGAATACACATTTCTAAACTCATTTGCATTCGTATTCGCTACTATTTTAAATAAAGCAACATCTCCAGATACTCCATCGCCTGGTATTTTAATATTGATTACCGATTTTGTTGTCCCTGGTGTAGTAGTCGTTTCTATTAATTCTGACCCTTCTGGCAATCCCTCTGCAATTTGGAAATCAATTGAATCATCAAAAAATTTGTTTTGATAATAGAAAGTCATCGAAAAATCATGAGCCTTTGCTAAATTATGCGCATAGAACGTATAAGTGATCTTGTCTCCCATTTGATATGATTCTTTATCTGGTTTCGCATACACAAATTGTGAGCCCTCTTTAACATAATAGACAACCTTTGGAACGGCTGTATTTCCGGCAAAATCGGCTCCAAGGTATTGCATTTGCATAATGGATGATGTAGAAACATTTAGTTCTTTTGAAAACTTGCCATTTTCATCCACCTCTATACTAAGATTTGGGCCTTGTGGACCGTACCACAATTTATTACTGGCTTGAGAAAGCGGTATGTGCGCCTCTTTTGTTTTATTAATTTCGTTATCCAGCAGGGTTCCGGATAATGTTACCGTTTTTTGATCTGCTGGCAACTCAACAAATGGAGAATCACCTGTCGGAATAGCATTGGTTTCATCAAATACAAGCGAAGGTGCATTATTATCTAAGCTAATGGTTGACGATTTTGCGTATTGTTTTCCATCTTTCGTTGTTCCGATCATTTTGACTTCATAGATTCCATCTGAAACCTTCTTTTTTGTATAGCTAATCGGCTTTTTATCACTTCCTGTAAATGGATAATAATAGCCTGCGAAACCATCATCAAGATAATAATCGTAATCGATGGCTGCTCCAGTTGCGTCAACCCCTAAAATCCACCCTAACTCTTCTTTTGTCTCCGGATCCACCAATACCCAATCAAGTCTTTCCATTGGAGAATTTAATTTGAAATCGAGATCTGTCGCTTTTCTGCTGTAAGGATTTATCACACGATTTGTCGAAATACTCGGTGTATAGACTTTAAAGTAGCCTATTCCTTCTTCTACAACTTTCGCTCCAAATGGAATACGATAGCTATCTTTCGGATCCTTTTTATTTTCAAAGTGAATATACCCTTCATAAGTACCTTTCTTGGCTGTTTTTGGGATTGTAAGGAGAGCATTGAAACGTTCTTCTTTGTTCTTTTTCACTTTAATAGACTTAGGAACATTTAGTTTTACACCATTTTTCTTTGCATCTAAAGATCCAGATGCTGATGCTCCAACATTATACTCTACCGAAACATTGTATTTTTTGTTTTCTTTACTAGTATTTGAGATTGAAAGATTTGTCGTTTTAATAATATTTTCATTATCCATCGGTATGAAGCCATAGCTTAGTCCACCGGTTTGTTCTGGAATAATGGTTTCCTCGCCATTTTCAATATATGGTGTTTCATCAAGAACGGAAATGATCGTGTCAGAATGGATGGCTTGCATCGGATCGACTCGACCAGCTCCTACTTCATATACGCTATATTGATTTTTTAACGGATCAGCCGTATTCATTAAAACTGATTTAATCTCACTCGGTGTATAGTCCGGATGTGCTTGAAGCAGCAATGCGGCAATTCCAGCCACTTGCGGCGAAGCCATCGATGTTCCTGATAATCGTTGGTAGGCATTAGAATAGTCCGATTGGTCTTCTTTATTTTGTATATAGGATGGAACTGTTGAGAGAATATTGACACCGGGTGCTGTCACCTCTGGCTTAATATCATACAATGTTCCCGAAGGTCCTTTTGAACTGAAATAAGCAAGCTCATCCCCACTAATTTCCGCTTTCCCTACCTCTCCAAGAGTGATGGTAGGAGTTCCTGTATGAAAAAGATCTTTAACTGCTAAACCATCTTTGTTCGATAATGAAAAAGTTGGGATATTGTCATTGCTTTCTCCCAAGTAGTGAGGAATATGACCTTCTTCTGCATTATTATTATAAATGATGACCCCAGCTGCACCGTTTTGCTTCGCATATTTCATTTTATCAATGAGAGCGTGGGACCCACGAACAACAAAAGCAATCTTTCCATTCACATCTTTGTCCTTGTAATCAGCTGGTCCACCTTCTCCCACTTCAACCATTTCAAACGTTTCACCCTTCAGGTTACTAAAATCATCCGTCCATTTTTGCGTCATTAACTGCAAGTTTCCACTCAGTTCTTGTCCATCAATTGAAATCTTGCTTTCATAGGTTGTAACATAAGAGGAAGCAGAACTGGCCCCAACTGTTAAAGCAAGTGCGGCGGCACCAGGTGACCCCAATGTACTATTTCCAAGTTCTCCAGTGTTTCCAGCAGCAACAACAGCTGTAACTCCACTTAATACAGCGTTATCTACCGCTAAGCTTGAGGCATCAAGCGGGTTATTAGTCGATGCTCCTAAAGATAGATTAATAACATCCATTCCATCGGCAACGGCACGATCAACTCCAGCAATCACCGCGCTATTTGATCCGCTTCCGTATTTCCCCAATACACGATATGCATGCAATTCCGCATCTGGTGCTACTCCGATCACTTTGTAATCAGAATCATTTTCCGCTTGACCTACAATGGTTCCTGATACATGCGTACCATGTTCTGTGTAATAGGTACTACCCTGATTCGTTTCTGGATATCCTGAATTTTTCCACTCCTCATAAGTCGTTTCCATTGGATCGTCATCATTGTCAACGAAATCATATCCACCTTTATAGGCCTCTTTTAAATCAGGATGGTTGTAATCGACTCCTGTGTCAATGACTCCAACTTTAACCCCTTCTCCTGTAAAACCTTCTTTATGTAATTTATCAATGTTTAAGAAAGGAATACTGTCGACTTTAGTGGTAGATCCTTCTACTTCTTTTGTTTTTGTTTTCGGTGGAGGAGTAAGCTTTACTTCTAATTCGCTATAAACGGCTTTAACAACTTCTGATTCTAGTAGTTTCTCAATTTCATTGGCTGGCAGTGTAATAGCTACTCCGTTTAAAGCATTTTTGTACGTATACTTGATCTTATAATCTTCTTTATCAGATTTCGTCTTTTTCCCTAATTTAGCTTGTAAATCCTTTTTAAATTTTTCATGAGATTCCTCTACCTTTTTCTTTGCTTTTTCGAGAGAGATCTTTTCACCCTTAAGCGACTTTTGAATTTGTTCCGTCTTTGCTGGAAGCTGATCAAATTCGACAATGACGGTCACTTCTTCTTTGCTCGTCAAATCAATGTCTCTTGATAATTGGAGTCCCCTCAATGTTCGATTCGCTTCTAGTTTTTGCAATGCTTCACGCTGTTCTTTTGACAGACTAGCTAAAATATTCATTGCGTTTGATTGCGTTTCTGCATGCCCAATCGTTTGATGGCCCATTGGTCCAATAGCGCCTAAAAGTAGACCTAGGCTTAATGCAACCTTTGGAAGTTTACCGTTTTTCATTTATCCATCCCCTTCTATTATCCTTCTAGTTCTAATTATATTGTCGAATAGATAGTCTGTCATTGGGGGGAATTCACCTAAATCAATATGGAATATTGAGGAATTTTAGGAGATTTTAGGTTTGGGGAAGGCAGAAAAATCACGCATTTCTGCAAATATAAAATTCCAAATCATCATACAGGATAAAAGTCGCACAACTTTATTCCCGTCAAATTAGGGCAAATAGCCATTCAAAAAAACTTGGTAAAAACAGTTTTGTAATGATACTTGATAGTAATAAAAGAACCGTACCCGTGAAAATCTTGGCACGGGTACGGATATTATAGATTATTAGTTTGTAAGACCTAATTCCTCTTTCACTTTATCAAGTGTCTTACCTTTATAAATTTCAACAGCTTCTTTCAGTTCGTCTAATGTATGGTTTCTCATTAAATAATTCTCTTCAATATAACTGAAATCTTTCTCATCGACGATACCATCGTAATTAATATCTGCCGAACGGTCATTTGATTTCCAACGTTCCTGCATAGAGATGGCATCTAAAACATCAATGACATCATCTTGATTTAAATCCCCTGCATAGGTAAATGCTGTCGTTGACTTAACGACACTTGATAGCTGACCATCTGCATCATTACTGATCATGATTTTCTCGAAATATTTGAAGTGACCAGGGATATCAATGACCAGTGTATATGGATCTTCATTGATTGGTAAGTTAGTAAAGCGGAAGCCAGCCCGCTTACTAATGTCAGACGTGTATTCTGTTCCATCTGGACTAATTAGCTTAACCGCAGCACCTACTTGAGAATAATCTCTAGAAAAATCAACGGAAGTATCAGGCTTTAAGAACCCTTGACCAACGAAGGCGCCACTGATGTTCCCCTTTTGATTGTACATTTTTAGCCCTTCAATAAACCCTTGAGCAGGTACGGTAGTTCCATTTACATCAATGTATCGATTACTAGTAGAGTAAAATCCGGCATACTGTGTCAATTTTTTATCAGTCACTTTTAATTTAACATCAAACAGTGGAAGGTCCCCAGTCAGTTCTTGATCTCCATTGAAGGTGATATTCACTTTTGCATTGGAATAAGACCCAATGGATAAATCTGTTTTCAGTTCAACATTATCCCCATAACTAGCTAATGCAGTATTTTTCTTTACATCAGTAATTTCCATTGAATTTCCATAATATAAAGTAAAGTTCGCTTCTTTTAATTGCTTTACATTGTTTGCCGTCATTGTAAATGTGACAATGTCTCCTGGCTTCGCAGACTTCTTATCATACGTTCCTGTCATATAAGAAGTACCCTCAGGAACAAGATTATAAGCCTTTCTTATTGTTTTGTTCGTTGCAGCATCTAGTCCATCTAAACGTACGGAATTGATTGTCGGTTTGACAAGAGGGATATCCATTTCAAACGACCCATCAGAATTCGGGAAAATCCGATAATCCGGGGCGTTTATGTACAAGTATTCATAAATGTAATTATCGGCTTGACTAATGTCAATACCTGCCGCTTGAATATCTTTAACATCCTCGTCAATTAACGTACCACTAATTGGATAGTTTTTTTGCCCTTCTTTAAATTCATAGACAAGCTTCTCATCAATACTCGTTTTTAATTCTGGTTTATTATTATCGACAAAAATATCTTCTACTTCTGTAAAGGTTCTCCCCTTTTCATTAGTGGCAATAAATTTCAACTTATAGTGTCCATGCTCTGCGATTTTTTGTTTAAAGTGGATTGGATAATCCTTGTCCCCCGTAAATGAATAATATTCTCCTCCATAACCGTATAAGCCATATGGAATCCCAACCTGTAGTTCTCTTCCTTCAAAATTCCCTACATAGCCGATATCTTCCCCTGTCTTTCCATCGGCTAACACAACATCTATTCTTTCTACGTCTGTATTTAACTGAAATCCAAACGTTGCCACTGGAAATGCACCAAAATAATAACCTGAATTGATTGTTAATACTTGTTTATCAAATTGCAAGAAGTCAAACCCTTCTTCAACAACACGGATAGAGAAAGGGACTTGATAGGTTTCGTCTGGATTCTCAACATTTTCATAAGTCATATACCCTTCATATAAACCATGCTCTGCTGTTTTTGGAACGATAACAAAAGCATTCGTTTTCTTTGTCTTGCCTGCATTTACTGAAAGCTTATCCTTAAAGCCTACTTGAACGCCGTTTTTATTTGCATCTAACGAATGGTTTGTAAATTCAACCTTTCCTGTAAAGACTTTCTTCTCACTACCATTATTACTCACTTCAATTGTGCGCAGATCTCGAGTGTGCTTCCCATCGTTATATTGCGTGCCGAAGCTTATGCCTCCAGTTTTTTCATCAATTAGTACTTTCTCTCTACTATCGATCGTAATCGTTTCATCTACAACTTGGAATTTCATTGATGAATGAATCGCTTCATATGGATCAACTCGACCCGCTCCTACTTCAAAGACACTGTAATCTCCATTTAATGGATCAGCCGTGTTCATAAAAATAGTTTTTACGTCTTCGGGCTGAAGATCAGGGTCTGATTCTAACAGCAAAGCCGCCATACCGGCTACCTGAGGTGCGGCCATAGACGTTCCAGATAACCGTTGATATGCATATTCATAGTTATCCATATCTTCAGGATTAACCATGTAAGACGGAACAGTTGACTGAACTCCGACACCAGGAGCTGTTACTTCAGGTTTAATATCATAATTCGTTCTAGAAGGTCCTCTTGAACTAAAGTCAGCTAAACGGTTCCCTTCTGTGGTGATACTCCCGATTTTTCCAAATAAGAATTCGTCAGTCGTTGATAGTTTTTCTAATAACGCTTCTCCGTCGCTTTTAGACAAACTAAATGTTGGAATAAAATCTTTATTTTCTCCTAGATAATAGGGAATGTGTCCTTCTTCATTGTTATAAATAAAGATTGCCTCAGCACCATTCAATTTTGCATATTTGATTTTATCATTAATCGAGATTTCTCCACGACTAACGAGGGCAATCTTACCTTCTACATTTTTTCCTGTATAATCGGAGGATTTACCCAGCCCAACTTCTAAGATTGGAAGCTTCTGCCCCTCAAAATCTTCTAATTTATCACTATAGTGTTTCCCTATTATTTGGAGATTAACAGAATGTGATGCCAACTGCCCTTCATATGTCACAAGATCCAAAGGAACATCACTTGCCCCTACAGTCAATGCTAAAGCGGATGAAGCTGGTGATCCAAGCGTATAGGCTTCATCTCCAGAGTTTCCTGCAGCGACAACCGTGGTCACGCCACTAATGACTGCATTGTTAACGGCAACACTCGTCGGGAAATAGGGATCATTAATCGAAGCACCTAAAGAAAGGTTGATGATATCCATACCGTCTTTAACAGCTTGATCAATTCCTTTCAGAACATTCTCTGTCGTACCTCCACCATATGGACCTAACACTCGATACCCGTAAATATCTGCATCTGGAGCTACACCTGTAGTTGAATAGTCACTATTATTCCTACCTTGACCAGCAATAATACCAGCAACATGCGTTCCATGTTGCGTATAATAAGCATGTCCACTTACGAATTCTGGTTTTCTAGTTTTTTCCCAATCTTCATAAGTAGTTTCCATCGGATCATTGTCGTTATCTACAAAATCATACCCTCTCACATAAGCATCAGCTAAATCAGGATGATTATAATCAATCCCTGTATCAATAACGCCAATTTTGATCCCTTCCCCTGTTAACCCCTCATGATGTAGACGGTCAATCCCTAAATATGGATTACTATCTGCCATTTTAGTAGAGAAACTTTGCTTTGAATCCTCTTCAGAAATTGGTGGTTCAATACTAACTGCTTTATTTTCCCAAACAGTCTTTACTGTTGACGAGTTTAAAAGTATTTCTACTTTATTAGCTGGCAATGTCATTGCTACACCATTAAAGGCTTCTGTGTAAGAATACTAAATGGTATAAGGCTTATCTTTCTTCTTATTATCCTTAAAGATTTTACTAAGGTCCTCTTTAAATTCTTTATGTTCTTTAGCAATCATATTTTTTGCTTTTCTTTTTGACAGTTTCTCTCCTTTTAAGCTTGCTTGAATTTGAGACACCTTTATTGGCTTATTATGAAATTCAACTATAACTGAAATTTCGTCATCATTATCTAAGCTGACATCTGGGGACAACTGTAAGCCAGTTTTCTCATTCAACTCTAATTTTTTTAAAGCTTCTCTTTGAGTATCCGTAAGGTTTTCTAAAACATCCATACTAGATAAATTACTTGTGCCAGACGTTTCCCCTAACACATTGTAGGGAGAAAACGAAATACTGCTTAGGGCCAGTCCTATTGATAGACCTACTACCGTTAACTTCTTGGATATCATCTCTACACTCCTTTTCCTAATGTTTTATAAAAATAGACTTTAGAACTCGTTCACCTTCTCCCGTCATAATTTACTTACTATTTAAAATTGTCACACTAGTAAGAGGAGATGTAAATTGGGATAAAACATTGATAGATTAATCTAAAAAACCAAGTTAAATAGTCTCAATATTGTTGTCTTTATCCGGTATATAAGGGATTAATCGAATCTCAATGACTTTTGATCGATTACTATTGATTTATATTTTTTCCCAAATGCCCTCATTATCTAGCACTCTTTTATTCTTCATGGGGTACCGTCAGGAAAATGCGGATTTACAACGCTAAGGAAATTACAATATTAAAAAGTCCAATTTCTCAGTATTAAAATTGAGAAATTGGACTTTTTTCGTTACTCCAGAAAAGCGCCCAATCGTATTATAAGGTCATCCAGATTAATGTTTATCTGGTTATTTTTTATAGGTTATTCTTTAGGTAGTCGGGGTAGGACGCAAGCGCCCTTGGGACTAGTTGATCCCGTCCGTTATACTGTCCACCCCCTACTTGTAGAAACATGTTTGAAGCTGGTTGGGGCTTAGACCCCGCATAACAAGCGAAGCTATGACACTACAAGATAGACAGGGGCTACCGACAAATCAAGTTTGAGGAGATGTGATAGAGTATGGATCCAGTGATTGGCCTGGACGTCGCAAAAGGAGAAAGCCAAGTTCAAGCTTTCCTGGCAAGAAAGCACCCCTTTGGAAAGACCTTTAAGTTTAAGCATGACACTAATGGACTGCGTGATTTTTATGTATTTTACAAAAAGGTTGAACGACAAGCTGACGCTGAACCTGTCATCGTTTTTGAATCTACGGGTCATTACCACGAACCGGTATTACAATATCTTGAGGAAAGACGAATCACCTACTACTTAGTGAATCCGGTTGTTTCTTACGAAACGAAAAAAAGTAGTCTTCGAAAAGTGAAGTCGGACCCTTCTGATGCGAAACATTTGTGTGAACTGTACTACAAAGAGGACTTAGTAGCGTTTCATCGAAAAGGTGTTCAAACCATGAACTTGAGAAATTTGTGCAGGCAACACGATTCATTAACACGTAACTATGTCCAACTGAAACTTCAGTTTCAAACCATTCTTGATCAAGTGTTTCCTGAATATAAAGGGGTTTTTAGTAATTTATATTCGCCTATATCATTAAAGACTTTACTCATTTATCCTACCTCTGATGACGTGTTGAAGGTACGAACTGATGAATTAGCTAAGGAGATGCATGGTCTAGGAGGAAAGAGATCATATGGCTGGTTTTGCGAAAAGGCTTTGAAGTTAAAAGAGGCAGCAGAACGGAACCCATTTAAGAAAACACTGTATCAAAGCCATTTGGTTACTCTAAAAATGTATATTCAAATGCTTCTTCAACAACGAGAGTTTCTCAACGTACTAGAGCAGGAGATTGATCAGTTAGCAATGCAGTTTGAGGAGTATGAGATCCTCCGATCCATCCCAGGGGTAGGTTCTAAAATTGCAGCTACTCTTATCTCCGAAATAGGGGAAGTCACACTATTTGGTCACCCGAAAAAGCTAGTAGCCTATGCAGGCATTGATCCTCGGATTTACCAATCAGGGAAGTTTACAGCATCTATCAATCGCATCACCAAGAGAGGATCTACTAAGCTACGTCAAACACTCTATACAGCTATTCAGTGTGGGTTAACGAATAACCGAAATGCGAAATTCCGAGAGTATTATGACAAAAAAAGAAGTGAGGGCAAGCCTCACAAAGTAGCCATAATAGCTTGCGCCAACAAGCTATTGGATTGGATTTATGCCATCTTAAAACATAAGGTGAAATACACAGCATAATCCGATACAAATAATTACATCACTTACAAAAACTTCAAATGATATCATTGAAGTTTCTTTGTCATGCATGTTTTTATTATAACATCTTTAATCTAGTATTTTTACTTAAAAAGTGTTGACTTATATTAGCTGGTATAGTTGAAGAAGGAGGATAACCAATTAAGAGGTATTATCATCCTTTAATACACTTCATAATGAGCAAAAAGAACAAAGTATCTTTGTACTGTGCAATAACTATAAACAAAAGAAGAGAAAGTTGATAAACACTTCCACTCATTCCTATAACGTTAATTATGTGTATTTTCCAAAAATCTCTATCCTGTCCAAAAAAGTCACTCATATATTATTCATATTATCAACATTAGAATAACCAATATGTTTCAGCCCTCAACTTGGCTAGAATGGTTATCGTAGACATTATGATATTGTACTGATTACAAAAACATAATAATTTTCAAGGTAACATCCCTATATTTCTTTTACATAAAAAGTTTTTTTTCAAGATCATTAAATAATTTAAATACCATCAATCGTTCACCTGTACGAGAGCTTATATCAGTATGAAAACTTTTCATTTTTTCTCCGGTTATAGTTAATATAATATTCTTAAGATCTTCTATACCTGATTCAACTAATTCCGAACGAGTTTTCTTTATAGTTAGTAATCCCTCTTTTGTTTTACAAACGGTATATTCAGCTGGTGTTAAAATACCTTGTAAATTCACAATTATCATATCCCGTAATATATCTGTTTTAACAGATACTGACCCACGCCCAAGAAAGTCCCTTTCCCATTGAGTAATTGCCTTACTTATCTCAGATTCATAAGAACCTTTAGATGTTTTCATAATTATACATCTCCTATAGAACAAAAAATTAGCCTATTACTACCTTCACTAGCTATTCCTAGAGGGAGACCAAGTTCCTCCATTCCCATTCTTGCTTTTTTCTGGAGAGTCTCTAACGGCGTAAGCTCCCGCTCTATCTCTCCAGAAAAAGCTTCTAACACGTCTGTATTGATCTTACTAAGTACTTGAATAGAAATGTTTAAGGATTTCCTAAAAAATTGGACAATTGCCTGCTATTTCCCATGCATTGTAGATAGAACTGCCTTTTCCCCATGTATGGATGTATAGAAATTAACTTCCCCTCCATTCCAAAATGCCAAATGATGATCAGGTAAGGTTTGACGCTGTTTTATTAGTAGGCACCTCAACAATTGAGGATTTTCCATCCTCAGTATTAACTATTAAACCTCGAACTTGAATATGTGACGGCACTAATGGATGATGATGAATCATATTAACACATTGTTCGATATTTTCACTTCCATTTTCTTTTACATTTAGCCACTCATTGACCGTACCACCTACAAATTCAGGCCTGCTATTTTGAAAAAGATATTCCAACGTTTGCATTTTGTCTTTCATTGAATCAAGTTGAGTTAGTACATTAACTGTGGCAGTCTCCTTATCCTTTGTTCCTACAACAAAAATCTCTTCAACATTTTCCTGGTAAATAGCAATGATAACAGACCTCATTATATCTCCATAAGGATTAGAAATCACAGGACCATAGCATTGGATCGTCAGCATATTTTCTGGTCGAATATTAGTCACTTCTTGTAAAATTGGCTCCAGCCCGTTTTCAATGTCCGTTAGAAATAATGCTTTTTGAATTTTATCTAAATTCATATAGTACACTCCTTCTTTATATTTATAAATTTGTTGATTAAGTAGCAAATAGTTGATAGCAGTTACCAAGTTTCCCAGTGTCCTTCTGGATCAACACTAGCAAGTCTAACCCATCCATTTTGAACTTTTTCTCGAAATATGAAATCATTATTTAATAAACGTTCTACATATTTGCTAGGTGCTTGGATGACAATCAACAAACGAAGAGGAGAATGATAAGCCTCATGATCCGATAGCATGACGGATTGCCAAGGTAGTCCGGTTAACAAGTCACTTGCATTCCCTTGCATAACGCCAAGACCTGCTGTTACTGTTTGAGTTCTTTTATTTCCACTACCATAATAATGAGGAGCTACCGTTGAAGCGTAATATTGTAGATTAATCATTTGGGTCACCGTTCCTGGTCCTGTAATGATGTTAGCTAGGAGATCACCACTCTCATCCTGCTTCCAATCATAATTATGAAGGAAGGCTCTACCCTCCAAGTCACAATCCTGAGTTAATTCACGTTGGCCTATAATAAAAGATGCATTCCGCGCTAGTCCCCATTCCGGACGAATCTCACTCCAATCTTCCGCAAATCGGTGTGCCTCAGCACTCGGATTTTTAAGTTTCGATTTGAAATGAGGCAATTGAGCTAGACGCTCCGCATTTGCATTATGGCTCACTTTCGGCATAATAGCTTCGATATGATCAAATGCTTCTTGTGCAGCTTCGGAAAGTTCAGGAACATAAATCCAGTGTAATTCATCCACTGTTGTTTTATGCTCAGCGGCTACAAAAACAGTTTCCTCAGGGATTTCTATTCCTTCAGTAGAAAGCACTTCTCTTATCTCTGGAAGGTTGCATAAAGTAGCTAAAACCCTTGCATTGAATCCACCTGCCGCTCCACCGCATGCACCACAGTCAAGAGATGCGGCATAAGGATTGTTGTTACTTTGACTACCATGTCCGCATATTACGACTAATGGTGCGAAATTCTCTGTAAGACCCATCGTTTTTAGAGCTTGTCGCGCGTAGTTCACTTTTTCTTCTTCAGAAAAGCCAACAGGTATCCCCGCCTCTGCGTCATGAACATGATTAAGTAAGAGTTTTGTATCAGGTTTGCGTAACCAGTTCTCACGAAGATTATGAATGAAACGACCTGCTCTTCTTGGCACAAAGCTTCGTGCTACCATTTGTAGACTAAGCCAAGGTCCACTTATTTCTGGTAAAATTAAGCTCGCAAGTACATTCTGTTTCATAATTTTAAATGTATAGCTTAATGAATTTGCTGCATGCTTACGTTGTTGGTAAGAATTGAGCTCATTTTCACTCGCTGACTCTTTTATTTGATGTTTAGGCTTTAGCATAACCGGCAAGGAAGAATGGGTGTGATTACTACCAAGTTCACTAGTTGCAATCGGTAACCCAAAGAAACCAGCAATTCCAATCGTTTCAAACGGACCTTCTTTTTCAAGCTGACGGCGAAAAGGTTCAGATCGTACATCAATACAGAATGCCAATTGGGCTAATACAGATTCTTTATCGTTGGTCACACGTTGTTTAGAGATAATCTTCTCACTTAATCGCTCAATGTATGTTTGTTCCCAAGCTTCCAACCAAAGCTTCTTGCGAAGATTCTCATCAAAACGATAGGCAAATGATAAATATTCGCTTTGTTCAGCGGCAGACATCTGTGACCATTCCTCGATTGAAATATCCCCCCAATGAATCCAAGATGCTAAAAGGGGAGTAATCGAAACTTTTTTCTTAGTACTTTGATTTGACAAAGGTAAGTAAGGCTTTATGAGAACACACTCCATGGAAATTCGAACTGCTAAATATTCTGTTAGAAGTGCACGTTCAGGGCTCGATTGTTGGGAGCGCCAAAGCAACATTCCTGCCCACCCAGGTAAGGAAAGCAAATGACCTTCAAGATAAGTCTGTATCTCTGAACCAGGTATTTCTAGTGCAGTTAAAGCTTTTTTTAAAGCCGTATTTGCCTCTTGGGGCCAATCTCTAAAACTTTTACGTTGATTTTTACTAAGTGCCGGATCATATTGAATGAGACGCTGCCAAGCACGATAGAAACCTTCCTCGCGATTTGGCATTGTCCAACCTGCCTGAGATTCATCAAGATATAATTTACACCACTTGATAATATGATAATCGAGAATATTTATTAACTTTTCACCATCTTGATTATCTTGATTCTTTATATGCGAACTTATTGGTTGCTTTAAAAAGTTCTCGATACTATCCGTAATCAGAACACTAAATCCCTCTACTAATTTGTCCAGCTCATGTGATGATAAGAGGTTTGATGGTAATGTATCTAATTTTAGTGCAGCAAGACAATATCGCTCTGCCACGTCCCGTGGTATATTAAGAGACTGTGAATCAAGCCAACGCAATAGCCCCGTCTTCACAAAAGCTTCATCAATCTCACCTTTTTTCTTTGCCGAAAGGATCATAGAAGCACTAGGGTATATATCAACACCGCGAATATTTTTTAACCACACTGCAACCTGATTAAAAGATTGGTTTTCAAGTCCCATCCAGGGATTACGTGCGGCAAACGCAGATATTGGCGATAGTGGCGCAATAACCCGGCTAGCTGATTCAACTAAACCGTTAATATCACTTTCTTGAACATCAATATTTAAATCTTTCCTTAATACGGATGTCACACTCATCACTGACTACCTCCTTGAGATAAATATTGTTTAAGGTAGCTTGGGTGACTTTCTACAGACTTTGGTTTTGCTTCACCTAATCTTACTAACCAAAGATAAAGAACTGCAAAGGAAACAGTAGAACGATGACGAGTTACCCACGTACCTATAACACTGCCAAATAGTAAGAGACATACGAAAATGATGACAACTGACATTGAAGGTTGGACACCCTGATAAACGGTTGTATGCAACCACTCATAGAAGAGGTTATGAATGATAAAATAAACGATGGCAGATCCTACTAAAAATGATAAACCAGCAATTTTACCAATTCTCCCCTTTCCAAAAGCTACGAGCTGTGTCCAAGAAACGGACAATGACCACCCTAAGATTAGCGCACTAATCAATTGATAACCCTCACCAGGAGACATGAGCCAAAAAGCAACCCCTACAACTAAGCCTAAAGTCCGACCACCCATGACCCATAATTTGGATGGCCTTTCATTAACGTGAGTCGATACTTCGTAACGACGTACGGCCGAACCAGCCTGTAAAAACAACATAGCTTTGAACAAACCATGTAAGATAAGATGAATAATGGCTGCTAAATACGCACCTAATGCACACTGAATGAGCATAAACCCCATTTGTCCAATCGTGGAGCCTAATAACTGGCGTTTATAGTCAACCTGGACTAAACTAATTCCAGACCCAATCAATACAGAAATGCTTGCAAGAATAAGTAAAATTATCGATGCTATATCACCATTAAAAAGAGGTGAAAATCGAGTTAGCATAATCCCACCTGCATTTACTAATCCTGCGTGCATAATCGCAGAAACAGGAGTCGGAGCAACAATAGACTCAATTAACCATCTCTGGAAAGGCCATTGGGCTGCAGGAATTATCACTGCTAATACTATCAATAAATTAATCCCTGTTTTCTCCCATGCTCCAAGTTGAGCTAAACTTTCATTTGTTAGAGCTAATGAAAACTGCCATTCACCAGTGACGTTAAAAAGCCAAATCATTGCAAGTAACAAAGAAAACCAACTTAATATAAATAATCGACCAGAAACCTTGGTTGCTTCATTAGCTACTTTCCATCCACTATTTAACCTAATAAGTAAGATTAAACCGGCGAGGGTTGCTCCCCAAGATATAACCATCAAGCGGAGGTCACCACTTAACCATGTAATTGAAGCAACACCTGTAGTGAATGTAAAAAGTATAAAATACTTACGATAAGAGTGATCTCCCATTAAGTAATGTACAGAAAAACGCTGAATGATTAAACCAATTGAAAGTACAAAGAAAGCCATTAACCAAGCTAAGGAATCCAAGGACCAAGGACCAATAATACCTTCCACAGTGGTATTAGCAAGAGCCAATAAGGAAATCAATGGCGGTAAAGCAACGATACCAATATGAACGCGAACAAAACTCAAGGGTACTCGTGGATGTAAAAACAATAGTCCACTTAGTCCAGATGCAATAAGCATAATAAAAAAAAATGTTAACAAAGATGACGAACTCAGTGAAACTAACATAAAATTTTCTCCCATCAAAGTATTTAAAAAAATTATTAAAAGTCATTTTATATATCTTTCTAAAAAGTCCTACATAATTATTTGCTCATTTTTGGAATGAATTTGTATTTATTAAATAAAAAAAACCGACAACTTCAAATCTTCAATGATGATTTAAAATCATTGAATCTTGAAAATTGTCGGTTTCACTTCAACTAACTTCAAAGAAGTTTTTTATAAGAGCTACCGTTATTTAAAATTAAAATGAATTATGTTTATGATTCCCCTTCAAAATAAGAAATCATATATCCCTAATCTAATACCTTAGATTATAAAATATACCGATTTACGTTACTTTTATTTCGTACACTTAAGAAGCTTTTTCATTCAATCAATTTTGACCATATTAAAAGAATGCTAAAGCCCAAATTATTTAAGAAGTTAAAAATAAACATCTATCGATTATTAAGTTAAGTATACGATATCCCAAATTAAAAAAATTGTCAACAAGAAAGCCCCTTTATACTATTTCGATGGACTGGCCCTTAATGGAATAAGGAGTGATTATTAGTTCCCTTCCGATAGCTTTCTATATAATGAAGCCCTAGACACATTTGTAATATCACATATTTGATTTACAGTCATACCTCCTTCTTTATATAGCTTTACAGCATAATTCATTCCTGCGTGATTTTTATGATATTTCTTTAACCGACCTTTAAACTTTCCTTCTTTCTTAGCAAGCTCAATCCCTTCACGTTGACGCATACGGATAAGATCTCTCTCTAGTTGGTTAACACCAGCCATTACTGTAATTAAGAATTGGCTATATGGATTATCTTCTGATAAATCTAGCCATGTATCCTTGAGTGATTTTAAGCTTGCCTTTTTACTTCGAATTAAATCAATCAATTCAAATAAATCCTGCGTACTACGAGTGATCCGAGTTAAGTCTGTAACATAAATAATGTCACCTTCCTGTAAATCCTCTAACATATTTTGAAGTTGCTCACGATCCTTCGTTGCTCCAGAAACTTTTTCTTCAAAAATAATATCCATTCCGATTTCATTCAATTGCTGAAATTGCCTTGAAGGATTTTGGCTGGTCGAACTGACACGTATATAGCCGATTTTTCGCAAAATATCACCTCATTTTTGAGACAAGTCTTATGAGACACTCTTAACTATGATTTTATCAGTCTACTACACCTGTATCAATAGAGTACACCCTATTGATATATAATTGAGCTAATTAACGAAATAATTACAGAAGTGAGATGATACTTTATGAAAATTGCGAGAGGTAGAGAATTGCTTACACCGGAACAGCGACAAGCCCTTATACAAATCCCTGATGATGAGTGGTTGTTAGGAACCTACTATACTTATTCCAAAAAAGATTTAGAAATTATAAATAAACGAAGGAGAGAAGAAAACCGTTTAGGGTTCGCCGTCCAATTAGCCGTTCTTCGATATCCCGGTTGGCCGTACACTCATATCAAAAGCATTCCAGATACAGTTATACATTATATATCGAAACAAATCGGTGCCAATTCATCTTCACTTATTCTTTATCCTCAAAGAGAAAATACACTTTGGGATCATTTGAAAGAAATTCGGAGTGAATACGACTTTGTCACTTTTACTCTAAAAGAATATCGAATGACATTTAAGTACCTTCATCAATTAGCTTTGGAAAATGGTGAGTCTATTCATCTACTACATGAATGCATAGATTTTCTAAGAAAAAACAAAATCATTCTGCCTGCTTTCACTACACTTGAAAGAATAGTGTGGGAGGCAAGAGCAATGGCTGAAAAGAAGCTATTTAATACGGTGAGTCAATCTCTTACAAATGAGCAAAAGGAAAAACTTGAGGAGATTATTACATCGCAGCATCCATCAGAATCCAATAAAACAATATTGGGTTGGTTAAAGGAACCACCGGGCCACCCTTCACCCGAAACTTTTCTAAAAGTAATAGAACGACTCGAATACATACGAGGCATGGAATTAGAAACGGTACATATTAGTCATTTGCATCGCAATCGCTTGTTACAGCTATCTCGCTTAGGTTCTAGATATGAACCTTATGCATTCCGTGATTTTCAAGAAATTAAACGATATTCGATATTAACCGTCTATTTATTACATCTTACCCAGGAGTTAACGGATAAAGCTTTTGAAATTCATGACAGACAAATACTTAGTCTGTTATCAAAAGGTCGTAATGCTCAAGAAGAAATTCAGAAACAAAACGGTAAAAAGCTGAACGAGAAGGTCATACACTTTACGAACATCGGACAAGCTTTAATCAAAGCAAAAAAGGAAAAATTAGATGTTTTTGAAGTTTTGGAATCTGTTATTGAATGGAATTCTTTTGTTTCTTCGGTGGAAGAAGCTTATGAGCTTGCACGTCCTGCCGACTATGATTATTTAGATTACTGCAAAAACGATTCTATTCACTTAGAAAATATACACCCACGCTATTAAAAGTATTGGAATTTCAATCTACAAAGGCAAATGAGCCACTTTTACAAGCTGTAGAGATTATCCGAGGAATGAACGAATCTGGGAAGCGAAAAGTACCTGATAACTCACCGGTGGATTTTATTTCAAAACGGTGGAAAAAGCATTTATACGAGGATGATGGTACAACAATCAACCGTCATTACTATGAAATGGCTGTTTTAACAGAACTGCGAGAGCATATTCGAGCAGGGGATGTTTCCATTATTGGTAGCAGACAATATAGAGATTTTGAGGAATATTTGTTTTCAGAGGATATATGGAATCAAACGAAGGAAAATATGAGATTACCAGTTAGTTTATCATTCGAAGATTATATGACGGAAAGAACCAACAGCCTTAATGAAAGGTTAAAGTGGTTAGCTGCCAATTCCAACAAGTTAGACGGTGTTTCTCTTGAAAAAGGAAAGCTGTCGATTGCACGTTTAGAAAAAGATGTTCCAGAAGAAGCAAAGAAATTTAGTGAAAGCCTATATCAGATGCTACCAAGAATAAAATTAACCGATCTACTTATGGATGTTGCACATATAACAGGATTTCATGAGCAATTCACTCATGCTTCCAATAATCGAAAGCCAGATAATGAAGAAACGATCATTATCATGGCTGCCCTTTTAGGCATGGGGATGAATATTGGATTGAGTAAGATGGCTGAAGCCACACCGGGACTTACATATAAGCAACTAGCCAATGTGTCTCAATGGCGCATGTATGAAGACGCAATGAATAAAGCTCAAGCTGTATTAGTAAATTTTCATCACAAGCTACAATTGTCATCTTATTGGGGAGACGGCACAACGTCCTCATCAGATGGGATGAGAATGCAGCTAGGAGTTTCATCACTACATGCAGATGCAAATCCCCATTACGGAACTGGTAAAGGAGCAACTATTTATCGATTTACGAGTGATCAATTCTCTTCTTACTACACAAAGATTATTCATACTAACTCAAGGGATGCTATTCATGTTTTGGATGGTTTATTGCACCACGAAACAGATTTAAACATAGAAGAGCATTATACAGACACAGCCGGTTACACTGACCAAATTTTCGGATTGACTCATCTATTAGGGTTTAAATTTGCTCCAAGAATAAGAGATTTATCGGACTCCAAATTATTTACAATAGATAAGGCAAGTGAGTATCCAAAATTAGAAGTCATTTTACGTGGACAAATAAATACAAAGGTTATTAAAGAAAATTATGAGGATGTTTTGAGATTAGCTCATTCAATAAGAGAAGGAACAGTCTCAGCATCCCTTATTATGGGGAAATTAGGTTCTTATTCAAGACAAAATAGCTTAGCTACAGCCTTACGTGAAATGGGTCGAATAGAAAAAACCATCTTTATTCTGAATTACATTTCAGATGAATCTCTAAGAAGAAAAATACAAAGAGGATTGAATAAAGGAGAAGCCATGAATGGACTGACAAGAGCTATTTTCTTTGGAAAACAAGGAGAGCTTAGAGAACGAACAATACAGCATCAACTTCAAAGAGCCAGTGCTTTAAATATAATTATCAATGCCATCAGTATTTGGAATACTCTACATCTAACAAAAGCAGTTGAATATCAAAAACGGTCAGGTAGTTTTAACGAAGAATTATTGCACCATATGTCACCTCTAGGTTGGGAACATATTAATTTACTTGGAGAATACCATTTTAATTCGGAGAAAATGGTCTCGTTAGATTCCTTAAGACCATTGAAACTTTCTTAACGTTGTTATAACTTGGGGAATCGTCAGGAAAATGGGCTTAGCGTTGTAAATCCGCATTTTCCTGACGGGACCCCTCATAGAAAAAACGCTATGAAAAATCCTTTCTTCGACATGAAAAGGTCATGAAATAAAACTATCTTCTAACCTCTAGATCATAAAAACATTTATCTAGCAATTTTTATTTACTAGCTTCAGTGAACATTTACGGAGTACAATAAATATGTTGGAATTCTTTTACTTATTCTTTGAAGGAGATGATCCGAATGAATAATCACGAAATTGATTATGAAATTTTTGGAGACGATATGCAGTATGTCGAAATTGAACTGGATCCACAAGAAACGGCTGTAGCAGAAGCAAGCAGCATGATGATGATGGACGACCAGATTCATATGGAAACGATTTTTGGAGATGGGTCGGCAAATACAGGCGGTCTAATGGGCAAACTTTTTGGTGCTGGAAAGCGTATAGTCACAGGTGAAAGCTTATTTATGACGACCTTTACAAATACAGGTCAAGGAAAAAGAAAAGTTAGTTTCGCCTCCCCTTACCCTGGGAAAGTCATTCCACTTGACCTAGGTGAATTAGGTGGAAAAATGATCTGTCAAAAGGATGCATTTTTAGCAGCTGCGAAAGGTGTTCAAATCGGGATTGAATTCCAACGAAAGATTGGTGTTGGTTTCTTCGGGGGTGAAGGCTTTATCATGCAAAAGCTAGAAGGAGACGGAATGGCATTTGTTCATGCAGGAGGGACCATTGCCAAAAAAGAGCTGCAGCCAGGTGAAAAAATTCGTGTGGATACAGGCTGTTTAGTAGCGTTTACTCCTAACATTAACTACAACATCGAAATGGTTAAAGGTGTGAAAACGGCCCTATTCGGTGGAGAAGGTTTATTCTTTGCAACCTTAGAAGGTCCTGGTACGGTATTAGTTCAATCTCTTCCATTTAGTCGTTTAGCTAGCCGCGTCTTCTCTGCCATGCCACGTAATGGCGGTTCTAAAGGAGAAGGCAGTGTTTTAGGCGGAGTGTTTGACTTTTTAGGTGGGGATGAGTAATAAAAATACCGGAGAATCTCGAAAGGCTAACACCATGCATAAGGAGAACAACCGATTTCATTACCTTGAAATGTGGAAATGCACAACTTTTTGATTTTATGCACGAGAATGACTAGTAAATGCACGAGAATCAAATTTTACGCACGAAATCGTAGAGTTATTGCACGGGATTCCAAATTTATGCACATCTTATATTTCAAATAAAAAACGCGATGGTAACCTTGAAAGGCTACCATCGCTTTTCCTATGACTGCTCTACTTTTTCCTTGGTCGTCTTGTCTGATGTTTGTGATGACTTCTCATTTTTCAACTCATAACCAAGACGATCAATGCTATGTCTGATGTTCCCTTTTCCCGATAAGTTTTCTAATAACTCTTTCACATCAATACCCGATGAGGCTTTTAGTGATTCCTGCATGGTTGACATGAGGTTTGTAGCATAGCCTGTCACTTTATTGGCACCACCATTGCTGCTGTCGCTGCCTGTATCAACAACGGTGATTTTTTCAATATTTGATAATGGGCTAGCGATTTCTTTCGCATATTGTGGAAGCATTTTAATGACCATATCCATAATCGCTGCTTCTCCATAATATTCGAAGGCTTCGGCAATCTTTCTTTTCGCTTCTGCTTCGGCGAGACCCTTCAAGCGAATAATTTCTGCTTCTGATTCCCCTTGAGCTCTTTGGGCATCAGCTTTCGCTTCCCCGTCGACGCGAACTTTTTCCGCTTCTGCTTTTGCCAATGTCTCAATTCGATATTTATTGGCCTCTGCCTCTGCCATTTCTTTCGATTTATTCGCGGCAGCTGCTTGCTCAACAGAGTAACGATCCGCATCGGCTTTCTTTTTAACCTCAGAGTCATATTGCCTTTCTCTACGAAGGATTTCCTTTTCCTCAAGCTCGATTTGCTTTTGACGCTCAATAATGCGAATTTGCATTTCTTGCTCTGTTACTTCTTGTTTTGAACGGGCCGTCTCGAGGTCATATGCCTGGTCGGCGCGTGCTTTTGCCACATCTTGTTCTCTTCTGTAGTCCGCCATTTTCATTTGATTTTCTTTTTCCGCTTCTGCGATCTCTGTCGCTCTTTCTAACTCTGCCTTTTTCGCATCCTTAGACGCTTCAGCCCGCTTTATCCGCGTTTCTTTTTCCGCCTCAGCTGTAGCAATATCAGCATCACGTTTTACCTGAGCAATTCTTGGTTTACCAAGGGAATCTAAGTATCCATTTTTATCACGAACATCTTTTATCGTGAAGGACACGATGACAAGACCCATTTTCGCTAAATCTTGTGTCGCTACACGCTGCACTTCCTGTGAAAATTTATCACGGTTTTTGTAGATTTCTTCCACTGTCATCGACCCTAAAATGGACCGAAGATGACCTTCTAGAACTTCTTTCGCTTCATTTTCACGGTCTTCTTTTGATTTTCCTAGAAATTGTTCAGCTGCTGTTGCAATCTCACCAATTGAACCGCCGATTTTTATAATCGCCGTTCCATCTGCCATCACTGGCACACCCTGCTCAGTATATACCTCAGGAGTTGTCACTTCGAGTTTGCTAGAAAGCAAGCTTAAAGGCTCTGCCTGCTGGAACAC
Source organism: Rossellomorea sp. BNER (assembly GCA_024213275.1). Lineage (GTDB taxonomy): Bacteria > Bacillota > Bacilli > Bacillales > Bacillaceae_B > Rossellomorea. The sequence continues at coordinate 259,594 of JANAVG010000001.1, forward strand.
TGGAAGAACGAATGCCCCTCCGCCACGAATAATTTTGATTTTGTTTCCGGACTCATCAACATGAACATTTTTGTTACCTAGATAGCTCCCTGTGACAATAAGTGCTTCATCAGGGCCGGCTGTTCGATATTTTGAAATAAATACACCTATTAAGGCAATTAGTAAAAATAAAACAATTCCGCCTACAATCCAAATCATTTCCATTTATTTTCCTCCTTCATTTTCTAATTCATTTTCATGTGCCAAAACATGTAACACACCATCAATGACATCAATAATCACTATTTTTGTACCTTCTTTAATGACAGTGTTCTCAAAGCTAACGGCTGACTTGGAAATCATCCCGCTATAGCTTTCAATCACCACTTCACCAAAGCCATTTTCAGGAATGGTGATGATTACTTTTCCCATTCTTCCACGTAAGGAATCCTCTGTGTATGCAAGGGATTCTTCTGCTGACGAAAGAGGTACAAGCACAAAGACATTTAACAATACGTCCAAAATCAAGGCTATGACAATTGAAAAAATGATAATAAGAACATTGCTTAAGCTCGTTACCTTTTCAAATACGTAACCGCTTGCAGAGAAAAAAGTAATAAAAGCAAGTACTAAAGTTGGGTTAAGAAATCCAGTGGCTTCTGCAACCCCCTCAAGGACATCCCCAAAGAAGATATAAAGAAGCGTTATACACCCTGACCCAATTAATAGAAATAAATAAACCGTTTCAATCGGTACTCCGAATAATTCCATAGGCATTCCAATCCTTTACTATATAATCACTTTCGTAAGAAGAAGAATCGCCCTCATCACTTTATAAACCCTTCCCCCTCTCTCGCCTGCTCGCTCGTGATGTAGCGTTATCTTATCTACGGTTTATATAGGGGAAATGTTTCAAATTTTTTGCAAAAACGATAATATTTTCAAGTTTATTTGAAGTGATACAGTGTAAGGGATTGGGTTTGTGAGTGGTGCAGGTGGGTGGTGCCAGGTACAAATGCCAGGTTCTGTGCCTGGTACAAATCCCAAGTTCTGTGCCTGGTACAAATCCCAAGTTCTGTGCCTGGTACAAATCCCAAGTTCTGTGCCTGGTACAAATCCCAGGTTTTGTGCCTGGTACAAATCCCAGGTTCTGTGCCTGGTACATATCCCAGGTTTTGTGCCTGGTACAGTGTGGGTTACAAAAAAACTGTCCCCTTTAAAGGAGACAGTTCTTTACTTATGCTAAGCGCTTAAAATTCTGACCGAGTATTTCGTTCATATTGTGCACTGTGATGAATGCTTTGTTATCAATCTCAGTTATATAGTTTTTTAGTTTAGAGAAGTCTTTTCTTCCAAGAATAGTAGTGATGACTTCTTTTTGATCAGATGTAAAGGCTCCTGTTGCTTTATGGATCGTTGCACCTTTTCCTAGCTCTTCAACGATAAAAGCACGAATATCATCACTACGCTTACTGATAATCACTACTTCTTTATTTGTATTAAATTGCTGTAGCGTATAGTCAATGACAAGCCCATTAAGGATAACCCCAAAGAACGCATACATCCCAACTTGTGGACCAAATAAAAATGTTGAAGATAACGCAATCGATAAATCAGAAAATAATACGGCACGGCCTATTTCTATATTAAAGTATTTATTTAAAATCATCGCAATAATATCGGTTCCACCAGTTGAAGCTTTTTGATTAAAGACGATGGCCATACCGGTTGCGGCGATGCATTGACCAATGATGAGTTGGATTAAGACATCATTACTTAATGGTTCTGATACCGGGGCGAATCTTTCTAATAGCCATACCATAAAAGAAAGTGCAAAGCTTGTGTAAATGGTTTTGGTACCGAAACTAAATCCTAAAAATATGAGGCCAATTATAAACAACACAATGTTTACTAGAATCATAAACGTACCAATCGAAATTCCTGGAACAACATGATTCAAGACAATCGACAACCCACTAACTCCACCTGTCGCTAAGCTATTGGGTGAAAGAAAAAAGTGGACGTTAACCGCTACAAAGAAAGCCCCCACGTTCACAAGTAAGAACGAAAATAATTTTTGTCGCATCACCGCAACCTCCTTTATCAATAAATTTAACGGATCTCAAAAATGAGTGACAACGGGATTATAAAGCCGCTAGAAAGGTTTGTAAAGGGGATTACGGAAATTCGATAAAGGTTTAATAATTGCAAATATTGAAAGGGATTTCATCATTTTTCAAGGAAAAGAAACAGCCGCAAATTACGGCTGTCTCTTAACATTGTTCGACAAAATCCAAGTTGTGCCTTATACACGTCGAAGTTTGTTGAAATTTGATTTGTTCGACATATTTCGGGTGGTGCCAGGCACCTTATAGTACGCTCTTTACTCTACGCCTTCTGCCATTGTATTGTGGGATTACGATTCCGATTAGAATTAGAGCCACTCCTAATCCTTGTAGCGGCGTGACCAGCTCATGGAGTATAATCATGGCTGCGATGACGGCAGCTGGGAGTTCCGCTGCTCCAACTATTGTCGAGATCCCCGATTCAAGATGCGGAGTTCCAATTGCGAAGAACAGGATTGGTAAAATGGTTCCGAATAACCCTAGTAACAAACCGTACTTCCAAAGCCCTGAAGTGATGACAGATCCATCTATAATAAAGGTTGGTTTAAAAATTAATAGAAGAAAAATTAGCCCTCCAACGGCAATCATGAAACTTCGCTGCATCGTCGGAATTTCGATAGCGACTTTTCCACTAAAGAAAATAAACAGAGCAAAGGTGATAGCTGCGATGAATCCGTAAAGGATTCCATCCCAGTCTGATTTCCATTCAAACCCAGTCGTTGAGCCGATTCCCCCTGCTAAAACGGTTCCGATCCAAAGCACAGTTACAGAAAGAATTTTTTTCTTTGAAGGAAACTTTTTCAGATAAATGGCCTCAATCAAAACACCTATCCAAGTAAATTGAAACAGCATCACGACAGCAATGGCTGCTGATACTCTTTCAAGGCTTAGCCCATAAAAAATACCCGTTATACAAACGAGAAGCCCTACACTAAACAAAGAGAGGATTTGACGAACATTCATCTTCGCTTTAGGTGAAAAAATATACAGCAGCAGAAGCATTAAAAACCCAAACAGATATTGGCTAACCGTGATATGGTTAATGCTGAATCCTGCCCCAAACCCTAATTTCACAACGGAAGCATGGACCCCATAACTACAGGCACCAATCAATACGAATAGAGAATAATGTAATGGCTTCATGGAATCTCCTCCCCGATAAAATTCAAAAGAAAATAGGAAGGTTGCAAGACGCAACTCTTCCCATCATTCATGTTAATTTCAGTATAATAGCAGTTTCATTCTTTTGGCAATAGCTGTTCATACCCTTTTCACTTTTATTGTAGATAACGGATGAAAAAATCTTATCGATTATCCACCTTTTCAGGATATAAATCATGATTCATCAGGCGATGATACGCCATTTCTTCATATTTGGTTCCCGGCTTCCCATAATTACAATAAGGGTCAATGGAAATCCCGCCACGAGGCGTAAATTTCCCCCATACTTCTATATATCTTGGATCCATCAATTCAATTAGATCATTCATAATGATATTCATGCAATCCTCATGAAAATCACCATGATTACGGAAACTAAATAAATAGAGCTTAAGAGATTTACTTTCTACCATTTTTTGCTCTGGAATATAGCTAATATAAATCGTTGCAAAATCTGGTTGATTTGTTTTTGGACAAAGGCTAGTAAATTCAGGACAGTTGAACTTTACAAAATAGTCTCTATTAGGATGCTTGTTATCGAATGCTTCTAGTACTTCTGGTGAATATTCAAAAAGGTATTTTGTTCCTTGATTTCCTAGTAAAGAAACCCCTTGTAATTCATCATCTTTTCTTCCAGACATAAAAAAATCCTCCTTTATTTATACACACATGGGAGGAGTTCATTCTATAAACTAATGGAAAATCCATAGTTTTTTATAGAGGGTGTCAGCTATGAACCTCTCCCGTCTGTACGGGCACTTATCATCTACTATGCTATCGTATCAGAAACCGGCTAATTGTCAATGAACCAAATAATTCTTGTTTTTGGCTAAAACAACCTAGTAATTCCTTCGAAAAACGTTAAAATAAAGGAGAGTCAGAAAACTGTTTCAGGAGGTTTATCGATGACATTACTACAAGAGATTTTATCCTATAATGAAGAATTTGTTGGAGAGAGAAAATATGAGCCTTTCACGACGACCAAGTTTCCAGACAAACGGTTGGTGATTCTAACATGTATGGATACAAGATTGGTTGAGCTTCTTACAAAAGCCATCAACATGAAAAATGGTGATGTTAAGATTGTTCGGAACGCAGGTGCAGTTGTTTCCCATCCATTCGGGAGTATTATGAGAAGTCTACTTGTTGCTGTGTATGAGTTACAAGCGGACGAGATTTTAGTTATCGGACACCATGACTGTGGAATGTCAGGTATGAATAGCGAAAAAGTTCTTTCAAGTATGAAAGACCGTGGGATCACACAAGAAACCATTGAGACATTGAACTATGCAGGAATTAATCTTGATAATTGGCTTCATGGCTTCTCTAGTGTGGAAGAGAGTGTTTCCCATAGTGTTGATATGATCAAGAATCATCCATTGCTAGATCGTACGGTTCCTGTACATGGATTGGTTATTGAACCTTCTACAGGAAAACTAGATTTAGTTGTTGATGGATACAAATAAGAATGGGGGGTTGATCCTTTAATAGGGTCAACCCTTTTTTTGAAGAATGGGTTTATCCTTTGAGAAGGGGGCGAAACTTGACATTATTTGTCGAGAAATCGATAACCACCCAAAAGTTGAGAATAAACGTGGGAAAGTTAAAAATAAAGTCACCAATGTTGAAAGTGCTAAAGTTGAGAATAAACGGATCTGCTTAATTAAGTTTTACCATAAAAATATTAAAATTGAACACCTTCAGTTGGTGAATCACAAAATCCCTGTGGAAATTTCTCTAGCTCCACAAATTATGTTGCAAAAAAATGGGCTAAAGCTTACTTCTGCCTCCCCATCATCTCCCTAATTTCCGCTAACACAGGCATTGCCTCTAGCTCCTCTTCGGTTACTTCACTCCAAATGATGCCTTTAGGTTTCTCATAGTTGCTTTGTACTTCATTGACTCCCTCTTCTGTCACAATCCAGTCAACGGTAAGATCATATTCGTCTTTAGGAAGATTGTCTTTTACAACCTGAATAGAGTTAACTGTCGTAATGACAGGCACCTCCGGATTTCCTAATTCTCTAATAATCGCGTATTCACGATCGGCATAGCCTTCCCCTTTTCCGAGTCTTCTCCCATCTGGATGGATGGCAACGGATCCAACGACAATCAAGTCTATTTGTGGCATCTCTGACAGAGGAATTTCTTTTCCATAGGTATTCATATGCTTTAAACTAGCAGCTTTTCGTTCTTCCCCACTCGGAACCCATTCTGGTTTAATCATTACAAATCCCGCTTTGAGCCTAGGGGTGGGAATCAACAGCGTTTTTCCATCTTTCAGTACCTCTGCTCGAAGCGGTAGCTGCGGAGAGTCAGGATTCACTTTAACCACTTTAGCCTTTTTGTAAAATTCAAGCTCCTTAACAAAGGCTGCCGCTTTCTCAGCTCCTTTAAAATTAGGAATTCTCCCTTTAAGTGGAAATGGAAACCTTCCAAGCTTTTGTTCAGATAAAGCCTCCCAAACTTTGTTTCTAAATTCATCTTTATTCGCTTTCATAAGAATCTCCTTTTGTATAATCATTCGTTTATTCCATTATACATGCCCCCTCCCCCTGAGCTTTAATGCTTTTGAAAGTCTAAGTCGCTTTTTTTTAATATCAACATCATAAAAAGGGTCATATGACAATATATTCTCTTAAACAAGCTTTTTTGTTTTGTAAGCGCTTACTTTACTAACCCTTAAAGGAGGAGTGGAATGAATATTCTATTATGCTGTGCAGCTGGCATGTCTACAAGCTTATTGGTGACGAAAATGGAACAAGCTGCAAAGGAAAAAGGGATTGAGGCAAAAATTTGGGCCGTTTCTGCGGACGGAATTAAATCACACTTAGATGAAGCTGATGTCGTTCTAGTGGGACCACAAATTCGCTATAAGCTCCCACAGCTAAAAAAATTGGCTGATGAAAAAGGAATTCCGATTGATTTAATTGCCCCGCAAGATTATGGCATGTGTAATGGTGGAAAAGTGCTGAGTTTTGCAATTTCAAAAATGAGTTAGGGGTGTTTAACATGAAAAGGTTCATCGAGTTTTTGGAAAAATACATCATGCCATTTGCTGGAAGAGTGGCAGAGCAGCGTCATCTCCAAGCCATCAGGGACGGAATCATCTTAACACTACCTCTTATTATTGTCGGCTCTTTATTTTTAATTATCGGTTTCCTTCCTATTACTGGATACGCAGACTTTATGGCAAGTACTTTTGGTGCTGAATGGCTTACAAAGCTTCTTTACCCTGTTGGGGCTAGCTTTGATATTATGGCGATTATCGTCAGCTTCGGTGTCGCTTATCGATTAGCTGAAAAATACAGCGTTGACGCCCTTGGTGCTGGAACGATATCGGTAGCGGCATTCATGCTTGCTACACCGTATAAGGTTTTTTTTACTCCAGAGGGTGCTAGTGAAGCACTTGAGGTTGGCGGTGCCATCCCTGTTGCATTGATGGGAAGTAAAGGTTTATTCGTAGCAATGATCCTCGCTGTTCTTTCTACTGAAATCTACCGTTATATTATCCAAAAAAACATCGTAATTAAAATGCCAGATGGTGTACCACCAGCTGTTTCCCGTTCCTTCATCGCCCTTATTCCTGCTTTTGCCGTTTTTCTAGTCGTATGGTTGATTCGAATCGGTTTAGAAGCCACATCGTTTGAAAGCATTCATAACATTATTAACGATTTACTAGCTACTCCTCTAAATGCACTAGGTAGTAGTTTAATTGGTGCTCTTATTGCCGTCATGCTCATACAAATGCTTTGGTCTACAGGTCTACATGGAGCTGCCATAGTTGGAGGAGTCATGGGTCCTATTTGGTTATCCCTAATGGACGAAAACCGTTTAATTTATCAAGCCAATCCAGATGCCGAACTCCCCAATATTATTACCCAACAATTTTTTGACCTCTGGATATATGTAGGTGGTTCCGGGGCAACTCTCGCCCTTGTCTTCATTATGCTTGTCTGGGCTCGAAGTCAACAGCTTAAAAACATTTCCAGATTATCAGTAGGCCCTGGAATTTTCAACATTAATGAACCTGTTACATTCGGGATGCCGATTGTCATGAATCCACTTCTAATCATTCCATTTATTATTACACCTATTGTTTTGGTACTGATCACCTATTTTGCCATGTCATGGGGATGGGTGGCAAAACCTAATGGGGTCGCAGTTCCATGGACAACACCAATCGGTTTTAGCGGATACCTGGCTACTGGAGGAAAGATTTCCGGTGTCGTTATACAGATTGTCAACTTTATTGTCGCGGGATTGATTTACTACCCATTCTTTAGAATTTGGGATAAGCAGAAATTAAAAGAAGAGCAAGGGTGAGAACGTAATGAAGCTTATTGTAAATGCAGATGATTTTGGATACTCAACAGCCATAAATGAAGGGATCATCGAAAGTCATCTTAACGGAATTGTCACATCTGCTACCGCTATGGCGAATATGCCAGGGATTGAACAAGCAACGACTTTATCAAAAAAGCATCCTTCTCTAGGAGTAGGAATTCACCTTGTCTTAACATGCGGATCGCCTTTGCATCCGCATGTTCCTTCGCTTGTCGATAATGAAGGCAGCTTTCAATCTCTAAAAAATTTTAACGATAATTTTCATTTAGATGAAATTTATGAAGAATGGAAATTACAAATTGATCGAGTGATTTCTTTAGGAATACATCCAACACATCTAGATAGTCATCATCATGTGCATGCTCATGATGGCATTCTCCCTGTCAGTTTGCAACTTGCTAAGGAATATGGACTCCCCCTTAGACGTTGTTCTAAAGATGATTCGGATTTCTTAAAGAATCATCAAACAACAGATCAGTTCATTCATGGATTCTATGGAGAAGAAGTGAGTAAAGACCAAATTCTGTCACTGATTGAACCGTTTGCCACTACCAATCAAACGGTAGAAATCATGTGTCATCCAGGCTATATCGATGCTGAAGTTTTTCATGGAAGTTCTTATCATTATCAACGAGTGAAAGAGCTTGAAATTTTAACAGACCGCACACTTCGAGAAGAACTTACCTCTCTTTCGGTCGAGCTCGTCCATTACGGTCATTTATTCAAAGAATAGGATGTGGACAAATGGAATCGCTAGAAGTATCTTTTCAGTTAATCCTTCATAGTGGAAATGCCCGAAGCCATGCAATGGAAGCGATTACTTTCGCGAAAAAGAGAAATTTCACAGAAGCTCACAAAAGCCTTGAGGAATCTGGAAAAGAGCTGACTGAAGCACATAATGTCCAAACAACACTACTACAGGCTGAGGCGAGTGGTGCCCCACCGAACTTGAGCATACTTCTTGTTCATGCTCAAGATCATTTAATGAACAGCATTACAGTCAAAGATTTAGCGGGAGAGATGGTAGAGCTTTATTCGACCATCGAGCCATTACGTAAGGAGGACTTGAATTCAGATGGGAATTAAAATCGTGACAATCGGAGGCGGCTCTAGCTATACTCCTGAATTAGTCGAGGGAATCATTAAACGATACGAGGAACTCCCTGTTAAAGAATTATGGTTAGTCGATATTGAGGCCGGAAAGGAAAAGCTCGAAATCGTCGGAAGCTTAGCAAAAAGAATGGTGAAAAAAGCAGGGATTCCAATGACGATTCATCTTACCCTTAATCGTCGTGAGGCTCTTTTAGGGGCAGATTTTGTCACCACTCAAATGCGTGTAGGGTTATTAGATGCCCGTGCTATTGATGAAAGGATCCCTCTCAAACATAATGTCATCGGACAAGAAACAAATGGACCCGGCGGACTTTTTAAAGGACTGCGAACGATTCCAATTATATTAGAAATTACCAAAGACATGGAAGAGCTTTGTCCAAATGCGTGGCTCATTAATTTTACAAACCCTGCCGGAATGGTAACAGAAGCGGTCCTCCGATACAGCAATATCCAAAAGGTCGTTGGACTGTGTAATGTCCCGATTGGAATGCGGATGGGTGTGGCAAAACTTCTGGAAACAACTCCAGATCGCGTTCATATTGATTTTGCCGGCTTGAACCATATGGTATTTGGACTTAATGTGTATGTCGATGGGAAAAAAGTGACGGGGAAGATGATTGAGACTTTATGTGACCCTGCTTCAGGAATAACGATGAAAAATATCATTGACTTAGGATGGGAGAAAGAATTCATAAAAGCACTTGGTGTCCTTCCATGTCCTTACCACCGCTACTATTATCAAACAGAAACAATGCTTGAGGAAGAGAAAAAAGCTGCTTCTACTGTTGGAACAAGAGCAGAAGTGGTCAAGAAGCTCGAACAGGATCTTTTCGAACTTTATAAAGACCCTGAACTTGCGATTAAGCCACCCCAGCTTGAGAAAAGAGGCGGGGCTTACTACAGTGATGCTGCATGCAATCTGATCAATTCTATTTATAATGATAAAAAGGATATTCAACCCGTGAATGTTCGTAACAACGGAGCGATTGCAAGTATTCCCCATGACTCGGCAGTTGAAGTGAACTGTATCATCACCAAAGAAGGACCTCTCCCAATATCGGTTGGAGATCTTCCTGTATCTGTACGGGGACTTGTTCAACAAATCAAATCCTTTGAACGAGTGGCAGCAGAAGCCGCCGTGACAGGAGATTACCATAAAGGACTTTTGGCGATGACAATCAACCCTCTTGTTCCGTCTGATCGAAAGGCAAAGATAATCTATGATGAGATGCTTGAGGCGCATAAAGAGTATTTGCCTCAGTTTTTCAGAGAATAGTGAGGTTGTTGGGCTGACTTTTAAACGGCCAGTCCTATGTAATGACTAGAGATAATTTGCGAATTTAATATAATTTTGTCGAGCGGACAATATATTGCTTCAAGCGGACAAATTAATGGCCATTCCGGAAAAATTATTTGCGCTTCTGGATGAATTATCATCGATTACGGACAAATTAAATCCTAAACTGAGTAATAACTTCGAGTTTCTCTATCTTCTGTGCAGATTTTGCTAGTTTATGAGCCTACTTTCCATTACGATCCTGCTTCCTTTTCATCAGCCCATCCTATAATGAATTTAAGATTTTCAGCCACACCAAAAGCCATTCGTAAATATATCTTACGAATGGCTTTTGGCTTAAAATCCAGTTTAAATTAATCTAAACTAGACTTAAATACATTCAGCTCTGCTGCTGAAGCAAATCCGCCGTTTCCTTCGATGGCTTCGAACTTCACATATTGAGCATTTACCGAATCAAAATTAATGGTTTTTTCCAATTTATCTGCTGTCCACGTACCACTTGAAACCTCAATATATTCTGACCCATCTTCGCTCACATACAATTTATACTTTGTAATAAAGCCATTGGAACCTGCTTGGCGCGGCAGGTACGTAAATTTATTGATATTGTATGTGTCATTCAAGTTAATTGTAATGGATTGAGGTAATTTGTCTGCTCCTGACCAAGCCGTGTGCCACATTGAATTTACATTTCCATCTATGGCATTTCTTGCTGGATCGCTCCCTGATTGTTCACTTGTAGCAGAAGCGGTCATTTCTGATTGTGGGATTTTATATGGGTCCACCACAAATACTTCTTTTGGTTGGGTAAAGCTATATTGCTCACCACGTTGTTCATATGTCGCCTTTAAGGACAATTTATAATTTCCTTCTTTCGTTCCCTCTGGTGCTTGAACGATAAACGTGGTCGTAGCGGATTTTCCCGCATCTACCTTTGAATGACTTTCATTGGTTGTGTCTAGAATTTCCCAACCTTCAGGGACATTTAGAGATAGGTTGACATTTTTGACAGCTGAATCATCTGCATTTACAAACGTTGATTTAACCTCAGTCTGTGTGTCAGGGTAAACGTCTCCTTCTAATTTCACTTCACCATAAACTGCCGGATCGAGCTTGTTTGGAGGATTGTAACCTACTGATCCTGTTCCATATAACGTAACATTGAAGCCTTCATCTGTTGGCAGGGATGAAGTTTTCACATATGCAATGCCGTTACGATCTTCCTTATCATAGTACCAGCCTTCTTTCGCTTGCTCCCACTCTTCTTTAGAAGTGAATTGCTTAAGCTTTTTACCTTTACTGATTCCTACATTCGCAGGTTTTTTACTCGTATGGACTGAAAATACATATTCTCTGCTTTGTAGCTTTCCATCATAGTCACCAACACTAGGACCAACGGCAATAGAAACATTTCCGCGACCGTTTTCTGGTGCTGTTGTTTTAATAGTTTGAGTTGCATAAGCACCTTCTTTATATTCCCTTGTGACGCCATCATCTTCATATAAAGTAAACTCACTAGTACCATTAGGATAAATATCAAACGTTAATGGGTTCTTTTCTTTTTCCCTAAAAGAATTCATTTCCGGCCACATAGGAATGTTGGCTCCTGCTTTTACGAATAGAGGTAAAGTATCCAATGGTGCTGGATAGTCATTGATGATTCTTGGACCTTTATAAACATCTCCTGTCCAGTAATCAACCCATGTACCTTTTGGTAAGTAAATCCCATCCCGTTTTTCTTCATCCTTGTATACAGGGGCAACAAGGAAGGATTCACCTAAAAGGAATTGATACTTCGTTGTTTCATCCCATGTTTTTGGATCATTGGGGTACTCTAATACAGTTGCTCTAACAGGTGGTACTCCTGTTTTATGTGCTTCAGCCGATAGGGTATAAATATAAGGAAGTAATTGTTCTCTTAATTTTAAGTATTTACGGTTAATCGATGTATATGGTTCTCCATATACCCATGGTTGTTTGTCTTTTGCTGCCCATCCTGACATCGACATCATGATTGGAAGAAAAGCTTTCCATTGTAAATCCCTTACATACGTCTTGGCACTACCTCCAAAAATTCCGTCAATATCACCAGTCGTAAACGCTTGGCCTGATAGCCCTGATCCCATAATTGTAGGGATATGAAAACGAATATTTTCCCATGAACCTGATTGGTCACCTGTCCACATGACCGCATGTCTCTGTGCTCCAGCCCAGCCTTCTACCATCCATACAAAACCGCGCGCGTTGCTATATTTTTCAATTCCCTCAAAAGCTTCTTTTGCTGCATCAAGGGCAAATTTATATCCTGGACCAACCCATGCTACATCAAGCTTTCGAACGCGAACACCAGCTTCCCCAACTTCCCATTCCTGGTTGGCAACTCCGTCTTCCGTCCATAAACCTAACGTAATATTACGATCCATCAATTCTTTAGAAACATCTTTTAATCCCGTATAACCACATCCATAACCATCATTAACAAGCATCCAGCCTACAGGCATATCATGTTCAATATAACCATCCGCTACTTTCAAGGCATCAGAAGTGGTTTGACCATCTTTGTTATAGCAGTCCGCATCTCCCATTTCTAGACCGTAAATCGGTGGCATAATCGGTCGACCTGTTAATTCCGTATAGCCATTTATAATCTGCTTTAAATCAGGACCATGAAAATAAAACGCATCAAAACGATTTTCATTATGCGCTGAAGTCACTGTATCAAGGAATGCGTAGGAACCAGGAGCAAATGTGTTCCGGAATACACCATATCCTGCGTTGCTCATATAAAAAGGAGCTGCGTTAGGGTTTCCTCCGTCATTCCAATTGTAATTAGCAGAAATAGAGATCGTTTCACCACGGTGAGAGAATCTGCCATTCTGCATACCTCCACCAAAATATTGCTCTTCTTCTCCTTGTTTCAATGATTGATAGGTTTGGTCCTCTGTCCAAGATAACCCTTGAGATTCTTCCCATACTAACGTTTTATTGTCTGCTTCATATAACGCGAATTTCAGCGGCTTTTTGTAAACACGTAAAACTACATCCTTGGAAGCTATTGCATAATAGTCACCTTTATCAGTCCATTTTGTCTCAAGCTTAGAAAATTCCTTTTTTACAACAATGTCATCCCCAGCAGGATCGGTAAATTTACCATCTTGAGCTAACCAAATACGGAACAAATCATCCTTGTAAAATATCACTCTTACTTTTGCTTCACCAGCTGAAATCGTATAAGTATTTCCTTCGGCAGAAAAGTTAGTAATATCCCCAATCACTTCACTGTTCTCTGGAGCAGATGAAGGTTCCTCCGAAGAGGTCGCCGCTTCTGTATGAATCTTTGGAGTACTAAAAACGCTTAGAATTAGAGTACAGATCACTAGGAACATAAAAACCTTTTTCTTAGAAAACCCCATGTTTTTCCTCCTTTATTAATTTCTATTAATATACTAACTACTAACATTGCTCACCTCCTTTCGTGATCATTAAATAGACATTATTTGGAGATTTTAAGCCCTCGCATCGGAATCGGTTAGGTCATTGCTGTTTATTAAAATGAAAGTTTAATAGGTAATATCCACATTTATAGAGGGAGGAAAAGTTTACATTTCTGGATCTTCTAAACTTTGTTTTGAAATATATTAGGTCAATAGGTTGTTGGGTCAATAATAGCTCTAATTTTACAATAAGCTAGATTAACTCTGTAAAATCTAAAACAAAAACAATCTCCTTGGTCAGATTGATAGCAATATCCATTGTCATTGATGGTGAAGCGGTACAAAACGATTTGTCCTAATCGTTTCATATTCTTCTCCTTATTTACATTAATCCCCTTACTTCCCACTCCCAGCTGTCATTCCTGCTATTATTTTGTCTGACAGCCATAAATAGAAAATTAAGATTGGGAAAATGATGATCACCACACCAGCAAATAATCCGACCCAGTCTGAATTATATTGCATCGATTGATAGAATTGGTACAAACCAACGGACAATGTATATTTTTCATTTACATTTATATAGGCTTTTGCTAGCAAAAACTCATTCCACAGCCCTACAGCATTTAAAATCAACACTGTGACTAGACCAGGACGAGCCATTGGAAGCATGACTTTCCAAAAAATTGTGTTTTCACTCGCTCCATCAATGATTGCCGCCTCCTCTACATCTGAAGGCAGGCTTTGGAAAAACCCTGTTAAGATAAAGATTGTAAAAGGAAGTGAAAGTGCAATATAAACGATAATTAATCCAAAATGTGTATTGATTAATCCTATTTTTAGTAATAATAAATAAATCGGAATTAACACAGCCTGATAGGGAATGCCAATCCCGATCACAAAAGTATTCGTTAGAAACTCCTTCCCAATAAAGTTAAATCTAGAGAGAATGTAAGCCGCAGGTGCGCTGACTAAAACAATCCCGATCACACTTATTGTGACTACAATTAGACTATTGATGAAATAAGAGGCTAAATCAGACTGTACCCAAGCCGTGTAATAGTTGCTCCACTGAAATGAATCTGGCAGGCTCCAAAAGCCATTAAAAAGTTCCCTGTTTGTTTTTAACGAGGCAAGGACGATCCAACCTAAAATAAATAATATAAAAAGGGTCCAAATATATAAAAATGTCTTTCCAAGCGCTAACCATACACTTTTTCCGTTTGATACCACCTTATTTCACACCTTTCTTAAAAAGCTCCTTACAGCTCATATACTTCACGTTTAAATAACTTTCTCCCAGTCACTACAAACAATAAAACAACAATGATCATGGTAACAGCGATAGCACTAGAGTATCCTAGTTGATAGATTGGTGTTCGTTGCCCAAAGCCTAAGATAAATTGGTACATGGCTGTATTCCATATTCGTGTAGGTGGTTCTGGTCCTCCAAATGCGAATAAGAAATCAAATAAACGAATCGCATTAATCCCCCATAAAATAACGGCTATCGAAATAACATCCCAAATTAACGGGATTGTGATTTTCGTGAAGATTTTAATTGTCGATGCCCCTTCTACTCTTGCAGCCTCAAAAATCGTATTTGGAATTTTATCAACTCCAGCCAAAAGGATGATGGCATAAAAGCCAGTACTATACCAAATAATCGAAATAACTGCTGACATCATGATGTTATCAGGACCTGTCCAGTTTACTGGATTGAGCCCAATAGTAGTTAAAATTGAATTAAAAAAGCCGATATCGAAACGATATAGATAATTCCATACAACTGCTAGTGCAATGGGGGCAATGATTTGCGGGAAAAATATAATCGCACGAATCGCCTTTTTGGCTGTTACTCCCTGACTCATAAGAGCTGTAAATAAAAATCCAATAAAAAAGACAAAGATGCCCCCTACAAATAAGATTAGCATCATGTTTAAAAACGACTGCCAATAAATAGGATCTTCGAGTATTTTCAAATAATTATTTATGCCTACAAAATTCATATTTTCTGTAAACCCATTCCATTCATGAAAGCTTATCCATAAGCCATATAATGCTGGTCCAATGAAAAATACAAAATATAATGCCACTGCTGGTAATAAATAAGGAATAATTAGTTTTTTCTTCTCGTTTCTCACAAATCCGCACCTCCTATTTCAACACTTATTATGCCTACTTGAAAGAAAACAGAAGAGTATATCTCCTGCTTTCCATTAACTATTGTTTACTCCAGTAATCCTTCGTTTGCTTCTGCAACTCTTTAATAAATTCTTCTGCCGTTATTTCCCCAAAAACTAATTGATCATCGAGTGGTAAGAATACAGTTTTCCACCATTGTGGATATTCAGCTTGTAAACCATCATATTCTTTATGATAGGATGAAGCATTTACAACTATTTCTCTAAAGTCTTCTAATGCCGCTGGGGCTTCCAAATCCTTTCTTGTACTGATATTTTTCGTATCGCTTA
The DNA here is from genome assembly GCA_024213275.1 of Rossellomorea sp. BNER. Lineage (GTDB taxonomy): Bacteria > Bacillota > Bacilli > Bacillales > Bacillaceae_B > Rossellomorea. The sequence continues at coordinate 275,525 of JANAVG010000001.1, forward strand.
CTATCTTCTCTTGATACTTCTTCTGCATGGCAAATGCTAAGAAATCCTGCACAGCTTCCTTATTGGAGCCTTTTGGAGCCACCCATCCAATCAAGTAAAGCTCAGCTTGATCATAGCTTCCTTTTCCACCCTCTATTTCAGGGAAAGGAAACGCTTTATATACAAAGTCTTCTGAAGAATATTTAGCTGTCTCACTTGATAGCCAACTACCATTTAAAATCATTCCAGCATCGCCACTCGCCCAGGCTGTTTGTGCTGCTGGATACTGACTTCCTTTATATCCGTCTGCAAAATAGCCATTATCTACAAGCTCTTGCACTTTTTTTGCTGCTTCTAAATATCCCGGCTGCTTCCATGTTTCACCTGTTTTATCCCCGGCTGCCTCTAATAAAGTCCCTGGTCCCATCAAACGCTCAACTAACCAATAAAAGTAGTAAGCATTGTAGAAGTCGATATTACCATCCTGAGCAAGAGGAGCTATCCCTTCACTTTTAAGTTTTTCATTGACTTTAATAAACTCGTCCCACGTTTTTGGCGGTTCAATTCCATACTCCTTGAATGCGTTTTCATTATAGTGGAAGCCAGAGCTGATAATTTCATAGGGGATAAAATAAGTTTTATCTTCTTGTTGATAGAATGAGAGCATCTTATCTATAAATACATCTTGGAAAGGTGTCCCTTCATTTGGAATTTTCATAGTTAGTAATTCATCCAATGGTTCTGCTAAGTCATTTTTGAATAATGTGCCTTCTACTTCTGCTCCAGATTGTTCTGTAAGATCGGGTGCATTTCCGCCTAAAGCAGCATTTCTTACTTTCGACATAACTTGTCGACCCATCCATTGTACGTCTACTTTCACACTTGGATTTGCTTCCTCATAATCGTCAATAATCTTTTGTAATACGACCTGCTGTGGTTCCCCTTTGTTCCACATGGACCAATACTTAATCGTAGTTTCTTTTTCTGAGGATGATTCTTTACTGCACGCTGCTAGCAATAAAACCGTAACCAACAGTAACGGAAGAAAAATTTTCTTTATCACATAGCTCCCCCTTTTCGTAATTGAAATAATATTCTGACATTAAAATCATATAATAACCGGGTTGTTGGGTCAACCCAATTATTAATGGTTATTCAAAAAAATAACAATTAGAACTTGCTCAAATCTATAGGAATTTCATTATTGATGTTTCCGTTCATACACAACAAATCTATTAGGTCCTATCTCATTGGGAGAAAACAGACTATATTCTTTGGAGATTTCCTTTGTATATTTATAGTTATCTTAATTTAATTTATAGCTGTGCTTGATTTTAAGCCTTTGTAAAATGAGTTCTTTGTGAAGGTGTCGGAATATGTTGATTGTTATCGAGAAATCGATATATCGCAAAAGTTGAGAATAAACTATAATAAGTTGAAAGTAAATTTGCGAAGATTGAGAATAATCTACAAGAAGCCGAGAATAAATTGCAAAATCTCACAATAAACCAAGCTTCCCCCTATCCCCCCTCCCAGCCGGTATCTTCTAAAAAAAAATGGCTATCGTTCTACCAAAGTAGAAAAATAGCCATTTTATAAATATTAAGGGTACCGCCTTTATTTTAATGATAATGAAAGGGATTCTGTCGCATCCTTTACGAGCTGGTCATCTCCTTGATCATGAGCATAAAGCATTAGTACAAGTGATATATAGACAGCTTTAAAACGAGCATATTTTTTCGACGTTTCATCTACATCCCCATATATTTCGTAAAACTTTTTTCTACCCTCAACATCAAGAAAACTATAAATAAACGATAAATCCGCGGCTTGATATCCAATATGAACATCGCCCCAGTCGATAATGCTGGTGACTACTCCATTATGATCTGTTAATACATTCCTTATATGAATATCTCCATGTACTAAATATTCTCTTCCCGACAAAGGCTCACATGGCAGTCCTTCTCGAAAATAATGATGTAAAGATTGTTCATCTTTCCATAATCCCATTTCTACTACTTTTTCGATATATTCCTCCATTATCACTTTTCTTTTCGCAACATTCATTCGTTCGTACTCATCATAAGGGACGCCCAACTCTTTTGCTTTTGAAACAGGAATAGCATGCAGGGTTTTTAAAAATTGTGCAAGTGGTTTGGCCGTATGTATTCTTGCGGATAACGGGATACTTTTCGGGATGCTGCCAGGTAGTTCTTTATAGCCAAGAAATGGCCATGGGTAGTGACTGCTTTTCTCACCGAAAAAAATTGGGCATGGGGTGGCCAATTCGAAATGCGGTGAGATTTCAGGCAGCAATTTGCCTTCTGTTTCAAGTAAACTTACTGCTTGCTGCTTACTTGGAAAACGAAAAACATATTCTTGATTGATTAAGTAAACGGCATTGTCAAATCCTCTTCCTAATAGTTCTATTTCCTTCACTTCTATTTTTGGAAATTGTTCAGATAGAAGGGTACTCACTAATTCTTCCGTTATATTTATTTCAGCATCCCATGGATTCGCCATTCATGTTTCCTCCCAAGGTCAATGTTTTGAATAGACGTTCTTTAATATGATAGTTTTATTTTATAGCTCTTACAATATAAACTTATGGAGGTTTCCAATGATACCAAATAGTCAGAAACAAATCCTGCTTTCCTCGCGTCCCGAGGGAGTACCTGCCAATCGAAACTTTAAATTTATCGACACCTCAATTCCAAAACCTAATGAAAATGAGATCCTTATCCGTACTTTGTATTTGTCTGTCGATCCTTATATGAGAGGCAGGATGCAAAATGTAAAATCCTATGTAGAACCTTTTCAATTAAATGAGGTGATTACCGGTGGTGTCATTGGTGAGGTCGTCGAATCTAAATCCGATGAATTTCAACAAGGTGATATTGTAACCGGAATGGCAGGATGGCAGGAGTATTCAGTTGTTCATAAGAATACAGTTAGAAAAGTTAATCCAGAGCATGGTCCTGTCACTACATCTCTTGGAATCTTAGGCTTAACTGGGCTAACCGCTTATTTTGGCTTAATGGAGATTGGCGCTCCTAAAGAAGGTGAGACCGTTGTTGTCTCCGGTGCTGCAGGTGCAGTCGGGTCTGTTGTAGGGCAGATTGCAAAACTTAAAGGCTGCCGTGTCGTAGGAATTTGCGGAACTGATGAAAAAGTTCAATACTTGGTGAATGATCTTGGATTTGATACAGCTATTAATTACAAAACAACAGAAAATCTTTATAATGATTTAGAAAAGGCATGCCCTAACGGGGTAGATATATATTTCGATAATGTTGGCGGCCCTATTTCTGATGCTGTTCTTAATTTCATAAACCACAATGCCAGAATTCCAGTATGTGGGGCAATCTCTTCCTATAACCGAACGGACAACGATTTAGGCCCGCGAGTCCAAACAAAATTAATCAAGTCAAGTGCCCTTATGAAAGGCTTTGTTGTTAACGATTATGCTAGTCAGTTTAAAGAAGGAGCCCTACACTTAGGACAATGGCTTCAACAAGGAAAATTAACCTATGAAGAAACGATTGTTGAAGGATTCGAAATGATTCCAGATGCTTTTATCGGTTTGTTTGAAGGGAAAAATCTAGGTAAACAACTAGTGAAGGTTGCTGACCCGCAAGATAATAAATAAACATGTAAAAAGAGGAATCTCGACGATTCCTCTTTTTACATTAATCCATCTTCCCTATAGCACCAGCTACATCATAATCAATTGGGTCAATCTCGGTCGGCCTTCCGAGTACTAGTTTTGCCAGCTCAGATCCTAGATAGGGACCAACCGTTAATCCTGAGGCACCAAGACCATTTGCTACAAAAAGTCCTTCAACGTTAGGTACTTTACCGAAAACAGGCAAAAACCCTGGTGTAAACGGGCGAAAGCCTACTCTCGTTTCAAGTACGGTACTATTCACTAATCCAGGTGCCACCGTTAAAGCCTTACTAAATATTTCATGTAACCCACCTGCTGTAACCCTGTTATCAAGTCCAACATCATTTTCATGTGTTGCTCCCACCACAATACGACCTCCTTCAAATGCAAGAAGATATTGATCATTTGGAGGCATAACAACTGGCCATTTACTCGTATCAGTATCTGGGATTTCGAGATGAACAATTTGGGCTTTTTGTGACGAGACTAAAAAGTCTATACCTAAAGGCTTCAACAGCTCTTTTGACCAAACACCCGCTGTGACGATAACTCCATCAGCTAATAATTCCTCTTCCCCGATCTTGATCCCATTCAATTGGTTCCCTTCAGACAGAAGCTTTGCATCCCCTTGATGAAAAGCAGTTCCATTCTTTTTCGCAGCGAGAACAAGAGATTGACGTAAGGCACTTCCGTTTACTCGAGCCGCACCACTGACATATACAGAACTATACTCAGCTGATAGAGGAGGAAATAATAATTTCGTTTCCTCGGTTGATAAACGGGTAATTTCACCAATTTCCGGTGCGTCCTCTCGACGTTTTAAAGCACGTTCCACCATCTTGTCTAGTTTCTTTTCATCTGTATGTAAACAAATCGCTCCTACCTGCTCATAACCTGTGTTCGTTTCCTCGTAGGTTTCCAATTCCTTAACCAATGTAGGATAGTATTTCGCTCCACCTTTGGCAAGTTGATACCAAACCTTATTCCTGCGCTGTGAAAGCCATGGGCAAACAATTCCTGCTGCTGCGTCTGTAGCCTGCCCCAGATCTTTCCGATCAACTAACGTCACGTCTACTCCTGATTTTGCCAAATGATAAGCAGTAGAGGCGCCAAGAATCCCCGCCCCCACGACAATATACTTTTTCATTAAAAACACCTTTTCCGTTTGAGTCATTATTCTTCTAGCTATTTTACCGAATATTATGCAATGACTCAATCAAGGGAGGGTCATGCTTCCAATTATTTCATATTGAAATATAAATATCGACCTGTGCATTTTCAGGATCTGCGCAACGCTCATCATATAACTCAAAATCTGTTAAAAATGCTCTTTCATTCGTTTTTGACCATTCCCAAATATACTGCCAGGTTTCTACCACCACTTCATTAACCGGACCCTTTCTTGTCGTAAACACCTTATAATGACCTTCAGGAATGGAAAAGCTTTTCATACCATTAGGAACTTCATTTATATTTGAGACCTCTGTACCGATGGCAAATGTATATGGACCTGTTTCATCTGATTGATAATCCGTATATAGTGCTAGTATGATTGAGTTCTTTTTATTTGGGATCTTTTCTAGTAACTGGGCCTGATAGAAATCTTGCCATTGGGTCGGTATTACTCCTTCCCCTTTCATCTCGGCTTCATTCGTTGTTATTGCAGGTTTACCGATGACATTAAAGCTCTCCATTTTGCAAATCTTGTTTTCAATTTTTAATTGTGACAATACTCTCTCCTCCACCTCAACTTTATTGATGGGTCTGTCCAAATAGGGATCCGGAACCACTATGGTTGTCAATATACAGAAGATGTCTTGAGGGTTTCTTCTACCTATTGAAGTTGTGGTTCCTCACAACTTAGTTTTTGGACAGCCCCCTTGTAAGCTTTAAACTAGAAAAGGAACCTTTTCAGACTAAACTTCTACTTTGTTCAGTAGGATGTTTTGGATAATTTCTGTATTTCTTTCCAGATGAGGCGTAACCAACAAATCCATATGTCCTCCTGAACCTTGGTAATGGTTAAATTGTGGTGTCATTGTTCCCCAATTTTTTATCCTTTCACTTCCGTCTTCTGATTTGACCGAGTGAATAGAGGCCTGCACCCTTCCTTCGTTGATCAACTGGTTGTAATAGATGAGATAGTTTTTCACATTTTCGAGAAACTCTTGCTTCGTACGTGTAGATATATAGTCCCTTAACTGATGTTGAAGAAAGATTTCTACTGCTTCTTCTGCCTGTTTCATCACTTCTTCCTGTTCCAATAAGAGTGCTTCCGTTCTTGGCAACCCATCTAACATAATCAGGTCAGCTACTTCATATCCTTCTTCTTCCATTCTTTTCGCCACTTCATAAGCGAGCGAACATCCAGCCGAATATCCAAGTAATCGATAGGGTCCTTCCTTTTGTATTCTGACGATTTCATCCATATATTTTTCCACTCGTTCTTCTTCATGAATAAAGTCAAGACCATACACAGTATGTGTATTGATATGCTGAGCCAATGTTGAAAAGATCGTGCTGTACCCAGCAATCGGTGGAAAACAAAATAGATTTAAAGCTGTTTTCTTATTTAGCAAGGTGAGTACAGGCGAGTCAGCTGAACGAAATTCTGATGTCGAAAGATAGGCAGCTTGTTCTCGAATGGTTCGATGTGTAAACATAACCGATAAGTTTACCCTCTTGTGAAGAAGTTCATCGATTCGGCTTACCAATGATATGGCTTTTAAAGAGTGTCCGCCAATTTGAAAAAAGTCATCTGTTACACCAATTTGCTTAATGTCTAATGCTTCCTGCCAAATACGGGCCAACTGTTGCTCTAGATGGGTAACAGGTGCTACATATTCATTCTGCACATGTGATCCATCTGGTTTAGGTAATTCATTACGGTCTAGCTTGCCATTTGACTTCAAGGGAATCCTATCAAGCTCCATGATAAAAGATGGGAGCATATACTGAGGGAGCTTTTGGCTTATAAAACCCATAATTTCAGCATTTGAGACAGATTCAGTTACCACAATATAGGCACATAAATAGACTTCATTCTGCCCGTCTAGCCAATCTCGTACCACTGCGTCTTTTACATTTTCATGATCTAATAATGCCGATTCAATCTCGCTAGGTTCGATTCGATAACCACGTACTTTGACCTGGTGGTCGATCCGCCCCAAAAATTCAATATTTCCATCTGATCGATAACGAGCTAAATCCCCTGTACGATACATACGTTCTCCAGATATAAAGGGATTGGGTACAAATTTCTCCCCAGTCAGTTCTGAATTTCCAAGATATCCCCTACTGACACTGTCCCCTGAGATATAAATTTCACCAACTACACCTTGTGGTTGTAATTGTTGATTTGTATTCAGCAAATAGATTTTTGTATTGGCAATCGGCTTCCCAATCGGGACATATTCCACCTTTTCCGTTGATGAAGAAAGAGTATAAGTCGTCACTACATGTGTTTCTGATGGACCGTAGTGATTATGCAGCTGCACATCACTTTGACTGATATACCGCTGTAATGATGATGATATGACAAGCTGCTCTCCTGCTGTAATCAGATGCTTTATCGAATGTGGTAATTGATCCACCCATTGAAAGACGGCTTTTACATAAGAAACCGGCCAGAAGACAACCGAAATGGCTTGTTCCTCTATGTAATGCAGTAACAGTCTGATATCTTTCTTCATTTGACTTCCAACCACATATAAAGATCCGCCTGAACATAAGGTTGAAAAGATTTCCTGAAAACTCACATCAAAGCTAATGGTATTGAATTGCAGCACCTTTCCATCAAAAGGTATCTGTGTGTTTGATAATTGATTCTGTAGTAAATTCAATAGCTGGCGGTGCTCCATCATGACCCCTTTTGGATGACCAGTCGTTCCTGATGTATAGATGACATATGCAAGATCACTATCTGAATAGGTAATTGGCAGGTTAAAAGACTCCAGATCAACGCATTTTGCATGCTTGATATTAAGCCAATCGTTGGTTGTATTCCATTCTGTTTCTTTTAATTTGCTCATCACCACATCGTCACTAATCACCAACCATGCTCCGCTATCTGAAAGCATGTATCCCATTCGTTCGACTGGATAGGCAGGATCGATAGGTACATATGCCCCGCCTGCTTTTAGAATCGCTAAAATCCCCACAACCATATCCACTGAACGCTCCATTAGCAATCCAACGCAATCACCTGCCACCATTCCCCGTTGTCGTAACAGATGTGCCAAACGATTGGCCTGTATATTTAACTCTTGGTAAGTAATTGTCTCCTCTTTGTATACCACGGCTATTTTATTGGGGGTTTTTACTACTTGTTCCTCAAATAACTCATGGATGGTCTTTTTCTTTCGATAAGTCACATTGCTGGTATCGTTCCACTCTACTAACAGTCGGTGCCTCTCATTCTCTGACAACATCTCCACTTCATCGATGCGTTTATTCGTATGATTAACCATTTCTTGAACGATCTTCACAAAATGTTCTGTCATACGTTGAATCGTTTCTTGCCTAAATAAAGTTGTCGAATACTCCATCTGACACTCGATTTGGTTCTGTTTCTCAGTTGCAAATAATAAGAGATCAAATTTTGATATGGAGTAATCAAGTTCATAGGGTGATACTTGCACACCATCTAACTTTAGTAAATCTTCACCAAAGTTTTGTATGGTAAACATCGTTTGAAATAATGGATTACGACCTGTATCCCGCTGAAGGGAAAGCTTCTCTACTAAAATCTCAAAAGGATAGTCGGCATTGTCATAGGCAGCTACTGCTCCCTCCTTTACTTCTTGAATAAAATCAATCCATTTTTTCTGTCCCTCTGGATAGTTACGTATCGCCAGAGTATTGACAAACATACCCACGATAGAATGTACGTCCGCATGTGGCCGACCGACGACAGGTGATCCTATAATCACATCTGACTGACCAGTATATTTATGAAGCAAGACATTATACGCAGCTAACATTAGCATATAGACCGTGGTTTCCGTTTCTAATGCCAATTGTTTTAACGATTGGGTTAATTCTTGATCTAATACAAAGTTCAAATGACTCCCTTTAAAACTTTGCATCTCCGGGCGAACAAAATCTGTCGGTAAATCCAAAACGGGAACTTTATCTGCAAAAATATCCAACCAATACGCCTCTTGTCGTTTACATGCGTCTGATTTCATCCACTCTTGCTGCCAGTTAGTAAAATCTTTATATTGAATACGCAGTTTTGGTAATTTCTCTCCTCGATAGATCTTTGAGAGATCATCGAGTAATAGATCAACCGAAACACCATCTGCGATAATATGGTGTAGATCAATCAAAAGCAAATTTCTTTCAGGCTCTAACTGAATCAACTCTGCACGGAAAAGCGGAGCTTGGTTCAGTTCAAAAGGCTGAATCAACTCATGAATCCAATTTCTAGCCTCACCTTTGGTACCTTTACGAACGTTCAACCGAAAGCAAACTTTAGAATGAACGTATTGCACAGGTTCACCATTGACTACTTCAAAAGAGGTTCGAAGTGACTCATGACGCCTTATCAGTTCTTGGAATGCCTGCTCCAAGCGCTCCTGATCGAGCAATCCTTCTAGCAAAAGTGCACCAAACATATTATAGTGTGTCGCTTCTCGCTCCAACTGCTGTAAGATATAAACTCGTTTTTGTGCGGAAGAAACGGGATAATGGGACTGAATCGAAACAGGTTGAATCGAATGGAACTTTGCCAATTCTTGTTCTTGCAAATAAGCAGCCATCTCCTTGATGGTTGAATGTTCAAAAATCACCCGTACAGGAATCTCTACTTCTAGCTCTTGATGGATAATCGACATCAACTGAATCGCTTTTAACGAGTGACCACCAATCTGAAAAAAGTCATCTGTTACATTAATAGAATCGATGGTTAATACGTCTTTCCATATCTTTTCCAACTGCTTTTCTAGATCAGTATTAGGAGGGACGTATTTAGTCTCAATTGTTGATTGCGCTGGATTGGGTAAAGCTGTTCGATCCACTTTACCGTTAGGTGTTAAAGGGATTTCACCAAGCTCGATGATAAAAGATGGAATCATATACGCAGGCAGCTTTTGCTTAAGATATCCCTTCAACTCGTTACTCGATACTTCTTCATCTAATACCACATAGGCAGATACATACGTTTCATTTTGTGCATCTTTCCAATCCCGTACCGTTACGCCTTTCACCTTAGCGTGTGTTAGGAGAACAGATTCAATCTCCCCCATTTCAATTCGATACCCGCGCACTTTCACTTGTTGATCGATCCGTCCTAAAAACTCAATATTACCATCAGGCAAATAGCGTACGAGATCACCTGTACGATACAATCTCTCAACAGGGTCAAAAGGACTCTTGATAAATTTTTCTGCTGTCAATTCTGGTTTACCGAGATAGCCACGAGAAAGCCCCACTCCACCAATACATAACTCCCCTGGAATGCCCATCGGTTGTAGTTGTGAGTGTTTATTCATGATGTAAACCTTTGTATTGGCAAGCGGTTTTCCAATCGGTACAGAAGAATACGAGAGACTTTTATCTACATTCCACATGGTAGCCGATACGGTTGTCTCTGTTGGTCCATAAGAGTTGATACAAGTTTTCCCCCATGTCTCGACCAATGAATTAGACACTGGCGATCCTCCCAAAATGAAATGACGAAGCGAAGGTAGCTCTTCAAATGTCAAAAACTTAGCATAAGTAGGGGGTAGATGAAGAATCGTTAACTTGTTTTGTCTAATATAGTTTTCAAATGCAACGACATCATAAATCATCTCCGGAGTTAGCAGATAGAGCCTAGCTCCTGTAAGTAGGCTCATACCTATTTCTTCAACTGAAACATCAAACGAAAGGCTGGCAAATTGTCCGATCCGATCTTCTTCTCGAACTTCCAGTTTTTTGTTCCAATCGTATAAAAAATTAATCACACTCCGGTGTTCAATCATGACCCCTTTGGGTAGCCCCGTTGTTCCAGATGTATACATTACGTAGGCCAAATCCGTTGACTGATTGATATATGGCAAATTGGCAGAGGCAGCATCCTTCATATCCAATTTCTGTACATCCAGCCATTCTGGTGATTTAAATTCCTTTTCATCCATCTTTTCCATGATCGCAGTTTGAGTAAGAACAAGGTTTGTACCACTATCTTCTACCATATATCGTATCCGCTCGATTGGATATTCTGGATCAATCGGAACATAAGCCCCGCCTGCCTTTAGGATAGCAAGGATGCCCACGATCATTTCAAAGGAACGTTCCATCATCAGGCCAACACGATCATCTGCTTTCGTTCCTTTCTGATGCAGCACATGTGCCAAACGATTCGCTTGTTCATTTAGTTCTTGATAGGTGAGGTGTTCTTCATTACACACGACTGCTATATTATGCGGGGTTTTTATTACTTGTTCTTCAAACCATTTGTGTATCGTTTTATCTTTTGGATAATCAGCATTGGTACTATTCAACGTAACTAGTAATTGATGTTTCTCATCATCACCCAGGATATCAATCTGATTGAGCAGTGTCTCTGGTTGGACTAATACTGTTTTTGCAACCTGTTTCATATGCTTTTCAATATTCTTTATAAATGATTGCTCAAACATGGGAGCATCATATGTAAGTTTCACCTCAATGGACCGTCCAGGCATCACAGCGATGGTCAGTGGATAATTCGTTTGCTCAAGGCAATTCACTTCACGAATTCTTAACGCTTGATTTTGACCACCGAATAAATTTTGCACCTCTTGATCCAATGGATAACTTTCAAAAACCATTATATGATCGAACAACGCTTGTTGATATTCACTTTGCTTTTGAACCTCATAAAGAGGACAATAATTATGCACCTCCGACTCAAAAGCCTGTTTTTGAATATCACGAATAAACGCTTCAAACGAGACCTGACTGCTTCTCATACGAACAGGAACTGTATTGATAAATAAACCAACCATCTGTTCGATTCCATCAATAGATCCTGATCTCCCCGATTGAACCGCTCCAAAAACGACGTCATCTTGGTTTGTATATCTTTGCAATAAAATCCCCCAAATGGCTTGGAGCGTTGTATTTAATGTGACATGGTGCTGTCTGCTGAAATGGATCAGTTCCTGGGTCATCTCTTCACTAAAAGTAAAAGCAAACTCTTGATACGATCCATTCCCTTCGCTCCTACTCTGTTTCATTGGCAAATAGGCTCGTTCTTCATATCCAAGCAAGTATTTTTTCCAATAATCCAGAGAGCCAATAAGATCCCACTCTTCCAGCCACTCAATAAATATTCGATATGGTTTGATTTCTTCCAACTGTAAAGGTTGATCGTTTTGTATGAATTCATAGATCTTAAATAGTTCTTTGATGATATTCCCCACACTCCAACCATCCATAAGAATGTGGTGAAAACTCCAAACGATGCGGACCTTCTTTTCATTTTCTATGAAGATAGCAAACCTCATTAATACGTCATTTTGTAAGTCAAAACCTTTTCGTCTATCTTCTCGTTGATAGGATTGAATCACAGACTGCGACTCATTAGTTGGTAAATGAGATAAATCCTCAACATAGATAGGTATGTCTCGATTCGTTAATACTACTTGTTTTGGCTTTTGAATTTTTTGATAGAAAAAGGTTGTCCGAAGAATATCATGCCTTTGCACTAAATGTTGGATACTCTGTTTAAATGTCAGTATGTCTAAATTTCCTTCGATAGAAAAAGTCATTTGCTGATAGTATACTTCTGGATTTTCCTGCAAGATTGAATGATATAACATCCCCTCTTGCATCGGTGATAAATTATAAACCTTTTCGATTCTTACCTGATTCGACATCAAAACTCCGCTCCTTACTTGAAGTTATTTCAAAACCAATTGGTCAGGTCATTTTTGCCAACAACCCCTATGACAGAATCTCTCTATATGATACAGTCGTATTCCTTGCCATAGAGGTTCAGCCATTACACCAAATCTTTAAATCGTTATTAACCCTCAAGTATACTTTGCATATATTGCAAGTCTTCTAATGATAGATTTTTATCACCCACATCACTTGGTGTTACATCTGTTTCAGTCCTTTCAACGCAGTGGTTGATCACTCGATTCAAGTTTGTCTGTAGATCCTCAGCGAGTCTCGTGATCGTCTCTTTGTTGTACTCTTTACTGCTATACCCAATTTGGAGTGTAAATCTCCCATTAAAAACAAGCCCGTTCATATCAATTGTATGTTTTCGTTTCATTTGCGGGCTTACTAACTTACCTGTATTTAGTGAAGAAATCTGGAAGTTTTGTCCTACTTCAGTGCTTTGATCAAACTGTCCAAGATAGTTAAAAGCTATTTCTGGGTGAAAGGAAGTAAGATGGGTAGAGCCTAAATCTGATTTACTCAAGTATTTCAATATGCCATAACCGATTCCACGGTTTGGAATTCTTCGCAATGTTTCTTTTACTTTTTTAATACTATAAGACAAATGCTCTTCAGCATCATTCTGAGAAAAATCAAGAACGACTGGGTAACAACTAGTAAACCATCCTACAGTACGATGTAGACTAATTGATTCAAGAATCTCTTCTCGACCATGTCCTTCTAATAAAATACTGACTTGATCGGAATCGCTCCAATTTCTTAATGTTAATCCTAAGGAAGTCAGTAAAATATCATTGATCTCTGTGTTATATGCATGATGGATTCGGCTCAATAGTTGTGTCGTTTGCTCTTCGGTTAAAGATAATTCGACCTGATCACTCTCTTCCATGGTACTACCTGCCACTTTTCGGTCTTTTGGAAGAGGCACTATTTCGGTCTGGCATAACTTTTCCCAATAAGCGATTTCTTTTTTCAGCTTTGTACTATTTGCATACTTACACAATCCATCCGCCCATGTTAATAAAGAGTCTGTTTTCAATGGAAGTTCGATTGGCTGGTTCTTCAATGCTTGTTGATAGCCATTTTCAAAGTCCTCCAATAAAATCCTCCAAGAAACACCATCAACAACCAGATGATGAATGACAAACAGTAAATAGTCTCCCTTATCTGTCCGAAATAAGCTGACCTTCATAAGCGGCCCTTTTGTAATATCTAAACTGCTTTGCATCTGATTGGCCAACACTTCAATTCGATGTCTTATATTTTTCTCATGCTTTACGTCAAATCTATGAAAATGGAATATATCCTCTTCTATTCCACGATTGATCTGAATCCATCGATCCTGCTCTTGACGAAAGTTCATTCGCAGGGCATCATGATGCTTCACTAGTTTTATTAATACCTTATCAACGACATCTTCTTGGAGATATGTTGGACTATACAATAGAACAGACTGATTAAAATGGTTAACATGATGCTCACAATCTTCAAAAAACTCTATTTGGATTGGGGTAAGAGGCACTTCTCCAAGCACAAAGTCTTGATTCACTTGCTGCTGTTTGTACTCAATGTATGGAATAACTTTTTGAATCGTCGGCTCACGAAAAAGATGGTTTACGCTTAGGATGCAACCTTCTTTCTGTAACATTGCAGCCACTTGGATCGCTTTGATCGAATCCCCACCCATTTCGAAAAAGTGATGATTTACTCCAATTTTATTTACGTCTAAAACTTGCTGCCAAATACGGACTAACTTCTTCTCAATCTCGGTAACAGGTGCTACATATTCTCCTTGTGCCTCTATTCCATCGGGTTTTGGCAGTGCTCTTCGATCTACTTTGCCATTGGATGTTAATGGCATCTCTTCGATTTCCATGACAAAAGATGGAATCATATAATCTGGTAGTTTTTGACCTATAAACATCTTTAGTTCATTACTGGATATAGCTTCATTCAATACCACGTAGGCACATAAATTCATCTCATTCTGTTCATTTTTCCAATCTCGTACGCTGCCGTTTTTTACATTTGGGTGACTTACAAGCGCTGATTCAATTTCACCAAGCTCCACTCGGTGCCCCCGTACCTTCACTTGATGATCTATTCGACCCAAAAACTGAATATTTCCATCTGACAAATAGCGTGCAAAATCTCCCGTACGATAAATTCGTTCTCCCTCGCTAAACGGGCTAGGGACAAACCTTTCTGCGGATTGTTCAGGTTTGTCAAGGTAGCCTCTGGCAAGCCCGACTCCACCAATACAAAGCTCTCCTGGAACTCCGATTGGTTGTAATTGTAGATTTTCATCTAGGATGTATACTTTTGTATTGGAAATCGGTTTCCCAATTGGAATCACTTTATCATTACTTCCATTAGATGGTTCCCATACAGTTGCACATACAGTCGCCTCTGTGGGGCCATAAGCATTAAGGTAGATTTCATTCCATCGTTCAACTAAGCTCGGTGTACTTTCAGAACCGCCAACCATAACTTTTCGCAATGATTTCATTCGTTGTTGATTGAGATAGCTTAAGTATGTAGGCGGAAGTAATAACATACTTAATTTATGCTGATCCACATAATGTTCAAAGGCAGTTGGATCTGCAATCACATCTTGTGAAATTAGGTATAGGCACGCACCCGATAACAGACTGACCCCAACTTCCCAAATACTTGCATCAAATGAGATATTGGCGAATTGACCAACTCGATCTTGTTCTTGAATGGACCATTCAGTTTGAAAGTGACGAATGAGATTGATGACACTCTGGTGCTCTACCATAACCCCTTTTGGCTGTCCGGTGGTTCCTGAAGTATAAATCACATACGCCAAATCTGTTGGTTTGTTAACAATCGATAGATTAGAAGAATCGCCTTCTGTAGAGACCACCTCTTCTATATCCAAGCATTCTCCCTTCCAGCTTCCTTCGTCTATAAACTTTTCTACAACATGATCCTGACTAAGAACAATCGTAGCCCCACTATCCTCTAATAGGTATCGGATTCGTTCAACGGGATACGAGGGATTGATGGGCACGTAAGCTCCACCTGCCTTTAAAATCCCCAAAATTCCAACAACTACATCCAGCTGCCTCGCCATTACCAATCCTACCCGATCATCTGGTTTGACTCCGTGTTGTCTGAGTACATGTGCCAAGCGATTAGCCCGTACATTTAACTCCTGATAGGTTAGTTTCTCTTCATTGCAAACCACTGCTATGTTATTAGGTGTTTGCGCTACTTGTTCTATAAACAATTCATGAATGGTCTTTTCTTTTGGATACACGTTTTCGGTTTGGTTCCACTTGACTAACAACTGTTCCTTCTCATGATAAGTCAGCATTTCGACTTCACTGATTTTCTTTTCAGGATGCGCCACCATTTCTTTCACAATCTGTTCAAAATGGTGCTTCATCCTCTGAATGGTCTCTTGCTTAAATAAAGAACTTGAGTATTCCAGTTGACACTTAATCTGATCTTCGCTCTCTCTAGTCACCAAAGAAAGGTCGAACTTAGAAATTGCATACTCCAAATCATACGGTTTGACTTGTACACCATCGAGATGCAAACCATTACTACCAAAGTCTTGCATGGTAAACATCGCTTGAAATAGTGGATTACGGCTAGTATCACGCTGAAGAGATAGTTTTTCTACAAGCATCTCAAAGGGATAATCAGCATGGTCGTATGCGGCGAGTGCCTGTGCTTTCACCTCATGCACAAAATCCACAACTCGCTTGTGCCCCTCAGGATGGTTACGGATTGCTAGCGTATTCACAAACATCCCCATAACTGACTGTATATCTGCATGTGATCGACCGACTACCGGCGTCCCAACAATTACCTCTGACTGCTTGGAATATTTATAGAGTAAGAGATTGTAAGCTGTTAGCAATAGCATGTATAGCGTTGTACCTGTTTTCGATGCTAGTTTTTTTAACGACCTTGTCAACTCATCATTTAACACAAAACTCTCATGGCTACCAGCAAAGTTTTGTACCTCTGGACGGACATAATCTGTCGGCAGCTCCAAATCAGGAATCTCATCCGAAAAGGAGTCTAACCAGTATTTCTCTTGACGTCGGCAATGCTCCGATTGCATCCATTCTTGTTGCCAAACTGCAAAGTCTTTATACTGGATCCGAAGATCAGGAAGACTCTCTCCTCCATAGATTTTCGAGAGATCATTTAACATTACATCCGTTGATACTCCATCTGTGATGATGTGATGCAGATCAATCAGCAACAGATGTTTTTTTACCTCAATCTGAAACAGTTCAACACGAAATAATGGGGTTTGATCCAACGAAAATGGTCGAATAAACTGATTGACCACGCTTTTTACATCTTTTTCCGTAATCTTCCGCACAGGTAACGTAAAGGATATCTTTGGATGAATCATTTGCACGGGCTCCCCATCCACTAGTTCAAATGAGGTACGAAGGGATTCATGACGTTCAATCAGGCTCTGAATGGCTTGTTCCAATCGCTGATCATCACATTCTCCCTCAATGATAATGGCACCAGGAAGATTGTAGTGTGTAGAGCTTAGCTCCATTTGCTGAAGTACAAACATCCGCTTTTGTGCAGAAGAGACTGGATAATTTGGTTGGGATGGAGCGGGCTGAATTCCTTGAAATTCTGTCTGCTCTTTTTCTTCCAGATAGAAAGCCAATTGCCGAATAGTTGGATGCTCAAAGATCACGTGAACCGGTAGATCGACTTGAAGCTTTTTGTGAATCATCGCCACCAATTGAATCACCTTCAAGGAATGTCCCCCAATAGTAAAGAAATGATCGGTAACTCCGACGAAGTCGGCTCCCAATACTTGTTCCCAAATCTCAACTAACTGTCTTTCCATCTCTGTGGCAGGCGGCACATATGTTGTTTTACGTTCTAATCTATCAGGTAACGGCAAGGCTTTTCGATCCACCTTGCCATTTGGCATTAATGGAATCTGACGAATCTCCTTGATAAAGGAGGGAATCATGTAATCAGGCAGCTTTTGTTGTAAGTATTTTTCTAACTCAGTGCTTGATACTGATTCATTCAATATTACATAGGCGCATAAATAAGTCTCACTTTGCCCATCTATTAAATTTCGAACGACAACATCTTTTACCTTTGGATACTCCATAAGAACCGATTCAATCTCACCTAACTCAATTCGGTAACCTCGTATTTTGACTTGTTGATCGATCCGCCCTAAAAACTCAATATTTCCATCGGATAAGTAACGTGCTATGTCTCCTGTTCGATACATTCGTTCATTAGGAACAAAGGGGTTCGTTAAAAATTTTTCAGCTGTCAGTTTTGGCTTACCCAGATACCCCCTACTAACACTTTTGCCAGAAATATATACCTCTCCTACAGCACCTTGTGGTTGAATTTGTCTATTCTCATTTAGTACATAAATTTGTGTATTAGCAATCGGTTTTCCGATTGGGGGATGTTCAATCAATTCTTTGTCAGGTGATAGTTTGTATGTTGTTACGACATGCGTTTCCGAAGGTCCGTAATGATTATGTATATGTACATTACTTTGACGAATACATTGCTTTAAAGAAGGTGACAAGATTAATTGTTCACCTGCTGTAATCACATGCTTTATTGACTTTGGTAATCGAGCCACCAATTGAAACACAGCTTTGACATAGGAGACAGGCCAGTAGACAATGGAAATGGTTTGATTCTCAATATATGTCAATAACTTTTCGATATTTTGTTTCATTTCATTCTCGATGACATAAAGGCAGCCACCAGATAAAAGTGTTGAGAAAATCTCCTGAAAACTCACATCAAAACTGATGGAGTTAAACTGCAATACTTTCTCATTAAAAGGAATCTCTATACGTGAAATTTGATCATGTAATAGGTTTACCAGTTGACAATGCTCCATCATCACACCTTTAGGGTGACCGGTAGTTCCTGAGGTATAGATGACATAAGCCAAATGATTTGACTGGTTGGCAACTGATAAATTTGACCCATCTATTCTATTATCTAGACTTTCTCTCACATCGACCCATGATCCTGACCACTCGCTTATAGATTGAAGCTTTTCGATCACCGAAGCTTGGCTGAGAATCATACAAGCACCACTATCCTTCAACATGTACGATATCCGATCAATTGGATAGGCAGGGTCTATAGGGACATAGGCTCCACCTGACTTTACAATTGCTAACATGGCCACAATCATATCCAGCGAACGTTCAACCAACAGTCCAATGCGATTATCCGGCTTGACACCTGTTTGTTGTAGTACTCTTGCTAAACGGTTTGCTCGCTCATTTAACTCGAAATAAGTAAGTCGCTCGTTCTTGAAAACTACGGCTACTTGATGAGGAACTTTATCAACTTGTTCCTCAAACCACTCATGAATCGTCTTCTCTTTTGGATACTCTGCGTCAGTATCATTCCACATTTTCAAAAGTTGTTGTTTCTCTGAATCTGTCAGTATATCGATTTGATGAACTAGAATATCTGAATGAGCAATGATGGTTTGAATAACCTTTTTAAAATGGTTCTCAATACGATCAATAAACTGATGGTCATACAATGAGTCATTATATTTAATATTTATTTCCACTGACGTTCCAGGAATAACGGTGATCGTTAGGGGGTAATTCGTTTGTGCAAAACTAGTCACATCACTGATCTTTAACATTTGTCCCTGATGATATAGGTTATTCTCTGCACCTTTATCCAATGGAACATTTTCAAAAACAAGGATATGATCAAATATCTCTTGTTTTTGTACACTTTGATTTTGGATTTCATATAGTGGACAAAACCCATGCTTTTCTGATGTAAAAAACTGTTTCTGTAATTCTCGAGCAAGCTCTAGAAATGAACCATGACTTTTGTCTATACGAACAGGTACTGTATTGATAAATAACCCAACCATCTTTTCTATTCCCTGTATGGGGGCTGTTCTCCCTGATTGGACCATTCCAAAAACAACATCTTCTTGATGGGTATATCTTTGTAGCAGCACACCCCAAATCGTTTGAAAAATGATATTTAGCGTTACATGATGCTGTTTACTAAAATGGACCATTTCTTTTGTCATTTCTTCACCAAGAGTAAAGTGAACGGTTTTGTAGTTGTCATTCTCTACTCGATTGGGTTTCATAGGGATCAATGCCCGCTCTTGGTACCCTTGCAAAAATTGTTTCCAATAGGCTAAGGATTCTTCATAATCTTGTATTTTTAACCAATCTATAAAATCCTTATAAGGCTTCACTTTTTCTAACTGAATTGGTCGTTCATTTACAAGTGAGGAGTAGAGTTGTAATAATTCGTTCATCACGATCCCAATGCTCCAACCATCCAATAGAATATGATGATAACTCCAAACCACTCGAAAATCATTTTCATCTTTTTTGAAAACAGCAAAACGCATTAAACTCTCTTTACGTAAGTCAAAACCACATTGCCTGTCTTCCTCTAAAAATGATTGGATCAAGTTTAAAAACTCTTTATCGGATTGATCAGATAAATCCATATAATGAAAAGGTACTTTTCGATGATTTAATACTACTTGTTGAGGTTTCTTAATTTTTCGATAAACAAAGTTTGTACGCAATATATCGTGTCTCTGTATCAGCATTTGAATACTCTGTTCAAAAACTTGAATATCAAGATTCCCTCGTATTGAAAAATCCACCTGTTGAAAATAGGTTTCTGTTTCCTCTTGCAAGAGAGAATGATACAACATTCCCTCTTGCATTGGTGATAAGTCATAAACCTTCTCTACTTTCGCCATCATAAACCTCCTTATTCGTCCTCGAAAATCCCTTGTATATATGCTAATTCTTGAGATGAAAGACTATCATCTGCTAAATCACTTGGTTTTTTCATCGCCGCAGTCTTGTCTAAACCGTAGTTCATCTGATTAATGGACTTTCCCTCCTCAATATAAGGACTGATTTCTTGAATGGTTGCTGCATTGAATAAGTTATACAAACTAAGGGTAAGATTTTCTTTCGCAAGCAATTGAATGATCTGAATAGCTTGCATCGAGTCACCGCCTAGTGCAAAAAAGTCATCATGAATACCTACTTTTTCTACTTTTAATACTTGTTCCCACACAGATACGAGTTTTGCTTCTATCTCATTGCGTGGGCCGACATAATCAAATTGTTCCAGTGACGTTCCGCTCGGTTCAGGTAGAGCTTTACGATCTATCTTCCCATTGGGATTCAAGGGGAGACTCTCTAGCTGTACAAAATAGGCGGGAACCATATATTTAGGTAACAAATTAGTAAGTTCATCACGTATTTTAGATTCATCCATCGTCACTTCTGCAACAAAATAAGCACAAAGCGCTTTCCTTCCATTCCCCTTCCAATCGACCACAACCGCCTGAGTAATCGGCTGTTGGGTCAATAACGTATTACTAATCTCCTCCAATTCGACTCGATAACCTTGAATCTTTACTTGATGATCTTTTCGCCCTAAAAATTCAATATAACCATGGCGATGTAAAAGACCATAATCGCCAGTACGATAGAGTCTCCCGAATTGTGGATGCTGGATAAATGCTTGCTTTGTCTTCTCCTCATCGTGTAAATAGCTCTCTGCTAACCCGCATCCGCCGATAAATAACTCACCTTCAACGCCAATGTGACATGGTTGTAATTGATCATTCAACACAAAATATTGTTGGTTTGCAAGCGGTCTACCATAAGGAATACTCCCCCACCCTAGGCTCACCTCTTCAATCGGATAATAGATTGACCAAATCGAGGCTTCTGTTGCCCCACCTAGTGATATCACTTGAGTATTTGGAAAATGTTTTTTCACTTTATCTGGAAGGGTTAGCGGAATCCAATCTCCACTTAACAAAGTTAAACGCAACGAGCTATTTACAATTTGTGAATGAACCGATTCTAAGGCAAGGTCCATAATCACCGGAACTGAATTCCAAATCGTGATTGCTTGTTGATTTATCGTCTCTAATAACTGACCTATATCGCGGTGGTCTTTCACCATCACAAGTGTTGCTCCAGCACTTAAGGTACCGAAAATATCATAAACTGAAAGATCAAAACACATTGAAGAAATGCCAATTACTCGATCTTCCTCATTCACCATAAACTTCTTGTTCACATCTTGAATGGTATTAGTTACAGCTCCATGAGATATAACCACGCCTTTCGGTTTCCCTGTGCTACCAGAGGTATAGATCACATAGGCCAAATCCTTCGGTGTGACTCCACTGATTACGTTATGATCGGGAGCATAACAAAGGTTTTCCATATGATATAAATCAGGAGTAATCAAAGACTGACATTGACTATGTTCCAGGATGAAATCTTGTCGTTCCTTTGGATAATCTGGATCGATCGGTACGTAAGCTGCCCCAGCTTTCAACACTCCCAATAAATTGACAATTGTCTCCACCTTACGTGCAGCTAGCACACCCAAACGATCACCTTTTCCTACGCCCTGTTCTTGTAAATAATGAGCTACCTGATTAGAACGTCTATCTAACTCTTCATACGTGATACTCTGCTTTTCAAAAACGACAGCTAGTTGATCGGGAGTTTGCTTGACTTGCTCAACAAATAATTCATGTAACGTTGCTGGCTGCAGATGCTCTTCTGTTTGGTTATATTGCGTAAGCAACACTTGTTCAGGCTCGGTTAGTTGAAGGGGGGCCACCTCTCCTTGATCTGCTAATTGTTCCATCATGGTTACATATTGATTAAACATTTTCTCTACCATGTCCTCATCCAATAGCTGTTCGACATAATTCCACATCATGACTAACTCACCATTCTGCTCTGTAACAACATAGTCTAGATAGACCTGAGGTGTCTGTGCTGTTACACTACGTAGAGAACCGATATCATTCCAATTAAATTCATCATCATTGAGTAGCATAGAAGTAAAGACGATTGGCATCAAAGCCCTGGTTTCTATCTGCTCCAACTGCATAAGATCCCGAAGAAATCGAACCCCATCATAATAGCGATGCTCTAAGCCTTCAATCATCGTCTCTTGTGTCTTTTGGACCTTGTTCATAAACGATTCATCCGATGGTAAATCAAGATCTAACAAAATCAAGGAAGTAAAATCACCGATGATCTGTTCGACTTGTGGATGAACAGGATAACGATTAAATACCGTTGAGTTGATCGCTAACCTCCTCTGATTAGACCAACGAGCCAATATCTCTCCATATGCTGTACAAAGCATAGAAGAAGGTGTCACCTTGTTTCTCTGCGCCAATTGCTTGATTTTGGTCCATTTCTCCCGACTTATCGTTTGATACAGACTTTTGAAGCGGGGATGTACAACATCATTGGGATTTTTCTTTAAACGCAGCTCTGGAGCAGCTGGAAAATCCTTTCGTTTAGCCAACCAATAATTTCTTGATTGCTCATATTTTGCACTTTGTTTCACTTGTTGGTAGGATGACATATAATCACGGAAGGTCAAGCTCAATGCTGGAAGTTGTAAATCTGGCTGATGGTATAACTGTATTAACTCTTTCCAAAAGATTTGTAAACTAGCTCCATCCATCACAAGCACATCAAAGCTGCAAAAAAGCAGATGGGAGGTATCATTTATACGAAATGCTTTGAACTCAAACAATGGCCACTTTTCAGGTGAAAATACTTGATGTGACATACGGGAACGCTCGGCATGTAACCGTTGATCTTGTTCTTTAAAACTTAAGCCTGTCAAATCTTCGACTTCGATCGTATAGGTTAACCACTCAGAAAGTATCTGTTGTGTTCCATTTGATAACACGATGGCACGCAACATAGGATGACGTTCAATGATTTGTTGTAAGCTATGATTCAAGCGATGTATATCCAATAAAGTTTCCCATTCCAAATAGCTGTGTGTGGCTACTCCCCCCAACTCAAAATGTTGTTCGCGTCCAAGTAAATAAGCCAACTGTATTTCCGTTAAAGAAAATGGTTGATGAAGGTTTTCAAAATCTTCTACAACAGCAGGTAAATGAAACCCGTTTGATGCCCTTTTATTTACATGAAGACTCAATTCGGCAATGGTTTGATAACGAAAGATATCCCGTACCTCTACGTTCATCCGTTCTTGGTTGAGGATATTCACCAGTTGAATGGCCTTAATGGAATTCCCACCTAATTCAAAAAAGGGATGAGTCACGCCGATTTCTTTTACACCCAGAACTTGCTGCCAAATACGGGTCAGCTTCTTTTCCATATCAGTAACTGGTGGTACATATTTCACTTGAAGCTTTGTGCCATCTGGCTTTGGCAATAATGTTCGATCAACTTTACCATTAGGTGTAAGTGGTATATCATCAATTTCTATGACAAAGGAAGGAATCATATAATTAGGTAGTTTTTGTCTTAAATATTTCTTAATCTCACTGCTTGATACTTTCTCATTCATTACCACATACGCACATAAATACGTTTCATCCTGATCATCTTTCCAATCTCGAACGGTAACATCTTTCACTTTTGGATATGCAGAGATTACCGTCTCAATCTCACCTAATTCAATCCGGTAGCCTCGCACTTTTACTTGATGATCCATCCGACCCAAAAACTCAATATTTCCATCAGGCAAGTATCGAGCTAAATCTCCTGTCCGATAGATTCGTTCACCTGAAGAAAAAGGATTGGGAACAAACTTTTCTGATGTTAGTTTTGGTTTTCCCAAATAACCACGAGCGAGTCCAACACCACCGATGCATAGCTCTCCTTGAACACCGATTGGTTGAAGTTGCATATGTTCATTAACGATATAAACTTTTGTATTAGCAATCTGCTTCCCAATGGGTGCATAGGATAAGGAATTGATTTCTCCTTCTCCTTGCCACATGGTCGTATAAACTGTCGATTCAGCTGGTCCATAAGCATTTACATAGATTCCCTTCCATCTTCTGACAAGCTCCGGGGAACTAGCTGAGCCAACAGCTAAGACTTTACGTAAATGTGGTAAACTAGTCATTTTTTCTGAATTTAGTTGTTTTAAATAGGTAGCCGATAGAGAAAGTATTGTTAATTTTTGTTCACTTACATAGGATTCAAACCTTGTAGAATCCTGAATCACTTCCTTTGATATAAGGTAGAGACTTGCTCCTGTTAAAAGCCCAACATATACTTCCCAAACAGAGGCATCAAAGGAAATACTCGCAAATTGTCCAATCCGATCAGTTGATTGAATCCCGAACTCTTCTTGACTATATGTAACCAAATTAATGACACTTTTATGTTCAACCATGACTCCTTTTGGCTGTCCAGTCGTCCCGGATGTATAAATCACATATGCTAAATCAGTTGGGTGATGAAAGGATGGTAGATTTAAAGATTCCGACATCGTCCGATTGATCTCTTGGATATCGATCCATTTACTTGACCAGGTTCCTTGAGGTTTCAATCTTTCAATAACACAGGATTGACTTAAAACCGTTTGTGCATCACTATCTTCTAACATGTATCGAATCCGCTCAAGCGGATACTCAGGATCAATGGGTATATAGGTCCCACCCAATTTTACAATCGCTAGCATACCTACGATTACATCGAGTGATTTTCCCATCAATAATCCAACCCGATTACCTGGTTTCACCCCCTGCTGCTTGAGCATATGTGCAACGCCATTTGACCGTTCATGTAATTCCTTATAAGTTAATTTCTCTTCATTGTATACAACAGCTATGTTATTTGGTGTTTTCTGTACTTGCTCTAAAAACAGTCCATCAATAGTCTTGTCCTTTGAGAAATCCGCTTCTGTACCATTCCACTCGACCAACTGTTTACACTTCTCTGATTCAGTACAGATTTCCAATTGTGCGATCTTTAGGTATGGAGTCTGGATGATATTCTTGATAAGGGTAATCAAACGTTCAGTTAACTTTTCGATTTCACCCTCTTGAAATATTTCCTGTCGATAATCAACGTTTAATACAAGCTGATCCGTATGCATATAGTTTTTGATGTGGACATTGATTTCATAAAAATCGTATCCACTGAATATTTGATCACCTTCTGCTGTTATCTCTTGGTACTCAACACCGACTGTAAAAAGTTGCTTCACATCGTACCCTTGGTTCTGTAACTCCTGAATCAACCTGTTATATGGATATTTTTGATGACGAAAGATTCTCATCTGTTTGCGTTTTACATCTTGCATCCATTCCAAAACGGGAGAATGGTCACTCACTTCCGTACGAAAAGGTACGGTACTTACAAACATTCCAAGTACATCGCGCTCTTCTCGTTTCCTATTACCGACATAAGTTCCCAATACGATTTCTTTTTCATTGTAAATACGAGAAAAATAAATAAAAAGCGCAGACATAAACAATGTATACATGCTGGTTTGGTGCTCTTGGCAAAACATATCCATCTTCTGCTTTAAATCAGGTGGAATGACAAATGCCTTCCGATTGGCTTCTAAACTTTTTGTATACAATTCATCCACACGAGTTGATAGATAGTCAGGAATCGTATCAAATTCTTGATGCCAATATCGTTTATCTTTTTGAAACCGCATAGACTCTATGTATTCAGTCTCGGACTCTATATATCTTGTTAATCCAAACGGATTTATAATATCAATAGAATAACCTCGTTTGAACTGTTCATAAATCTCTTCAATTTTTTGCCCGATCAGATTCACCGAAATTCCATCTAATATCATGTGATGGCATTTAATCAGTAAAAACGCCTCTTCTCTCCACTTGACTAAAACAAATTCATAAAGGCATGAATCGTAAAGAGAAAAGGGAACTTTGGCCTTTTCTTGAAACCAGTCTTCCACTTTCCCCTTATGATATTCACTTAGATCCACTACTTTTAAATCTACCGATGATTCCTTTGCTTTGTATTGAGTTGGTTCCATTCCCTCTTGTAATGAAAGTCTGACACGTAACATCTCATAATTAGAAACAAGAACTTCAATCGCCTTCTGCATCAATTCAATATTTACATCAAGAAATTTTATTCGACCAATAATATTCGAGACACCAGTATGGGGAAACATCGATTCTGTATACCACATTCTTTTTTGAGCATCGGTTAAAGGGTAGTGTTTGTTCATTTTCTAACCCAGCCTCCTTTTCACATATGTTATGTTTGCTACAAAACCAGGTAACTTTTTCAGAAAATATAAAAACTCAAAAAATCACTTCTACGTCTTAAAATATTCATGCTCACTGCATGTAACCTCTCTTAGTTTAACTTTTCCTCTCCCAATGAAATGTTAAAATTTCAATAAATTTACAACAATGGAATGAAATAATTTTAACGAAGCTGTAATACAAGGAGTTTATACCTCTTAAAAACGGGTAGGGTAACACTATATAAAACTATTTATTAGAGGTGAGAAATTGACAGAAGTAACTCAAATTATAGAGGAGTGGATTGTGGAGAATTTTGAGGGTGAAGACGTTGCAATAGAAGATTGTCATGATTACCCCTACGGAAAAGAAATCACTGACAAATCAAATGATTATGTGATTGTATTTTATGATTTAGATAAAGGAAGAATTAATTATCTTTTCAAAGAACAAAGTACCCATAATTGACCTCTTCAATAATTCAAACAATAGGCTGCGATTTAGATATTCCTTTTTGTCATTCGTTTCCTTTTACCCAATCGATCTATTTCATTATTATAAAAAAACAACCTCTGCGAATACTTACAGAGGTTGAGCGATAATAGGCTATTTTTTCACAAATTCAAATGGAACTTCCGCTCTTCTCAAGATACTCGCTCCGAAGCCACTACTTTTTTCTCAAATTCCTTTTCTGGCATCGTTAATAGGATGACTGCAAGGATAATAAACCCTCCCCCTATTAATTGAAAGCCCCCGAATGATTCGTTTAACCATGTGACAGTAAGGATCCCTGCCACAAGTGGTTCGATACTTGATAGAATTCCCGTTTCTGTTGCTGATAAATATTTTAAACTTCCAATATATAAAAGAAAAGAAAAGGTTCCACTTAAAATAATAAGGAGAAACATAGTCATGGTGCTTAAGGTAACAGACTCTGTCAATCTCTGAAAATCATTTATAGGGTTGATAAAGACTAATACGATTCCTCCTATTAATAATCCCCAACCGACAATGACCATTGTTCCCCACCTTTTTATAAGGTTAATCGGTTGGAGAGTATAAAATGTGAAGCCCAGTGCCGTTAATATTCCCCAAATAACCGCATTATTGGACAATACAAGATTTTCAACAGATCCGTTTGTTATAAGAAAATAAGTTCCAATGAAGGCCGTTAAAACAGCCAATACTTTCATCAAAGTTGGTAACTTTCTATCTTTGAGAGCAATATAAATCGGAATCAGGACTGGCCCGAGAAATTGAAACAATGTAGCTGTTACGGCATTGCTTATTCTTACTGTTTCAACAAAAGCATACTGCGCCCCAAGCATTCCTAAAACAGCAAAGACGATTAGATGGATTCTATGGCTAGGATGCTTCCATATAGCGAATATATTATGGCCTTTAAATAATAAAAAAACCAAAATAAAAAGGCCTGCTAATAATAATCTAAAAATGAGATAGTCACTAGATGTCAATTCCGTATTTTGAAAAAGCCATTGAATCATTGGACCTGAAATGCCCCATAATGTAGCACCACTAATAATCATCAATAGGCCCATTCGACGTGATTTTTGCATGATGTATTCCTCCTCATTACGTTACTTGATTTTCCATCACGGAAATGATAAACATGAAGGTATTATATCGATTAGTTGACATTGTAAAAAGAGTCAAATACATTAAAATCAAGGGGGTCAGTTTTCCTATGATAGATTTAACACCAAATCTAGATTCACAAAGTAGTAAACCTCTATACATTCAGTTATATACCTATATTAAAGAAGAAATAAAAGGCCGATCATTGGCACCGCACTCGAAGCTTCCTTCCAAAAGAAAGCTAGCAAGTCATTTGCAAATTAGTCAAAATACAATTGAAGCTGCCTATGAACAGCTTGTAGCTGAAGGTTATATTGAAACCCTTCCTCGGAAAGGATTCTTTGTTTGTGAAGTAGAACCTAGCCTTATCACGGTCGAAAGTCCACTTCCTTATGTAGAAGAAAAATCTTATCGGAATCAAGACTTTACCTATGACTTTACGAATACAGGAATAGATACCGAAGCGTTCCCATTTGGAATCTATCGAAAGCTATCTAACGATATTTTAAGAAAGGATAATGAAAAAGTCCTTCTGCTTGGACATCCACAAGGTGAATGGGAGCTTCGCGAAGCCATTGCAAAGTATTTATTCGAATCGCGCGGTGTCAGGTGTTCTCCAAGTCAAATCGTGATCGGAGCTGGAACGCCCTATCTGTTAGGGAAAGTATTTCAGTTGTTAGAAGGAAGTATATTTGCAGTGGAAAACCCAGGATATCATCGCAAACTTGTCTCTTTTGAAAAGAAACCGGAAGAGGTAAAGTTGATCCCACTTGATCAAGATGGGCTCGTCCTTTCGAAGTTAGAGGAAAGTAAGGCAAATGTAGCCATTGTTACACCATCACATCAATTCCCTTGCGGCATGATCATGCCAATCGCAAGACGGATGCAACTTTTAAAATGGGCTGAACAAAAAGAAAACCGTTATATTATTGAAGATGACTATGATAGTGAATTTCGCTACACAGGGAAACCGATCCCCGCATTACAGGGATTAGATGCAAATGAAAAAGTCATTTATATTGGAACATTTTCAAAAGCATTGCTCCCCTCATTACGTGTAAGCTATATGGTTCTTCCAAAACCACTCGTTCAAACCTATCAAACGGACTTTTTCTTTTATACTCAGTCCGTTTCACGAGTAGACCAAGAGATCTTAAGCAGATTTATACAAGAAGAGCATTGGGAAAAACATATCCATAAAATGCGCGTCGTATATCAGAAGAAAAGAAATGTATTGGTATCAGCGATTTCCACCTACTTTCCTAAATCTGTTGAAGTAATCGGCCAGGATTCCGGTTTACATATCCTTTTGCGTCCAAACAATGGAATGACTGAAGCCGAGCTTATTTCTCAGGCAGCAAAATATAGTATCAAAGTATACCCCGTTTCCACTTTTGGTGCATTTGATAACGGTACTGTGTTACTTGGATTCGCTATTCTCACGGAAAAAAAGATACAAGAGGCGATTCAGTTATTATCGGAGGCTTGGTTTAAAAATTAGGGATACAATAATCGATAAGGAAACAGTGAATAAATTAAGAACCTTTTTAAGACACAAAAAGAATAATAAAAAACCTTAATCATCTAGAGGAATCACTTACCTGCTAACCGCCACCGTCGAATGAAAAAAGGGTGAAGGAAATTCATAACCCCCACTACTCTTTTTTGAAAAACAACCAAATTTTTAAATAAAAAATATAAAGAAATATATAAAATACGAGGCTAGTGCCCTCCCGGATATATATCTTGGAACATAAACTGACATTGCATGTTGCTTTTGAACTGTAAGGTGGAGGTGAATGTAAATGTCTGGATTTGCAGGTGGCGGATTTGCGTTGATTGTCGTATTGTTTATCTTGCTCATTATCGTTGGAGCAGGTGGATTTGGATACGGTTACTAAGACTGTCCCAAAAGGGGTTCAGAACCACCATCATCCATATATAAAGGCGTTTTAGTGGGTTTCTTCTAAATGAAGTAGTGGTTTTCTAACCCTTGGTTTTGTGACAGCCTTACAAAAGGGTGTACTTTCTAAACAGTGCACCCTTTTCCATCATTTTAATGAAACGCCCAACATTCACAAAATACATATAAAAATTTCTCCTGTAAAGTCCCTCTTTAAAGAAGGGACTTTTTAATTTGTATCCTTCCTACTTTCATGTAAATTTCTCTGAAAGGAATTTCTTGTAACGAAATTAAAATAGGTGAATATCCTATTTATGCAAAGGAGGAAATATACATGTACAACAGTAATATGCCTTGGAACCAATATGAAGATTCACAAAATAATTATTTCCAAGAAGGAAATGACTTTCGGAATGTAAAGCACGTATGTAAAAAATACATGAATTTTTATGTCATTGCTCAAATGAACGATGGGAATCAAATTGAAGGAATTCTTGAGGATATGGATGATGAAGGTGTTACCATGCTCGTTCCTGAAACAGTAGATGAGATTGACGATGATAGACAACAATACGGTGGTTACAGAAGAAGATATCGTCGTTATCGTAGAAGACGTTTTCCATTTTCAATATTTTTATTTCCGTTTTTCTTCCCTTACCCATTTTATTATTAATGTAAAAGGAACTTTTAAAAAATTTACGGAATCAGCCATTCAGCAGGACAACCAAATTTTACAGGGTTGTCTTTTTTTAATGAAATCATAGCATGCATAGTTCAAAAGTTTAGTGGTAGTCTACATAAAAGAGGAATTATTCACTATAAATCTCTTATTGTCGTAACAAACATGTACAATTATAGTATTAGTAGCGCTATCATTCGACAAAATTATTAGAGGTGAGATTATGTTACAAGAATTTAAAAAGTTTGCATTAAAAGGTAACGTTTTAGATTTAGCTGTTGCCGTGATCATTGGTGCCGCTTTCGGTAAAATTGTTACTTCTTTAGTGGCAGACATCATTATGCCACTTGTAGGTCTTTTAATGGGTGGAATCAATTTTAGCAAACTTTCCTTCACAGTGGGAAATGCGGTTGTCAAATATGGAGCCTTTATTCAATCGATTCTTGATTTCCTAATTATCGCATTTTCTATCTTTATGGTCGTTCGTTTCTTCAATCGTTATAAGAAAAAAGAAGAAGCACAAGCCCCAATAGTAGACAACAAAGAAGTACTCTTAAAAGAAATTCGGGATTTATTAAAGGAATCAAAATAAAAAGAACCTTTGGTTTGTGGACAAGCCCATCATTTCTCACAAGGTTTAGATGACACTTTACTAAATAATTGAATTATGTATATAATAAGAGTAACAAAGTAAACTAAAAAGGAGTTCTGACGGCAATCAGAACTCCTCCACAGCATAAACTGCATCGAAAGTGCAGCGGCTCACCTAGAGTCAATGAAAGGAAGTAATCATCTTAACCCTTATGAGCAGACGGGGCGATGGTTACTTCTTTTTCTCTGTAACCGCAATTATTGCTACGATTAAAGTGCCAAACGAAATCATCAATGTTAGAACGTCTTCTATCGCAATCATTTAGCGTATCACCCCCCTTCTTACTTTTGGGAGTGTGAGCCGCTACCCCATCTTCCGTTATGCTGTTATTCGTATTATAGCACAAGCATAATGGGATTTAATCCTTCTAAATGAACCTTTTCGTTTATTTGTGCAGGTATATGTACGTAATCTAACTTTTAAAATCAATTTTAACTGCCTTTGTTTCTTAAGATTGTTATCTATATCTAGCTTTTTCTCACTACATATGTAATTGCAATTGTTTGCAACAAAGGAATTAAATCTATCAGGTGTTTTTACAAGTTTATGCAGCCATGAACCTGCTTAGAATAATGTATGGTTATCATAACATTCATCATAATATTTTTCTCTGCCTTTCTAATCGACTCGATTCTCCATATCATTTCCCCCTTAGATTATCGAATTGTCAATTCTTTATAAGCAACTCCTTACCTAAATAACAGTCCAAATATAAACCTAAAAATAGCCCCCAAAAAATCGAGTAAGAAATACTTGTTTCTCTTTTTTACTTTACGGTGGTATTTATCCTCTTTTAAGATTGGATATTCTTCCTCTAGATCCTTCATTTTCTCCCCCTAAGATATGGCGATATATATTAAATTCCCTAAATAACTATTTATCCCTCCCTGAAACTTTTCCTCAAAGTAATCCGTATATAAAACAGAATGAATAATCAACAGCTTTGAAAGGAGAACTTATGGGAAATATATTTCTATTTTCACTCATTGTTGGGTTAGCATCGGCACTTGTGCTTATACCCATTTCAAAAAATAAAACATCAAGTAAGAAAGAGGGAACTCATCCTCCGCTAAAGACCGTCTTAACAGCTACCGTACTATTATTAGTACCCGCTGTATTGGCTTTCTACTATTTTAGTAATCTTGATCGAAATTTCACATCATTATGGGTGCTTGTGATTCTTGTTACCGCTGCAGGGGCATTATTCGCTACTGGAAAGGAACGGATGATCAAAGCAGTCCTATTCATTGGAAGTCTCATCGTAGGCGCTTATTTTCTAACAGCATTTCTATTTAATGCCGATGAAAAATATGAACATGCGGAAATGACGGAAAAAGTGGAAATCGAGGCATTTGATGAAAAAGAAACGCCTGCAAGTGTTCCACCACAATTTGCCCGTAACAAAATGAAAAAGGCATTTGGTCAAGTTCCAAATACAAGTTATTATGAACTTGGAAATCTGCAAATTCAAAAAGTTGACGGAGACTATGTGTATATTGCCCCAGTGGAGTTCTCTGGATTTTTCAAATGGTGGAATGGTGACAAAACACCAGGATACTTCACTTTAAGTGCAACTGATTCCTCTGCTAATCCAAAGTTTATAAAAGAGGATATGGTTTACACCCCTTCCGCTTATTTTAATAAAAATATTGAGCGTCACATTCGTTTGCAGTATCCAAAGCATATTTTTTATGGAGATGCACAGCTAGAGGTCGATGATAAAGGAAAACCATATTATATCCGGACATATGGTGAATTTGTATCTGCTCGTAATGGATTTACGGTTAAAGGAATTGTCTTAGTGAATCCTAAGAACGGTGAAACGAAATCATACACACTAGCAGATGTTCCAGAATTTATTGATGGTGCTGTATCACCCGAAGCCGTCAGTTTGCAAAACAGCTACTTCGGAAATTATGTGCAAGGCTTTTGGAATAGTAAATTCGGGAAATCAGACGTGAAGCTTCCTTCAGATGAAGGAACAGAAGCGAATGTCAGTCCGATCTTTGATGAAAATGGTAATATGTATTACTTCACTGATTTTACAAGTCCTAAAGAAGGAGTCGACTCGATGCTTGGGTACTCACTTACAAACTCAAGAACCGGAGAAGCGACCTATTATACTGGGAATCTCGAAGAATCCTACATGGATTCAAGAGGTGCTTTAGATATTATTGAAAAGAAATTCATCGAGAAG
This sequence comes from Rossellomorea sp. BNER, assembly GCA_024213275.1. Classification (GTDB taxonomy): domain Bacteria; phylum Bacillota; class Bacilli; order Bacillales; family Bacillaceae_B; genus Rossellomorea. Next base: position 309,152 of record JANAVG010000001.1, read on the forward strand.
AAATGGGATGGGGAAATGCCTGTTCTCTATAATTTCTACGGTGAAGCTAGTTGGTTAACACCTGTTCTGGATTCTAACGGTTTTCTGCAAAACTATTTTATCGTATCTGCAGCGAACCCAGAAATCTCTGCTTATGGAAACACCCCAAATGATGCGATTAAAAAATATAAAATTGCACTGCAAAAAGGTGGAAGCACTGTAGACGGTAGTTCTGATGCGGAAGTAAAGCAAGTAAGCGGAACCGTTGTAAGAGTCTATAAAGAAAAATCTGGAGATTACACGATCGTTTCATTTTTATTAGATAACCGGAAAAGCTACATTGTTTCATCTGAAAATACTCCTTTAGCCATCTATTTGAAGGAAGGCGATAAGGTAAACGTTCACTTCATGGCAACTGGTGAAGAGTTCTTACCAGTGAAAGAAATGGTGATTGAAGGGCTGGAATAAATAAAAAACACGATGAGAAGCAGGATTCTCATCGTGTTTTTATTTATATAAAAGACATTCTTGATCTGAGGATGCACATTTTATTACTAGCTTCCTCCATGATTCTTTACACCAAAACCGGTGGTTCAGCTCATAAACCTTGAGTTTACGCACATAAAGTTCAGATTCTAACTCAGAATACTAACAGATTTGCGCACAAACCTTGTCCAGGCTCATAAATCTGCTTTTCCACTCACAAATATTTATCTCCCACGCATAAATTCCAGATACTGAATCATAAACCCGGCGTTTCCCCGCATAAATCTTGCTTATAAAAAATCCTTTCAATGTGCTTCAGAAGAAACATTTGCACCTACTCCAAAATCGTGAATGTAAACTCAGATTTATACTATTTTGCACAAAAATATGTTAACCTATAATTATATTAAGTTAACATTATTATTTTTTATATAGTAGAAGTGAGGTACCAATCATGCTAGGAGAAAAACAAATCAAGTGGGAAAAAGAAACCCAATCTGAACTTCGCCAGTTAGAGGAAATATCTCAGACGCGTAACCTTATTACAACCGAGTGTGCTTATGATCCGTGGCTTCGGATTGAAGGAAAAAAGTTGATGAATCTAGCCTCAAATAACTATATGGGGTATGCCGGTGATGAACGCTTAAAAAAAGCAATGATTGCTGCAATCCAAACATATGGTGCAGGGGCAACGGCTTCAAGGTTAATCGTTGGCAATCATCCGCTCTATGAGGAGACAGAATCGGAGCTCCTGTCTTGGAAAAATGCTGAAGCAGGTATTATCGTAAATAGTGGTTATACAGCTAATGTAAGTATTATTTCTTCATTGGCAGGTAGAGGTGACTACGTTTATAGTGATAAATTGAACCATGCAAGCATTGTGGATGGAACGATTTTGAGCCGCGCAAAATTTATGAGATATCGGCATAATGATTTAGAGCATTTAGAATCGATGCTAAAGAGAAATAACGATAATGCAAGAAAACTAATTGTGACAGATTCATTATTTAGTATGGATGGTGATTTCGCTCACATTAAAGAGCTTGTTCAAATTAAAGAACAATATAATGCCCTATTAATGATTGATGAAGCTCATGCCACCGGAGTTTATGGAAAAAAGGGCGAAGGCTATTCCTATCATCTTGGCCTCCAAAATAAGGTTGATATTCATATGGGGACTTTCAGTAAAGCCCTTGGAGGTTTCGGTGCCTATATTGTTGGAAAGTCTTGGCTTATAGACTACCTTACGAACCGTATGCGCGGATTTATTTATTCAACCGCACTTCCCCCAGCCATACTAGGTGCTGCTAAGGCTGCTATTGAGATTGCTCAAAGGGATCAAGAAAGACGCTTCCTTCTTCAAAAGAATGCTGCTTACTTTCGAAAGTTACTTACAGGCCATGGATTTGATCTTTGTGGAAGTCAATCACAGATTGTTCCCATCATGATTGGAAGTAACGAAAAAACGATTAAATTTGCTGAACTACTACGGCATGAAGGATTGGCTGCAATCGCCATCAGACCTCCAACCGTTCCAGAGAATCAAGCTAGAATTCGTTTTACCATTACAGCCGATCATCGTAAACAAGATATTGAGTGGGCCGTTGAAAAAATTGCTCTTGTCGGAGCAAAGATGGGAGTGATAAGATGATTCGCCCACATCTATTAATGCTTCCAGGTTGGGGAATGGAAAGTCATGTTTTTAGCCCCTTGATTCAAACACTCTCTAAAACCTTTCACCTTTCCTTTCTTGATTGGAGAGGAGTTAAGAATGAAAGTGAATTCAAGGAAAGGGTAAATAACAAATTAGATTCTATTCATGAGCCGGTCTGGTTACTAGGCTGGTCACTAGGATCCCTTCCAGCCCTTGACATGGCAAGTACATATCCGAATAAAATATCCAGACTCATTTTGTTTGGAGGAATGAGTCGTTTTACTTCAAATGAACAATACCCTTATGGCTTTAATCCAATCGTTGTCAAGCAGATGAAGAAACAGCTTCAAAGAAATAAGGAAAAAACACTTACTCACTTTTACAAAGAGATGTTTTCGAAAACGGATAAGGGCAAGAACGATTTTCATCAGTTTATGAATCTAGTTCACGATCATTTTCTGGGGGATGATCTAGAGTCCCTTATGAATGGCTTGGATTATTTAATGAATGCAGATGTCAGCATGAAACTTAGTAAGATCAAAGCAAAATGTTTACTGATTCACGGTCAGGATGATGAGATTTGTTTACATGAGGCATCTACTTTTATCCATAAGAAACTTCAAGTAGAATCGGAGATCTATATTTTAAAAGAAGCGGGTCATATGCCTTTTTTCACTGAGACAGAAAAATGTGCACAAATCATTTCTAGATTTTCCGAAGGGATCCATCATCATGATTAATAAACAATTACTGCAAAAACGGTTCAGTAAAAATGCTAAAAACTATGATAAGTATGCAAGTGTTCAAAAGAGAATGGGGATGGAACTGATCCATTCATTGCCTAAAATGGGGAGTGCCGGGAATATCAATGTTTTGGAAATTGGTTGTGGAACCGGTTATGTAACGCAGCTGCTTAGTGAGACCTATCCAAACGCAAAGATTACAGCCATCGACTTGGCTCCAGGAATGATTGAAATTGCAAAAGAGAGAACAAGAGGGTTGGATGGGATTACTTTCTTTTGTGGGGATATTGAGGAATTGAGCTTTTCAAGTAGCTATGATTTGATTATTTCTAATGCAACCTTTCAATGGTTAAATGATTTCCAGTCTGTCCTTGAAAAATTATTCGGACTTTTAAACGATGATGGTAGAATCGTATTTTCAACTTTTGGGAATAAGACCTTCCAAGAACTCCATACATCGTTCCAATATACAAAAGAAACATTAAACCTTCCTATTCAGCATTCACTCGGCCAGTCCTTTTACTCTTTTGAAGATTTGTATCGACTTTGTGAACATGTACTCCAATCGTTCGAAGAGCTCCCTTATGAGATGAAAGGAAAACAACTGTTAGAAATAGAATATTTTCCTACTGTAAAACAATTTTTCACCTCTATAAAAAAAATTGGAGCAACTAATAGTAACAAAGAAAGTTCATATTTAGGGCCTGCTTTTTTTAAAGAATTGTTTCACCAGTATGAAACAAACTTCATGGACGAGTATGGTGTGAAGGCAAGTTATCATTGTTTATTTATTAGTATAATAAAAAAATAGATATTAATCTTAATTAGATTGAAAGAGGCCATGCGTTTCAATAACCGCATGGCTTTAACTAATTGATCTATACTTCTAGTGCTGTAGCAGCTTCTGTCGTGATTTCTTCAATTGCAGATTTCAAAATGAATACCATTTCTTCTAACTCTTTCTCACTTGTTACAAGTGGGGGCATAAAGACGATCGTATCCCCTACAGGTCTAGTCAGCATGCCGAGTTCTCTCATTTTAATGGTTGTCCAATAACCAATTCTTTGAGCCCATTCAAATGGTACTTTTTTCTTCTTATCCTTCACCAACTCGATCCCGCAAATCATCCCTAATTGTCTTATATCCCCGACATGAGGATGATCCCTTAAGGGCTCAAGAAGGGATTCTATTAATTTAGATTTCTCTTGAACCTGCTGTACGAGCTTTTCTCTTTCAAATATTTCTAAATTGGCAAGGGCAGCGGCACATCCTAGCTGATTTCCTGTGTAGGAATGGCCATGAAAGAAGGTTTTTAAACTTGTATAATCATCGTAAAAAGCCTGGTAGATTTCCTCTGTTGTTAGTGTCGCAGCAATAGGTAAATAACCAGCTGTTATCCCCTTCGCTACTGTCATAATGTCGGGTTCCACCTCCTCATGCTCCACCGCGAACATTTTCCCTGTTCTCCCGAAACCTGTTGCTACTTCATCGACAATAAGAAGAACTTTATACTTTCGACAAAGTTCTTCTACCCCTTTCAAATACCCTTTTGGCATAATATTCATACCGCCTGCACCTTGGATCATTGATTCTACTGTCATACCAGCAATCTCCTCATGATGTTCTGCTAGTATGTTCTCCAATTCGTCCAGAGCACGATCACGAATCGTTTCTGAATTTAGTGATTCAGGATGATGATAAGGGTCTGGAAAGGTGACTACAAGCGATTCAAACATAAGAGATTTATAGACTCGGTGAAAGATATCTACCTTTCCGACACTAATCGCTCCCACTGTATCACCGTGATAAGCATTTTGCAGCGTGATGAATTTTTGTTTCTTCCCTTGTCCTTTATTTTGCCAATATTGATAGGCCATCTTAATCGCAATTTCCACAGAAGTTGCACCGCTATCCGAATAAAAAACTCTTTTTAAGCTGTTCGGTGCTAAATCAATAAGCTTTTCAGCAAGCAATATCGACGGAACGTTTGCAGCACCTAATAAAGTAGAGTGGGCAATCTTATCAAGCTGCTGCTTTATGGCATTGTTTATCTCTTCTTTTCTATGACCATGAACATTTAGCCATAGTGAAGAATAGCCATCTAAATATTCATTTCCATTTATGTCGCGAAGACGAACCCCTTCTCCACTTTCGATAATAAGAGGATTCTCATCATAATCCTTCATTTGTGTAAACGGTAACCATAAATATTGACTACTTTTTTCAACGAGCTTTTGAGACTCCATGATTCATACCTCCTCTAGGATTTCCATTTTCCAATTATGCATCAATTGCTTTTCATCTAACTCACTCAGCTTTTCTTTATCTAAATCTATGTATTTAAGTTTTCCGATAACAGGAACTCCAGTCAGCTTCTCAATCATCCGCTGATTATCTACTTCAATTTCCTCGTTTCCATCAGGAGAATTCTGATTAAGAATAATTCCTGCTATTGGAATATTCCGCTGTCTTAACGCCATAACAGAAAGGCTTGTATGATTGATTGTTCCAAGGCCAGCACGAGCTACCAGAATCACTGGCAAGGATACATCTTCAATAAGGTCTAATATTGTCGTCTCCTCATTTAAGGGAACGATTAAACCGCCAGCCCCTTCCACAAAAACGAGATCTTTCTGAGCCATAAGCTTCTCCACCTGTTGTATGATCTTGTGCGGTTCGATTTGTATATGATCTTTCATGGCAGCAAGATGCGGGGAACTCGGTGTATTCAATAGATATGTATTAGTCTCATTATTAAAAGACTGATTGGTTATCTCTTCATAAAATTTGACATCAGGCGCAACCCATTTGCCGTTTACCTGTATGGCACCACTTTGAATCGGCTTGTACGGAAAAGCCTTTACACCTTTACTTAAGAAATAGCGAGTTAAAAGACCAGTAATCATGGTTTTACCAATTTCCGTGTCTGTTCCAGTAATAAAAAAGCCTTTCAAACTTTTCACCTCTTTTATTTGTTAACCTTATTTATTAAAAGGTTAACATTTGTATTGGATTTAGGCAATCTATTTACTCAATGAGAACAACGGATTTGTCGAACTTTGGAGAGTTATCGATAGAGGGCCTTAAGTTGAAAAATAAATAAACAAAGTTGAAAATAGACCCCAAAATTGAAATTGGCAGAAACTTCATTATGGCGATACTTGCCTAATTAATCTCGGAATTCCCCCCTGGAAAAGACTTTCGCATTGCCCTTACCTACAATTATTGCAAAGAATAAACAAGCAATTAGCTAACTTTCATTGAAAATAACCTGTATCCCTACATTTTTTGCTCTTTATTCAAGCTAGCTCTCCAGACATCTATTTCCATGAATAAGTCGGAAGTCAGTTTAATTTTTTCAACTTAAAACAGGCAACATCCTCTTCTTTCTCCATAAGATGAAGGTAGGAGGTGGATGTCATGATCTCTCGAATAAAATGGTTGTCCTTTTCGATCGAGTTATTTTTAGCGATTCCGATGCTTGGAAATATTGCTGGTGACACAATTCCATATTACTTATGCTTAATCGCAATATGGCATGCATGTGTTCTGTACATTTCAAGATCTGAAAAAGAACCCGTTTTGGGTAGTGCGTTTGGAATCATCGCATCTTTCTTAAACTTTTTTCCGGTTGTGCGAATCGTTTTTCACGCCATCACCGCCCTTATCCTTTACATTGAAATTAAAAATGGTCCTGGAACGGATTAAAAAAGATGACCCGCCTCCTGCGTTTCGAGGATGGGTCATCTTTTTTTATGATGAACATTCAATTTTTCTTGCGATTAACAGTTCGTTCATTCCCCCTTTTAAAATTCCCCGTTACTTTAGCTAGAATAAGCTGTATCTGTTTTTCGTTTTCAGCTTGATTGATTTTACTTATAAACTTCTCTGCTTCTTTCCCCTTAAGAGTCTTGATTTGTTTTCCATGAAACTCAGGTAAATACTATATTATTTTTAGTGACTCGATAGCTAAAAACCTCTTCATCTAAACGATTTCGCTTATCTATGTTATCCAACAATTTTGTTCTCTCCCTGAATCATTGTTCCATCCTTATATCATGATTTTCACTTCGCTAGTTTTGTTTACAATTGTGTACTGTGAACGACCGAGATAAAGTGGGATGCTTATTTTTTCAAAATCAGGCAAACCATTCGCTAAAAACTTTTCATCATCTCGGTAAAAATGGATGATATCCCCTACAAACCAATCATGATCTCCATACGAATTGACATCAATGGTTTTACATTCATAGGCAACATAGGCTTCATGTAAAATCGGTGCATTGGTGGTAATCCCACGATCAAACGTCATCTTCCCCTGTTCAAATTTATTCACATCTGCTCCCGAATAGACACCAGTACTTTGAATAAATTCTGAGTATTGGGCAGGTAAAAAGTTTATCGCAAAGGAACCTGCATCTTTAACAAGTTGATATGTATGTCTTTCCCTACCGATTGCAACACCGTATATGGGTGGTTCATAGGAAATATACGAATGCCAGCCCGCAGCCATGATATTGTCTTGACCATCATATGAAACTGTTACGAGGGCGACCATTCCTGGATAACTGTGCATTACTGTTTTATTTGTTTTTGTTCTCATTAAAATCCCCTCCCAGAATATTATCCCATATTTCAGAAAGATCTGTCAGTTCCACAAGACTCCCCCTAGTTTCTCTAAAAAGTAGCCCCAACAAGTTTAATAAAGCACGCAACAGGAAAAATTTTACGCACTGAATAAGATATTTTGTCCGTTATGATTATTTATTTGTCCGTGGTGACCATTAATTTGTCCGTTAAAGGGAGTTATTTGTCCGAAAACCGTAATTTATTGACCGTTCGACATTTATCAACAAATTTCGCTCCCTCCCGCCATCACTTTGAGGCTTGTTTAAATTAAAAACTCTTTAACAACAAAAAAAACCCAGCACATTATTAAAGTGCCAGGTTTTTACTCAACTAGATCGTGTTTGAAAGCATAAATAACCGCTTGTGTACGATCTTGAACATCTAGTTTTCCAAGGATATTGCTTACATGTGTTTTCACCGTTTTAAGAGCGATAAATAATTCGTCTGCAATTTCTTGATTTGTTTTTCCTTCTGCCATTAAAAGGAGAATTTCCAATTCCCTATTTGTTAATTCTTCGTGGGGAAGAGTTTGATTTCCTTTTCTCATTCGCGTCATCATTTTTCCCGTAACCTCAGGTTCTAACACCGTTTGGCCAAGATGAGTAGCACGAACAGCATCGGCAATTTCACTTGCTTTAGACGTTTTCAGCATATAGCTTGTTGCCCCTGCTTCAAGTGCCGGATAGACTTTATCATCGTCTAGAAAGCTTGTGACAATGATGATTTTTGCTTCTGGCCAGCTTTCGATGATTTTCTTAGTTGCTTGGATGCCGTCCATATTTTTCATGACTAAGTCCATCAGGATAATATCGGGCTTTAATTCAAGAGCAAGATCGACAGCAATGGAGCCATCTTCCGCCTCTCCTACTACATCAATATCGGGCTGTGCAGCAAGGTAGGACGTGACACCGATTCTTACCATTTCATGGTCATCAACGAATAATACTTTAATCAATTTTTTCACCTACACTCTCTACTATGGGCACTTTAACTTCCAATCGGGTTCCTTTATCTGGGACACTGATAATTTTTAACGCCCCACCAATTTCTAAGGCTCTTTCTTCCATGTTTTGAAGGCCATATGAGCCCGTTTTTGCTTCTTCCACACTAAAACCGACACCATCGTCGACAATTCTCATAATGACAAGTGAATCTCTTTGGATTAAAAGAATTTCTAATGAGGATGCCTTTGAATGCCTTAGAGTATTAGAAACCGACTCTTGGAGGATTCTGAAAAGATGATCTTCAATTCCTTTATCTAAACACATATCCTCAAGCTTCCACTGAATCTCCATCGGAACTTTTTGAGTTAATTCCACAAGCAGCTCTTTCATTCCTTCTTGTAGAGATTTCCCTTTTAAAGCGACAGGTCGGAGGTGAAGTAGTAGTGCTCTCATTTCAAGTTGAGATTGCTGGATCATTCCTTCAACCATCCTTAATTGCTTTTGACTTGAAGGATCTTTAGAAGATTGGGTTTCATTATATGCCGACATAAGCATGCTAGCTGCAAACAGCTGTTGACTGACAGAATCATGGAGCTCGCGAGCTAAACGATTTCGTTCTTGGGAAACGATTTCCTGAATCCTTTTTTCCTGTTCCTCTGCTTTTTCATTTGCAAGCTTTTGCGATAGTATTGTTTGTTGAGTGATATGTTTCTGAACCTTCGTCATTCGATTTGAGAGTTGAATGATTTCCCTTGTTTTTACCCCGTTGCTTTCCTCTAGAGGTTGACCGTTTTCCAACTGCATCAAACCATTGTCAATTTCCTGAAGTTGTTTTCTCCAGAAATAACCGGAAGCAATCCCGAATACCATTCCGATAATGATGCTTAATAAAGGAAGGGAAATGATAATCGGAATGTCCATCATTTGAATTTCCCATAGTAAGGACCAATTATAAACTGGGAATTTTCCGAGATAGGTAATTGATGTCACAACTAACACAATGAAAGCGAGGAATGTTGACGTTATAATTTGTCTTTGAACAACACTCATACCCGTTTCACCTCTATATCTCCTACAAACATAGACGTGATGATTTTAATTTTTTGCGAAGATTGTTCATATTGTGCTGTTTGAAAGTGAACAGATTGATTAAGGACTTTTGGTACATGGTGTTCAAAGACCTTCACTTTACCTGCCATTACATTATGATGAATACTTACTTCTACATCGTATGGGACAAGAATCCTTACATTCCCAATGATTTTTCTAATCGAAATAAGCGATGTTTCTTTTGGTAAGACCGTATAGCTTAGGTCGATAATATTATCTCCAAACCCGCCTTGAACATTGATATCATCCCATTCATAGACATGCTCTGGTGTTTGCTGATGGCCAAACCATGTATTTTGAAAGTTTGATTTCTTTGTGAACACATCTTCTTCACCTTGATAGATGGTATCGTTCACTTTTGGTGTAATTCTCTCTGGATTTTTTTTGGATTCGGCAAATTGAATAATGATGTAGATCATGATCGCAATTAAGAAGAATTTAAAAGCAATCGTATTGAAAATGGTTATGATAAGAGTAATTACACCAAACCAGAATAAAAGTTTTCCACTGGTTTTTGGCATGCGTTTTCTACCAAAGTAGATACAGGCGATTTGGAACAATAATGGAAAGATGACTTCCCCATTGAAAAATGAGATTTCAAATACTAATAGTAAAAGCCCAATGATCAATACCCAGCTGATTTTATCTGTATTCAATCGATTTAACATGAGGAAGCCTCCTTTCTTATGTAGTCTTTAGGTTTGTATATGGCTTTATTGTAATATTGTTATTGAGTACAGATGGCATGGTCGTACTAGACATAATAGCCAATCTGGCAGCTACCCTATTCTTGTATCTCTATCTAATTAATGCGTTAATAATTATCTAAGAAGACGCAGCAAACCTACGCCTTCTTAGAATACCATGTTTTCCTTATGAAATTGAATTTGTTTCTTCTTTTTTTGTTTCTTTTTCTAATTGTGCTATTCTCGCATCAATCGTATTGCGGTGATAGGAAGAGTTCACCTGGTGTTCAAGGCGATCTAAATAGCCCTCCATTTCACTAAAGCGTGAGAATGATTTATCTGAATAGCCTGTTGATGATTGTAGAACTTTATTCATCCGGTGATTAGCACGGGCGATGTTTTCTCTTCCCATTAGCTCCATGCGTTTAATGTGCATATCCTTTAGTTTATGCTTCATTTCTTCATATTTTCTTTCTAAATCTTGAAGCTGTTTTTCCGCTTCTTCTTTTGCAGTAGAAAGTAGGGACGTTCTTTCTGAGTAATACTCGTATTCTCTTTGTGCAAAATCAAATAACTCAATTTCCCCCGCAGTTGATGCAACCTCTGATTGGTGTTTTCGTTTATCTGCAAGATCCTTTGCTTGAACATATTCCTTTTGGAACTCTTCTTTAAGTGTGTATTGACGCTCAACAAGCTTTCGAACCTTTTCAACCTCTTGTTCACATTCGCGAAGATATTGGTTTAGTAATGAGATTGGGTTCTTTTGCTCTTTTTGATCAATAATATCGTGAAAATCTGCTGAAATCGTATTTTTAATACGTGTAAATAAGTTTGTCATTTGGACATCTCTCCTTTTGTTTATTAATAATTTTTGTGTAGTTTATTCCATTCTTTTTCGAAATTTGTGAATGGGTCACTAGATTCAACAACCTCGTCTTCTTTATTCCAGTTTTTGAAGACAACATATAGGAAGTAAATGGCTGCGATTCCAATGATAGCTGGGAAATTGGAAGCTGATGCACATAACGCTATTAATCCAATCGTTCCCCACAGGATCTTTTTGAAGGTTGACTCTGTTTTCACAAACCCTTTAAAAGAGTAATACAGAATCAATAGGCTGATCGCTAGACCAATCATCGGTCCAAGATTCGCAAGCAGCACAATCGCCGCAATCCCTCCAACCAAAAACAATGCAAACTTCTTCATTCGAACTCCTCCTTCTAATCGGGCACCATCACTCGACACCATCCGCCAAACTTCGACGGGTGCCAGGCACGGCCCGGAATTTGTCGATTGGGGTTTTTTGTTCCCCTTTCGCTATCTGTATCTATCGTACCTATTTTGAGGATTTGTCATAACGAGCCTGAGCTTTATTTTCATCTAAGACTTGAGGCGTATGACAAGCTAGGCTCTAGCATATAGGGGTTAACCCATAAGAAAAAGCAGGAGCTCATGAATCAGCTCCTGCCTTTCCTTATGGGTTATATTTCTTCTCACTTTGTGATTGATTTTTGGTTTTATGTTTTTCTTTCTCTTCCTTTGCTTCTAACCTTTCATCTTCTAAGGGAAGCTGATCAATCGGCCACTCTTCCTGATCGCGCTTTAATTGTTCTGCTCTCGTATCTTTGAATACATTGCCATGATCTTGACCTTTTTGGACAGCCCCTTTTTTCTTAACTGATATCACTTACTCCCCAGTCAACTCCAAAAACTCTTCCACATCCTGAATGCAAAGCTGAATTCCTTTTTCCCAGAATGCTTCTTTCGTAATATCTTCACCTAGATGTTTCATGGCAAGCTCTTCGACATTCATCACTGCCGTATCCCTTAATAAAGCCATATAATTTTCTTCATAACTTTCGTTTGTTTCTAAAGCTTTCGCATAAATGCTTAACGAGAATAAATAACCAAAAGTATACGGGAAGTTGTAGAAAGGGACTCCCGTAATGTAGAAATGAAGCTTTGATGCCCAGAAATGTGGATGAGCTTCATCCAAAGCACCTGCAAATGCTTCTCTTTGAGCCTCTTCCATTAGCTCATTCAGCCTAGTTGATGAAACGGTCCCTTCTTTTTTCTCTTCATAAAAACGGGTTTCAAATAGGAACCTTGCGTGTATATTCATGAAAAAGGCGACGCTTCTTTGAAGTTTATCTTCTACTAAAGCGATCTTTTCTTCTTTTGTCGTTGCCTCTTTCACTGCTGCATCCGCTACAATCATTTCAGCAAAAGTAGAAGCCGTTTCTGCCACATTCATCGCATAGTTTCGGTTAAGGGTATGCATCGGTTTAAGTGCATAGGAATGGAATGCGTGTCCTAATTCATGAGCAAGTGTAGCGACATTAGACATACTGCCTGAATACGTCATAAAAATTCTGGATTGCTGGCTTAATGGAAAGGATGTACAGAAGCCACCTGGTCGCTTACCTGGTCGATCCTCCGCTTCAATCCATGAATTTTCAAATGCTATCTCTGCAAACTCTGCCATTTCAGGACCAAATCGTTTAAAATGCTTTAAAATAAAGTGAGCTCCTTCATCATAGCTCATCGTGCTAGAGGAATTTGCAACAGGCGCATCAAGATTAAACCAGTCCATTTTCTCTTTACCCAGTATTTTTGCCTTACGATCCAAATAGTGAACAAATGGTTGTTTATGCTTTGAAATCGCCCCCCACATCGCATCAAGGGTTTCTTGTTTCATTCGGTTATATTCTAGCGGCTCTTTTAACACCTCTTCCCAGCCTCGTGCCTTATAGACATTTAACCGGTAGCCACCAAGATGATTGAGTGTCTTTGCAAGCAGCTCTTCTTTTTCTTCCCACGCTTTTTCTAATTGATCATGAATCTCTTTTCTTACCTTTTCATCCTTATGGGAAGTTAAATTATTCGCTTGACCAATGGAAAGCTTCTTCTCTTCACCGTTCTCAGTAAAAGGAATTTCCATCGTTCCCACAATCGTATCGTACATTTGTCCCCATCCATGATACCCATCAATGGATAACGATTGTATGAGTGCTTCCTCTTGATTGGATAGCTTGTCTTTCGCCTTCTTTTTCCACTCATTTAAAACATAAGAAAGCTCTGATAAAGTCTTGTGCTCCAACATTAGCTCCCATACTTCTTCAGAGGTTTGCGCGAGCTTTTGCTGAAAAGAATTAAACGTCGTTTGAAATTCTGCACTAATCGTCGTCAGTTCACTTTGAAGGCGATCTGCTTCTCTATCATTCATATCCTGTGCTTGAAGACAACCAATAAAAGCCCCTGCTTGTCTTAAATAAAGCATGACTTCTTTAGCCTCTTCAATTAATCTCGAAACTAGATCTCCATCGGTTTTACTTTGTGGAGAATCAAAAGCCACCTCATTTTCAGCAAATATTCTTTTTTTGTTCTTCAGTTCATCTATATGTGCTCTAAACTGTGATGATTGGCTTCCCCCTGGAAAAAACACATCTAAATCCCATACGTCAGAATAGGTTTTCATCATGCATATCCTCCCTTTCCATTTTAAGTATTTTTCTATGTATAAAGTTATTCTATCATTTTCACACTTTTCATGCTTTTTAAATAAGTATTTCTTTAGTTATATTTTGTAAAGTTTCATTCCCAGATGGCACATAAAAGTTTTTCCACACCTAACCAAAATATTGCCACTTTTTACAGAACAGTCCTCAATTTCAAGGATATATCCCTAAATTTGTGCACACGATATAAGCAGGAGGGATAAATATGAAACAAAAGAATAAACAATTCACGGCAGCAGGCACAGATATTGAAGAAGTAAAACGATTAAATGCGGCATCTGGTTTAACCTATAATCAAGTCAAAACAATGCTCGCAAACCAAAAAAAGAACTAATGAACAAAAGGCGGAAGCGCCACGTTTAGCCCCGACAAGCATAAGACGAGCCATGAAGGAAGGGGTGAATTTCCCTTCATTCATGGCTTGGCTTATGACTTCCGGGGCTTTAGCGCTGGAGCTAGATTAGGACAAACTAATTCAAAGTTATCAACATATTATAATTTTTATAATTTCCTATACAACCAAAAAGTCCGAAGCCATTTTACTGGCTATCGGACTTTTCACTTAGCGCTTCCCTTTGTACTTCTAATTTTTCTTGAATTTTATTAAGCTCCTTGCTTGGTTTCATTAAACTGACGACAATATCTCCAGCTTCTGCTTTTACAGAACCATTTGGAGTGAAAAATTCAATGTTTCCAGAAGGTTTTCGAACAAACAATAAGATCGTGTTTCCTTCTCTTTCTTCAAGATAATCTTTAAACGGATATTTTTCGGTTATATTTGTTTTCCTTAAGACATCTCCCCGTTCTATTCGCTTATTTAATTCTTCCCATGTTGCATCTTCTTGAAAAAGTATTCTTCCGCCAACAGAATGGACAAGTTGATTTAAATCATTACCAAGATGTTGATGATTTTCAAAGCTAAGCTGGTAAAGATTATTTCTTCCCAATACCGGAACGAATGTTGTGCAAACAAGTGAATTATAGGAGTCATGTTCTGTTGCAGCGATCATGTACTCATATGGTGTCAGATCCAAGTGATACTCTGTTTGTTCAGATAGGATTTCTCCCCGGTAATATGGAACTTCTGCTTTTCGAGCCAAAAATAACCTGCTCCATGAAGAGTCTGTAATCGTCACAGGAACCTTTAAATCCTGGAATATTTTCGCTAATGCTGTTGTAAAGCTACTGGCCCCGACAATTAGCACTCCCGGCTGATCGTCTGTTGCTAAGCCCAGTTTTTGTGCCATCCATTTTATTGAAAACCCATGGGCAACAACAGTAGCAAAAACTAATGCAAAGGTTAGGGAGGTTAAAATCGAAGCATCTTCAAACCCCGTTTCCAATAATATTGAGGCAAAATAACCAGAGACTGTTAAGGCAACGATCCCTCTTGGAGCAATCCAGCCCACTAGTAACTTCTCTTTAAATGACAGATCAGTGCCAATCGTCGACAACCAGATTGATAAGGGGCGAACAACAAATAACATTAATAGGACAAAGGAAATAATTCTCCAATTGAAAATTTCTATTAATGTTTCCATTGTTAATGAAGCTGTAAGCATGACAAAAATTGCAGATGTTAATAGTACAGAAATATTTTCTTTAAAGTGTCTCATATCACCAATTGATGAGATATGCATATTTGCAAGTGTTATCCCCATTGCTGTTACAGCTAATAAACCCGTTTCGTGCATTATTTTATCTGAAACCGCAAAACATGCGAGTACAATTGCAAACACAACAGGTGATTTTAAAAATTCCGGTACATGTCCTTTTTCGAATAACCACCCAGTTCCTTTTCCGCAAGCCCATCCAAGAATCGCAGCAAAGAAAGAGGCTAGAAAGAACAGTAGTAAAGAAGTTAAAGTAGCATCATCAATCAATAAGAAGCGAATAATTTCAAAGGCAAAGATGGCAAGAAGTGCACCAAACGGATCGACAATAATCCCTTCCCACTTCAGTATGGCTGCAGGTCTTGGCTTCAATTTCGCCTGTCTTAGTAATGGAAGAATAACTGTTGGGCCAGTAACGATGAATAGTCCACCGATGACAAATGCCACAGCCCAGGATAACCCAGCTAGATAGTGAGCTCCAAGTGAACCAAGTATCCATGCCAGAAAAGCTCCAAGCGTAACAATCCTTATGACTGGACGTCCGAGTCCTCTTACTTCTCGAAAATCTAAATTTAAACTTCCTTCAAATAGTATAATGGCAACAGCTAGCGAGATTATCGGACTGAAAAGATCACCGAAATCTTCTTTGGGATTGATAATTCCTAAAAATGGTCCTGCAAGTAATCCCATAATGGACATGATCACAATGGCAGGCAATCTGAACTTCCATGAAATCCACTGAGAGAAGATCCCAAGAAATCCAATTAGCATTATATTAAATAATAAAGAATCCGACATGAACCTTCTCCTTCTTATAAATTTTATAAAATAGAAAATATTGTACGCTATACTATCCCCTAAAAAATGAAAAGTTAACCATGTTTTTATGGTTAACTCATTCTTCACCTATTTTTTATCGATTTGAAAAATAATACGGGGAAACCGATTTTTGAACAAATGGTCCAATAATGCAGAACTGTGATGATCACTGCCCCTAAGTTCATCCCTAAAATAACTCCAACCATTGAAAAAGATTCATTTGATCCTAATAAATAAATCGTAGTAAACGATACAACAGTCGACCAAATCGTATGATATAAAGCATCCTTCACCATCCCTAAACCAATTAAGAAAGCTTGAAGGGGCATGACAAAAAAGTGAAATAAAAAATACGGCCATAACAGCTGTAAATAGAAGGTCGCTGCCGAAGATTCAAAGAACATATGGGTAAGCATGTCTCCCCAATGGTAAAAAATAAAAATCGCTGGTATCCCATATAATAAAGTAATCCATGTTACCTGTCTTAATAAAAAATGCAGACCATTTAAATCTTTTTTGGCTACTTTTTCTGAAACGGTCGGAATGAGCACAACTAATAATGAATGAGAAATAAAAGCAGGAAAGAATCCAATGCTCATTGCTACCCCTGCAAGCAGCCCAAAATGTTCATTTGACATCGTTACACTCATCCCCGAATGGACCAGTGCCGCCTTAATCAGAAACGGCTGAATGGCATGTGTAACAGCATGAAAAACCCTCATCACTGTTGTTGGAAAGGAAACAGCGATCAGCGCTTTCCGAACATCTTTCCCATGTAGCGTTTCTGAATAAACACCTCTTTGCTTTCGTAAATAAAGGAAATAAGCTTGCATTAAATAAAGAAAGACGACAATCTCACTTGCAATCAATGTACTAAGTGCGATAAAGATCGACGTTTCTGTTGTAAAAGAAAACAAAGTGTAAACAATGCTAAGTAGGATCAATTGAGCAATTTTCCGTAAAAAGTTAGCTGTTGCAATCTTCCCCATATGATGAATCCCCATAAAATACCCACGTGCAATCGAGGAGAATGCAATGACAGGGATAAGTATTAAGATCAGCCACTTTATCCCTTGATGTTCATGAAACACTGGAATGATGTTCACAACAACCATCATGATAAGAAGCAATGCTATTGTCATTATTATTGTAAATCTCATCGCATGTTGAAGCATTGACCGGTGGTGACTTATTTTCCTTTCTGATACAAACTTGGATATTGAAATCGGCAATTCCAGACTCGCAATAATGACGATTAGAAAAATAGAGGGGAGGATGGACATATAAATTCCTAGTCCCTCTTCACCTAGCTCTTTTGCTAATTTCATATTAATTAAAAACTCTAGACACTCACCAAAAAACGCAGCAACAACCAACAATAACATCCCTCTATAAAATACCTTCATGCGTCTCTCCTAATCCCAAACAATTTGTCCATATTGAAGTGTATGTACAAGGAATTGAAAATATGGTTACCTTAATGAGAAAAGCAGAAGCACCTATACAGCTCATTTGGAATTACAAATACTTCTTTAGAGATATTACATTGTTTAATCTGGATATTTAAGGACCTAACTTCTCTCGCAGATTTTCATGTGCTTTATTTTGACTCTTTTTTGGGTATCTTATTGTTTTTGTCGATTTTCAGTGGTTCGATCGACATTTTTAAGGTCCTCATTTTCGCTTTTCTGCTTTTTCAGGGTCTCATTCGGCTCATTTGAGGGCAACAAAAAAAGGACTAGCACAAGAGCCGATTCGCTCTTTACTAGTCCTTCTTTTATTATTTTCTTGTTAGTTTCTTTTTCATTTTCATTAAGACTTCATATACAACTGGAACAACAACTAATGTTAATAATGTGGAACTTGTTAATCCTCCAATGACCGTGACACCAAGTCCTTTGGAAATCAGCCCGCTTCCCTCTAACCCTAGTGCTAACGGGAATAACGCACCAATTGTTGCAATGGCTGTCATGAGGATTGGACGTAAACGAGTGACACCTGCTTCAAGCAATGCCTCTCTTGTCGATAGACCTTCATTCTCTTTATGAATGACGCGGTCAATTAATACAATCGCGTTTGTTACAACGATACCGATTAACATTAGAGCTCCAATCATCGCCGAGATACTTAACGTCTCACCGGCTATGAGAAGTCCTAATAATCCACCGATAATACTAAATGGTAAGGAGAACAGAATGGCGAATGGCGCGAGTCCTCCACCAAATGTGATAACTAAGATCAAGTAGACGATAGCAATCGCTGCAAGCATGGCCAATCCCAATTGGGTAAAGGATTCTTGAATGTCCTCTGTTACTCCTCCCGTTTCTACGTCAATGGAAGAAGGAATGTCAAGCTTGTCTATTTCTTTGTCTAATTCAGCTGATGCCTTTGCAACGTCATCCGTTTTCAGTTCACCAGTAACTTGAACATACACTTTTCCATCACGTCTTGTCACCGTATCAGAAGTTTTTCCTTCTTCTACTTTCACAACATCTTCGATTGGAACCTCCGTGCCAAGGGGAGATTGAATCGTTTTACCTGTTACATCCTCAATTGAGTCATAGCTCTCTTGTGTCATTTTCAGATGAACATTCAATTCTTTCCCGTCTTTTTCGATAGTGGTTAGAACAGGCTCTTCATGTTGCGGCATTAACTCCTTAGCGATTTGTCCAGCTGTTAACCCAAGTTCACTAAGCTTTTCACCATTCGCAACAAGCGTGTATTCTTCATATGAATCAGAAATACTGGATTCAACATTTTTAAGTGAGTCATGGTCCTTCATCACTTCTTGAATATCCGTTACAACCGGTTCAATTTCTTCTATTGAATCTCCATATACAAAATAGACGATTTCGTTACTTCCAGCACTCGCTGAAAAATCTTGTGAAGCCCATTCACCTTTTTCAGCCTGATCTTGAAGCTTAAGAATGACTTCTTCTTTTTCTTTTGAAAAATTCTTTGTATCCTCATCATATTCAATGAAGAACATCGCACTATTTGAGCTTCCAGGACTCATCGGGTTTGCACTTCCGATTGAATATTGAATCGTTTCTACACCTTTACGGCCCATTATAAGTTCTTCAGCTTGAAGACCTATTTTTTCTACTTCCTCTTTTGTTTGACCAGGAGCAGGACTGTAGGTTGCAATCACCATTTTTTCTTCTTCAGAAGGTAGGAAGCTGACTCCAATGATTGGTACTAAGAATAGACTTCCAACAAGCATTGCAACGGCAAGTAAGGAGGTAATGATTTTATGGTTCAATGACCAGTTCAATACTTTTTTATATCCTCTCGCTAATGCACTAGGTTTTGGTTCATGATTCTCCTTCTTAACTTTTACACCCTTTTTAAATAAAGAATGTGCAAGCATCGGAACAATTGTAATAGCAACCAATAACGATGCAAGTAAAGCGAAAACAATCGTTAACGCAAATGGCAAGAATAATTCACCAATCATCCCTTCCACTAACCCTAGAGGTAGGAATACAGCAATCGTTACAATGGTGGACGACATAATTGGAAGGAACATTTCTTTTGTAGCTTCTTTGATTAGTTCTTTTCCTTTAAGTTTTTCCCCTGGTAACGCCATTCGCCTATAGATATTCTCGACAACAACAATCGAATCATCAATGACTCGTCCAATGGCAACGGTCATCGCACCCAATGTCATAATATTTAGGGTAATATCCATTTGCTTTAAAAATAGAATCGCAATGAGCAATGAAAGCGGAATGGAAATAACCGATATTAGTGTTGATTTAATATCTCTTAGAAACAGAAGAATGATGATAATCGCAAAAACTGCACCAAACAAGGCTTTGTTTAGCATTGTACTAACAGACTCTTCGATAGGTTCACCCTGGTCAAAAGTTGAAACGATCTCAATGCCCTCTATATCTTTTTCAAAACCCTTCATTTCTTCTTTCACTGCATTGACAACATCCACTGTATTAGCATCTGCAGCTTTAACAATTTGAAGACCTATCGCTTCTTTTCCATTCGTTCTTGAAATTGATTCTGCTTTCCCAATTTGCTTGATTTCGGCAATCTCGGAAAGTGCTATCGTTGGGATCTTCAGTTCACCTTGCTGAGGTGGAGTTGTACCACTTGGTGTTGGTACTTGTTGGTTAGGGTCTGGGCTCGAATTAGGGATCTGCCCCTGCCCTTCCCCAGCTCCTTGACCTTGACCTCCACTTGGGATCATTGGGATTTGCAAATTCTTTAGATCTTCTAAAGTAGTGATGTTTCCATCTATAACAACCGACTTTTCTGTATCACCAAATGTATATAATCCGAGAGGAACCGTTATATCGGCACCTTGTATCAAACCTTTAACGGTTGCTTGGTCAATTCCAAGCTCCTTCATCTTTTCTTCATTAAATTCCAGTTCAACTTCCTCTACCTGTTGACCCGAAATCTGTACAGATGATACCCCATCTAACCCTTCAATAGCGGGAAGCACCGTCTCTTCCACAGTGCTAGTTAACTCTGCTAATGATTCTTGATCATTAGAAATACTAAGTGCCATGACAGGAAAAGCATTGATGCTAAGTCTCGAAGCTTCTGGTTCTTTTACCTCTTCAGGAAATGAGATACTAGATAATGCATCTTTAATTTCATCCTCTGCTTCTTCCATGTCTTTTGAGAAGTTATACTCAACCTGAATTGCGGACACATTCTGATAAGAGGTTGAACTAACCACATTGACCCCATTCAAATTCTGTATCCGTTTTTCAATCGGCTCAGACACTTTATCCGCCACTTCTTCTGGTGTTGCACCAGGATAGGCCGTTGTTACACTCACAATTGGTGTATTAATATTTGGTATCGTCTCAAGCTTCATATTGAAGCCGGAATATAGGCCAGCTGCCACGATAATAAAGGTCATTAGCCAAACAGCAAATTTATTCTTTAACACAAAGTTAATAATCTTATTCATCCTACTCTCCCTTTCGTCAAAAAGTCACTCTCTTTTTCTTTTTCTGACTGACTAGTCATAACGTTAATAATATAACTGACTAACCGGTCATAAGTCAACAAAATTAATCTTTTAAAAAATATTTGATTTTTATGACCAATCAGTCATAATAAGTGTAAGAATCCCGTTAGGAGAGAAAGCGATGAAGGAAAAGGAAAGATTAATCATTGAAACGGCAATGAAATTATTTGCTACTAAAGGGTTTAATGCGACGTCTATTCAAGAAATTGCTACTGAATGTGGAATTTCAAAAGGGGCATTTTATCTTCACTTCAAATCAAAAGAAGCACTATTGTTATCAATTCTTAAGTATTATTTTAATCGAATTCATACCATGATCAATAAAATAGAGAACGAGGCTTTAGATCCAAGAACACAATTTATGAAACAAATGCAATGCCAGTTGATTGAAATACAAAAGCATAAAGAATTTATTATTATGCAGGCAAGGGAAAACGCAATCCCATTTAATGATGAGATTGAACAACTCATCCACAGTATGAGATTAGAATCTAATCTTTTTTATACAAAATCCATTATGTCAATCTATGGGGAAAAGGTTAAACCGTATTTATATGATGTTTCCCTTATGCTTCAAGGGTTTTTCCATTCATTTTTAGAACTCATTATGCTAGATAAGATAAAAGTCGACATTCCTTATCTTACAGAATATATGTTGAATCGAGCCGATGACATTGTAGCAGGCCTATTAAAATCAAATGAACCCTCGGTGGTTCCAACAGATAAAATGGAACAATTTATTTCTGATAGCATTTCTAAAAACCTTAATAAAGAAAGCATCATAAAATCTATTCGTAGATATAAGGAACAGTTTTCTAAAAAGGAAGAGGATCTATTTATTACATTAGAGGTGTTAGAAGAGGAAATTGCTCGTGATCATTCCAGAATACCAGTCATTCAAGGAATGCTAGCCAACTTAAAAGGTTGCAAACAATTAGAAGAGTTTCGCCGCTTAGTTGCTCAATATTTTGAGATTTCTCTTTAGTTTAAAGGGGCAATCCCAAAATAAAGGGATCAGGAACCACAACTTCCATATAGAAGAAACCCTCAGGAACATCTTCTATATATGGACGATCCTAATGGTTCCTGATCCCTTTTGGGACGGCCCCCTTTTAAAAATTATGTCCATGAAATTAATTCTATTTGCAGTTTTTCTCTTCCCCTTTTAATACGGGATTTCACCGTTGAAATCGGCAATTGGCAAAGCTCAGCGATTTCTTTCAATTTAAGCTGTTTAATATAAAATAATTTTATAGGCTTTCGATAAATTTCAGGAAGCTTTTCAATTGAAGACACTATCTCTTTAAGAGCAAGGTTTCCCAGAACCTTTTTTTCAGTAAAGTACTCTTGAATCCCTTTAATCCCTAGTTCTTTAAGTAAAAGCTGGTTTTTCAGCCTTTCATTCTTTTCTTTTCGTAAATAGTCAATACATCTGTTCTTAGCCATTGTAAAAATCCAGCTCTTCACAGAATCTTTGTTATCGATTTTTTCTTCATTCTGATAAGCAGAGAGTAATACTTCTTGATAAAGATCTTCTGATACTTCTTTATGTTTAGTAATGGAGTATATGAAACGAAATAAATCCTTGTTATGTTTGAGCAAAAAATCCTCTAATATAGAATGATCATCTTTCACCGTTATTTCTCCTTTTCCAATAAATCATAGTTTCATATAAATGAACGATGAAAAATGAAAATCCCCTACAGTATTATTGAATTTTTTCTTTTAAGTCCTGAATTCCTTCCTTGCATACTCCAAAGGATAACCAGGAACATCCATCACATAAAATATCTAAGTCATGAGGTGACACTTTTTCTACTGTTAAGGATATTATTTCATCTTTATTGTAGATTTCTCCTGCCTTAATATCGAGATGATTCATAACGCGATGATCTAGTGAAAGAACATGTTGATTAGAATCTTTACTTTTCTCACATTTCGTTTCTCCTTTATGGGGACAAGCAAAGCAGGCATCATCAAATGATGCTCTCACCTCGATTTCAATGTCTTCTCTATTACTTTTGAAATCTTTAACAATTTCACTCATTTCATCTACAAATGTCGGACTATACCCCATTCCTTTGAATCCATGAATACAAAGGAGGTGATGCCCTCTAATCACTCTCTTCATCCTTCTGCTCCTTTGTTTTAATTTTATTTCACTACTCAGCGATCTCCTTCATCATCATGACATCTTCTGTGATTTGGGAATAATCCTTTAGCTTCTCATGGACTTCCGCGGGCAGGGAGGATTGATAGATACTTAACACTTTCCCTTCACGAATAAAGGTTTCAAACTCAATAACTTCCAGCATATTTGCTACCTCCGCTAAACTACAGCCGTTATCAAGTGCGATGGCGATGATTTCTGCATAACCTGTCTTATTACGGATCGCAATTCCGAAGTAGCCTTTCAATTGATCTTGATCATAAAAGGAGACAGCAAAATCAAAGCCAACTGAGGAATAATATTCACTCATCATTTGAATCTCTTCTTCAGTGGTATCTTTACTCTTAAGGCTCTTCCATTTTTCAAAATCAAATTGTGCTTCGACCTTGTATTCGATTGTAGCTTTAAATGTCGACCCCTCGTCATTTAGTTCTTTACCAATAATAGGCGATGAGTTTGTAATGGCAAATCCCTTTGATAAAAAGTAATCAATAGGCTCTTTCCATTGACTTCTAAATCTTTGTGCAAACCGCTTTCCCCCATATTCGTTACTTGAGGCAAAACCGTAAACTCTATCAAATAATACATCTTGAATATCACGATACTCTGGCAGCACCCATGGATATCCTAATGATACAAAAGAACCTTTTCCTGTAAAACTCATATAGCCTACCAATGCTTCACCATCAAAAGCAAAACATCTCGTTTTCGGATGAAATTCTTTTTGCATGGAAAATTGTCTTGGTGAATGGGTAGGCTTCCATGCATAGGGTAATGGGGTTGTTATACTCTCCCAAAATTCATATTGACGTGTTAGATCCTCTTGATCTTCAAAATATCGAAATACTATTCCCACCATCTCTACTCCCTTTCCATTACATTTTTTAAATTCCGAAGATGATCTCCATCCTCTTTCTTTAATATTTTGACGATCATTGGTTTCATCAGCTTCATCCAGAGACCATTCACTTCAATATCTCCCTTAAAGTCAACAAAGGTATTTTCGCCATTTTCTTTAAATTGGTAGGTATACACTACTCTTAAACCGTTATGCTCACTCTCAACAGCATAAGATTGATTAGGTGTGAATTCGATAAACTTAATGACAGCTTCTGCTTTTTTACCTCTGATCTCACGTGTTTCTTTATACTGAGTCCCCACCTTTGTTTCTCCGATTGTTAGCTTTTCAACTGCTACTACATTCTCCATGATTTTAGGTGAGTTTTTTAAATCACTAGCATATTGAAATACCACGTTTACAGGTTTTTGGATGACAAC
Organism: Rossellomorea sp. BNER; assembly: GCA_024213275.1. Taxonomy (GTDB): domain Bacteria; phylum Bacillota; class Bacilli; order Bacillales; family Bacillaceae_B; genus Rossellomorea. Next base: position 333,780 of record JANAVG010000001.1, read on the forward strand.
ACTGTCTTGTAATTCTGCCACTTAGTCTTTCCTCCACTAAATTTATTTGTAAAAGCTGTATTCGCATAGTTGTTGCTTGTCGAACTAGAATAGAAAACCGTAATGATTAAGGTTTCGGAACATCTTTTCGTCATAGCAATAAATTTTACTAGTATTGAATAATTTAAGATGTTTATAATTGACCAAAAGCAACAAAGTTTACGAAAAATCTTTTGTGAAAAAAGGTGAAAACCACATGGTCCAACTCTATTGACATTTCTTACTATTCTTCTATACATTCGTTTCTTGCAACCAATTGTCCTTTTGAATAGATGTAGAAATTTATTTTACTATTCAATTAGTTTCTATTATTCTTAAATTATATATCATAAATGAGAGTTCCCTTTTATTGATCTCGTCCACCCTAAAAGAAGCCATAAGTTATAAGGCATTGAAGAAAATAGGTATTTTTTAAAGCACCTATCATAAGTTAGTTAACATTCGTTGCCCTTTACTCTTCGTTTGTAGAAGTCTATATTTCAAAAAAAACGCTAGATTAGGAGGATCCTATGAAAATCATTGACATCTCTCAAAAACTACATCATGGTACCCCTGTGTGGCCAGGGGACACTCCATTCTCTTTCCAATTAAATTGGACCAAAGAGCAAACCGGTTCCGTCAATGTCGGCCAACTAACGATGAGTACTCATACTGGAACCCATATTGATGCTCCTTATCATTTTGATAATAGCGGTAAGAAAGTAGCAGATCTCCCGCTTGAAAGATTTATTGGACCAGCCCTTGTCGTTAATGTTTCAGGAAAAACTTCCATTGGGGCAAGGGATATCCAGCACCTTGACCTTAGAAGTGTTTCTAAGCTGTTATTAAAAACGAACTCATGGGAAAACAAAACTGAATTCCCTTCTGAGATCACATTTTTACAGGAAGATCTTGCTCCTTTTTTAATGCAGCAAGGAGTGGATTTAATTGGGGTCGATGTTCCATCTGTTGATCCCATTGACAGTAAAGCATTGCCGGCCCACCACTCAATTGAAAGTTCACATATTCAGATTTTGGAAGGAATTGTTCTGGATGAAGTGGAAGAAGGAATCTATGAACTATTTGCTCTTCCCCTTCCATTAGCAGAAGCTGATGGGTGTCCAGTCCGAGCCATTTTAATCGATCGCACTTGATTTAAAAAACTAGGATCGTATCGGAAGTTTCTTTACTTCAATACGGAGTGTTCGGTATAATTTAAGTAAGCAAATCACGAAGGGGTTGTCCCTAAACCAAGGTGTCGGAAACCACAATTTCAATATACGGAAGAAACCATCAGAATATCTTCTATATATGGACGATTATAGTGGTTCCGGACCCCTTTTGGGACATGCCCTTCAATGACCAGTATACTCTGCCAAGAGCAGTAGCTCTTATAAGAGAACTCGAAGTAACCTTACCCTCGGTGTCGAGCCATAGCGGGTGGGGTTACTTCTTTTTTTGTGTTACCGCAATAATTGCTACAGTCAATGTCCCAAAAGCAATCATAATTTGTAAAACGTCTGCTACTTCAACCATTAAAGAGCCACCTCCCACCTAAAAGGGAGTAGCCACTGCCCACCCAGCTACGTACACTGTAACCTTATATTAACACAAAAACAGAACACATGTTCCTATATAATTATAAAAAACTAAAAATTAGTCCGATACTACCGAATTCCGTTTTATTCGTCCTAATGAGGGAATATGATACATATACATTAATATGACGACCTTCTTGATTAAAACTTCCATGTATGGCAAAAGATAATACTATCTAAATCTATGTGTGAAGGAGGCCTCGAGTAATGGGAATAGCGGCATTTCTCGGACTTGTTGTTGTTTTAGGTATGATTGGTGGAGTCTTAATTTATTTCTTAAGACAGACGTTAAACTCTGAGGATTCAAGAAAGATCGACCCGTATGAGGAACAAGATTTTAATAAAAAGGACTTACATTTGTGAATTTTAAAAGCGAAGAGGTCATTGCCTCTTCGCTTTTAATTTCCCCAAAAGGGATTTCTAATTTATAGGTTTGGGTAAACAGCTTTTATTTTCCCGTTAAAGAAAATGAATCTATTTCCAATCTCTTTGTTGTTTCTTGTGCAACAATCTCACCGGGGCTAATGGTGATTTTCATGTTAAATAGTGGGCCGTCATACACGAATGTGTGATACTCTCCAGCTTCGCCCATTGGACAAATTTCTGTATTTGAAAGCTCATCAGCAAACTTTTTATCAATTGTTTGCCCAAGCCATTTTTCTAATCCTAACTCATTTTTCGTACGGATAATTAAAGCTTGATAGCCTGAATTCACAAAATTATATAAGCTGCTCTCTGCTTCATCCTGTTTCATCCAAAGTGGATAAATGGCTTTTAGACCTGTTTTTTCAGCCACAGCTTCTCCCCACTCACGGTGCCCTGGTAAATATAAATCTCCAAAAGCGATCGCCTCAACATGATAGCGATCCTTTAACGTATTAACATCTTTTATAAAGGTTTCCGTGTATGTACTCATCTCCACCTCAATAAAATGGACGGGTATATTCAAGGATTCTGCTTGTGCGTGAATCATTTCCCGCTTTTCGCCATGTCCAAAGGTTGTTCCGATTTCTTTAGAGGCTGTTGTTATCAGACAAACTACCTCATGCCCTTGCTTGATCAAAGTGTCTAAACACATACAAGCATCCTTCCCGCCACTCCATGATAATAGGATTTTCATGATCAAATTCCATCCCTTCGTTTTTCTTCCTCTTTTATATTATTCTATCAAAAAAATTTTTGTTTGAATGAGGAAATATTCTTTGTGAAAAGGGTAATTATTCGTGCTATTGGTTAGTATTGAGCTGACCAAACCCGCTGGGGACTTATCCACACAATAATTTGTCCAAAAGCTATAATAATTTGTCCGAAAACCACAATATATTGACCGTTCGACAAAAATCGCCAGAAATTCCGTTGCCCCACTCTCGACAATCCGCTTCCACAAAAAGCTATATTTCTTTGATCCCCACATCCATTCGAGAATGACATAAAGGGCAAAGCTTTCCGCCTAACTCCCCTTCTTCTATCCGTTGCCACGCAATACATTCTTGGGACGTACAAATCCATGCTTTCACCTTTTTCTTCTGTTTGAGAGATTGCTTGTTTGGTGAAGCCTTATTACTTTTCACAACATCTTTCTGAAAAGCCCCGACTATGAACCGGGATATATCTCGTTTCTCTCCTTGATAAAAAGCAGGTGAGCTGATGTATAATTCTTCTTCCGCTCTTGTGATGGCTACATATGCTAGTCTTCTTTCTTCTTCAATGGCGTCTTCAAACACATCTTTTCCATTAGAAAACTTATTTCGATCCTTTAATTTTTCAACATCGAGAGCTGAGGAATGAGGAAGATTTCCTTCACATGCCCCAATGAGAAAGACAACAGGAAATTCAAGCCCTTTTGAGCGGTGGATAGTCATCAGTGATAAAGCATCTTTCTTTTCTGCCTTGTTTATATTTTGCAATTCTTCATGCTTTTTTTTCATATTTTCAATAAAGGTTAAAAAGGTTGAAACGGTATCGAATCGTTTGGCCGATGCTTCCAATTCGTTTAAGGTTTCTTTTAGTACTTCCTTATGCTCTGTCACTTTCTTTTGTTCCGCACATTCTAAATAGGTATCATAAAACCCTCTTCGAATCATTTTGATTGCATCAATTGGTTTTTCGTTTTGAAGTGTTTTGACTAGCTTTAGTCGGTCCTTTATTTTTTTCACCTGAAAGGATTTAATGTGGTTCATTGTTGTTAAATGGATAATGGGATACTTCTTTCGATTGCTTCTTTCGATTGCTTCTTTCTTGATTTAAAATATACTGCATGCCTTTTTCTCGTCCGACAAATAATGTCGGTAAGATCCCTTCGATTGCGTCAAAATTTCTTGGAACGAGAGCGAGCCTTAAGTAATCAATAATCGGTTTGACGATCCACTGCTCGTAAAAAAGTTGATCATGTACGTTATACGTAATAAATGGGATCTCTTCTAGAAGTAACCTTTCAAACATCGCTCGGCTACTACTGGCCGTTCTATGTAAAATCGAAATATCCTTATATGAATACTTCCCGCTGGAGATGAGCGAATGAATTTTTTTAATCGTCCATTCTGCTTCTTCATCAGTTGTAGATGGCCTTGAATACAGAGGGTTTATTTCCCCGATTTTGGTAGGCTTGAGCATTTTAGCCCGACGCTTTCTATTGTGACGAATCACTTCGTTTCCTAATCCAATAATATCTGGCATTGAGCGATAGTTAAGGTCAAGGGTAGTCATTTCAGCATCAGGAAATTCTTTATCAAAGTTCAAAATAAAATCATTCCGTGCTCCGTTAAAAGAATAAATCGTCTGATCATCATCCCCAACGATAAATAAGTTCCGATGACTCTCTACTAATATCTTAATTAAACTATATTGCAGGAGATTCGTATCTTGAAATTCATCGACCATTACATACTGAAACCTCTTTTGTAAACCTGTTGTAAGCGAAGGATTATTAACAAGAAGATCATATGCTTTAATGAGAATATCATCAAAATCCATTTTCCGATTTTCTATCTTCCAATTCTCAAATGCAATTAGGATTTCTCTCATTTCCTTTTCTAATTGATTTGCAGATGGCCAATCTTCTCGAGCTATGAGATTCATTTTATAGGATGATAATGTTGAAAGTAGAACTTCTGGTTCATACGGGTCATGAATTCCTTTATTTCTCTGAATTTGTTTCAAAATGATTTGTTTTTGTCTTTCACTTGAAAGAATTTCTTCCCGATTTCCTTGTGATCTCAACAGGTATAAGAAAAAGGAATGGAATGTTCCTGCCATTACTTTTTCAGCATGATTTTTATTTAATCCAGGTAGTTTCGCAATTCTCGCTTTCATTTCCATCGCCGCTTTTTTCGTAAAAGTGACAAGAAGCAGTTGACGAGGATCAACTTTTTTTACAGTCAATAGATAGCCTGCACGACAAACTAGAACGGTCGTTTTCCCAGAACCAGCTCCGGCAAGGGTTAAAAACGGTCCATCAACATGGCGAACAGCCTCTAATTGGGCCTTATTAAGTAGGATTCCGTTTTCCTCCAAAGAACGGAAATAAAAGGAATCCCCTTCTGAGTTTTTCACTAATTCAATTGTGCCCTGACTTTCTGTAACTTGTGCACGGGGTACTGTTGCACCAGCTATTCCAAATGGAATCTTCGCAAATATATCTTCCAAACTTCTCACCTATCGTCTATTAATATGTCTTCTCAAATGCTAACAAGGAATAGGGTTTTAGACAATGAAAAGTTTAAAGTTAGGTAAATAATAAAGTTAGAAAACTGCTTATTAAAATAGGAAAAAACCGAAGAGAAGACCCCTTCGGTTTATAAAAGTAAAACTTATTCTTCAATATCCACTACTAATTCTGAACCATCCTCATCAATAGTAGCATGAATAGCTGAGTTTAAATCAGCATGCAATTTAGCGTTTTCACTAGCATGTTCACTTGCCTTGGAATTTACCTTGTTTTCTACAGATGCAGAAACAGTTTCTTCTGTTGATTCTTCTGTCATTTCGGTTTGCTCTTCAGCATTTACTTCTGTTGTTTCTTCTTCCTTAGTTGTAGCATGTACCGCTGAATTTAGAGCTGCATGCATTTTTGCGTTTTCACTAGCATGTTCACTTGCCTTGGAATTTACTTTGTTTTCTACTGATGGAGAAACAGTTTCTTCTGTTGA
>JANAVG010000001.1:339643-424425 GCA_024213275.1 Rossellomorea sp. BNER
GCACTTACTTCTGTTGTTTCTTCTCCCTTAGCTGTAGCATGTACCGCTGAATTTGAGGCTGCATGCAATTTAGCGTTTTCACTAGCATGTTCACTTGCCTTGGAATTTACTTTGTTTTCTACTGATGGAGAAACAGTTTCTTCTGTTGATTCTTCTGTCATTTCGGTTTGCTCTTCAGCACTTACTTCTGTTGTTTCTTCTCCCTTAGCTGTAGCATGTACCGCTGAATTTGAGGCTGCATGCAATTTAGCGTTATCACTAGTATGCTCGCTAGCTTGAGAATTTGCTTTGTTTACAACTGATGGATTGACTTTTTCTTCTTTTTTCTTTTTAACGACCATTTCAGTTGTCTCTTCTACTGTTGGTTCTTCTTGCTTCTCAACCACTTTAGCATGAACAGCTGCTTTTGATGCTGCATTCATTTTGGCGTGATCATTTGCATGGACACTTGCCTTTGAGTTTGCTTTATTAACTACAGATGGAGTGGCTTTTTTAGTTTTAGTAACAACTTCTGTTTTAACAGCGTTCCCGTTATTAGAAGCATGCTTTCCATGACCTGCAGCTTCACTGATATGTCCACCTGCCAAAGCTCCAACTGAAAGTACGCCTGCCAATACGAAAGATTTTACAACGGTTGATCCTTTAATATTCAATTTCATTTTAAAATTCGCTCCCTTTTCCTTATTTATCCGTGTCGATTCTAACGGTTACATGAAGAAATCAGGAGCACTTTTCGGTGGTTCTGTTGGGGGAGCATGAACCCATTGATTGCGATATACACGTTCTCTAGAACAATAGGACTGAATTTGACTTATACTCAAACCTTTTTCCGCTTGAAACCACTTTACTATAAAGCTAGTTTGCCCTTGTCCTGTTCGGTCTTTTGTTGTCCCTCCAGGCACTTTCGTGTTACTCGAATGATTGACAATCTTAATTTCCTTCGGATATTTTTCCGTAGAAAATGGAGTTTTCTTTTGATCTGTTGATATCGCTTTGTCCGTAACTAACTCGTTGTTTGAAGGAACTTCCTTTTTTATGGTCGATTCTTGAGTTGATTTATCACTAACTTTTGAAAGATTTTTGTCCATCTTTCGAAATGTCGGTTGCTCCTTAGATACGACTTTATGTACGGGCTTCGAAGGCTTTTCAACATGATTTGATTCTTCAGTTTGAACCTTCTTGTTATTAGGGTGTGGCTTTTTCTTTGCTTCTTCCTGTTTGGCTTTCGCTTGATTAGGCAAGGTATGCTGAACGGGCTTTTTAGCTTTTTGCACACTGGCTTTCACCGCTTCTCGCGCTTTTTCACTTGCCTGACTTGGAAGATCTTTTATCTTAGTGTTTCCCTTATTTTTTACTGGAACAGGATTAACCGGTTTCTTTTGATTTTCTGATGCTTTTTCTATTTCAACTTTATGATGAGAAGTAACTGGTTTCTGGGCCTGACCATCCTTTTTAGCAAAGGCATCTGTTGGAAAAAACAAAGCTACCCCAACAATGAATCCCGTTATAATAATATTTCGGAAGTACATATTTTCACCTCCTTTACGCTCATTAGATGATATTCGACTTAATTCAACATTTTTTGTCCGCTTTTTGTTAATTTCGTAAATTCGAACTAATTTTATATAAGTGTTCTGTTACACAAGGGCTATATAATTCAATTTAAATCCCATCAGAAACCAACAAAAATTATTTTTTCCACCGAATTGAAATATTTTCTTGGACAAAAGCACTATTCTCATACCCGTTGGACGATTATAATAAGAAGCAGAGTGTAAAGTTTTAAAGGAAAAGGTGTAATGTGATGAGTATTTTATCAGTTAAAAACTTAAGTCATGGATTTGGTGACCGTGCTATTTTTAATGATGTCTCTTTTCGTCTTTTAAAAGGAGAGCATATCGGTTTAATTGGGGCTAACGGTGAGGGTAAATCCACTTTTATGAATATTATTACAGGAAAGCTTGAGCCAGATGAAGGAAAAGTTAGCTGGTCAAAGCGGGTTCGTGTTGGCTATTTAGATCAGCATACGGTTTTAGAAAAAGGAATGACCATTCGTGATGTCTTGAAAATGGCATTCCAGTATCTTTTTGATATGGAAAAAGAATTGAATGATCTTTTTGCGAAAATGGGTGAAGTCGATCCTGATGAGCTTGAGAAACTCTTGGATGAAACAGGAACCCTTCAAGATGTACTAACCAATAATGATTTTTATATCATTGATGCAAAGGTCGAGGAGACTGCGCGCGGCTTAGGATTAGATGATATTGGTCTTGACCGTGAAGTACAAGACTTGAGCGGAGGACAGCGTACAAAAGTATTATTGGCGAAGTTATTATTAGAGAAACCGGATATTTTATTACTTGATGAACCGACAAACTACCTTGATGTTAAACATATCGAATGGTTGAAGCGATATTTGCAAGAATACGAGAACGCTTTTATTCTTATTTCCCATGACATTCCGTTTTTGAATAGCGTTATCAATCTGATTTATCATATGGAAAATCAAGAGCTGAATCGCTATGTTGGTGATTATGATGATTTCATGAAAGTTTATGAAATGAAAAAGCAACAACTTGAAGCTGCCTATAAAAAACAACAGCAAGAGATTTCCAACTTAAAGGATTTTGTTGCACGTAATAAAGCCCGTGTTTCGACTCGTAATATGGCAATGTCTCGTCAAAAAAAGCTGGATAAAATGGACGTCATCGAGCTTGCTGCCGAAAAACCCAAGCCAGAGTTTCGCTTTAAAGAAGCGAAAACTCCTGGAAAAGTTCTTTTTGAAACGAAAAATCTTGTCATCGGCTATGATGAACCGCTTTCCAAACCACTTAACCTAAGAATGGAAAGAGGACAAAAGATTGCTTTGTCAGGAGCGAATGGGATTGGTAAGACCACTTTACTTCGAAGCATTCTTGGTGAAATCAAGCCAGTGTCAGGTAATGTTGAGCTTGGGGAGAATATTGAAATCGGGTACTTCGAACAAGAAATGAAAAATAAGAATAACAACACTTGTATCGAAGAAGTGTGGAGTGAATTCCCTTCGTTTACCCAATATGAAGTTCGTGCCACCCTTGCAAAATGCGGGCTAACGACTAAACACATCGAAAGTAAAGTAGAAGTGTTAAGTGGTGGAGAAAAAGCGAAAGTACGTCTTTGTAAGCTCATCAATAACGAATCAAATCTTCTCGTCCTGGATGAGCCAACTAACCATCTAGACGTAGATGCAAAAGCAGAACTAAGAAGAGCCCTTCAAGCATACAAAGGCTCCGTTCTTCTCATCTCCCACGAACCAGAGTTCTACGAAGGACTCGTTACAGAAACATGGAACTGTGAATCCTGGACTACGAAATTATTCTAGGTGGAGTGCTATTATGCGGCCCTAAATAATTACAGGGGACATAGCAAAAACCAAAAGCACCGCCCAAAAAGGGCGGTGCTTTACTTATTCACCGCGTCACCTCGTCCAGGGACGGTTCTCGATTGGGTTAACGTGCTAAAGTGTGCGAGAAAAATGGTTGATCAGTTAGATATTCATTTAACTCCTGTTAAATTGACGTTTATCATTCTTTATATCCTATTAGTAATCTAAGAAAAGTCTATTAAACATTGTCATTAGCTACTAAGTTTAATAGCTACCACCGCAATTTTATTGATAACGTTAATAATTTGTCCGTAATTGAACTTTATTTGTCCGTTTCATCCAATAATCTGTCCATTTTGGCTGCTAATTTGTCCGAATCTCCCAATAAATTGACCATTCAACAAATTTCGACATACTACTCCACTACCATGACCACACATTAGGCAAAACATCCTATTCACTTTACTGCATTACCGCAATCGAGAACCGTCCCGCGGTGCTTTAACGCGGTATATTAAGTGTGTAGTGGTGTTGGGTGTCTTTGGTGAATCCGATTTTTTTGTATAGTTTTTGGGCGTTGTAGTTGTCGTGGTCGGTTTCGAGTATGACCGCTTTGGCATCTGTTTCCACTGCTAATTCCCAGGCCTTATCAATTAGACCATGTGCCACACCTTTTCTTCTTGCCTTTTCTGCTACAAACAAATCATTTAAGATCCACATTCTCTTCATTGAAACTGAAGAAAACGAAGGATAGAGTTGAGTGAAGCCTACTGGCTCCACTACTCCTCCATTTTCCTCATAGGCATAAAAAATGACTGACTCTTGATTCTCAAGCCTTTCCTTCAAAAACTTCTCAGCACCAATCAGATCTGACTCCTGCCCATAAAACAAACGATATCCATTGAATAAATCAGTTAAAGAACGAACGTCATCAACTACAGCTTTACGATATTTCACAATTTAGCGCCTCCTTTACTTCTTTAAAAGCAGCTGTCATTTCAACATAACAACCACAATATCACCTTCAGAGATTTTTGTGCTTTGCTTCACTTCTTCATCATTAACCCTAACCAATCCTTCTTTTATCTTTCTTGAAATTAGTGAACGGCTCCAGCCTTTTACTCTTTCAGACAGTACTTTATCAATTCGAAAGTGTCCATGTACATATCCAATTGTGATCTCAATAAACCCATATCCGTTAAGAAGCTGCTCTTCAATATCTATCATCACATTTACATCTTCCTCTGGTGGTAGTTCTCTATATAACCTTACATGGTTTTCATAGGTTTTATAAATTTCTAACTTTCGATTCCACGTATGGTTTTTTTCACATTTATAGATAGCAAAACGGTAGATGTTTTTCCCGTTAGCATTATGTCGTCTAATAAGAGTATCTTTAAACGTCACGACTTTTCCACAATTTGAACAATGTCTATTCATATAAAGCTCATGCTCTTGGTCAACTAAGTTCCATACAAGTTCCAGCGATTTCATATTCCTTCACCTCATAATAAGATAAAGGAACGTCACAGACTATTTGGTTGTCTTGTGGCATGTATTTAGTTTCAGGAAAAACAAAAAGGAGTTCCCCGTCCATATGGAGGAACCCCTCTAGTATACATACTACAGCAGGTTTGTTCCGTTCCTTTGTAATGGGATTAATAGGCAGACTACTCCCTAGGAGAAAAAACGATCGTTTTTCCGGAGCAATCGTATCCAATTGATTAGGTCCATTACAAAGTAAATGTTGGCATAAACAGAACAAATTCCTTTCTTCCCAAATAGTTTCAACAATATTCTAACATTTCACATCGAAAATTACCATCTTTATCTAAACCGAATTCTAATTGATTTACATGATAATCCAAGACATGGGGGAAAGTAGATAAAAAACAAGGAGTCAAACTACATGAATGAAAAACTGTTTTGGGCAATAAATCGTTATTCTGGTAGCTCACCCTTTTTGGACAAATTCATGATCCTGATTTCAAATAAGATCCGATATGTCTTTCTTTTTGTTCTTTTGTATTTATGGGTCCGTGATTCAAGCCTTCAAAAAATATCAAAAAAGGCTATACTTTCTATTATCTGGTCATTCCTACTAAACGGCATATTAAAGAAATGTTTCTATAAACCACGTACATTTAAAAAACAAAAAGTAGGAATCCTAACACCTTCAAAAAAAGATTCTTCTTTTCCAAGCAAACATACTCTGCTTTCCTTTGCTATGTCTACCACTATTTTTCTTCATGTTCGTGTTCTAGGATCTATCCTGTTGGGATTATCTGCTTTAACGGGATTTTCGCGGATATGGGTAGGACATCATGATCCTTCAGACATTACCAAGAGTGCCATTATTGGGAGTTTGTCTAGTGCTTTATTAGATAAAATCTGCCTGTTTTCAAATAAAACTAAGCCATAGAGTTATAAAAAATGTCTGTTTTCAAAAGGATTGTTGTTTTTTAAGAACATAAATTTTTGTAAAAAGATTGGTTGGGGAGGAAGGTGCGAGACTCCTAGGGGGAGTAGCGGGACAGGTGAGAGCAAAGCAGGAGCAAGGCGACGAAGAGGCTCACCTCCCGACCCGCGGAAAGAGAGCATCCTTTCGCTGCAACCAACCCTTTTCAAATAACAACAATATTTACGAAAACAGCCTAAAAAAATAACCCCACCTCCATTGAGACAGGGTTATTTCCTTTATACAGGTTCAGGTTTTTTACTAGCTTGAAGTGTTTCTTTTTCTACTTCTTTATCACGCTTAATTTTTCCATTTCCTACAGATAAAGCAACAATGATCCCTACTGCTATAAAAATTAATCCAGTCATAAAGACCGTTGTGAATGATTGTGACCACGCTGCTTCGATGGCTGTAACCACCACTTTACTAATTTCAGACGGTGCTTGAAGAACGCTTGGATTGACAAGAATCCCAAATAACGCATCTGTTTTTTCAGTGAGCTGCTGAAGGATTCCTGCAATTGCTGGGTTGCTTTCGGCTTTTGTTACTTCTTCCATATTTCCTTGAAGGGTTTGGTTCATGACAGCATTCAATACGGTAATCCCGATCGTTCCCCCAATAGAACGGAAAAAGGTTGAGGCAGAAGTAACCGTTCCAAGCTTAGATTTAGGAAACTCATTTTGAATAGCAATCATTAAGGTTGGCATCACAAGACCCATCCCAAGTCCCAATACAACCATATAGAGGTACGCTGTTAATTCATTTGACATAGGGTTCATCGTACTCATCAAGTAGAAACCTAAAACGGTTGTGATCATTCCTGTAATAAGGACAGAACGGAATGTAAATTTCAATAGCAAGCGTCCACCTATGACACTTGCAAAAATCATCGAAATCATCATAGGAGTCATGGTAGACCCTGCTTCAGTAGGCGTTACTCCGAGAATACCTTGCATGAACATTGGTACAAACATAATCGCACCAAACATTCCAAGTCCTAATAAAAATCCTAAAGCATTGGTAGTAGCGAAAACCCTATTTTTAAATAAACTTAAATCTAGGATTGGCTCTTCCGCCCTTTTTTCGATATACCCAAAGACGATAAATAGAACGATCGCTCCACCAAATAATAAGAAACTTGTTAAGGAAGTCCAGGAAAACTTATCTCCACCAAAATTAAGGCCAATTAAAAATAAGATAAGCGCTGGAACAAGTGTAGCAATTCCCAAATAATCGATATTCACTTTTTCTTTTTTCTGGATTGCCTCATTTTTTAACCCAATATAAATCATTAAGGCGGATAATAAACCAAATGGGACATTAATTAAGAAAATCCAATGCCAACTTATTGTATCAACAATAAAACCACCAATAAATGGTCCAATGACAGAACTCAGTCCGAATAATGCACCGAAAACCCCTTGCCATTTTGCACGTTGTTCAGCTGTAAAAATGTCCCCGATAATGGTTTGAGATAGTGGCATAATCATCCCACCACCAATACCTTGTAGACCTCGATAAATAACGAGTTGCTCCATTGTTTCAGCTGTAGCACATAGGGCAGAACCAATAATAAAAATGATAACCCCTATTAAGTACAATAACCGCCGACCATATTGATCAGATAACTTCCCTACAATCGGGGTCACCGTTGTAGAAGTAATTAAATAAGCAGTCGTCACCCATGCAAAAATAGAGAACCCATTAAGTTCTGATATAATGGTTGGCATTGCTGTACCTACGACGGTTTGCTCTAAGGCACTGAAAAACATTCCAATAATAAGACCCGTCAAAACCAACCTAGTATTAATTTTCTTCTGTTCTACCATACTTGTTCTCTCCTGTTTGTTTATTTTCTTGAATCGCTATCGCAAGCTTTTCATAAATGGCAACTAAAGCATTTAAATCTTCTTCACTTAAGTAAGAAAGGTAATGTTTAAACACTTCCTTACGTTTTTTTCTAACATGGGAAAATACCTTTTTTCCGGATTCAGTCATATAAATAACAACAATTCTCCTATCCTGAGAGTTCCTTTCCCTTTTGACAAATTCATTTTTTATAAGGCGATCAATCATAACCGTTATAGCGCTTGGCTTTACCTGTAAAATTTCTGCCAACTCACTAACTCTACATTGATTTCTATCAGAAAGTAACTTTAATATATAAAATTGTGGCCCAGTTAAACCGAAGTCTTTTATATTAGCTAGGTCTTGCTGTATATGCCTAGTTGAAGTATCAAAAGCTGTAAATAGTCGATCCAAATAGAGGTCTAAATCTAAAGCACTCACTTTTTTCCTCCTTTATATTTTATATAGTTAATATTTAAACCATTTAAATATTAATGAGTTTAATGGTAAATGTCAATAATTATTTTTTAAAAAAAACTTCAAAATGCCTTTTCGAATACAGATGGAATAAAAAATGAACTAACCCTATAAGTAAAGGATTTCGTTTAGACGTGCTTTTTCAAAAAAAGTGGTCTTAATGACAAAGGATTTGATGGCATATATATAGTTAAAAACGAGTCGTCAATTGACGACTCGTTTGTCTTTACCGGAACTTGATTTTCTACTTTTTCCGTTATTGCCCTGATTGTGGAATAACGTGGCTAGCATTATAAACGACTTTATTATAGATGGTAACAACTTTAATATTACTCATCAGCATTATCTTTTATGTTTTATTTCATTTACGATTTCGATTGCAAAATGTCCAAGGTTCCCTTTACTATATGAACGTATTACCTCTGGTAAAAGTGATGTTAGGGCTCTATTTTTATATTCAGTTGGGAGGTTTTTCGTTGCAAACTCTTTTTCGAGCTCAATCGCCGCTTTGACTGCTTGATAGGTAGCAGATTTGTTTACGTTGATTACTACTTCTTCGTTGTCTTTTTTCACCTCTCCAAGAACCCGAAATAACTCTAAAATTCCATCAGATAAAGAATGTTCTGTAATAAATAATCCATTTCCATGTTCATATAAGTCGTTAGAATGACCCATAAATTTCATGCCAACAATAGATAAGTCAGGAAATCTACTACAAACCTCATTTGTATTCAAAGCGGTTGCCATATTGATTAAGTAGGTATTCTTAAGGGGGATTTGTGGAGAAACGAGGTGAGAAATAAACGGAACCACAGCATCTGAAGGCAGTGCCAAAATAAAAACACTTAATTCATTAATATCTTCTTTCTTAATCAGATATCCATTTGAATAGCGGGCAATGAATTGCTCAGCTTTTGACTGATTAGGGTGATAAACTCCAATTGGTATTTGTTGATCACACCAATGTTTCATCATAGCACTACCCAATTTTCCAATGCCTACTAAGCCGATCCGGTTCTGTTTCATCAATTGTCTCCCCTTTAAATAATTTATTGTTATTACAGACATTATATTAAGCGAACTTAATTCTAAGTTCAATCTATTCTGTTAAATGATAGTAATTACTATTGCAAAAATTAGATATTTTAATAGTGGAAAAAGCTTGTTTAGGAATTGAATCATCCTTATTAAAGATAAATATCTGGTAATTGTTTAAACAAACAATAATGGGGGTCTTTGATAATGGAGAAATGGAAAAAGTGGTCAGAAGAATAAAATCATTTTGTTGAACTAAAACTCGAGTGTATACTCTGTAATTTATTTCAAAAGATAAAATACTAGTAAATTAGAAAAGCTCCTTTTTCTAAAATTCAAGGTGTCCGGAACCACATACCTCTTGAAAAAATGTGGTTCCGGACACCGATGTTATCATTAAATAGCCGTCCAGCCACCGTCAATGACCATTTCTGAACCTGTCATGAATGATGATTCATCAGATGCTAAATATAGAACTCCATAAGCAATATCGTCTGGTTGACCGTAGCGAGGTAATTGTGTATATGCACTGAAATATTGTTTTGTTTGTTCGTCAAGATGCTCTTCTACCATTGGTGTCATAATGATACCGGGGTGAACAGAGTTAACGCGGACATTTTGCTTTGCATATTCCACAGCGCCTGCTTTCGATAAGGAACGGAGCGCCCCTTTAGCTGCAGTATATGGACTAGTACCCGCCATCCCAACAAGACCACCGATGGAAGAAATGTTAATAACGGAGCCACCACCCGCTTTTTGCATTTCCGGAATGGTATATTTCATCCCTAATACACAGCCTGTTAAGTTAATATCCATCACTCGATTCCACTGTTCCATTGTAATATTTAGTAGGGTTTTAGGCTCACTAATACCGGCATTATTGACAAGAACATCAACTTTTCCATATGTTTCTACGGCTTTTGCAACAACGCTAATCCATTCTTCTTCAGAAGCGACATTGTGTTTAAGAGCAATAGCGTCTCCTCCATTTGCTTTAATTTCATCTACTACTTTCGTAAGAGCTTCTTTTTGAACGTCTGTTGCGACTACCTTTGCTCCTTCTTTAGCAAAAAGAACAGCTTCAGCAGCCCCTTGTCCCATTGCTGCACCAGTAATGATGGCTACTTTTCCATTTAAACGGCCCATATTTCAACATCCTTACGTAAAATAAATTATGTTTGATAATCTTATAAAACTAATCCACTTGCAAGAGGATTTATTTCTTTATCTCGCACTAATTGGCTAAGACTCCTGCTTCAATACTTAAAGAAATATTAGTAGGGGATAAGAAAACCGTAACTAATGGAAGTTTTTTTATAAAGTTAACCCTCCATCTACAACAACAACTGATCCAGTCATATAACTAGCACGATCTGATGCTAAGAAGGCTACCATTTCTGCAAGCTCTTCAGGTGCTGCATAACGACCCATTCTCATATTTGGTAACTCTTCAGGAACATAGCCTGATGTTTCAAACATTTCGGTCACGCTGTTTGTTAATGCAGTTTCGACGCCACCAGGACAAATCGCATTAATGCGAATGCCTTTCTTAACGTACTCTAACGCAGCGGATTTAGTAAGACCGACTACAGCATGCTTGCTTGCAGAATAAACAGACACACTATGCTCACTTCGTACACCCGCAGTAGAAGCCGTGTTAATGATTGAACCACTTCCTTGATTTTCCATTACCTTTAATACATATTTCAACCCTAGGAATACTCCTTTGACATTGATAGAAATAAGACGATCAAATTCAGATTCCTCTACCTCAGTAAGGGGGGCAAATTTTTGGATAATACCTGCATTATTGAAAAACACATCGATACGTCCGTATGTTTCAATGGCTGTATTCACATATCGTTGCACATCTTTACTCTTCGATACATCGGCTAGTACAAAGATTCCTTTTCCACCTTGTTCTAGAATAAGGTTTAGCGTTTCTTCTCCCGCTTCTTTATTGAAATCGACTAAAACGACTTTTGCTCCATTGCTAGCTAGTTTCATACTGGTTGCTCGTCCAATACCGCTTCCAGCACCCGTAATGACCGCTATTTTATTTGTGAGTTCCATTTTATTTCCTCCTTATCGGTTAATTAAGGATCCTTCATCTATCATTTTATTACTCATCCTCCATTTTTTATTGTAATTTTCTATGCATAATAGTATTTTTTTATTGTAAACAATAAAATATGGTAAACGTTATCATTTCAGTCTAATATTTAATAAGAAAATGTGAATGGAGTAGGAGTAAATGGAAATATCCAGAACCGATTTTCCCTATATAGGTCAGCTAATATATGAAACCCATCATATTTCAGTTTTTTATATCAACCAATTTGGTGAATTTGAATATGAGTTTACATCAAGTGTTTTTCGAAAAAATCCTTATTACACTTCTTTAAAGGAGCAAATTAGTAGGTATCCTTATCAAGATGACCCCAATAATTATCCAATCTTCACCTCTAATTCTGATATGGATTTTTTTTATATCAATATAGAAAGAAATGACCATTTTTTAGGGGCTATGGTTGTCGGTCCATCCCTCCAGTCAGAAATATCAGATGAAAAAATTAATCGTATTATGAATGCTTTGAAGGAAAATACAAATAAAAGAAGTCTCATTGAAATTTATCAATTGCTTCCAGTTATACCTACGCAATCATTACTTTCGATAAGTATGTTGGTTTACTATTTGATCTATCATCAAAAATTGGACAGGTCGATGGTAATCGAACACAATAAAGAGTTAGAGCCTTTTAGGATTCAAATGGAAAATCCGGATCTTGAGCTTTCAAAAGGAAGAAGAAATTTTATTTTTCATTCAAACCTATCTTATGAGCGAGCATTACTGGATTATGTAAAAAATGGACATGTGGAAAAATTGAAGGATTTTATTAATTACTCGATTGTAGGAAATGCAGAATTAGGATTATTGTCTAAACGAAGCCGCTTAAGAAGTGAAAAGAATTTAATGATAACTGGAGTAGCCCTTGTATGCAGGGCTGCAATTGAAGGTGGTCTGAATGAAGAAACTGCATTTACACTAAGTGATTTCTATATTCAACAGTTGGAAGAACTAGAAAGGCTAAAGGAAATCCTAGCATTAATGGAGGAAGCCATATATGACTTTACGAATCGAGTCTCCCAATTAAACGAACAAAAATATTCTGCAGCGATCACTGCTTGTCAGAAATATATTTATAATCATCTATATGGAGAAATTACACTGGACCAACTCGCGGAAATAACTCATTTAAGTCCTAATTACTTATCGTCCCTTTTTAAAAAAGAGGTAGGTATTTCAATAAGTGAATACATTCAACGACAAAAAATTGACGAAGCCAAAAAGCTATTAACGATAACGAATTACTCGATCTCAGATATTGGGACATGGCTAAATTTCTACGATCAAAGCTACTTTATTAAGATCTTTAAAAAATACACAGGTTTAACACCAAAGAAGTATAGAGGGGAACAGGGTTATTTGAAGTGAAAAAAGTGGAAGTCCCTGGTATTTGAACGTTGAGGGAAAAATCAAGGGATGTCCAAAAAGGCAAATTCGCTAAAAAAGGTTCACATTTAACTTTGAATTAGATTACATAAATATTCAATTGTTTTTAATGGTATTGTTCAACAATATGGCCTTTTGTTGAATAAAAAGTTTAAAACCTTTTTGAGTATATAATGTTTCAGGCTGAACAAGGAAATAAGGAAGAAAACACCCCTATCAAATAATGAGGGGTTTTCTTTCTTATTTCATTAAAGCGCCCTATAATGGAACAACATAGCCTTATATTATCTGGCTGATTTTATAGAAGATCATAATCTTATTAAGTAAAAATTTAAAGCAGATTTGGCTGGGTTTTTATGCTTTAGAATTAGTCCTAGCAGAACACACTAAACTGAATGTAAGTTCTTATGTAAACTAACTACTATTTTCATGATATATCGCCCATTTCCTTTATTGTTGTAGTACTTTTAAAATTGTACGTATTCATATAGATACCAGCGCAAATAAAAAATGATCCGATAATAATACTAAATGTTATCTTCTCCCCAAGTTGTAGCCATCCAAATATAATACCTAGTATAGGAACAAACATTAATGCCATAGATGCTTTTGAAGCATCTATTTTATTTAATACCCAAAACCAAACTACAAATGTAAAGGCAGTTGAAAACAAACCATTAAACAATAATGATAAGATTGCTTCATTAGACCACTCGATTGAATGGTTTGGTTCTAATATTAAAGAGAAAATGAATAAAAATATTGTTCCTATAATAAGTTGCCAAGCATTCATATGAATGATATCTATATTTTTAAACTTTAGTTTGCTAAAAACATTTGCTGATCCCCAACTAAGGGCCGAAATTAATATTAATAACTCTCCAAATACTACTTTTGTATCGAACTTAATAATTTCTAATCCTAAAATAAATAAAAGACCGATTAGACCAAATATTAATCCAACCATTTTATAAATATTAATTCTCTCATTTAATTTAAAATGACTAATAATGGTGACAAATATAGGCATTGTATACACCAAAACAGAAGTTTTTCCTGAATCTACAAATTGCATACCATAAGTCAATATTCCCATATAGCCTAAAGCCATTAATAAGCTCATTATTAGATAGTTTTTTAAATTCTCTTTGCCTACAGAAAGCCTTTTTCGTTGTATTATGAGAATGATAAATAAAGGAATCGCCCCTATTAATAAACGTAAAGATGAAAATAAAAACGGAGGGATGTCACTAATTGCTATTTTCATCGTAACCCATGTATACCCCCAAACAAGAGTAACGGAAATGATCCCTAAGAAAACTTTGAACATAATAAAATCCCCTTTCTCTTTATGTAATTTAATAATATGTTATATTTATATATAACCGAAATACATCTTTTGAATAAAGGGGATAACCAAATGGTTATGAATATAAATATGAACAACATAAGAATATTTATGAAAGTCGCAGAAAAAATGAATATTACAGAAGCTTCTAAAGAGTTATTTATATCACAGCCAGCAGTAAGTAAGGCAGTTAAAAATTTAGAAAAGTCCCTAAATATCAAATTGTTTATTAGGGATAAACAAAATGGCTTAATGCTTACTGAAGTGGGGAAAGAAATTCTGATTTTGGCAAGACAAATGAAAGTTTTTGAGAACAAAATATATCAAGTTGCTGATCGAGAAAATAAACTTCTAAGCGGTAAGATTAAAGTGGGTTCTTTTCCTGCTGTATCAACAAATATTTTACCTAAGACCATCGCATTATTTAGGTCAAAATATCCACTAGTTAATATAGAATTAGTAGAAGGGACCTCAAATCAAATAAAAGAATGGGTAGAGGATCGAACTATTGATATGGGTATCGTTGCATCTCCCTTTGATCCGTACGAATTTGAAATATTAAACAATGATTATATGGTCGCAATAATTCCTGAAAATGATAGATTAATTCAAGAAAAAAAGATTGATCTAGATAAATACCAGAATGAAATTATTTTTTGTAAAGGTGGGCACGAAATCGCTATATCAAAAATATTTCAAAAAAATAATATTGAGTTTAAAGAGAACCTAACAGTCCAAAATGCTGAAACATTAATTAATATGGTCAAAAATAACTTAGGTATAGGTATTATTTCAAAATTCACACTATCTTCTGTTTCTCATAAACTAATCATAAAAGATATTAATCCAAGGATAACTCGTGATATCGGTATAATTACACACTCATTTGATGAAGTAACACCTGCAACAAAAGAATTCATTAACATCATGAATCGATTTCATAAACCTGAGCTTTTTTCGGCTCGATAGACCTTGATAAATAACTACTACTGGTTCCCTCTATAAGAATAGGTTATTTCGCATTTTAAGTTTCTTAGCATGCGAAATAACCCCATTTTGTTGGCACCCCTTGTGTAAATAGTTACTCAACAATCTGGCCCTTTAACGGAAAAAGAACATTCGATTCAATAACATCATTTTTTCAAAATAAAAGGAACCCGACAGAAAAACCTAAGGAAATGGTTTGAGGTACCAATGTCTAAGATAAAACCGTGTTATTCATTTGTCGTTTACTATAAAAACTTCAAATTACCCTAGTATAAAAAGAAAACGACCCGTGACAATTCACGAGTCGTTACTTATGCTATTAATCAATGAACACCTGTAAACGAAACCTTATACTATCAAAGTCAGTCTTTCCGCCTCAATTATTTTCAAAAAGCTTATCTATATGACTTTACTTATATCTAGTTCATGATCTGCTTTTACTAATCATAAAACTAGTACATTCTACAATTATTTTTATGAATACTATAATTTGGTGTTATTTTCCCACGGTAGCTACCTTAATTTGTCCACCATGCACAATTCTTTCATGAATGGTGACCCCAAGCTCTTCGCTCATTTTCTTCAAAAAGCTTTCTTCTCTTTTGGTTGTAAGGGAAACGACTATGCCGGAAGCACCCATTCTTCCGGTTCTTCCAGAGCGATGAACATATTGTTTGGAATCTGTAGGAAAATCAAAGTGGATCACATGTGTGACACCTTTAATATCCAACCCTCTAGCCGCTACATCTGTCGTAAGTAAGAAGGAGACTTTCCCTGCACGGAATTTTTCCAATGCGTGCTTTCGTTCCATCTTTTTGGATTCACCTGCAAGCACTTCAACTAAAGCTCCATGGTATTTCAACTTCTCTTCTACTTCTTCTAATCTTTTTAAACTGTTAATGAACACTAATGCCTTCATACCTTCAATGTTTGTTAACCTTCTTAACATTTCCACTTTATCTCTTTGTTCACAATAGATAAAGGTGTGCTCGACATTTTCAAAGGTTTGTTCTGTTTCATTAATTTGAATGAGATCATATTCCTTCATCCATTGTTTTGATACTTCCTCTGTTTTTTCAGATAAAGTTGCCGAGAAGAATAGCAGTTGCCGTTCATCACGTAGTGTAGTAGAAATGATGGTTTCGACTTCTTTAATATGTTCATTCCCAATCATTAAATCAAATTCGTCTACAACAATCGTTTTAACTTCATGCATTTTTAATTTTTTGAGTTTGATTAACTCCAGTAATCTACCTGTAGACCCTACGATGATATGGGGTTTTTTCTTTAGCTTCTCAATCTGTTTTTTTACATTTGCTCCACCAATAAAGGCAGCGCTTTGAATGCCGCTTCCCTTTGTCCACTTTTGAATCTCTTGATGAATTTGCATAACTAACTCACGTGAAGGCGCCAATATCAATGCTTGTGCATTCTTTTTATTTTCGTCTATGGATTGTAGAATCGGAAGTAAATAGGCAAGTGTTTTTCCCGTTCCTGTTGGGGATTCACCTATAAGATCTTTTCCCTCTAAGATGAGTGGGATTGATTTTACTTGAATATCTGTCAAGTTTTGAAATTCTGATTCTTTCCATGCTTGCTGAATAAATGGTTTCATATTTTGGATTATTTCCATTATAAAAATCCTTTCTCTTCCTCAATAATGTTACGAAATCTTTGGTAATATAATTTTTACCGTTGTTCCACTACCTAATTCGCTTTGGAATTCTATCTTTCCATTATGTCTTTCAATAATCTTTTTACAAACAACCAGTCCTAACCCTGTTCCTTTTTCTTTAGTTGAATAAAAGGGTTCTCCTAAGCTTAAAAGTCTCTCTTCTGATATCCCGTTCCCATTGTCTTCCACTTCTATTATTACATCGGTACCACTTGCATATAGGGAAACTGAAACATGCCCTTCCCTTTCAATGGCTTCCACTGCATTTTGGATGATATTTATAAAAATCGATTTCAGTTGATTGGACTCACCATATACGAAAGGAGGGTCAATGCTTAAGTCATAATAGTTTATTTTAACATTAACTAGATTAGATTGGGCCTCCATTAAGACGAGAACCTGCTTTAAAATTTCTCTAAGACTTTCACGTTTATAGTTGAATGCCTGTTTTTTTCCAAGGACCAGCATTTCTCCAGAGATGATTTGAATTCGGTCAATTTCTGAAAGGATTATATCCAAATGGCTTTCCTCAACTTTTTTAGTTGCAATTAAGAGTTGAATAAAGCCTTTAATGGAAGTGAGTGGATTTCGAATTTCATGAGCAACAGCAGCGGCAAGCTGCCCGATGAGCGATAATTTTTCTGTCCTTATCATCATTTCCTCATTTTTCCTCAGCTCAGTAATATCCCTTGCAATCCCAAATACTCCGTTAATTTCTTGGTTAACCACAATAGGTAAAAGTGTGCAGCGAACTGTTTTTTTCTTTCCATCTGCATTGATGATCCCAAATTCAAACTTTCTTCCTTTTCCTCCAATAACATCTTCAAATATTTCTCTTACCTCATTACGCTTTTCTTCCACCACGAATTGCTCAAGGAGTGTTCCTTGCAATTTTTCTGTGGAGCAGCCGATAATGTTTTCTCCCTCGGGATTAAGGGAAACAAGTTCACCAGATCTCTTTAATTCAAATACTCCATCCGGATTATGATTGAATAGTGATTGGTAATGCTCCTTACTTTCCTGTAATTGATATTCCTTCTGAATTAAATTTTGTTGTGATTGAAGGAGCCTATGGGTTCGCCAATAAATAAGAAAGTAAATCAAAACTCCTGTCACAACAATAAACAACCAGCCTTTATATCTCTGAAAAAACACATATAGTACTAACTTGTCATTTGCCAGAATCATGGAGAAATGGTCCGAAAATACGACCCATAACGCTCCAACAATAATATAGATGAGTGCGATTCTACCGGCAATTCTCCGTGATTGATTCTTCAATTCGTATTCACCTAAGTTCCTATCTTTATATTTCTATAATGCCTCACTTTTATGGAATTATGAAGAATGGAGTGTTCTAGAGGATAAGTTGGCGTTCATCAATTAAAACGAAGGATTTCTTCCTTGTATAATGTTTTAGAAATCGTTATTTGGGGTTATGTACTACTAATGGAGGTTGAAGATATGCTTAAAAAATATCACTGTAAAAACGTTAGTAAATCCGGAAATGTAACATTACCTAACCAGTACCGTCAGAATTTCGGCCTACATCCAGGTGATCAAGTAGAGTTTTTATTAAAAAATCACTCCATTATCATTAAACATGCGGAAGAATCCAGTCTCCATAACAAACGATATATTTCTCAAAAGGGTGCCGTTCATATACCGAAAGAACTTCGTGAACTTGTTGGCATCCATCCCCCTAATGAATATTGCCTCTTTATTGATGAAGAGAATAAAAGATTTATTTTAATATTAGAAAGAGAGCTGTCTCAAAACCAAGGTGTCAGGAACCACAGCTTCCTTATATAGAATAAAGCCTACTATATATGAACATATCATAGTGTTTCGAAACCCTTTTGGGAAAGAAAATCAGGCACAGCTATCACTATTTTCTTAGTGACGTGTGCCTGAAAGCAGATAATACTTAAAGAGCTTTTCTTATATACGGAATGGAAGCAGCAGGTTCAATCAAACTACCTGTTTTATCTATAGATAAGCATAAAACATCCATTTTCGGTAACACCAAAGATAGATTGTCGGCTACTTCCTGCCCCTTTCCATCTTCAACTAGTCCAATAATCGATGGACCCGCCCCACTTAAAGCCACTCCAAATGCTCCTGCTTCATAGGCAAGACATTCAACATGATCGTAATTCGAAATGAGCGTTTTTCTAAAAGGCTGATGATATTGATCTTGCCTCATCATCCTCCCTGCCTTATTCCAGTCATGACTCAGTAATGCAGCGACAAACACATTCGATATACTACCTGCACGAACCGCTAATTCAAATGAGAAGGATTCTGGTAAAACCGCTCGAGATTCCTTTGTTAGAAGCTCCTCCTTCGGAATCATGACCACGACTTCTATCGGGAGATCATGAATGGAGATGATCTCTGTATGGTCTTCATTTTTAGAACCAATGACAAGGCCTCCATACAAGGATGCCCCAATATTATCAGGATGATCTTCAAAAGCAATAGCTACATCAAGCTTCTGTTGTTTTGTTAAATTTAATGAAGCCAATACATCGGCAAGCTCAACTCCTGCTACAATAGCAGAGGCACTTGAGCCTAATCCTCTAGTTAATGGAATTTCACTTTTTATTGATAAACGACAAGGTGGTAGTGTCTTATTAAATTGCTTCGCTACTTGTTTAGCAACCTCAATGATAAAGTGAGACTCATCATTTTGAAAAACTTCTAATTCCTTTGAAAGGGGAATAACTTGCCACATTTCACTCTTTTCTACTACTATTTCCAAGTACAAATTAAGTGAAAGTCCAATGGAGTCAAATCCAGGACCAAGGTTAGCGGTACTTGCCGGTACCTTGATCTTAAAGCTGCTGCCCGAGATCATACCCCAACAGCTCCCTTGATATATTCCACAATCGCCCTTTCTTCTTTTGGTAATGCGACTGGCTTTACAGGGCTAACATCTAACGCTACATTCGGATCTTTTAAACCATTCCCAGTGAGAACGGCTACAACGGTAGAGCCTGATGGAATTTTCCCATTTAGAACTTTTTTGTGAACACCTGCCAGCGATGCACATGAGGCTGGTTCAGCAAATATCCCCTCGGATTTTGCCAGTGTTTTATAAGCTTCGACAATCTCATCATCACTTACTTCGTCAATCAAGCCTCCTGATTCACTAGCTGCACGGACAGCAGTGCCCCAGCTTGCAGGATTACCGATTCGGATGGCCGTAGCAATCGTTTCTGGTTCATGAAACACTTTGTCATGAACAATCGCAGCCGCTCCTTCTGCTTCAAA
The DNA here is from genome assembly GCA_024213275.1 of Rossellomorea sp. BNER. Classification (GTDB taxonomy): domain Bacteria; phylum Bacillota; class Bacilli; order Bacillales; family Bacillaceae_B; genus Rossellomorea. The sequence continues at coordinate 359,626 of JANAVG010000001.1, forward strand.
TCCAATCATATGCGGAAGGCCGCTGTTCTTTTCTTGATGGTACTCTTTAAAGCCCTTCCAATATGCCGAGATGTTCCCCGCATTTCCAACTGGTATAGCTAAATAATCTGGGGCACTTCCAAGTTGATCGCATATTTCAAAAGCGGCCGTTTTCTGTCCCTCAATCCGAAATGGATTAACAGAGTTGACTAAGGTTACGTCTTCTTTCCCGGCAATTTCTCTAACAAGTGTTAAAGCTTCATCAAAGTTTCCTTCGATAGATACGATGTTTGCCCCATACATGACTGCTTGAGCAAGTTTTCCTTGAGCAATTTTCCCCTCAGGAATAACAATCACACAACGAATGCCAGCTCTTGCTGCATAGGCAGCTGCTGATGCCGATGTATTTCCTGTAGAAGCACAAATCACCGTTTGGCTGCCAGATTCAACCGCTTTTGCTACCGCTAATACCATTCCACGATCTTTAAATGATCCTGTTGGATTCGCTCCTTCGACCTTCACATGTAAATCAATATTCCATTCCTTTGATAATCGATCCAGTTTAATTAGAGGAGTGTTTCCTTCTTTAAGCGACAATAGCGGAGTATTCTTGTTCACTGGTAAGTACTGTTGATAGTTTGATAAAAGACCTTCCCAACTCATGCACCCATTCCTCCTTCGACCCTGTAAGAGCTTTTTACTGCTTCCACTGCTTGTAGATCCCTTATGTTTACCAAGATATCCTGATAATCCTTTAAAGAAGCTTGGTGTGTAACGAGAGCAATTTCTGCAAGTTTTTCTTCCTTTAATGGATTTTGCATAATTTTCTCAAAGCTAACTCCCCATTCTGAAAAGATCGAGGTAATTTTAGCAAGGACTCCAACCTCATCTAATACATGAAGGCGAAGGAAAAATTTTGAGTAAATCTCATCATCCTCCTTTAATTGCTTTGGAAACTGTGGAAGAACAGCACTTTGGCCGTTAACACCCAACCTCATATTCTTCATTACTCCTACTAAATCAGAAACGACAGCCGTTGCCGTTGGTAAACTTCCTGCACCAGGCCCGTAAAACATTGTTTCACCGACTGCTTCTCCATATACATAAACAGCGTTATACTCGTCGTTTACAGAGGCTAATGGATGAGCATTTGGCAATAGTGTCGGTTGTACACTTACTTCTACTTTTTCACCTTGTCGGTGGGCAATTCCAATTAACTTCATTGTGTACCCCAGCTGCTTACTGTATTGTAAATCCTCTTCTGAAACAGATGTAATCCCCGAAACCTTTACATCGTCCAAATCGACATTCATTGAAAACCCAAGTGTCGATAAAATCGCCATTTTTCTAGCAGCATCTAATCCTTCGACATCAGACGTTGGATCCGCTTCAGCGTAACCTAATTTTTGAGCCTCTACTAGTACGTCCTCATATGCACTTCCATGCTTACTCATCTTCGTTAAAATGTAATTCGTCGTACCGTTCACAATCCCCATCATTTTAGTGATTCGATCAGAAGCTAATCCATCTACTAAACTTCTTAGGATTGGGACTCCTCCTGCTACACTAGCTTCATAGAAAAGATCACATTGATTAGATGAGGCTGCGGCTAGAAGCTCAGCACCATATACGGCCATTAAATCTTTATTCGCTGTAACTACATGTTTTTTATTTTCTAAGGCTTGGAGGAGATGATTTTTTGTTTCCTCCACACCTCCCATCACTTCTATAACAATATCAATCTCTGAATTTGCCACCACTTCATTAGGGTTGGTTGTTAGAATGGTTGAATCAATATCTACGTCCCTTACCTTCTGAATATCCTTTACAAGCACCTTTTTCACTTCAACAGGGCAGCCAACTTGATGAATCAGTTTATCCTGATGACTTTTAATCACCTTTACAACCCCTGATCCAACCGTTCCTAACCCTAATATTCCAATAGATATTGTCTCCATTCTTAACACCCTTTCTGTTCTTCTAAAAAATACATTTGTTTGTGTATAGAGGACATTATATGGGATGGACTGACTTTTTACAATAGCCATCTATCATTTTTTTATTATGTAAGGGATTTCAACCACTGTGAGTTTAAGAAAAGGCTGCTTTCGTAAACAATGTTGTTATTTGAAAAGGGGGTGGTTGGTTGCAGCGAAAGGATGCTCGCTCCAACCAACCTTTTTAAAAAAATTTATGTTCTTAAAAAACAATAATCTTTTAGAAAACAGCCTAAGAAAAAATTTGTTTATAAAACTCTTTTTATGAGGAATTAAATTAAGAGTTTAAATCATGTACATTAAGGGATAAAGTTTTAAAAAGAAGGACTGATATGGAGATGGGTCATCTCTTATCAGTCCTCTTTCAGCTTCAGCCAATGTGCTGAAGTAATTTAATTCGTTTTGATAATTCTTTATAAAGTGAGAGTTTGTTAAGGTCGACATTTCCACCACTGACGACACATCCCACCTTCCTGCCATGCCAGCCCAACTTATTACAAAGAATCGATGCTACTGCTGCTGCGCCTGCCCCTTCTACTAATGTCTTTTCCCTTTGAAGCATAAACATAATCGTATAGGCAATTTCCTCATCATTTACGGTCACCATATCGTCTACCAATCTCTCAATAATTGGATAGGTTAGTTTCCCTGGTTCTTTCACAAGAATTCCATCTGCAATACTATGGACATGCGATAAATTACCGGAATTTTTCCCCGTAAACTGATTATACGTAGCAGGGGCACCCATTGATTGGACACCAATGATCTTTATACTAGGATTAAATGCTTTGATCGCAACAGCCATCCCTGCAATCAATCCCCCACCACCAACAGGTACAACGATGGCTTCAAGATCCTGAGATTGCTGCATCATTTCAAGTGCAATCGTCCCTTGACCTGCAATGACCTTTTCATCATCAAAGGCGTGAACAAAGGTTGCTCCTGATGCAAGCATATCTTCTCTAGCCGCCTTATAAGATTCTTGATAGGTTTCCCCTGTTAAAATAATTTCAGCGCCGTATTCTTTCGTAGCTTCAACTTTGGCTAATGGAGTCTGTTTTGGCATGAAAATTTTGGCAGGTATTCCTCGCTGAGATGCTCCTAGTGCTACTCCCTGAGCATGATTTCCTGCTGAGGCACAGACCATTCCACGAGATGACTCATCTTCTGTGAGAGAAGAAATTTTATTTAATGCACCACGCAGTTTAAAGGAACCTGTTCTTTGTAGGTTCTCCATTTTCAGGAACACTTGACGTCCTGTTACTCGATTTAATGTCGCTGACTGTTTTAGCGGTGTCCTATGAACAGAATTCATTAAATTCTCCATCGCTAAAACGACTTCATTTCCGTTTAAGAAATCCCCAACACTCTTCACTCCTATCGTAATAATTCATATTGTTTGATCTTATCCTCATATGAAAGGGTAATTGAGATCTCATCCCATCCATTCATAAGCATTTGCTTCCAATATGGGTCTATATCAAATGATGACTTAAACCCGTGTCCATCACTAACAGTCTGCTCTTCTAAGTCAACGGCTAAATCAAAGTTTGAGTTCGATGCTTTTTCTAACAAAACCTCAACTTCCGTTTGACCTAGACGAATTGGCAGAATACCGTTCTTCACACAATTGTTGTAAAAAATATCGGCGAAGCTTGGAGCAATAATCACCTGAAATCCATAATCAAGCAATGACCATGGAGCATGCTCTCGAGATGAACCGCATCCAAAGTTATCTCCCCCTACCAAAATAGTAGCTCCTTGATACTTTTCATCATTTAATGAAAAATTATTATTGGGAGAACCGTCGTCATTGAATCTCCAATGATAAAAAAGATACTGACCGAACCCTTGACGATCAATTTTTTTAAGAAATTGTTTTGGAATAATCTGATCTGTATCCACATTTTCTCGATTTAGTGGAAAAACTTTTCCTTGAAATTGGCGAATGCCTGACATATTCCTCCTCCCCCTTTTTTATTGAAGTACTGGCATCAAAGTACGAACATCTGTGAACTTTCCAGTAATAGCTGCCGCTGCAGCCATTGCAGGACTAACAAGATGTGTACGTGATCCGTTTCCTTGACGGCCTTCGAAATTTCGATTCGATGTAGAAGCACAACGTTTTCCTGGTGGTACAACATCATTATTCATGGCGAGACACATACTGCATCCTGCTTCACGCCACTCAAATCCTGCTTCTTCGAAAACTTTGTGAAGGCCTTCTTTTTCCGCTTGAATTTTTACAGTTAGGGAACCTGGAACAACAAGGGCTGTTACGCCATCTTGAACTTTTTTCCCTTTTATAACCTCTGCTGCTGCCCTTAAATCACTTAACCTCGAATTCGTACAGGAACCAATGAAGACATAATCAACCGGGACTTCATTGATATTAATGCCGCCTTCAAGCCCCATATAGTCTAGTGCTCTTTCAACAGCTTCTTGCTCAGATTTCTTTTCATATTGTTGTGGCGCAGGAACCTTTTGACTGATACTAATTCCCATTGATGGATTCGTTCCCCAAGTGACCTGGGGCTCAACTTCGGCTCCGTTAAGCTCAAGTGTCAAATCATAATTAGCTTCTTCATCTGAAGAATACTGCTTCCACTTTTCAACAGCTGTTTGGAATTCATCGCCATCTGGAACATGCCTTTTTCCTTTTAGGTATTCAAAGGTTACTTCATCCGGACTGATGATTCCTGCTTTCGCCCCAGCCTCGATCGACATATTACAAACGGTCATCCGCTCTTCCATCGAAAGATTTCTAATCGCTTCACCGGTAAATTCAATAATATACCCTGCACCTACGCCAACCCCGAACTTAGCTATAATCGCTAATATGAGATCTTTAGCTGTAACACCAAAGCCAAGTTTACCATTCACTTTCATTTGTAAGGTTTTCGGTCTTGATTGCCATAACGTTTGAGCAGCAAGGACATGCTCGACTTCACTAGTACCAATTCCAAATGCTAACGCACCAAATGCTCCATGTGTTGATGTATGACTATCACCGCACACAATCGTTTTACCTGGCTGTGTTAGACCAAGCTCTGGACCAATTACATGGACGATTCCCTGGTCAGGATGGTGAATATCCGCTAATTCGATTCCAAATTCTTCACAATTCTCCTTTAGCTTCGACATCTGTGTCTTCGCTACCTCATCATCGATTACGTCCCTATTCTTCGTGGGAACATTATGGTCCATCGTGGCAAATGTTAGTTCAGGTCTTCTAACGGTTCGATTTTTCATCCTTAATCCTTCAAACGCTTGTGGTGAAGTGACTTCATGCACGAGATGAAGATCAATATATAACAAATCAGGCTTTCCATTTTCCTTATAAACCACATGATCGTCCCATAATTTTTCAATGATATTCTTTGGCTTCAAAGGTATTTACCCTCCCTTTTTAATAGTATGATTTGGGTTGTGGAGGGTGGTAGCTTCGGATGCGATGAGTGGTGGGTGGGGTGCCAGGTACAATATAGCTGTTTTGAGCTGTTTTGTACCTGGTACAGATCACTGCTTTTGTACCTGGCACAGATCACCTCTTTTGTACCTGGTACAGATCACTGCTTTTGTACCTGGCACAGATCACCTCTTTTGTACCTGGTACAGATCACCGCTTTTGTACCTGGCACAGATCACCTCTTTTGTACCTGGCACAGATCACCTCTTTTGTACCTGGCACAGATCACCTCTTTTGTACCTGGTACAGATCACCTCTTTTGTACCTGGCACAGATCACCGCTTTTGTACCTGGCACAGATCACCGCTTTTGTACCTGGTACATACAATCCACTCATTCAACTTCCGATCCCTTCACAACACTTCTTACAAATATGCACTCAGGATTGATGACAATGCGTGGTCTGCTTCTAGACGTTCGACAACGAATTGGCTCATCGCCTTTGTTCCGACAACTGGACCGTTTCCAAGATTCCAAAGGTCACCTGTACGGTAACCAGCATTAAGCACTTCCTGTACGGCTAGCTCGATCATTTCTGCTTCTTCTTTTAGACCAAAGGAATGCCTTAGCATCATCGCAACGGATAGGATCATGGCTAGTGGGTTTGCTTTGTCCTGTCCAGCAATATCAGGAGCCGATCCGTGAACGGGTTCATATAGCCCGAATCCATCTTCTCGTAAACTAGCAGATGGAAGCATTCCGAGTGAGCCTGTTAGCATTGATGCTTCATCACTTAGGATGTCGCCGAACATGTTCTCTGTTACGATGACATCGAATTGCTTAGGCTGATAAACAAGTTTCATAGCGGCAACATCTACTAGTAAATGCTCAACCTCAACATCTGGGTAGCTCCTCGAAGCTTCGTCCACGACCTCGCGCCACATTCGACTTGTTTCTAATACATTCGCTTTATCGACGGATGTCAGTTTTTTTCTGCGTTTTGAAGCTAGTTGAAAGGCTTTATGAACGACTCTTTCAATTTCGCTTCTTTCATATTGAAGGGTGTCCACTGCTACTTCTTTATTTTTTCCCCTTCTTTCACTTGGTTTCCCAAAGTATAATCCACCCGTCAGCTCTCTCACGAGGACAAAATCAACATCCTCAACGACACTTCGCTTTAGAGGAGAAGCTTCTAGTAAGCTTTCAAATGTAGAGACAGGCCGTAGATTAGCAAATAAACCAAGTTCCTTTCTAATTTCAAGTAGGCCTTTTTCTGGACGAACATGAACGGGAACATCCTTCCATTTCGGCCCCCCGACTGCTCCGAGCAGTACGGCATCGCTTTTCTTACAAAGCTCAAGTGTCTCTGAGGGAAGAGGATTTCCGTGAAGATCAATGGCAACACCACCAATATCTCCTTGCACCACTTCAAATTCATGACCAAACCAGTCGCCAACAGCTTTTAATACATCAAGTGCACCATTCATTACTTCTTGACCGATTCCATCTCCAGGTAGTACTGCCACTTTCTTTTTCATCATCAACCCTCCAGTTGTTGTTTGATTATTCAGTCACTTGTATTTATACTGTTATTTCTTTACGCTCTTTACTCTTTACACCAAGCACTCGATTGACTGCGTTTAAATAGGCTCTTGCCGAAGCTTCTAATACATCTTGAGCAGTGCCTCTTCCGCTTGAGACGGTTTCGTTATATTTTACTTGGACGAAAACTTCAGCTAATGCGTCTCTTCCTCCGCCAACAGAGTTAATCTTATAATCTAGGAGTACAACTGAGTCTTCCACTAGTTTTTCAATTGTATTATAAATGGCTTCCACACTACCAGAACCCGTTGCTGCTTCTTGTTTGTATTCTCCGTCAGGTTTAACAACGGCAATGGTAGCGGTTGGGATATTATCCATTCCATATTGAACTTGTAAACTCTTTAACTCGTATGTCTTTACATCTTGCGCTTCTGTTTGTTTATCTGTGAGAATGGCGAAGATATCTTCGTCTGTTACCTCTTTTTTCTTATCCGCAAGATCCTTAAATGCTTTAAATCCTTCATTTAGCTTTTGGTCATTAAGTTCAAAGCCCATTTCCACTGCTTTATTCTTGAAAGCATGACGTCCTGAATGCTTCCCAAGAACTAAACGATTGGTTTTTACACCAATAAGCTCAGGTGTGATGATTTCATAGGTTGTTTTTTCCTTTAACACACCATCTTGATGGATCCCGGATTCATGTGCAAATGCGTTATTTCCAACGACTGCTTTATTTCCAGGGATAATCATCCCAGTGAGTTTACTTACAAGATTACTCGTGCGCTTAATTTCATCCAGCTTCAATCTCGTGGAAGCTCCATAAAAATCTTCCCTAATATGCAGAGCTACAGCGATTTCTTCCAGTCCGGCATTTCCTGCCCGCTCTCCAATGGCATTGATGGTTCCCTCAATTTGGTCTGCTCCATTTTCAATGGCTGCTAATGAATTGGCTGTTGCTAACCCAAGATCGTCGTGAGTATGAGCGGAGAGCTTTACCCCTTCGATGTTTGGAACATTCTCCCTGATATAGCGGAAAAGAGACCCATATTCTTCTGGAGCACGATATCCTACTGTGTCTGGTAGATTAATAACCGTTGCACCTGCATTGATGACTTCGGTAATGATTTTCACCAAAAACTGTTTATCTGATCGACATGCATCTTCTGCTGACCACTGAACATGTGTGAACTTTTTCTTTGCGTACGTGACTGCAGCAACCGCAGTGTCTAGTACTTGATCTGTTGTCATCTTCAGTTTATAGGTCATGTGAATCGGCGATGTCGCAAGAAATACATGTAACCTTGGCTCACTGGATCCTTTTAAAGCCTCCCATGCAGCATCAATGTCCTTTTCATTTGCTCTGGCGAGTCCAGTGACCGAACTGCCTTTAATCGTGTCAGCAATCTTTTTTACTGCTTGAAGATCGCCTCTTGAAGCTGCTGGGAACCCTGCTTCAATAATATCGACACCTAATCGTTCTAATTGCTTCGCCACTTCTACTTTTTCAAGTGTGTTCAAATTTACACCGGCAGATTGCTCTCCATCTCTAAGGGTTGTGTCAAAGACATCAATCTTGCGCACTCATCACCACTTCCTTCTTCTCATCTTTTTTGATAAATGGCATTAGGTCTCTCAATTTTCTTCCTACCACTTCAATTTGATGGTTATTTTCACGTTGATTTGTTGCATTAAATTCTGGACGATTTGCTTGGTTTTCTAGGATCCAGCCTTTTGCGAATTTACCTGATTGAATATCTTCAAGAACTTCCTTCATTCTTGCTTTCGTTTCTTCGTTGACAACGCGTGGACCTGAAACGAAATCTCCCCATTGGGCTGTATCAGAAATAGAGTATCTCATTCCTTCAAGACCATCTTCATACATGAGATCTACAATGAGCTTTAATTCGTGTAAACACTCGAAGTAAGCAACTTCTGGTTGATAACCAGCTTCTACAAGTGTTTCAAATCCTGCCTTTACTAAGGATGTTAAGCCTCCGCAAAGGACCGCTTGCTCTCCGAATAAATCGGTTTCTGTTTCTTCTTGGAAGGTTGTTTCTAAAATTCCAGCACGTCCAGCACCAATCCCTTTTGCATAGGAGAGAGCTAATTTATCTGCATCACCTGTCACGTTTTGATAAACTCCGAAAAGAGCAGGTACTCCAGCGCCGCTTTCAAACGTTCTTCTTACAAGATGTCCTGGTCCTTTAGGAGCTACAAGAAATACATCGACATCTTTAGGAGGGACAACTTGATTAAAATGGACATTAAATCCATGAGCAAAAGCTAACGCTTTTCCTGGTGTTAAAGCGGGCTCGATTTCATTTTTGTATACTGTAGGCTGCAGCTCATCTGGTAGTAAAACCATTACCACCTCTGCCTCTTCACTTGCTTCTTTTACTGATTTTACGGAAAAACCATCCTTTTCAGCTTGCTCCCATGACTTTCCTTTACGTAATCCTACTACGACTTCATAACCGCTTTCCCTTAAGTTTTGTGCATGTGCATGACCTTGTGAACCGTAACCAACAACAGCTACTTTTCTTCCTTTCAATACGTCTTCTGATACGTCTCCGTTATAATATACTTTTACCATTCTCCATCATCCTTTTCGATTTATTTTAATAATGTGTACTGCTTAAGATCAGTGACTGATTTTTGTGAACCTCTAGTAAAAGCTGTTAAACCAGTGCGCGCTAATTCTTTAATTCCATATGGCTTTAATAGATCAATCATTGCCTCAACCTTTTCGGTATCACCGGTTACTTGAACGGTGACACTATCTCTTGAAATATCAATGATCGTTGCCCGAAAAGGTTCTACGATTCCACTAATTTCTGCTCGGGTTTGACCATTGCTGAGGACTTTAATGAGTGCGAGCTCTCTTGCCACAATGGCTTGATCAGTAATATCAGATACCTTTAGTACATCAATTTGCTTATTTAATTGTTTAATAAGCTGTTCGATTTGCCGGTCATCTTCTACCGAAACAACAAATGTCATTTTGGAAATACCTTCTGTTTCGGTGTGTCCTACAGTAATACTTTCAATGTTGAACTGTCGTTTTGTAAAAAGACCTGTCACTCTATTTAGTACTCCGCTTTGATTAAAAACCGTTGCCGTTACTACTCTCTTTTTCATGGTTTCACCCCAATCATTTCATGTAGCCCGGTACCAGGTGCAACCATTGGATAAACATTTTCTGATGGGCAAACCCGGCAATCGATTACGGCCGGCTCACTGTCATGCAGAACTTTAGAAAATATGGTTCTTGCCTCTTCTGTTGAAGTCACTTTAAACCCTCTCACACCGTATGACTCTGCAAGTTTTACAAAATCAGGTTGAACAGATAGCAATGATTGAGAATATCGCTTCTCATAGAAGGTTTCCTGCCATTGTCTTACCATTCCAAGTGCCCCGTTGTTTACAAGGACCACCTTAATCGGGAGGTTTAATTCATTTAAAAGAATGAGTTCTTGAGATGTCATTTGAAAACCACCATCCCCAACCATGGCAATTACGTTTTTATCTGGCTGGGCTAACTGAGCTCCTATGGCTGCCGGAAACCCGAATCCCATTGTTCCTAATCCACCTGATGTAACCCAATTATGAGGATCATTGAATGTGTAATACTGGGCTGCCCACATTTGATGCTGACCAACATCAGTTGTAACAATCGATTCTCCCTTTGTCATTGTGTGAATCATCTCTAGTAATCCTTGCGGTGATATACTTTCCTTCACTTCGTTATGCCAATACGGATATTCTTGTTTATATTGATCAAGATGAACGAGCCATTCTTCACATGACGAGCTTGATCCGTTTTCCTCTAAAAGCTTTTGCAATGCTTCTTTTGCATCCCCTACTATTGGGATATGAGTTGTAACATTTTTTCCAATTTCAGCCGGATCAATATCAATGTGGGCCACTTTTGCATTTGGAGCAAATGTTTGAAGATTTCCTGTCAGTCGATCATCAAATCTTGCACCAACACTGATCAGTAAATCGCATTCATACAAGCTCATATTAGCCGCATAGCACCCATGCATCCCTCCCATCCCAAGAAATAATGGGTGGCTCGCTGGAAATCCACCTAATCCAAGAAGTGTATGGACAACAGGAATATTTTTCGTCTCCGCTACCGCAAGCAATTGTTTTGATGCTTTGGCATGTAAGACACCTGCACCTGCTAAAATAACTGGTTTCTTTGCCGTTTCAATCGCTTCGTTTAATTTTTTTATTTGCAACACATTTGGATGTACGGTAGGTTGAAACCCAGGTAGATGAACAGGCTCATCAAATGTCACTACAGCTGATGTAGTTGAAACATCTTTTGGTATGTCAACTAGTACAGGTCCTGGTCTTCCAGTTGTTGCAATATGAAATGCTTCCTTCACAATTCTAGGGAGATCTTGCAAATCACGAACTTGATAATTGTGCTTGGTAATCGGCATCGTAATTCCCATAACATCTGCTTCTTGAAAGGCGTCTGTCCCAATGACCCCAGATGCTACCTGCCCTGTAAAAACCACGAGGGGGAGTGAATCCATCATGGCATCTGCTATACCAGTGACTAGATTTGTTGCACCAGGTCCTGAAGTCGCAATGACAACACCAGGTTTTCCAGATACTCTTGCATACCCTTCTGCAGCGTGGATAGCGCCTTGCTCATGTCTTGCAAGCACATGTTTAATTGGATTTTGATAAAGTGCATCATAAATTGGTAAAACTGCTCCGCCCGGATAACCAAAAACAACCTCAACACTTTCTTGCTTTAAGGCATGAATCAGAGTTTCAGCACCGCTTAGCCGTGACTCAGGATCTGCCTTTACATTTACCTTCATTTTTAATCTCCTCCCAGGAATTGTTTAATACAAAAGCGTAAGCGCCTTGGCAATAACAGATTTACAATTTTTTTACATATAAAAAAGCCTTTTCACCCACTACGACACTTACTTAGTTTCGTAGGGATGAAAAGGCTTTTTTCCTCTTCATGGTACCACCCTAGTTTGTAGTATTTTCACAAATACTACCTTATCGAGTCATTCAGTATTGCTTCGAATGACTACCTTTTTGATAACGAGTACTATACTCGATCGCTCCTACTAGAGAGGGTTCAGAACGATACTCAGAGGGGATGTCGCAATTGGGCGTATTGCCGGCTTCCACCTATACCGGCTCTCTGGAAATACGAAATCCAATCACTTTTACCTCGTCAACGTTTTAGCTCTATTAAATTTTCATAATTCCTCCAGTACTTGCGGAGGTAACTAATTTGGAATAGCGGGCTAAGTAACCCCTTTTAATTTTCGGTTCAGGCTGTACCCAGTTTTGTTTTCGACTTTCTAGTTCATCTTCAGGTAGGAGAACATTAATTGTTCTATTTACCAAGTCAATAATAATAGGATCACCGTTCTCAATAAAGGCAATCGGTCCACCTTCTGCTGCTTCTGGGGAAATATGTCCAATTGAGATCCCTCTTGAAGCCCCAGAGAAACGACCGTCTGTAATGAGGGCTACCTTCGTCCCTAACCCCCGACCTGCGATGGCTGCGGTGGGAGCTAGCATCTCAGGCATTCCCGGCCCGCCTTTCGGACCTTCATAGCGTATGACCACTACATGACCTTCTTTTACAGTACCATCATCAATTCCTTTTTGGGCTTCGTCTTGAGAGTCAAAAATAATGGCTTCTCCCATAAAAGTTTTAATAGAAGGATCCACTGCTCCAACTTTGATGACACAGCCATCAGGTGCAAGATTTCCATTTAAAATCGATAATCCACCAACAGGACTATACGGATTGTCTTTTCTTCGAATCACTTGGTCATTCTTAATCTCATAGTCCTTAACCAATTCATAAATTGTTTTTCCAGCCACTGTGATGCGATCTTTGTGTACTGCTCCATCAATTTCACAAAGCTCTTTAATGATGGCGCTAATTCCACCTGCGTGGTGCACATCATCCATCGTGTAATCTGATGCTGGGCTAATTTTTGATAAGTATGGAACCTTTTCAGCAATTTCATTAATTCGGTTGAGGTCATATTCGATTTCTGCTTCATTTGCAATGGCTAGTGTGTGAAGGACCGTATTTGTTGAGCCCCCCATTGCCATATCAAGAGCAAATGCGTCGTCAATCGCCTCTTTGGTAATAATGTCTCTAGGTTTGATATCATTTTTTATCATATTTACCAGATGATGGGCTGCTTCTCGAATCAATTGATGCCGTTCTTCTGATGTGGCAACAATTGTTCCATTACCTGGAAGGGCTAATCCGAGCATTTCCATCAAAGAATTCATTGAATTTGCGGTAAACATTCCCGAACAGGATCCGCATGTTGGACATGCATTCTGTTCTATGTCCAATAACTCTTCACTTGTCATTTGTCCTGATTGATGGGCGCCAACGCCTTCAAATACAGATACTAGTGAAAGTGGTTTACCTGTAGATGATGTCCCACCTTCCATGGGACCACCTGAGACGAACACGGACGGTACATTGGTTCTTGCTGCTGCCATGAGCATCCCTGGTGTAATCTTGTCACAGTTTGGAATGAAGAACACTCCATCAAACCAATGGGCATTAATAACGGTTTCAGCGGAATCTGCAATCAGTTCCCTACTAGGCAGCGAATACCTCATGCCGATATGTCCCATAGCAATTCCATCATCAACTCCAATGGTGTTAAATTCGAATGGAATGCCACCTGCTTCCCGTATGGCTTCTTTGACGATCTCAGCATAAGCCTTTAAATGTACGTGTCCTGGGATGATGTCAATATAGGAATTACATACCCCAATAAATGGTTTTTCTAAATCTTTTGTTTTTACTCCCGTTGCATATAGCAAGCTTCGATGGGGAGCACGGTCAATGCCGACCTTGATCATGTCACTACGCACTGTATCTCCTCCAACTGCTTTTATCCTGCTTGAACGTTGCCATGTGAATATACTTTTCGTCCATCTTCTGTGACGATTTTTCTAAAATCCTCCAAAAGCTGTTTTGTATAGGCTCCAGGTTTACCTTCACCAATTTCTCTTCCGTCCACTTTAACAACTGCAATAACCTCAGCAGCTGTTCCCGTTAAAAATACTTCATCTGCCGTGTATACATCATGTCTTGTGAAGACTTCTTCCCGCATTTCGAATCCTTGTAATTGGGCCATTTCAATAACCGCGTTCCGGGTAATACCTTCTAATGCCCCAACGTATCCAGGTGGTGTTTTGATGACATTTCCTTTGACGATAAAGATGTTATCTGCCGATCCTTCTGCAACATATCCTTGATCGTTCAACATCAATGCTTCGCTCACACCTGCTAGATTTGCTTCAATTTTCACAAGAATATTATTTAAATAGTTTAATGATTTCACTTTTGGAGATAATACATCTGCCCGGTTTCTTCTGCTAGCAACCGTGACAATTTCAATTCCCGTATCGTAAAGGGTCTTTGGAAATAACGAGAGTTCCTCTGCAATAACTATAATTTGTGGTGTACTACATGTGAAAGGGTCTAACCCAAGATTTCCAACACCTCTTGATACAACTACTCGAATATAAGCGTCACGCAATTCATTTTTTCTTAATGTTTCTACAATGACGTCTGATAATTCTTCTTTACTTTGCGGGATGTTTAACATAATGGATTTTGCTGAGTCGTAAAGGCGATCAACATGCTCTTTCAGGCGAAACACATTGCCGTCGTACATTCTAATCCCTTCGAACACCCCGTCTCCGTATAAAAATCCGTGATCATACACAGATACGACCGCCTCTTCCTTTTTTACATATTGGCCGTTTAAGTAAATCCATTGTTCGCTCATGTCGATCGCTCCCTTCTTTGTTTTTTGTCCAAATTGGCAATGACATATAAGCAAAGCTGACAAGTATGTGATAGTTGTCAGAAAATTTTGTTGAGGACAATATTACTCTCGTTTTTATGATTGGTCAACACCCTTTTAGTAAGTTTTTAGATTATTTAGACTAATTGATAAAATCGTAAACGCTTACAACATCTTCAAATCAACATTCCACTATTTTTAAAAATTTTTTATTTTTTTCTTAAAAGACCATTTTCGACACCTTTTTTTAATCGGACACAATGACTTATTATTCGACGAAAAATGGATACTTTTTTAAGGGCGAAAATAAGAACAAAAGGCGGAAGCTCCCCGTTTAGCCCCGACAAACATAAGCCAAGCCATGAAGGAAGGGTGAATTCCCCTTCCTTCATGGCTTGGCTTATGACTCGAGTGGCTGGGCACTATAGCTAGATTAGGACAAACTAATTCAAAGTTATCAACATATTATAATTTTTATAATTTCCTATACAAAAAAAGCCCGCGGAAAATTAAATCCCGCAAGCTATCTAAGTTTATTAAATTAGAGTGAAGTCTCCTGATGACGTCGTTGCACGAAGTATATACTTCTCATCACCAATACTGCCTACAATACGATGGGCAGTTTTTTCCTCAAACACCATTTCTTTTAATTTTACCGTTCCATCACCTGAACTACTTCTGAAATCCAGTGAAAGGGATTGAGGTGATTCATTAAAGGTAATCATGATATCACCGCTTGAAGTCTGAGCATCAATATCTCCTAGATGTCGATTTATTTCTAGATCAATTTCTCCTGAACTTGTTTCTGCTGTAATCGTTCCTTCTCCCTGTTTTACGATCACATCTCCAGATGAAGTGTACATTCTGGTTTTTTCAGAAGAAACTCTTTGCAAAAAAATGGTTCCACTGCTTGCTTTTATTTCCATATTGCTTGAATCAACATCAATAATATCAGCATCACCACTATTTGTTCTTGATGAGAACCGGTCAGATATTAGCAATTCTTTTGCTAGGACAGTCCCTGAACTAGCAGCTAATTCCATATTAACCGCTTTCAAAATCAAAACATCAATATCCCCTGATGAGCTTTCTAAGGTAATGCTTTTCCATAGTTTGTTTGGAATCTTTATGTTAAGATTCAATTTTTTAATGGTGACTCCTACTTGAAGTTTAAACCTACCCCGATCCTTTATAGAAACCTCTAAGCTATTCCCTTTTTTCTCTAAAAGCAACTCGTATTCTTCATCGAGCTTTTCACTTATATTCCCATTAAGCTCTGCTACGAGTGTATGACCCTCTGTTGGTTCAATCCTTACATCAGTAGAGCTTGTTTTCACCTCTAAATGATCAATTCCCTCAACATCTGCTTCTTTTTTGTCATGAAAATCGATGGTTTTAAAAGAAAATGCCTTAGTGAAACTTAATGCCATATGAACTCCAACTCCCCTATTATGAGAATAAAAAGGAATCACTCGAAATGACTATACTAACGATATTAACAGATCCCCTTTTACTTTTTTTTCCTTATTCCATCATAGTATAATATTTCCAATTGTTCAATACATGGGCACCCTTTTCACTTTAAAAAAGAACTTCGCTTTCTTACTAGGCGAAGTTCTCTTAGTTATAATTCATTTCTCAATCCATGTATACATGTAGTTATCGTCTTCATATCCAGTCGTTGACTTTACAATTTTTAACGGACGGAATGTATCAATCATGACGGCTAATTCCAATGTCTCTTTCTTGCCAATACTCGCTTCCGTTGTTCCTGGATGTGGTCCATGTGGAATACCACTTGGATGAAGCGTAATCGATTCTTGCTTAATTCCTTTACGGCTCATGAAATTACCTTCCACATAATAAAGCAGTTCATCACTGTTTACATTACTGTGGTAGTACGGAGCAGGAATGGATTCTGGATGGTAATCATAAAGTCTCGGAACAAAGGAGCATATCACAAAGTTATGCCCTTCAAAGGTTTGATGCACAGGTGGTGGCTGATGTACTCTACCTGTGATGGGTTCAAAATCTTCAATATTGAACACCCAAGGGTATAAATAACCATCCCATCCCACAACATCAAGTGGATGATGATTTAAGATATGGGAATGAATATAACCTCTTGATTTTGTTAAAACTTCATATTCACCCTTATCACTGTGAGTTTCCAAAGTCTCTGGTCCTCTAAGGTCACGTTCACAAAATGGACTATGTTCAAGAAGCTGCCCGTATTCATTACGATATCTCCTTGGAGTCGTAATTTGGCTGAATGATTCGACAAAAAGCATCTTTGTCTCCTCATCCGGCATCATTCGATAAATCGTCCCTATTGGAATCGTTACATAGTCTCCAGGTCGATAGGTGATTGTACCAAACATCGTTTCAATTTTTCCTTTTCCGTAATGGATATAAAGCATTTCATCTCCATCACCATTACGATAATAAGAGTTCATTTTTTCTGTAACCTGAGCCGTACCGATAAGGAGATCATCATTCCCCAATATATACTCGCGGGCATCAAGCCCATTTCCTGTTTTACTTACTTCACTTGTTAAAAAGTGACGATGCCTTAATGCTTTTTCATCCGCTATTTCGTATTCGGGGAGATATTTTTTTACGACTTCAGATTTTACGACTTCCGTAGGTAAATGGTGATGATATAAAATAGACTGTGTTCCTGAAAAGCCTTTGGTTCCCATTACCTGCTCACGAAAAAGACTTCCATCCTCTTTCTTAAACATCGTATGTCTTTTCTTAGGTATTTTCCCTAATGTACGATAATACATCAAACTCCTCCTTCCGTTACTGTATTTTTTAACGCCCCTAATCCCGTAATCTCTAATTCTATTTCATCGTCAGGTTCAAGCCAGCGATGTACATCCGTTCCAAGCTCTAATATGCAACCAGTTCCTACCGTCCCTGATCCAATTACCTCGCCTGGGTAGAGGGTTACACCTGCTGATGCCCGTTCAATCATTTCTGCAAACGTATAATAGATTTGCTCGTAATTCCCTTTGGAGAGAAGCCTTCCATTTACCTTAGCTGTCATTTCTAACTGATAACGGTCTCCCTCTTTATAGACTTCCAGCTCATCTTTCGTTACAAGATATGGGCCTAATGACGTCGCAAAGTCTTTTCCCTTTGCTGGTCCTAGTCCTACTTTCATTTCTTGCCTTTGGAAATCACGAGCACTCCAATCATTCATAATGCAGTAGCCAAAAATATAGTCTTCTGCCTCATCCTTTGAAATGTCTTTTCCCTGTTTACCAATTACACAGGCAATCTCAAGCTCATAGTCAAGCCACTCACAGTCTACAGGTCTTTCAATAGCTTCATCTGGACCTTTAATAGCTAAATGATTCGTAAAATAAAAAACAGGAATCTCATACCATTCTGGTATAACGCCAAGCCCCCGCTTCGCCCTTGCCGTTTTTACATGTTCCTCAAAAGCATAAAAGTCACGGACACTAACTGGTCTTGGAAGCGGTGACTTAATAATAATTTCCTCTTTTGAATACCGTTGTTTATGAGAGGATGGATCAATCATAGGTAGATACTCTTCATGATTTTCTATAAATGAAACCATGTTATTAGGGATTACCCCATTTGAACTCTCAGAAAGATCTAGTACTCCATCATTTAAAAACAGGCCAATTCGTTCTTTCCCCTCTTTATTCTCAAAAGTTATTAGCTTCATAGTTTCACCTTTTACGAACTAGCTCGAAAGTATCGCTCATCGGTTTTGTATACAATTGACCAGCTAAACGCCCCACAGGCTGAAGCAAAGCGGAGTTAATTTTCCCATCGTAGTACAAATCATCTGCAATTCTAACAAACTCTACTTTACCAATCACAAGACTTCCTGCCCCTGGGTTTTCACCAAAATGAAGAACCTGATGGAGGGTACATTCCAACTGGACCTTGCTCTCTTTAACATACGGAGGGCGAATCGTTTCTGATTCTCCTTTTGTTAAGGACGACTGTTCAAATTCATCGATATCACTTTCAAATTCCTTAGCTGTATCATTCATCTGTTGAACAATGTCTTCACTCACAATATTGATAACAAACTCCTTTGTTTGTTCAATATTAAATAATGTATCCTTTTTGCTGCCATCCGTGCCTTTTCTCATTGGTGAAAAACAGATAAGCATCGGATCGGCACAAATCGCCGTAAAAAAGCTGAAAGGGGCAAGATTGACATTCCCATTTTCATCTACAGTAGATACGAATGCGATGGGTCTTGGTAAAATCGAACCCACCATTAGCTTATAGGCATCTTTCCACTCTAACGTATCTGGCCTTATCTCCATGACATCACACGCCTTTCAACACTTGAGTTAGGGATTCAATGAAATAGTGATTATCTTCATCTGATCCAATCGTCACACGTAACGTTGTTGGGTATCCCAATAATGTACCTGAACGAACTATGACTCCTCTTTTCATCAACCCGTTTGTAACTACATCCCCATTTTGTTCACAGTCCACCATGATAAAGTTAGATTGTGATGGGAAATAGGAAAGGCCCATTTTTTGAAAAGACTCCTCAAGGAACCTTCTCCCATTTGAATTTTTTTCAGAGCATTCTTTGATAAAAGCTTGATCTTCAAGTGCAATCATTGCAGCTCCTTGAGCCAATCGACTTACATTGAAAACATCCTTTACTTTCCTTAGTTGCTCAGTGATTTCTTTATTCATCACGCCAAATCCGATTCTTAGTCCCGCTAAACCATATATTTTACTAAACGTTCTAAGGACGATTAGGTTTTCAAACCGCTCTACTAATGGAACAGTATGCAAATAATTATCCGTTGAAACGTACTCTACGTATGCTTCATCAATAATGACGAGGATGTGCTCTGGTACTTTCTTAATAAAAGATAGCAGCTCATCCTTTCCAACAATCGTCCCAGTTGGATTGTTAGGATTACAGACGAAAATCATTTTAGTTTGTTCTGTAATAGCGTCAAGCATATGATCAAGATGATGGATCCCGTTTTCAAGCGGAACAATTACAGGTGTTCCCCCTTCAAGATACACATTCGTTTGATAGCGAGGGAACGTTACGTCCGCCATAATTGCCTCCTCGCCATCACTTATATAGGCACGTGTTAATAGACGAATGACTTCATCTGATCCATTTCCAAACACAAGTTGGTCTCTATCTATTTTTAAAAAGTCACTTACCTTTTTCGTTAGCTCAACAGCCATCCCATCTGGATAAAGATTAAGGTCACTTCCCTCTAAAGAGATCCATTTCTTTACCTCAGGCGAGCATCCGTATATATTTTCATTTTCGGATAGCTTTCGAATATGTGTGAGTCCATTCTCTATCTTAATTTCTTCTAAACTTTTTCCTAATACATAAGGAGCAATTGCCTCGACTCTTTTTCTAGTTTTAAACTTCACGACCAATGATTAACCCCCCGGTTATGTCAAGGTTTAGGGGCTCCAGGGGAGGGCGATACCTCCACTGGAACCAGCCCCTCTTACAATTTCTATAGGTTTCCTCTACGCTCTTGTTCACGCTCTATAGATTCGAAAAGAGCTTTAAAGTTTCCTTCGCCGAACCCTCTTGCTCCCTTACGCTGAATAACCTCTATAAACAGTGTTGGACGATCCACAATAGGTTTAGTGAATATTTGTAATAAATACCCCTCATCATCTCTATCTACTAAAATACTTAATTCTTTAATTTTATCAATTTCTTCGTCAATTTCTCCCACTCGTTCTGATAACATATCGTAGTAAGTATCTGGAGTACTTAAAAATTCAACACCATTTTCTTTAAGAATACCTACCGTTTTAACAATATCTTCCGTTAAAATCGCAATATGCTGAACACCTGGGCCATTATAAAAATCTAGATACTCTTCAATTTGCGACTTTCTCTTTCCTTCCGCAGGTTCATTAATCGGGAATTTAATGCGTCCACCATTGTGCATAACTTTAGACATGAGCGCAGAATATTCCGTATTAATGTCATCGTTAGTGAAATGTCTCATTTCTTTAAAGCCCATTACTTTCTCATAGTAAGAAACCCATTCTTCCATTCTTTCTACATTTCCAACGACATGGTCTACTCCGATAATTCCTGCATCTTTATATGGAGTAGTGGAATCAAGTGCCTCAAAGCCTGGCATAAAGAGCCCTTTATAATCATTCCGTTCAACAAGTGTGTGAATAGTATCTCCGTATGTACCAATGATTGCTTTCTTTACTGTTCCATTTTCATCAGTAATGGTCATCGGAGGTGTGATTTCAATTGCCCCGCGTGAAACAGCTTCACTGTAAGCCTTTTCAACATTATCAACAGTAAGGGCGATATCTTTTACACCATCACCATGTTTTAAAACGAATTGAGCCACTCGGCTGCTATCACTTAATGAACCCGTTACAACTAGACGAACTTTATTTTGTTGAAGTACATACGAAACTGTTTCACGATTACCTGTCTCTAATCCAGAGTATGCAACTGGTTTAAAACCAAAAGCGGTGCAGAAATAGTGGCAAGCTTGTTTTGCATTTCCTGTATAGTACTCTAAGTAATCCACCTCTTTAACCGGAAAGAAATCTTCTACTTTCGAATTTGCTGATACTGTTTTTTCTTCCATTTCATATCCCTCCATCAATTTATATTTCTGAATATTATATTAATTATTTATCTTTTTTCTATCAAGAGCGGGGTGTAAAGCGAGAACGCTTCTCCGCGGTAAAGCGGTCCCATTTTTGTTGGAGTGAACTTAAACCTTTACGATCTCTTTCTGTTTCGAAGGGGGCAGGTGAACGGCTTTCCCTTTTAATGCTTCTACTGCTTCTAATAAACTTTCATTTATACTTGGATGTGGGTAGAAAGGGAAGGTGAAATCTTCATCTCTTCCTCCTATTTCAAGCCCAATAATGGAGCTTGAAATAAGCTCAACAGCTGAGCTTCCCATCATATGAATTCCTAGTAATACATCACTCTTCCGATCCATAACGACTTTAACTATTCCTTCTTTCTCGCCGGTTAACTGGGCATATCCATTTCCTCCTAATGGATATACACTAGTTGTAATTTCATATCTATCTTTTGCTTCTTCTTCCGTTAATCCAACACTAGCGATAGCCGGAATCGTATGAACAATTGTTGGAAGAAAAAACTCATTATATTCTGAACTAAGTCCTGCAATGGCTTCCGCTGCCACTTTTCCCTGCTTAATTGCTTTTGTTGCAAGCATCTTTCCTCCTGTTACATCACCGATAGCATAGAAATGTGGTAAGGATGTTTGACATTGTTCATTCACCCTCAAAAATCCTTCCTCATTCTGCGCAAGCTTCAAACGGTCTATTCCTAGACCCTCAATATTTGGCACCTGTTTGCCTAACGAAAAATAATGGGATCCCTCAATCGAAATGGACTCTCCTCCCACAGAAGAAAACTGAGCTTTAAGAGTAGGCCCTTCTGATTTCAGTTCCATCAATGTGTAATCTTTTAATACTTTCACTTTATTTTTCTTTAAAACTCTCATTAGTTCTTTATTAATCGCCGGATCGAAATCTAGTTCACGATTAAGGATTAGGGTAACTTTACTGCCTAATGCTTGAAAGCTCATAGCTACTTCTAATTCTATATAGCTGCTTCCTTCAACCATCAATTCTTCGGGGATCTTTTCTAATTCAAATATGGAGGCAGCATCTAAACATCTTGGGTCATTACTAAGAAAATGGGAGGATGGCAATGTTTCACTCCCCGTTGCGATGATGGCTTTTTTAAAGCGATACACCGAATATTGATGACCATTTTCAATGCCGATTCGATCTTCAGATAGAAACATCGCCGTCCCTTTAATAATCTCCACCTTACTCGTTTTGCAAAGTGACTCTACCCCTTTTTTTAATCCACTTGTTAATTTATTTTTATACTCTTGTAGTTTTGAAAGATTTACCGAAAGCTCGGTAATTTCCAGCCCCAAATTCCTATCTTGTTCAATCGTTTTATAGCGCTTAGCGAAATGAGTCATTAACTTGGAAGGAATACAGCCTTTATTTAAACAAACTCCACCCAGTTCTTCTTTTTCCACTAGTGTGACAGAGAAGCCAAGCTGACTCGCTCGAATGGCGGCATGGTATCCACCAGGACCTCCTCCAATTACGATTAGATCTCTTTCTTCTGCAATTTCACCCACAACCATTTATATCAACTCCACAATCATTAGACTTGGATTTTCAATCAGCTGAGCAAAACGGTTTGTAAAGGCAACGGCCGTCGCCCCATCTGCGATTCGATGATCAAATGACATGGATATATTCATGATTGAACGAACAACAATTTCATCTTGATCATTGACAACAGGACGCTTTTTCGTTTTATGAAAAGAAACAAGTGCCACCTCAGGATGATTAATAATAGGGGTTGCTCCGATAGAACCATGCAATGGACCAACATTACTCACAGTAAATGTTCCACCACTGACGTCCTTAACAGTAAGTTCATTGTTAATGGCTTTCCTTGAAAGAACCTTCATTTCCCCAGCAATTTCTTTTACGTTTTTCATCTCTACATGTCGTATAATCGGGACGATAAGTCCTTCTTCTGTATCTGTTGCTAATCCGATATGATGTTCTTTTTCAAGTAATATTTGTTCTTTGTTTTCGTCTAACCGTGCATTGAAGATCGGGTATTCTTTCAAGGCAAGGGACAGGGCTTTAACTAAAAAGGCAGAAATCGATATGGAAAGATTTCTTTCTTTTATAGTATTTTTAAGCTGTAGCAATTCAGTCATATCAATTTCTTCAAAATGGGTACAATGTGGAATCACCTTTAAAGACTGACTCATTTTATGGGCAATTTGTTTCCTTCTGCCTCTAAATGGAACGGCTTCTTGATGGATCTTTTTGTTGGAAATCTGAGGTGTTGTTTCTTGAATGAATTGGGGTGCCTTTTCTTTTGTATTTTGTTGTGACATAAATTCATATACATCATGGTCCATTATTCTTCCGGATGGACCAGTCCCTTTAACTTCATCAATAGCAATACCGTTATCCCTTGCTATTTTCCTTGTATAGGGAGAAGCCAAAACGCGCTGTGAGTGAACGACAATCGATTTTCTAGACTTTGCAGGCATACTTCCGATGGGTTCAATGATTAATACTGTCGTACCAACGGGAATCGTCTCTCCTTCACGCACAATGATTTCCTTTATCACACCAGAACTTGGTGCGGGGATCTCGGCTGTCATTTTGTCTGTTTGAACTTCCACAAGCGGCTCATCTGCCTTTACTTCATCACCTTTTTTGACGAAATAATGACTTACATGCGCTTCTGTCATTCCTTCGCCAATATCATGCAGCTTTACCTCCATGTAACCACCTCCTAGAACTCCACTACTTTTTCTATTGCTTTTAATACTCGCTCTGACGATGGTAAGTAATAATCCTCAAAACCAAAATATGGAACAGGTGTATCAAAGCCTGTTACTCTCTCTGCCGGGGCCTTTTGATACAGAAATGAAGAATCGTTAATGATGGCCAAAATATCATTTCCTACACCACTTGTCTGATGCCCTTCATGAACAATCACGGTCCTCCCTGTTTTTTGAACAGATTGAGAGATCATATCCTTATCCAGTGGATAGAGCGTTCTTAAGTCAATAACATCGCACTCAATCCCTTTTTCGGATGCTAAATTTGCAGCATCCATGGCTACATTCATCATAGCTCCCCAAGCAAAAATAGAAACATGCTCCCCTTCTCTAAGCCGTTTCCCTTTCCCGATTTCAACCGAATATTTCCCTTCCGGAACTTCTTCCTTAACAGATCGATAACTCCTCATCGGCTCTAAAAATAGGACCGGATCAGGATCTTCAATTGATGCAATGAGAAGCCCTTTAGCATCATAAGGACTAGATGGACAAACTACCTTCAGACCAGGCATATGGGTGAAAATAGCTTCGGTACTGTCAGAATGAATTTCCGGTGCTCTTACTCCTGCACCGTATGGAGCACGGATGACAAGCGGACAAGTAAAATGGCCTAATGTGCGTGATCGTATCCGTGTAGCATGAGTCATAATTTGCTCATACGCTGGATAAATAAAGCCAAGAAATTGAATCTCAGCCACTGGACGGAAACCATTTACCGCCATGCCAATCGCAGCCCCAATAAAGCCAGCTTCACTCAAAGGGGTATCAAGTACTCTTTCTTCGCCAAACTCTTCCTGCAAGCCATCAGTTGCTCGAAATACTCCACCGTTTTTACCGATATCTTCTCCTAATAAAAGGACATCTTCTGATTCTTTCAGCATCGTTCTCATTGCATCTGTAATCGCGCCAACCATTGTTAATGTTTTTGTCTTAACAGCCGTTTCCATTAGTTTTCACCTCTCTGCTGTTGTAAAAGAAGATCTCTTTGCTGCTGGATTGTCCATGTAGGTTTTTCAAATACATAATCAAAGATGACTTTTGGATCCGCTTCCTCAAAGCTCTCCATTTCTTCAACGGCTTTTTCCACTTCATGAATGGATTCTTTCTTCACAGAATCTGCCCACTCCTCATCAAACCAGCCTTGCCTTTTCATCAATTTCTCTAGTCTTAAAATGGGGTCACTCTCATTTCGTTTCATATCACTTTCTTGCTGATTCCGATACTTCGTTGGATCATCAGCTGTGGTATGTGCCCCATATCTCCAAGTCACAGCTTCAATAAGAGTTGGACCTTCTCCATTTCTTGCTCTTTGGACGGCTTTTAGTGTTTCAAAATAAACCGCAAACACATCATTACCATCGATGCGAACACCTGGGATGTCGTAAGCCAATGCTTTCTGAGCAATCGTTTTCGTTTTCATTTGCTTATGAATAGGTACTGAGATAGCATATTGATTGTTTTGATTAAAAAAGATAACCGGAGCTTGAAATACACTTGCTACATTCAACCCTTCGTGGAAATCACCTTCAGATGTTGCACCATCTCCAAAATAAGCAATGGACACGTTCTTGGTCCCTTTCTTTTTCTCAGCAAAAGCGGCACCAACTGCATGCGGTAATTGTGTGGCAATCGGAATACCAGGAGGGAAAATTCTCTTTCCGTCTGGCGGAACACAGCCTTCGTTTCGCCCTTTCCAAAACAATAGAATATTTCGTAATGTATGACCAAAAGTCATGGTGGCACCGTGATCCCGGTAGGAAGGAAACATCCAATCCGTTTCCTTTAGCGCAAGGGCACTTCCTACCTGTGAGGCCTCTTGTCCTTCGTACGGGGCATAGGTTCCAATTCTTCCTTGCCGCTGTAAGCTTACCGCTTTACGATCAAAAACCCTTATTCTTGTAAGATGACGATAAAAAGTTTTAGCTAGTTCCTGGGTGATGTCCATTGCATAATCTTCAGAAACAAAACCACCTTGTTCATCCATTATTTGAATGATTGGAAATTGACTTTCCATTTTTTCACCTCTTTTTAAAAGTGTATAGCAGTTATTGCACTTTTACGTTCTAACAGACCACTTCGGGCGTTTCATATGGGAAAAGAAACTATTCCGCCGGGAACGTGAGTGAATGCGATCTTCACAGAATTGATCCGCCGCTTCAACTGTTGTCATTTTTAGGTTCTCTGCCTGTGTATAAATCATCTGAAGGGAATCATAAATCGCTCTCGTTTTCTGCAAAACTCGTTCTCTATTAGGCTCGTAAAGCTCATCTGCCACTTGGATTAGCCCTCCTGCATTAACCAAATAATCTGGGGCGTATAGAATTCCTTTTTCATGCAACTTCTTTCCATGGTCTAAATTTAGTAACTGGTTATTGGCAGAACCTACTATCGCCTTCACTTTAAATTGCTCAATCGTGTCGTCATTAATAATCCCTCCAATTGCACATGGAACAAAAACATCTGCATCAACAGAATATATTTCTTCTCCTGTTACAACTTTGAGGGCTGCCCCCATCCCTTTAGCTTTTGAAACTAGATGATCAATTGCTGGCTGATTTATATCTGTGACATAAAGGTCGGCTCCTTTTTCTAACAAACGCTCGGCAACCTTAATCCCCACTTTTCCTAACCCTTGGATGGCATACCTTTTACCATATAGGTCGTTTGATCCCCATAGACGGTGATTCGTTGCTTCTAGTCCGTATAGAACTCCCAAGGCTGTTGGGATCGAAGAATCACCACTTCCACCATAGACTTCATCTACACCAACAATACAATTCGTTTCTCTGAGAGCATAAACGAAGTCCTCTGGTGTCGTCCCCATATCTGTTCCCGTATAAAAGCGGCCATTAAGCGACTCAACAAATTGACCGAAGGCACGAAAAAGTTCAGGGTTCTTGTCTTTCACAGGATCGCCGATGATAACTGCTTTTCCACCACCAAAATCAACGTCTGCAGCCGCACATTTATAGGTCATTCCTTTTGAGAGACGTAGCACATCTTCTAAGGCTTCATCAACAGAACGATAAGGGCGCATTCTGCAGCCGCCTAATGCAGGGCCAAGTGTTGTATTATGTATGGCAATAATGGCCTTTAAGCCTGTATCTTCATCATTACAAAAAACAACTTGTTCATGATTTTTAATTTTTTCAAACATATCCATCTACTTTCACCTCATTTAACAATTTTGAAATCGCTTACATATTACTGAATAAATAAAAGTAGATTATGAGAGGGAATGATCAATCAATCTGCCAATTTTAGATTTTGGGAGCACCACTTGCTTTACTTCTCCAGTTCCAATAATTTCTCTTTGGTTCCTCGCCTCTACCATCGTGATCACGACATTCTTTATTATTTTTGTCACCGTCGCGGTCACAGTGACAGTCGATCCTTCACCACTTGGTGCCAGATGTTGAATCGTTACAGCTCCGCCCATCCCTTCTTCTTCATCCTCAAGATAAGGAAGAATGATTTTCCTTGAAGCCCATTCCATATGATAGACCATTGAAACAGTTGAATAGACAGGATGAACAACCTTACCTTCAAATTGAGCGAACATATCTGGGGTCACGGTGAACGTAATCGATGCTTGCAATCCTACTTTCATTCCAGACTTCAATCACTTCACTCCTTTAAAGTAAATAATACATTATCCATATAACGTTTATTCAACGATATAATAACATTTTGTATTACTAATAGTCAATTAATTAAAAAAATTTAAAAAACAGGAAATGCTTGGCTATGTCTCGTGTGCCTAGACGCTTACTTTGGCATAAAAAAGTGGAAGCACTTTTTTTCAAGAGACGAAAGATTAAACTTATTTCTAGAAAAGGCCCATTCATAAGGGCTCTTTTCGTAAATTGCTTTTGGTCAATTAAATCATTAAATATCAGTGAAACACTTATTGCTTTGACGAAAAGATACCCCGAAACTTTAATCATTACGGGTTTCTATTCTTGTTCGAAAAACAACAATCTGTGCGAAAACTGCCTTCATAAAAAAACAATGAGCCGAATTTGGCTCATTGTTTTTCTAGGATAATAATGCACGGTCACTGGACATTTGCGATCCTCTGATTCTTTGAAACTCATTCAGTAAACCGGACACTGTTAAGTTTTTCTTTTCTTCTTCATTCACTACTAAAATAATTTGTCCTTTATCCATCATAATAAGCTTGTTTCCAAGATCAATCGCTTGCTGCATATTGTGGGTAACCATCAATGTGGTTAAATGATACTGATCGACAATTTCCCTCGTCAGATTCGTAATTAATTCCGCTCTTGATGGATCCAGTGCGGCGGTATGCTCATCTAATAGTAGAATCGCTGGCTCTGTAAATGTTGCCATCAATAAGGAAAGCGCTTGACGTTCTCCCCCAGATAATAACCCTACCTTCGCATTTAAACGATTCTCCAATCCAAGATGAAGAGTTTCCAATACTTCTTTAAAATGCTCTCTTCTTTTTTTCGAAACCCCTCTTTTTAAAGTACGGGTCTTATTTCTTGAATAAGCCATTGCTAGATTCTCTTCAATGGTCATAGATGGTGCTGTTCCTGCCATTGGGTCCTGAAATACTCTTCCAATTAATCGAGAACGTTTATACTCAGACACCTTACTTACTTCTTTGTCATTAATATTGACGGAACCAGTATCAGGAAGTATAACACCAGAAATAATATTCATTAATGTTGATTTCCCTGCACCATTACTTCCAATTACCGTAACAAAGTCTCCACGGTTCAATTCCAGATTAATATTATCAAGGGCAATTTTTTCATCTGGTGTACCTTCGTTGAAGACTTTATGAATCTGATTTAAGTGTAACACCGTCATCACCCTTTCCTTCACTAGATACGGCTACCTTTTGTAATCTCTCTGCCTTTTTGACTGCTTTTCGTTTCTTCTCTCGATAGTGGTCTAAAACCTTTGGTGTTATGAGAGCTAGAATAACAATGGTTGCAGTAATAAGCTTCATATCTCCAGTCTCAAGAAACTCAACTCTTAATGCGAGGCTGACTACAATACGATAGATAATCGCCCCTCCGATGACCGCTAAAGTGGTACGAACAATCGTTTTCGTTCCAAATAAGGCTTCTCCAATGATTACTGAAGCAAGACCGATAATAATCATACCAATACCCATACCAACGTCGGCAAAACCACCATATTGGGCAATAAGTGCTCCTGATAGGGCAACCATTGCATTAGAGATTCCTAGTCCGAGAATGATTAACAGATTCGTATTTGCTGAGAAGCTTCGAATCATTCTCTGGTTATCCCCAGTAGCTCTTAATGCTAATCCAATTTCAGTACGTAGAAATCGATCTGTTAAGAGTTTAATCGCAAACGTGACAAAGATCATAAAAATCAGAACTCCCCATGTACTTGGTAGAGAGTCTCCCAAACCTACCGCTGAAAGAATTCCATTGAAAAAAGAATCGAATCCAAGACTTGCCCAAACATTTTCTACAGAAGTAAATGAGGTATCTGTATTTAGAAGCGGGACATTGGACCTTCCCATAATCCGTAGATTAATCGAATAAAGGGCTATCATCATTAAAATACCTGATAAAAGTGCATTAATCTTTCCAAACGTGTGTAAAACACCTGTCAAACAGCCAGCCACAAAGCCTGCAGCAATGGCCACCAGCGTTGCAACAAATGGATTTGTTCCTCCAACGATCATAGTGGCTGCGACAGCAGCCCCCGTAACAAAACTTCCGTCTACCGTTAGATCTGGGAAATCCAGTATTCTAAAAGTTAAATAAACACCTAAAGCCATGATGGCGTAGATGATTCCCGATTCAAAGGAACCAAAAATTGCAGTGAACACTAAGAATCATCCTTTCTTATTCAAGAAACTTCCCTATTTCGCTCCACTCTTCTTTTACTTCTATGCCTTGCTTTTCTGCAGCTTCCTTATTAATCACTAATGTAAAGTCTTTAGGATATTCAATATCTAATTCAGAAGGCTTCTTCTCACCTTTTAAAATTTGCGCAGCCATTAATCCTGTTTGGTAGCCAAGGTCTTCATAGTTAAAGCCACTTGCTGCTACAGCTCCACGCTCCATAGAATCAAGATCACCTGCAAATAATGGGATATCCTTCTCATTTGCAATTCCTATAAGGGATTCAATTGCGGAAACAACCGTATTATCTGTCGGCATATAGATGGCATCTACCCGTCCAACTAATGATTCAGCTGCTTGTTTTACATCTGCTGACGTCGCAACAGAAGCTGTTACTACTTCTGCCCCTTTATCCTTCGCAATCTTTTTGACTTCTTCAACCTGAACTACAGAGTTTTGCTCACCAGAATTATAAACAATACCAATCTTTTTAACTCCTATTTCGTCAATCATGAAATTAACCGTATTTGAAATCGCCTCTGGATGAGTATCGGAAGTCCCAGTGATATTTTTCCCAGGCTCATCTAAAGCTTTAACTAATCCAGCTCCTACAGGGTCTGTTACGGATGTGAACACAATAGGGATTTCCTTAGTAGCATTTAACGCACTTAATGCACTTGGAGTTGAATTGGCAAAAATTAAATCTACTTTATCACCAACAAAGTTGTTAGCAATCGTTTGGGCATTACTTTGGTCATTTTGGGCATTTTGAAAGTCATACTCAACATTTTCTCCCTCTTTAAACCCTTCATCCTCTAATGCCTTCTTAAAGCCTTTAAATGCGGCATCTAAAGATGGATGTTCTAAGATCTGGGTTGCACCAATGACATATTTCTTGTCTTCCTTTTCTGTCGAGCCAGAACCTTGTTCACTTCCACATCCTGCTAAAGCAAGCATTGAGGCCAACATGGAAACAACCACTAACAGTAAACTTTTTCTCACAAATAAATCCCCCTTTTTATTACTTTTTTATATTTTTATTAGTCAAATGACTAATAATTCCCAAGGTTTCACAGTAAAGACAAGATTTATATGATAATCAATATACGCATCGTGAATACAACGTTATATTATCACTCTAGTTATACGAAAGTCAATAATATTCCGAAAATTTAAAATTCAAAATAAGTATATACTTTTCATCGGGTTTTTTCTAGACTCTCCGTTATATTTTGTCTTTTAATTGATTCGCTTTTTTGAGGGAATTATCTAGGGAAACTCTTTGAAATTGGAATGAATTCCGGGAAGGGATATTGGTAACGCTTGGTTTTGTGGAGTGTAAAACTCGTTTCATGGAGAAGCTTTTTGTATAAATTTATTTCGGTGTTTGATTGAGTGTATGCTATTGCTTTCAAGTTCGTGGTGTCAGTCCCTACCTAGAAGAGTGAACTCTTTGATGGACTTGTGTTATTTTACTTAAAGTTTTCTTGATAGGGACGGACCCTAGCTCCTGATAGAGGGAGTGCTGAACCCAGTAATCAAAGAGAGGGATTTGAAAAGTGAGGAATTCATTGGTTTACAATTGGTTTCTTTTTACGTTTTGAACTCTCCTGCTCTAGACAGGAGATAAGAGCATATTTAACCGAAGTCGTTAATAATGGCGAGCACAAACCACAAAATGAGAAGGACCACGGAAATCAAATAAAGGATCATACCACACCTAAAAGAGGAAAGTGGAACACCTGATGCTTGGGCGTAGTGGGCAGCGGTTAAACCAGACATAATGCCTAAGCAAAGAAACCACGGCTCATAGAATAATAGATCCCACATCACTAGGCTTTGAACATCGAGTACAATCCAACCAGGAAAATCAATGGTAATTACTCCTGCCAAAAGAAGAGCTTTAGTAATGATTCCACTGACTCCGTGTGCAATTAAAAAAGCAGTGCATAATAGAGTAGGAATTAATATAATAAGCCTGTGGACTTTTCTACCGCCAATTAAAGGCACCCACATTGGAAGCACCCTTCCCCACGGCTTGACGAGGGCGATCAAAACGAACCCACAGAACATAATCATGACACCGGCAATGTAGCTTGCCATATACCCCTCTTCAGGATCTTTTAATTGACCAGGAAATCCAATCGTTCCACCAGCTGCTTGATAGAATCGAACGAAAACGGCATACAAGATTGCTAAAAGGCAACCTACATAAGCAGGCCATATGGCTGTCTTTGTGAAACGTTCAAAGGAATTCAATACAGGTGTAAGTGTTCCCTCATACCTTTGATTATTCATGTTTTCCCTCCTGTTTCAAACTACCTTACTCTACGAACAATTGGATTACATTAAACTGAAAACAAACTTGGTTCCCCAAATGCAATAACAAGAATGTAGGTTACCTTACCTATCGAGTTATTGATCCAAACGTGGGTCTAGAATGCCAGCGGGTCTATTGTTATCACCAAAAGTACCCGATAACTAACATCTTTATTTGATTTATGATCATCACTCACCGTCATAGTACTCTTCAAATCGAAACTTAAGGTGACCTTAAGTTTAAGTTTGGTTTAAGATTTCGCTAATGGGGATTCTTTTGTGGGGGACAGATATTATTTATTAACTTACTCTTGGAGGGATCGAGGTTCATTAAAAACAAACTCATTAATCTTTGGGAGATGCGCAACATTCAATCAAGACCATGATTAATAATAAGAGCTTCATATACCTCATTTCACTTTTACAGATTTTCACGACCTTATAAAACTCTTTTGAGGTGGTCATTTTTGCTTTCTCGCTTTTTCAGGGCCTCATTAGACTCCTTTGAGACCCTCATTTTTGCTTTCTCGCTTTTCCGCTTTTTCAAGACCTCATTGGATTCCTTTGAGGCACCCATTCTTGCTTTCCCTAATTTTCAGTGCCCAAACCACAAGCTCCTACAATAATCTTTGAGCTTCTCTCAACTTTTCTTTAGCTTCCTCTATCATTCTAGTAAACAACTCAGCAACTGTTGGAATATCCGAAACTAGACTACTAATCTGTCCACCGTTGATAAACCCTTTATCGAGTTCTCCTTTTAATGCTCCGATGCGATGATATTCTTCTGAAGTTTGTTCCGCATATTGCTCTAGCGGCACTTCTTTTTCAATCCTAAGAAGATAATCAGCATACGGTGCTTTCATAACACGACGTACTTTTCCAAAGCTTCTTCCTAGAATGACCGTTCCTTTGTCATCTGCTTCAAGCAAAGTATTTTTATAATTGTCATGAAAGGGAGCTTCTTTTGTAGCAATTAAACGCGTCCCCATTTGTACTCCACTGCCACCAAGAGCAAGTATAGAAGCTAACCCGCGGCCGTCACCGATTCCCCCTGCTGCGACGACTGGGATTGACACAGCATCTACCACTTGGGGAATGAGCGTTAAGGTCGTTGTTTCTAGAGCAGAATTAATTCCTGCTGCTTCATACCCTTCTGCCACGATAATATCTGCTCCTGCCGCTTCTGCCTTTTTTGCCTGTTTAGCCGATGCCACTACACAAATCACTGCAATGCCATTTTCTTTAAAGGTTGAAATAAATGGGGCTGGGTTTCCAGCAGACAAAGATACAGCGGATAGTTGGTACTTCAGAACCAGTCCCACCATTTGTTCAACGGAAGGGGTAACAGAAAGTGGAATATTTAAAGCAATGGGATGTTCAGTTAGTGCTTTAGTTTCGAGAATGATCTCTTCAACTTCGTCTGGAAGCATTGTTCCTGCCCCGATCGTTCCTAGCCCCCCAGCATCGGATACGGCAGACGTTAGCATTGCATTACTTATATTCCCCATTCCCCCTTGTAAAATCGGGTATTGGATGCCTAAGATATCTGTTAATCGATTCATTGGATCTCTCCTATTAGTCAAGAATTAGAGGATGATCGAACATATTATATGCTTGATCTTTATTTGTCAGCTCATTTCCCTCTTTAAAAACTGATTCAAAGAACCTTGATGCGGGATGAGCCAATTCCTTGTAATATTGTGCAAATAATGTCGCAGCATGCCCTCCTAGCCACTTAGCTGGAAGAAGCTCTTCTGGCAGGCCTGGATCCACGAATAGAAACTTGCGGTATTCATGGACGAGCTTTGTTCTTTCTACAAAGCACTCAGCGTCTGACATTTTGCCTTTTTCTATTTTATTTTTGTCGATAACGTATTTTTGACTATAATGTGTGATGAATTCCTGGTAGCGATCATTGATTTCTTTTAAATCCCAGCTTTTTTCAATGAGCCGTTGGTTTTCCCCAGGACCTTCATAGTTCGCTATGAAAAAGTCAACATATTGCTTTAACTCATATTTATCTATTAAATCGTTCACTTGTTTATCAAGATTATTAGGAGAGACCCAGCAGCTGTTTGAGAGTGTCCCAAAGCCGCTCCAAACCAATTCTTTACGAAGCTCATCACGGATATTACGGATTTCTTCTGGAATCGTATACATAAGAATTCGCCATTTCCCATCCCATTCTTCCGGTTTTAGCTTAAAAATCCGGTTTGCTGCTTCTTCCATTCTCTTCACGCCGCGTTCTGTTAAGAAATAGAAGCTTTTATTCCCTTGCTTCTCTGCCTGCACCCATCCTTGTTTATTCATACGGGAAATGGCCGCTCGAACCGCTTGATCATTATGGCCAAATTCATTGAGCAATCGAATTAAACTTCCAATCCAAATTTTGTTTCCATAATGCCGGACATAGTCACCATAAACCGTAAAAATCATTGATCTTGTATTCATACTAATTCTCCTCTTTCTTTCAAACCCATCACACTTTTGCATTTTCAAAAGTTTATTTTCGCATAGTTTGTTGTTTTTCGAACAAGAATAAAATCCCGTAATAATTAAGATTTCGGGGCATCTTCGTCAATGCAATAAATGATTCACAAGTATTGACATATTTAAGATATTTATAATTGACCCAAAGCAACAAAGTTACGAAAAGAGCCTTTCAAAACAACAATAATATGACGTTCCATTTACGTTTAACAAACATTCTATCATAAAGATCATTGAAAATTAAAATAAACAATTTAAATAGTTGAACATTAGGCTTTTACTTATATTTTTGTGTGAGGAAATTATAGTGAAAAAATTCCACAGAGAAAAATACTCCATGGAATTCTTTTACTCTACGTTTTCTACAATGGTTGAAATTCCTTGCCCTACTCCAATACACATAGTAGCTAATCCGTATTGGACCTCTCTTTTTTTCATTTCATAAATTAATGTTGTAAGAATACGTGCCCCACTTGCCCCTAAAGGATGGCCGAACGCAATGGCGCCTCCATTTACATTCACCTTCTCCTGATTAAGGCCGAGCTCATTAATGCAAGCAATCGATTGGGCTGCAAAGGCTTCGTTCAATTCAACCAGCCCGATATCTTCTGTAGATAACCCTGCCCGTTGTAATGCTTTTCTAGATGAATAGATAGGACCTAATCCCATTACAGATGGTTCTAGTCCAGCAGTAGCCGATACGACATATTTAATCAATGGTTTTAAAACAAGCTCATCTGCTTTTTCACGGGACATTAATAGAAGCGCGGATGCACCATCATTTACACCTGAAGCGTTTCCAGCTGTCACAGTCCCATCTTGAAAGATCGGCTTTAACTTCGCTAATTTTTCCATATTTGTTGAGGGACGAGGATGTTCATCTTCAGAAAAGACAAACTCATTTCCTTTTCGATCTTGATGTTGGACAGGAATAATTTCCTCTTTAAAACGATTCTCCTCCATAGCCTGTTTTGCTTTCATTTGACTATGAAAAGCAAATTCGTCCTGTTCTTCCCTTGAAATCCCTAATCTCTTTGCCACATTTTCAGCTGTTTCTGGCATGCTGTCGGTTCCGTACATCTCTTTTAGTTTAGAGTTAACAAACCGCCAGCCAATTGTGGTATCATACATTTCCATGTTTCCTCTTGGAAAATCACTCTCAGGCTTTGCCATCACGAATGGCGCCCTTGTCATGCTCTCCGTGCCGCCAGCTATAAAAATATCCCCTTCCCCTGCCATGATGGAACGAGCAGCATAATTTACCGCATCTAATCCTGATCCACACAAACGATTTAATGTGGTTGCTCCCGTTTCCACAGGTAGACCTGCAAGAAGTGCGGACATCCTGGCCACATTTCGGTTATCTTCACCAGCTCCATTTGCATTTCCAAATACCACTTCTTCAATTTGTTCGGGTGGCAGGTTTGGGTTTCTTTCAAGCAAAGCCTTAATAACAATCGCCCCTAAGTCATCTGGACGAATGCTTTTTAATGCTCCTTTATATTTTCCAATTGGTGTACGGACAGCATCCACTACAACCACTTCTCTCATACTTTTACCTCCTTACTTATTATCATGATAATCATAAACACCACGTCCGGTTTTTCTTCCTAATCTTCCTGCTTTTACGTACTTTTCTAAAAGTGGTGCAGGGCGATACTTTTCACCTAATTTCTCATGTAAGTACTTTAAGTTATTAAGCCTTGCATCAAGTCCAACTAAATCTCCAAGCTCGAATGGCCCCATCGGATAATTCAGCCCAAGCTTAATAGCCTTATCAATTTCCTCTGGTGTTCCTACCCCTTCTTGAAGCATGTAAAAAGCTTCATTCCCAACGAGTGCACTAATTCGGCTCGTCACAAACCCAGGAAATTCATTCACGACAACCGTTTCTTTTCTCATTTGCTTCGCTACAGCTGCAATCACTTCGGCCGTTTCATCGCTTGTTTCTAGTCCGCGAATGATTTCAATGAGGGGCATTTTGTGAACAGGATTAAAAAAGTGCATAGCAATAACCCGGTGTGGGCGTTTGGTAAATGAAGCGATTTCCGTCGGACTCATTGTCGATGTATTGGTGGCAAAATAACAGTTCTCCCCTGCATGCTGATCCACTGTTTCAAAGACAGATTGTTTAATAGAGGTTTTCTCAGGAACCGCTTCGATAATAAGATCTGCACCCTTTGCCGCCCCAGGTAGATTCGTAGAATAGGATAAGCGACTGATGGCTAAATCTTTTTCTCCTCTTGTTATTTTCCCGCGATCTACTCCCTTTTCAAAAGTGGTTGAAATTTCCCTATTCGCACTAGCTAGCTGTTCATCCTTTATATCCACTAAAGTGGTTTGGAACCCTCCAAGTGCACTAACATAAGCAATTCCTCTTCCCATGACACCTGAGCCGATAACAACAATTGAATGAATCAAGATGATACCCTCCTTTTTCCGTTCCTTATGTAAGACAGGGACTGACTAATGGAGATTGACCCAATAGTGATAGGATCAGCCTCCTCTTAGTGCAGCCCCTTTTTTAAATAGGCTGTATTCATAAACATTGTTGTTATTTGAAAAGGAGTTAGTTGGTTGCAACGAAAGGATGCTCGCTTTCCGCGGGGCGGGCGGTGAGCCTCCTCGTCGCCTTGCTCCTGCTTAAGTCTCACCTGTCCCGCTACTCCCGCAGGAGTCTCGCACCTGCAGCGAAGACCCACCTTTTCACAAAAATTTATATTCTTAAAAAACAACAATCTTTTAAAAAACAGCCTTTATAAAAATTCTTTACTGATTAGACACCAAATGGATTCAATGGACGATTACCATAGTAAGAGATTATACTTTTCGTTTCTGTATATAAATCTAGTGTTTCGATACATAGCTCACGGCCGAATCCAGATTGTTTATATCCGCCAAATGGGGTACCTGGGAATACAGAGAATGGGCAATTGACCATTACGATACCTGCTTGAATTGCTTTAGATACTCTTGTAGCGCGACCATAATCCTTCGTCCAAATCGCTGAACCAAGTCCATATTCTGAATCATTAGCAAGTTTGATGCCCTCTTTTTCATCGCTAAATTTCATGACGACGACAACAGGTCCAAAGATTTCTTCTTTGACCACTTTCATCTCATGATTAACATCCGTAATGATGGTTGGCTCATACCAGTATCCATTTTCAAACCCTTCCATCTTCGCTACTTTTCCTCCTGTAAGGATGGTTGCTCCTTCTTCTTTAGCGGACTGAACGTAGCCGTCGATTACATCAAGTTGATCTTGTGATATGATCGCACCAATATGTGTTCCTTTATCAAATGGGTCGCCTAAAGTAAGCTTTTTCGTTTTTTCTACAAACTTCTCCATGAACTCATCATAAATATCTTCATGGACATAAAGACGAGAACGTGCTTCACAGGACTGGCCTGTATTATAGAAAATCCCAAATAGTGAACCGTCTACAGCTGCATCTACATCCGCATCATCAAATACTAGATTGGGAGATTTTCCGCCAAGCTCTAATGTGACACGTTTAAGTGTTTGAGAAGCGCGCTCCATAATATTTTTTCCAATCGGAGTTGATCCAGTGAAAGCTACTTTATCGACATTCTTATGTTCAACTAAGTAATTTCCAACACTTGAACCTGATCCAGGAACGACATTGACAACGCCTTCCGGAACTCCTGCCTCAATACAGATTTCTCCTAATACGATGGCTGTAAGTGGAGTTAGTGTCGCCGGTTTTACCACAATGGAACATCCTGCTGCAATCGCTGGAGCAACCTTCCATGCTGCCATCATGAGTGGATAATTCCATGGAATAATTTGAGCACAGACACCTACCGGCTCTTTTTCTGCAACATTTTGGAATTGACCGGGCACATTATTGACGGTACCGCGGTGGCCGACAATCGCACCTGCATAAAATTCAAAGTCTTCGATTGCTTGCATGACTTGACCTTGTGCAGCGGAAAGTGATTTTCCACTATCTAAAATTTCAAGTGATACTAGTTCATTGAAGCGTGAACGCATAATACCAGCGATTTTGTTCAGCACACGAGAACGTTTATTAACAGGGAACTTCTTCCACTTCCCATGATCAAAAGCTTGTCTCGCAGCTTGAACTGCTTTTTCAGTATCTTCTATGGATGCTTTTGCTACTGTCGCAATCGCTTCCCCTGTTGCAGGATTATAAGTAGTGAAAGTTTCTCCAGTAGAACTATCCGCTCTTTGGCCATTGATCACCAATCCGTAATGTTCACGTTTCATATCAAGTACTTCGAAATTTTGTTCTTTTACTGTAGACATCATTTCATCCCCTTAGTAGAATTTTATTTTCCTTTAAATTCAGGCTTTCTTTTTTCCATAAAAGCTGTAACACCTTCACGATGATCTTCTGTTAAGCCGGCAATTCTTTGCCCATAGGCTTCCTTCTCTAAATATTCATGAAGATCGTCTTTGTCACTTTCGTTAAGATAACGTTTAATTAATCCAATAGCTTTCGTTGGCATGTTTGCAAGTCTAATGGCAAATGCTTCTACTTTTTCGTCCCACTCGTCTAATGAAATAACTTCTGTGGCAAGCCCAAGCTCTTTCGCCTTCTCCGCTGAGACCTTTTCTCCTAAAACAGCTAACTCCAACGCTTTCGCACGCCCTACTAATCTTGTTAAATAATAAAGGTTTCCTGCATCTGGAATCAGGCCAACATGAATAAATGCTTCTACAAAACTAGCCTTTTCGGAAAGAAGTCGGAAATCACATGCAAGGGCTAGACTCATCCCGGCACCTGCTGCAACACCGTTTACAGCGGCGATAATGGGCTTTTCACATTGTGCGATTTCTTTCACCATCGGACCATAATAATTCCTTAAAACATCACCAAGGTTCATATTTTCATCGACTTCACTCAAGTCCTGTCCCGAACAAAATGCGCGTCCTTCACCTGTAATGACAACCGCTCTAACCTCTTCATCACGCCCCGCTTGTTTAAATGCTTTTTGAATTTCTTGATTCATTTGCTTGATGAAGGCGTTGAGTTTATCTGGGCGCTTCATCGTAATCCAGGCCACACGGTCACGCACTTCATAGGAAATCGTTTCGAACATGTATGTATCCCCCCTTTACTTCCCTTTGAAATTTGGCTTTCTTTTTTCGATAAAAGCGTTCATGCCTTCTTTCTGATCTTCTGAAGCAAACAGCAGGTAGAAGTTCTTTCTTTCATATTGCATACCCTCATATAATGGATAATCCACCGCTTTTAAAACAGATTCTTTAATGAGTCTTAGTGAAAGTGGCGGTTTCTCAGCAAGCTTTCTCGCCATTCTTTCGGTTTCTTCTATTAATACTTCACGTGATACTACTCGATTTATGATCCCTAATTGGCAGGCTTCTTCGGCCTTCATTCTTTCACCAGTAAACAACCATTCCATTGCTTTTGTCTTACCGATTAATTTGGTTAAGCGTTGTGTTCCTCCTGCTCCTGGCATGACCCCAAGATTCACTTCAGGAAATCCAAATTCTGCGTCGTCTGCTGCATAGAGCAAATCACAACAAAGGGCAAGTTCAAGTCCACCTCCAAGGGCAAACCCTTGAACGGCACCAATAATCGGTTTTTTCACTACTGCGATTCGATCCCAATCAGCAAACTGATTAAGGAGCTCGAAATCAATCGCTCCGTCTCCTGCCATTTCATCAATATCAGCTCCAGCAGCAAAGGCTCTCCCCTTTCCTGATAGCATGATGACGCGAACATGATCGTTTTGATCAAATGCTTCAAATGCATGAAGAATTTCTGTTACCATTAATCGATTTATGGCGTTCAGTACCTTTGGACGATTCAATTCTACGAAGCCAATCCCATCACGTTCATGGACATTGATATACTCGTAGTTGTTACTCATTCACTTCTTCACCGATCATTAATGTCACTAAATCACCAGCAAACGACATAAGATCCTTTCCAGAAGCTTTTGCTTCGTCTGTTTTCATTGCTGTCTTTAACGCTTCATGACTGTCATAATACATTTCACACATTAAATAATATTTTCCTTCTCCACCCATCGGGGAACCGACCACTTTTGTCACTTCCATTTTGCGAAGTCCGGGAATTTTCGCTGTGATTGGACCATGAGTATTGAAATAATGCTCATCAAATTCTTCCCTATTTTCCGGGTGTTTGTATAATGCGATTAATTTAACCATTAAAATCTCTCCTTTTGTTTAAAGTATTTATCTACATTAATGTAGAAATAGGCTTCATTGCTTCAAATGGATTCTTGCAATTTTTACAGTAGAGAATGCTCCGACATGCTGTAGGTCCGAATATATTATCGAGGGTTGTGTACGTAGAGCCACAATACGGGCAGTCCACATGCCAAGAGCCATCCTCTTCCATTTTTTGCGGTGGTGGCGCAATTCCGAACTGTTTCAGCTTTTCTCTTCCTTCTGCCGATACTCGGTCCGACGTCCATGGCGGGCTCATCACAAACTCGACTTCAACCTCGGTTAAATTCACCTGTTCCTTCAAGGCCTTCCTTACATTCCCCTTGATGATATCTAGTGCGGGACACCCCACAAACGTAGGAAGCAGCCTTATTAAGACTTTCCCATCATTCTCTTCAATTGACTTCAGCATCCCAAGTTCAACGATACTGACGGAATCAATTTCAGGATCCTTGACGGTTTGCAAAACTTCTATGATGTTTTCAAGCTTTGGTTTCATATCCATTCAAATCCTTTTACCAGCTTGCCAGCGGGTCTGTGTTATACACTTCACTCAGCGTTTCAATGGCCTTATCCAGATCTTTTGTATGGACTCCTGTACGTCCATCCCCTCTACTCATTTCTAAATCTGGCAATGGTAGATTCGTAGCTTGGAAAATAGGTTCGACCGCATTCTTCCAACGTTTTAATAAGAGCTCTTCACTTTCAATTAATTGATGTGAAACCATTTCAGCTCCGAGTTCTCCAAGGGTCACAACTCCAGCAAAATCCTTGGCTACCTTTTCAACCGCTTTTTCCATTCTCATTCTCGCTTCCCCGCCTGCATTGACTAGCTGGGTAAACCATGTCTTCCAATGAAGCAGATGATAATAAAGCTCCATATTGGCCTTAACTGCTACATCTGCCAACGGTTGATAGGATGATTGTTTAAGAGAGTCCATGCGCCCTTTTTTCGCTTGAGCATAGAAATAATTTCGGACTACAGCAAATGCCCAATCATACTCCGGCTCTGACAAATAATCTCCAGGCCCATTCACTTCTTCTAAAATAATCGCATTCCGTCGCTCACTAGACTTCCTTCCATGTGCTAACTGATCGACTTCCCCTTCACCTAACTCTTCTAACAGTTGATAAAACATGGCAGCATGCCCCATTGTATCTTGGTTAATCGATGAAAACGCAACATCCTCTTCAATATGGGGAGCAAGACCAAGCCATTCAGAACCACGAAAGGCAATAATAAAGTCATCATCTGCTAGCTGATACAACAATTCTGTCAATACCTTTTTATACTGTTCATCTTTGATCTCACTTGCTGAAAGAATCTTCATTTTTTATTAACCTTCCCTCCCCATGATAGAATCTCGTTCTCATCAAGCATTTCTTGTTCGTATTCGCGCCACTTCTTTTTTAAGTAACCATAGCCTTTCGCATTCCGGTAGTCCTTATTATCCAACCGCCTGAGAGACACCCTTTCTTCTTGATTCATCTTGCGGATCGCATTTCTTTTCACAACCCAAATGTCTGCTACTGGCTCTCTCCTCATAAAGTTTTCTTGTGCCATAACAAGAGCAAGCTCATCATTGGGAGCTAATAAGCTGAATTGATGCTGCATAGGGGCATTATCCGATCGTTTACTAAATACTTCATATTCTTGATAAAAATTTCTTGATTTCTCAGACATCACTTCACCCCCCTCTAGCCAGCCACTGGGTCTGGACTCAATGCCTCTCGCACCCATTCATTATTCGTATAAGATAACTCCCGAAGTCTTAGTCTTTCTTTTGATTTTGGCCCGTTGTTTTTGACAATCTCTTTAAAACGGCTCCAATCCGGCTGTTGATAAATCCACATCTCTTTTTCCTCGTCAAAATACATGGTTGAATCTGGAATACTTATCCCTAATGAAAGGATACGAGGAACATATTTTGTAAAGAAATCCTGCCTTAGTTCTTCATTTGTCTTTGTTCGAATTCCATATTTTTGTGTAATATCTTGTTTAGATGTTCCAGTCGTCGAAGCATCCCCAGGTCCAAAGAACATTAGGAGAGAGTCCCACCAACGGTTAACGGAATCTTGGATAAGAGCATTTTGTTCTGGAGTTCCTTCTGCCAAAGCGATAATAATGGCTTCCCCATGTTGAGCATGAAAAACTTCTTCAGCACATATCCTTTTCAGTGCCCTTGCATACGGTCCATACGAGGCTCCGAGCATATTCGTTTGTGTGATAATGGCCGCACCGTCCACTAACCATCCAATTAATCCTGCATCTCCCCATGTTGGGGCTTCCATGTGAAAGACATTATGAAACTTTAAATCTCCTGAAAATAAATCCTGCATGATTTCTTCACGTGTTTTTCCATATGGCTTCATTAAATCCTCAGCAACACGCAGCAGCAACTGCCCGTGCCCCATTTCATCCTGGACTTTCGCCATAATCCCTAGCTTTCTTTTTAAAGTTGGGGCCTTTGGAACCCACTCTTTTTCGGGAAGAGCTCCCATGATCTCACTGATTCCATGCATGGAAATCAATTTAATAAGAACCTTACGATACTCTTCTGGCATCCAATCATCTGCTTCAATCTTTTCGCCTGTCTTAATCCTCTTCATGAAATGTTCATGTTTTTCTTCTTCGGTAAGTGCCCCAAAAGAAACAACATCGGCCATGAAACCCGCCTCCTTAAATAACGTATTTAATACGTTTTATTTTTATGATGTTATATAATATGAAGATAAAATTTTTTTGCTGTTAGGCCCTAATATCTTTTTTAACTACTTCTCTAAGATCCACAACCCTGACAGCTTTGCCTTCTGACCTTGGTAAGCTTTTCGGAATATGAACTTTAACATCCATCGATACGAGACAGCTGCTCTTCATTAATTCTTGAATCTGCTTGCCAAGAAGAAACACTTTCTCATCCTCAGCATTTTCACCTATTTCATTAAAGTAAATTTCACTCATTTCCACCTGTAGCTCTACTGAATCTAATGACCCCTTTCGCTTTAAGTGAAGCTGATAATGAGGGGAGATTTCTTTTATAGTAAGTAAAAAATGTTCTACCTCCGATGGAAAAACGTTCACTCCGCGGATGATTAACATATCGT
Organism: Rossellomorea sp. BNER; assembly: GCA_024213275.1. Lineage (GTDB taxonomy): Bacteria > Bacillota > Bacilli > Bacillales > Bacillaceae_B > Rossellomorea. The sequence goes on from JANAVG010000001.1 coordinate 403,778, forward strand.
CAACTCTGCCTTTAACTCGCGACATTTTTACCGTTGTTCTTCCGCATTTACATGGCTCATATGATATTGAAGCGATGTCACCTGTGCGATAACGAATAATCGGAAAGGCCTCTTTCGTTAAGCTTGTAAAAACAAGCTCTCCCTCCTGCCCTTGCGGAAGCGGCTCAAGCGTGTTCGGGTTGATGACCTCTACTAGAAAATGGTCCTCAGCAATGTGAAGACCATCCTGGGATTCATAGCATTCCATCGCAACCCCTGGACCAATTATTTCACTCAATCCATAAATATCACATGCTTTAATATCAAGCTTGGCCTCTAACGTTATTCTCATTTCATCCGACCACGGCTCGGCTCCAAAAACACCATATTTAAGCGAAGTGCTGCGAGGGTCTTTCCCCTGTTCCTCCAGCTTCTCTGCCAAACTTAATATGTAGGATGGTGTGCCGCAAATGACCGTTGGTTTAAAATCCTCAATAAGCGTGATTTGGCGTGCCATATTTCCCCCAGAGACAGGTACTGTTGTCATTCCAAGCCTTTCACTACCATAATGAAGGCCAAGTCCGCCTGTGAATAGACCATATCCGTAAGCATTATGCAAAAGCTCCCCTGGCTTTCCACCAGCAATTGAAATAGCCCTAGCTACAATCTCACTCCACATATCGATATCATTCTCAGTGTATCCAACAACCGTAGGCTTCCCACTAGTTCCTGAAGAGGCATGGACTCTCACCAACTCACTTTGATCCACTGCGAATAAACCAAATGGATAATGATTTCGTAAATCTGCCTTTGTTGTAAATGGTAATTTTGATAAATCTTTAAGTGACTCAATACTCTTAGGAGAAACCTCATTTTTCTCAAACTGTTCACGATAAAAAGGAACTTTTTCATAAACGGTATGAACAACTTTTTTTAATCTCTCTAATTGAAGCGCTTCCATTTCGAGCCGATCAAACGTCTCCACCTCGTGTAAAATCAAGACAGCGTCATCCTCCCATCTAAAGATCACTTACTATCACTTACCAATTAATATAACGTTAATAATTCGTCTGTTTATATTTTTGTTATATACTTTTAATCACACAATAACGCTAAATGATTATAATGTCAATATATTTTCTGAAAATTTGATGATTTAAATTAGTTAGAGTGGTATGTTTTGGGTGGGGATTTTCTGTTGACACCAGCATGTCTAATAAAAAAGCTAGAAGATATTACTCCTTCCCAATAAAGAAAAAACATTTTAACATGAATACTTAACTAACTATTTGATTTTGTAGAAAAATAATAATACCAAGAGCTAGGAAATTTTACTAAGCTCTTGGTATTATTAAAGGGTTATACCCCTCTATATCATAAGGACACCTTTGCGCTATGGAGAATTTTTCATTTTAATACATCTTCACGTAAAATAAACTGGGCCAACTCTTCCATTTGATCTGAGATTGCCCGGTCACTCTCCAGAGGCGGGCAAATTTTGCGGACTTTTTCTAAATAGTCTCTAGTTGCCTGAGCCATTTGATTTTCCGCTTTTTCAAGATAGATAGCTTGGGAAGCACAAATCATTTCAATCGCTATGACTCTTGCAGAATTGTGGATGATTTCCCGAGCTTGACGGGACCCGATTGTTCCCATGCTGACATGGTCTTCCTGATTTGCCGAGGTAGGAATAGAGTCAACACTTGCGGGATGCGCCAGTACTTTATTCTCAGAAACTAGTGAAGCCGCTGCATATTGGGCAACCATCAGCCCGCATTCTAATCCTGGATCAGGGGCTAAGAAAGGGGACAAGCCACTTAATTGCGGATTTACAAGCCGTTCCGTTCTCCTTTCAGAAATATTCGCCCACTCGGCTGCTGCCACTTTCAAGAAGTCCATTGAAAGCGCAATCGGCTGTCCATGAAAATGCCCCCCTGAGATGATTTCTCCACTTTCTAGAACAATCGGATTGTCTGTGGCAGAATTCATTTCTACTTTTAAACGTTCTTCAACATAATGAAATGTTTGCCAGGATGCTCCGTGTACCTGTGGGATGCAACGGATCGAATAGGCATCTTGAATCCGTACTTCCCCTTGGCGTGTAATCCTTTTACTACCTTTCAACCAATTTCTTATTCTTGAAGCCACGAGTTCCAGTTCCGGATGCGGACGGACGGCTAATAACTCGCTATCAAATGCAGATATGACCCCATGAAGCGCTTCCATTGTTAGGCAAGCTGCCATATCAGCTGCTAAGCCGACACGTTCCGCTTCATTAAGGGCAAGCACTCCTACACCAGACATTGCTTGAGTTCCGTTTATTAAGGCAAGGCCTTCCTTCGCTTCTAAGGAAACCGCTTTCAACCCGGCCCTTTTAAGTGCTTCGTTACCCTGAAGAACTTCTCCCTTATACTCTGCTTTACCTTCGCCGACTAGCACGATGGCAATATGGGAAAGTGGTGCAAGGTCTCCACTCGCACCAACCGAACCTTTACAAGGTACAATCGGGTGAACTCCTTTATTAATCATATCAACAAGCAGCTGCAGTGTTTCTTCCCTAATTCCGGAAAATCCCTTTGCCAGTGCATTTGCACGCAGTGTCATCATCGATCTTACAACCGGTATTGGAAAGGGATCACCGACACCAACAGCATCTGCACGTAATAAATTTAACTGTAATTTTGATATATCCTCTTCTTGAATTTCGATATCACTGAGTTTACCGAACCCTGTATTGACGCCATACACAATCTTCCCGTCATGAATTTGTTTTTCGATGCGATGACGACTTGCTTGAACCCGCAATCTGTTTTCTTCTGGAATAGAAACTTTTGCGCTGCCATTGACCACGCTTTGTACCTTATGACGGTCTAACGTGAAACCATCTAATTCAACTAATTCTAAGTCGACTACCCCACTGTTGTGCATAACTTGTCCAACTCCCTTTTGTTTTTAACGAAATATTCAGACATCAATACCCATTATAAAACTAACGCAGCGATTACCCCAAATATAAATAATGGAATATTATAATGGATAAAGGTTGGGACACATGTATCCCAAATATGGTCATGTTTTCCGTCTGCATTTAACCCTGATGTAGGTCCGAGCGTACTATCTGATGCTGGTGAGCCAGCATCCCCTAGTGCCCCTGCCGTTCCGATCAATGCTGCGGTAGCTAACGGACTAAAGCCTATTAGCATACATAAAGGAACAAACACTGCTGCCAATATTGGAACAGTCCCAAAGGATGTACCAATTCCCATTGTAACTAAAAGCCCGATCAGCAATAATACAACTGCTGATAAAAGCTTATTATCTCCCACGATAGAATCTACTGCTGTCACTAATTCGGTAACAGCACCTGTTTCCTTCAGAATGGTCGCATACCCTGATGCAATCAGCATAATGAAGGCAATTGCTCCCATCAATTTGATCCCATCCTGGACGACCTGCTCACCTTTGTTTAATGTCACTATTCTACCGACAAACATGATGATAATACCAGCCAGAGCACCTAATACGAGTGATCCAAACAGAATTTGTGCTATAAGTGCAGCGACGACCGCACCTAATGTAATAAAATCCTTTGGCTGGAACTTTCGCTGAACAGTTTCACTTGTTGCACTAACCTCGGCTAGGGCAGACGATTCAACTTCGCCATATTCTCTAGATTTACGATAAGTGATAAAAATAGCGATAAATAAGCCAACAAACATACCAATTGCCGGGATCATCATGGCAAATGGTATTTGTGATTGAGCGATTTTCATCCCATTTGCATTCATTTCAGAAGCAATAATTCCATGGAATATGATTCCATATCCAGCTGGAATGACGATATACGGCATTTTCAAACCAAAAGTTAGCGCACTTGCAACTGCTCTTCGGTCAATCTTCAAATAATTAAAGAACATGAGCAACGGGGGAATTAAAATGGGAATAAAAGCAATATGGACAGGAATTAAATTCCCTGATAGACATGTTAGCCCTGCGATCATTAGCATTAATACCATTTTTCTAGGTTTTTTCAGTCCAAGTAATTTATTTATTAGAATGGTTGTAATGCCTGAATAGGCAATCATTGCAGCAAAAATCCCCAGTAAAATATAACTCAAGGCTGTTTCCGCCTGTCCTCCCATACCTCCAATTAATGTAGATATCGTTTCTGATAGAGATAATTGTGCTGTTAATCCTGCAACAATTGCAGCCATTAGCAAAGCAAAAATGACATGTACCCTCGATAGACTTAAAATGGTTAAGACGATCACTGATATTAGTACAGGGTTATCTAGCATAAAAGCCTCCTCTTTGTATGAACAAAGTTATTATTTTTTACCATTGATTCATACTACCGCCACCTTTTGAATCGAGAAAAAGTTGGCGGCAAGAATTTATATATCCAGGATTATAGTTGTTCAGAGTTGTTGGCATCTAAAAAGTCACAGGTCTTACAGAACGCACATATTGGTCTTTTAAAACTATTCGCTTTTATGATTCACATACCATTGTTCAATTAGAGCAGCCGTTAATCTACCTGTGTTGACTAAGTTTTGGATACTGATACATTCTCTGAAAGAGTGGATATTTTGAAATCCTAACCCGAGGGTCAAGCAAGTTAACCCATTTTCATTTAATACGTTTGTATCAGCACCTCCCAATGTTTCTGTTAAATATGACTTCACCTTTATGTTTTGAGCAGCTGTTTCGGCTGTCTTCACTAAAATATCCTCAGTAGGAATATCAAATCCACTGTATTTTTTTTCAATCCTTACGTTTACTTTTCCACCACTCTTTTCAGCAGCAGTCATCAAAACCTCTTCCATATGATTCAGTTGCTGATTTAACTTTTCTTTTGAAAAACTGCGGACTTCCCCAGCAACCGTTACACTTCCTGGAATTATCGATGTCAAATCTCCACCCTTAATGATTCCAATATTCGCAAGCGTTTCTTCATCAATTTCACCTAACCTCATTTTGGATAAACCGTCAGAAGCAATTAAAATGGCACTGTTTCCCTCTTCGGCATTAAGGGCAATATGGGCAGCATTGCCTTCTACTTCCATCCAAATCCGTGTACTGTAGGGTCCTTTGAGAATAATTTGACCAACATCCCCACTGCTATCGAAAATATAGCCTGTTTTGCTCTTAGCCTTGCTGTAATCCATATATGTCGCGCCCACCAGTCCAGGCTGCTCATTGACAGTTAATATAAATTCAATCGGACCATGGGGAATTCCACCCTCAATAATTGCTCTCATGGCCTCTATATAGGCTGCCAGGGCTGCCCTGTCGTCTGCTCCTAAAATCGTTGTTCCATCAGTATGGATAATACCGTCTTTAATGACAGGCTTTAATCCTTCAGTTGGCAATACCGTATCCATATGTGTGGAAAAAAATAACGGTGGGATTGAAGGGTCTGTACCTTCATGCCAAGCAAATAAGTTTCCGACATCGCCATCAAAATTTTTATGTGCCTCATCAAATTCAAGAGTAAATCCAAGCTCTGGCAAAGTTTTTTGCAAATAGTCTGCTACCAGTTTTTCTTTCGTACTTGGGGCATTCATTTTAGCTAATTCTAGAAATAATTCTTGTAATCGAGCACTATTTACATAATCAGCAGCACTTGGTGCATGTTCAATCTTCATTATGATTCCCTCCAATTCTTTAAATCTGTTAAACTAGCGGCTTATAACCACTTTTCCCTTTTTCATTACCGTTTGAACAATGTTTGTTCCTAGTTCATAGGAGACATGCTTATATGTCGGTACATCCCAAATTTGCAAGTCTGCCAGTTTCCCTTCTTTTATAACTCCCCGGTCATCTAAATCAAGGGCTTTTGCCCCGCCAATTGTAGCTGCCTTAAGGGCCTCTTCAACTGAAAATTTATATAATCGACAAGCAAGGTTTATGACAAATTGCATGGAGGATGTATAACACGCTGGACAAAGATCTGTCGCTAGTGCAATCTTCATTCCTAAATCGAGCATTTTCCGGGCATCAAATGGCCTCTTATGATGAACAGCAAAATCTAAAGCCGGCATTAATACACCCGTTACCTTAGCTTCTGCCAGCCTTTCTATCACTTCTACAGGTGTGTAATTCAAATGGTCTACAGATACCATTTTCATTTCTGCCGCTAAATCAGAACCACCAATATATGAATAGGCGTCGGCATGAATTTTAGGCTTCATTCCGTACTCTAAACCAGCTTTTAAAATCATTTCAGATTCCTCAGCCGTAAAATAACCCTCATCACACCACACATCACAGAATTCAGCAAGTCCTCGTTCTCCTATTTGTGGAATCATATTGTTGATAATAACATCTAAATATTCACTTTTTGTCATATTTTCAGGCCATCCGTGAGCGCCTAAAAATGTATTCAACACATCTAGTGGTGTTTCATTACCTAGCCTTCTGCTTACTTCAAGGATTTTAATTTCACTTTCTGTTGTCAAACCGTATCCGCTTTTACTTTCAACCGTTGTAATCCCATATTCAAGCATGGACATGAGCCGTTTCTTTGATTGCTCAAACAATTCATATTCTGGTTTGTTACGAGTAAGTTCCACTGTTCGATTAGGGCCGGTCGTAATCCCAAGCTTTTTCAGGTTCTCTGGATCATTTCCAGATAATTTGGCCGCGTATTCCTCAACTCGCGTCCCATAAAAAACTAAATGAGTGTGGGAATCGACAAACCCTGGTGCAACTACCTTTCCTGTGGCATTTATAACATCACTTTTCTCGATGTCAAAGTTGCTTTTAACCTCAGCTTCCGATCCCACTCCAGCAATTTTGTCACCTTTAATGGCAATCCAGGCATTAGTCATTACTCCGATATCCCCCATGCCTTCCCCTATACAAGTAACAGCTTCTGCTGCGTTGCTAATGACTAAATCTACTTTTGTTTTCACTTTCGTTTCAGACATCGTTCCTGCACCTCCATATATAAAATGTAAATAGTAGAGCCCATCCCCTTGTCCATTTCAATGTGCATATTGACGACTTTATAAAATCAACAGAGCAATCGGTGTCATGATTATAAGAGTTAACACGGTTCTTAAAAACCAGATGGCGATCATATGGCTTATCTTTATCGGTATTTCTGTCGATAGAATACATGGAATTAACGACGAGAAGAACAAGATAGCCGAAATGGAGAGACTACCAATAATAAAACGTGTTTCTAAACTTGTTTCTAAAACGACTAATGATGGAACAAACATATCAACTAGATTAATAGCAGCTGCTTTTGCAGCAAGAAATGGTTCGGGTACCTGCAGCAAGGCAGTAAGAGGATAAAATAAATAACCTAAGTAATCGAAAACCGGTGTATGGTTTACTAAGATAAGGCCTAGTAAGCCAACGGACATAATTGTAGGGAGAATGGCCATCGCCATCAATAATCCATCTTTAACATTATCAAGTATATTTTTCCCTAATTTGGGAGCATGTTGAGCTGTTTGCATGGCCTGTTTCCATGCAAACTTAAGACGATTTCCCTCAATAACTTCTTCAGGGACCCCCTCAGATATATAGTAATCATCACTCATTTTGCTGATTGGTCTCATCCTTACAGTAATGGCAGTAACAGCAAATGTGACAATCAGTGTTAACCAAAAATAATAGTTCCAAATATGCATTAAATCCAATGTTTTTGCGACAACGATCATAAATGTTGCAGAAACGGTTGAAAAGCCAGTCGCAATAATCGCAGCTTCTCTTTGGGTGTATTTCCCTTCTTTATATACTCTGTTCGTGATTAACAAGCCGATAGAATAACTGCCAACAAAGGAGGCAACTGCATCAATAGCGGATCTTCCAGGAGTTTTCCAAATTGGCCGCATAATCGGCTGCATCAAAACTCCAATAAACTCCAGTAAGCCATAACCAACAAGCATTGCTAAAAATACAGCACCAATGGGGACAAGCAATCCTATTGGAATCAGCAATAAATTTAACCAGTATGGACCCATTTCTTCAGCCATTAACCATGCCGGACCAATCTCGAACAAAACGAGAAATGTCGCAATCGCCCCAAGAATTTTAAATATAGAAATAACAAATTCAACGCTATTTTTATTCCATGTTTTTTTGTAAAAAGGATGAATAGTTCCTAGTATGACGAGAATCATGACATAAAGGTCCGCACCAATTCCTACAGATCCACGAACCCATGTAACGAAATGATCCAATGGAATTGAACTTTTTCCGTTTATCTCAATAGGGACAAAAAACATGAAGACTCCTATTAAGCTCAGTAATAAAAACTTAGAAATATTCTGGAAAGAGTAATACGATTGATCCAGCTCCTTTGCTGGATCATTTTGTTGAATGTTGACTGAATCTTGAAGTTCACTCAATTTCCCCACCTCTTCCATAACCTTTGGTCTGATCGAAGAAACAAAGTAATCGTTTTTTTGGACCCAGCTGAATAATAGGCTATATTAAGGTTCTTTTTACGGTTAAGCTAGTAATAAAAGTTTGATGGGGCTGTCCAATAGGGGTCCGGAACAAAAGATGTTTTGATGGTTTTTTCTATATATTGACGTTGTAGTTCCAGACTCCTTGGTTTTGGGACAGCCGCACATTTTTTTAAACGTATTATGCCTTCACGTCTTCCGGCTCTAAATCTTTAGGGCCGAACGTTGCTTTCGAGGACCACCATAGTGGAATTTGAATGCTTTCTTTTGTTAAATCACCTTTACCATTAGCTACATCTTGTGCGATTTCATAGCCAGCTTGTGCATGACGGACAACACCAATTCCAGAATCTACTGTCATTGCAACTTCTAGCCTCATGTCAGATTCAGCTGTTCCATCAGCAATCATCGTTACCCCCGTATGAACTGCCTCACCCATAGAATAATTAGCTTGCAAAGCGATTAGATCACACATACCAACAGCATTTAAAAGTCCATTTAGTACAGGCCAGTCAGAGATTAAATCACTGCCATCTTTCATGTTTTCAGATTCAAATGTTGGATTCACGATTGAACCGGAATCCAGGTTATCACGTGAGAACGCCACTGGACCAGATAGCTCGCCTCGGCGAATCATATCATTTACTTCTAATGCAAAGGCTTTACGTTGACCAAAGCCCATGTAGCAAATGCGAGCAGGTAATGCTTCAATGGGAATATGCTCTTTCGCTAGTTTAATCCAGCGAGTTACAAGGTAGTCATCGCTAAATTTCTCTAAAATCATATCATCAATTTTTCTTAAATCCTCGGCATCACCAGATAGGCAGACCCAGCGGAAAGGTCCGCGGCCCTCACAGAAGAGCGGACGAAGGTATTCAGCTACGAAACCTGGCAAACGCTTTGCTTCTTTCTCTTCCATGCCTGCATCGATACACTCTTTACGGTGACTTGTACCGTATTCAAATGAATGTACTCCCAGGTCCATAAATTTGATCAGCGCTTTTAATTCACGAACCATCGTTTCACGAGCTTTTTCTAAGTAAAGTTCACGATTTGTTTCACGAAGCTTATCTGCTTCCTCAACCGTGTAACCAGCCGGTAAATAGGAAATCGGATCATGCCCAGGTGTCATTGATGTTGAAATATCTGGCAAGAACCCCTTTCGAATAACTTCTTCAAAAATGTCTGCTGCATTCCCAACAACGGCCACACCAAGTGGTTTCCCCTCAGCAGCGTATTGTTTTGCCATCGAAATTGCCTCATCTAAAGAATCTGCTAATACATCAATAAATCCTTTTTCAATCCTTCTATTGATGATCTCAACATTAGAGTCACAAAGAATAGCTACACCACCATGCATGGTCATGGCTCTGGTTTGGTTTCCGCCCATACCGCCAGCACCTGCTGTTAGAAGGATTTTCCCGACCAGTGAATCGTTATAGTGAAGTCTTGCAATCGCAGAAAGGGTTTCAAATGTACCTTGGATAACACCTTGTGTGCCAATATACTCCCATGGCGCCGCAGTATAGTTTGCATACATCGTTAAGTTCTTATCTTGCAAATCATAGAAAGTCGGCCAGTCTGCTTTCATAATATTTGTTGTCGCCATAACCACTGTCGGAGCATATTTATGTGTCTTAAATACTGCAACCGGCATCCCGGATTGAACAACTAGTGTTTCATCATCTTCGAGCTCTTTTAATGATTTTACAATGGCATGATAAGATTCCCAATTACGTGCAGCTTTCCCGATCCCCCCATATATCACAAGTTCTTCTGGCTTCTCGGCATTTTCCATATTGTTTTCAAGCATCCGCAAAATGGATTCTTGTCTCCAGCCTTTACAACGAAGTTCTGATCCTCTCTGTGCTTTAACTGAATATAGGATTTCTGGTTTTGACATGTATAATTCCCCCTAGTTAGAATATTTTCGGAACTCACTTTATCTATTGCAAGTACTATGCCAACATTATCTGATTAGATCGAATTTTCTCATTTCAAAGCAAAAACACAAAGAGAATCAATATTTATTCGAGATGATAGAATCTATCAAATGACTATTTATGGTCATTTTTATTTGTTCGAGCGCAGATAGATTCTGCACCTAGTAGAGCTAAAGATTCATTTTCAACCTCCTGTTTGTAAACGACACAAAACTGACAGGAGCAGACAAAACTTGCATGCAGACTATTTTAAATATTTGGAATCAATGTTATATTCGAAAAAGAATAGTCAAGAGGAAGGCTAGGAGGTAAAGAAATTGATAGCAGCATCGGTAGGTTCACTAATGAAAAGCTTTTTTGACGCCGTTATTGTGTTAAATGAAGAACATGAGATTGTTTGGTATGACACTGACCGAGTTTCCTTTGAAGTACATGAAGGAATTCATATTTCTACATTCATCCCTTGCCAAGAAGTAAAGTTTTTTGATAGCGAATCATTTCCAATTACAGTGGACGATAAGAAATTTATTGTTAATGTGAAGAGGTTTGCTGCTGATACCCACTACATTATCTTGTGTATTGAGGATATGGCGAATTTAATGACGAATCCAAAGCTGCGATTATATTGTCTTGAGAGGATTATCGAATCACTTGATGAAGGCGTAATGATGAGTAATCAAGACGGGGTAATCAGTCTATACAATTTGGCACAGGAAAAAATGGAGGGGTTAAATAAGCAGGATATTTTAGGAAAGCATCTATGGTCTGCTTATAATTATAATCCGCAAAATTCTGAGCACAAACATACGTTTAAAACAGGGAAGCCGATTTTTTCAAGATACCGGGCCCATTCTAAAGTTAATGGCACCCCCAAATATGTAAATTACAGTACGTTTCCGATTCAAAAGGATGGAGAAACGCTTGCTGTTTTCTCCCTAAGTACGAATGAATCAAGGCTTAAGGACCGGCTTCACCAGACTATTGAGGAAAAAAGGCAAACAACTGATATAAGAAAGAATCCATTGGATTCAAAGAATGGTACTATTTTTACCTTTGACCATATTAAAGGGAAGAGTCTTGCACTTAAAAACCTAATTAAAGAAGCACAAAATATTTCCGTTCATAATACCGATGTTTTAATTATCGGGGAGACAGGAACAGGGAAAGAGTTATTCGCACAAAGTATGCATAATCACAGTCCTAGAGCAAAGAGCCCTTTCGTGGCAATCAACTGTGCAGCCATTCCCGAAACCCTGCTGGAAAGTACCTTATTTGGAACAGTAAAAGGCGCCTTTACCGGATCGACAAACCAAATTGGGTTGTTTGAATATGCAAAGGATGGCACCCTTTTTCTGGATGAAATCAACTCAATGCCAATGACATTACAAACAAAGCTTATGCGTGTTTTACAAGAGCGCTTAGTACGAAAAGTCGGATCCAATGAAGTTACCCCTGTACAATGTACAGTCATCAGTGCATCAAATGAAGATCCCGAAAAACTGATTTCAGAAGGAAAAATGCGTCTCGACTTGTTCTATAGAATTGCACACACAAGCCTCTATATACCTCCCTTAAGAGAGCGTACAGAGGATATTCACTTTTTTATAGAGTATTTTCTCAACTCTTTTCAGGAAAAATTCAACAAGTCCGTTCCATCTCTTTCAAAGACATTGCTCACAACTCTTCTTCATTATCACTGGCCAGGAAACACACGAGAACTGGAGTATTTAATCGAAAACTTAATTATTAGAGTAAGTGAGACTGATCAAGCCATTGAGGTGGATCACCTACCCACTTATATAAGAACAAAAATCTTTATTGATCAAAAGAATTTATCAAATGAACGAAAGGAAATGGCAAAAAAACCTTTTAAGTCCATTTTCACAAACTCTCAAGAGCACTTTATCCAAAAGACCTTGGAACAAACAGATTGGAATATATCCCAAGCTGCAAGAAAGCTGGGGATTACCCGGCAAAGCCTTCAGTACCACATAAAAAAGCACGGACTTGTCAATCCACATTTATAAAAAAACAAAATCACTTTATTAGACAATATCCAATTTCATATTAATTAATAGGTCATTCCCCTTCGGTTTGGCCTATATTTTTCTTACGAATTAAAGTCGTTACCTAACCGCTCCGCCAACACAAAAAAGCACAAAGACTCTTAAGCGATTGTCCATGCGCTTCCCTTTCCTATCAATCAAACAACGCCTCATGCGTTTCCTTCTCACTTACATCAAAGCAAAGCTTGATCTGCTCCTTTGTGTTTCGACCTTCCGATAATGGTGGCAATTCCTCCATTGAAAAGAACCTAGCGTCAGATGTTTCTGTGTTTCTCTCAAACTCTCCAGCTATAAACTCACATTCGACAAAAATTTTATAGCAGCCGTAAGGCATTGGCGGTTCATTATGATTTCTTCGATCCCATACAGAGATGATTCTTTTTGGCTTAATTTGAGCCCCCGCTTCTTCCATTGCCTCCTTTATCAAGTTTTCATTCAGTGAACAATCCATATCTGCCCAACCACCTGGTAATGCCCATTTCCCATCGGCTTTTTCTTTTACAAGCAGGATTTTTCCTTCTTTGATAACTGCCCCTCTCACATCAATTTTTGGAGTGGGGTAGCCTGTTTCATTTGTGAACCAATCCTTAATCTTTTCCGATTCAATCCCAGTATAGTCGTTCATGATTTCAACACTCATATTTCGGATCTCTTCAAATCTCTCAATATCGTAAGGATCCTTTGAATAAGTCAGGCCGGCCTGTGCAATGGCCTGTAGTTTTTTCGCATAGGTTAACCATTTAGGTTCCATTAGTTATCCTCTCCTTTTTTAAACCAGACATGTCGAAAGTCAATCCAGCCTTGAGCGTTAATTCTTACCTCTTTCAGGTTTTCATGGACATCCATTTCCGTCTGGTTTCGATATAACGGAAGAAACTGAATTTCCTCCAGTAATATTTTTTCTATCTTCTTTAATTCATTTACTCGATCGAGTGAGGACGATAAACAGTAAGTCGTTTCAATCATTGTGTTTACTTTTTGAAAAAGAGGAGCCTGAATGTGCTGATGAACAGGACTATTCTCTGCCAACAGCAATTGAAGAAAACACATTTCCGTCTGCTCATCGATGGAAGCACTATCATGGATGATATCCGCTTGTTGAAGCGTCTCAGCTTTTAATAACGTTTCAGCATCCAAATAGTTACTTTCGATTCTAATTCCGTATTTTTCACACTGGGCTTGTATCCACTCAACATCCTCCCGATGATCCCGCTCCCTAAAAGTAAAGAGCTGAAGAGGCTTACCCTTATAGGTACTCTTTGACAATAAACCGAGTATTTCTTCCCTGTTAGTAGGCTTAAATGAATTCTTGGATATAAAACCCTCTGCCACTTGTTGACGGTGGCCGCCCACTTCGTTGATTAACTCTACTGGTGAAAGAATAGCTTTTAATGCCTTTCGAAAATGAATATCCTCCAATGGACCCTTCTTATTTCCGTTTAAGGACAGGAACTGAACATTCATTTCTAATTGATAGTTTCGAGATCTTCCTGATGCTTTTTTTCTCATCATGTCTTTCGGATAAAGTCCAAAAACAAGCTCACTTTGATCAAGTTCCCCTGACTCACTTTCTAGATTCCACATCTCAATGACATCTAAATATGGCCTCCCTTGAAAATAGCTGTCATTCGCCTCCAGCACAAGCATTGATTCATCATTTCTCTTTAGCTTGAATGGACCAGTTCCAATGAGGTTTTGTTCATTAAAATCTTTCTGTTTAGAACACAGGATCGAGAGATGGACACTACTAACGATTTCGTGAAACATATGATTAGGTTCGGATAAAGTGAACTTGATGCAATGGTCATTTATAACATTCATTTCAGATAGTGAATTCAACAGCCACTGATAGGAGTTATTTTTTTCTTTAAACCTATGAAAAGTAAAAGCAACATCCTTCGCCGAAAAAGTAGCTCCGTTATGAAATCGTACCCCTTTTCGAAGGTAAAAAGTCCAGACTTTTGCATCTGGGGTGCACTCCCAATAAAAAGACAGTCCTGGAACAACACTTCCACTTTCTTTATCAAAGTCTACAAGTGTATCACAAATTTGCTCAACAATATGATAATGCGTTCTAAGGGTAATCAAAGTTGGGTCTAAAAGATATATAGGCTGCGGCCCGATTTTGATTCTGAGCTTGTCTATCGACTTATGATTCTGAGTCTCTACTTGAAATCCAAATAATTGATCCATCCATAACTGAAATTCTGTTTCAATCGTCGGAAAATAAGGGTCATATTCATGGATTACTTTGTTCGCACGATTAAGGTCCCCTTTTTTTACCAATTCTTTGCTTTTTTCTAAAATAAGATCGAATGGATCTTGGAGAAAAGTGATTTGCGATTTGTTCCCACGACCTCTTCCTGGTATCCACTTGATCCATCCGAGCTCTTCCCATTTTCTCACTTTCAATTTGCTATTCCGCTGTGTACACAGGAGTGAAATCGAAATTTCTTCAATAGACAATGGAAATGTCTCGTTCAAAACAGAACGATGTAAATAGAGCTGTACATAGTGTTCGAGAATCACCATAAGAATCTTTCCTTTCTAAAAGGTGAAGGTTCTCTAAATTTAATTCTACACTTTTTCCCCTTTTTCCTTCCCATTACAATTAAAAATACAAAAGGGGGAAGATGGATGGGGAAATTAAGTCGGTTTAAGAAACGCTACAGTACACCTGTATTGATACAATTTTGCGGGGTGCTACTAACAAGTACAACGGGTGCCATGCTAGCACCGTTTTTAATCATCTATTTACACAATCAATTAGGAGGAAATCTCATTCTTTCACTAATCATTGTTGGGCTCCAACCTTTAACCGAAATTGTACTAACTCTTATAGGTGGAGGATTAACCGATCGACTTGGAAGGAAATCTATTATACTAACAGGTCTCCTCTTACAAGCATCTGCTATGCTTGGATTTGTATTCGCAGAGTCGGTTTGGCTCTTTGCTTTTATGTATATTTTAAATGGGGCGGGACGAACGTTTTATATCCCAGCACAACGCGCACAAATTGTTGACTCGACTGAAGAAGAAAAAGTTTCAGAAGTATTTGCTGTGATTAGCACGTTATCTTCACTCGGAATGACCGTGGGACCATTGCTCGGATTTCTTGTTTATTCATTTAATCCTGTGTTTACCTTTGGATTTCAAGCAACCGCCCTTAGCCTTTACAGTATTCTAGTTTGGTTGAAGCTTCCTGAAACATATCCTGAAACCGAAAAAGACGTATCGAAAAGCTCCTTTACCATTAGAGGATTCTTCTCACACCATTATTCAGTCCTTGGACTAATGGTTTTCACGCTGCCCATCAGTTTCTTTTATGCACAAACAGAGACGAACTACCGAATTTATATAGAAGAATTATTTCCGGATTTTTTATTGATGCTGACGATTATGACAACAGCCAATGCCATTTTTAGTATTTCACTCGAAGTTCTACTAGTTAAATGGACAGAACGATTTACGATGAAAACCATCATATTCATTTCCTATAGCATGTATGTCATCGCATCCCTTCTGTACGGCTTTTCAGATTCGTTACCACTTTTAATCTTAACGGTTTTTGTCCTGACCATTGCACAAAGTATCGGACTTAATCACCTGCTTCGTTATGTTTCTGCCTTAGCACCCAAGCAGAATAGAGGACTTTATTTCTCATTATATGGAATACACTGGGACATTTCGAGAACAATTGGGCCTCTATTGGGTGGTATCATCCTCATCCATTGGGGTGGGAGCAGCTTATTTTATCTATCTGCCATTCTCATTGCCATCGGGGGATTGGGACAATACATTTTTGTAGGATTTGTCGAAAAAGGACGTACAGAGAAGAAAACTGTTGGATTGGAGGTAGAAGTATAGGTTTTGCCTCATGTTATAGGAAGTATTCATGCATCAGTCGTCCCCATGTTTCCGTTGAGTGGACTCATTAAAGCTCGTTTGGCGCATAAGTGTACCCAACTGACTCATAAATAAGACCCTTTCGCTCATAATCCCCATCAGTCGGCGCATATTTCCATTGAGTGGACTCATAAAAGCTCGTGTGGCGCATAAGTTGCATCAACTGACTCATAAATTAGACTTGTTCGCTCATAATTCCCATCAGTCGGCGCATATTTCAGGTGTGTCGACTTATAAAAACTTGTGAGGCGCATAAGTGGTATCAACTGACTCATTAATTTGCCCCGTTCGCTCATAATTCCCATCAGTCGGCGCATATTTCAGGTGTGTCGACTTATAAAAACTTGTGAGGCGTATAAGTGGTATCAACTGACTCATAAATTAGTCCCGTTCGCTCATAATTCCAATCAGACAGTGCATATTTCCATTGAGTGAACTCATAAAAGCTCGTGTGGCGCATAATTGGCATTAACCGACTCATTATTAAGACCCATTCCCTCATAAATCCTATCAGTCGGCGCATATTTCCGTTGAGTCGACTCTAAAAACTTCGCAAGACGATTAACTTTCTTAATCATAAAAACAATACGCTTGGATCAAAAAAGCTCTGATCCAAGCGTTCTCATTCATTACTTCAATTTCAGTTTCGCCAATGCATCCGCTAATGCTGTGTTTACCGGTTCCTCTTTTTTCTGTTCTTTCATGTATTGATGAACATCACGTTTGGAGGCTTTATGATTTTTCGCTTTCTTTTTCCTTTCATTAAAGGTAGAAAGCTTCTCCTTGTGCCCGCATACACAGACGAAGATTTGGCCTTCGCCTTCCCCGCGTAAATCTAAACGTTTATGACAGTTTGGACATCTTGCATTGGTTTTCTTTGCAATGTTTTTACGGTGTCCACATTCGCGATCCTGGCAGACTAACATTTTACCGTTTTTATTTTTGACTTCTAGCATTAAGTTTCCACAATCAGGACATTTTGTACCTGTGAGATTATCGTGATTAAATTTCTTTGAACTGTTTTTAATTTCTAAAACAGCCGTTTTACTATATTCCTTTATCTCTTTCACAAAGGCGTTCTTGTTTAATTTCCCTTTTGAAATCGCTTCAAGCTTTTGTTCCCATTCCGCTGTCAGCACGGGAGAAGTCAATTCTTCAGGTGCTAAGTCCAGAAGCTGTTTCCCTTTTGAAGTAATCTTGATTTCTTTTCCATTTTTTTCGATGGAAAAACTGTTAAATAACTTTTCAATAATATCAGCCCTTGTGGCCACTGTTCCTAGTCCGCCAGTATTGCCAATTGTTTTTAGAAGATCCTTTCGATTAGCGTCCATGTACTTCTTAGGATTCTCCATTGCCGAAAGCAGGGTTCCCTCGTTAAAACGTTTTGGTGGCTGTGTTTCTCCAGTGGTCATTGTAATCGAAGAAAGGCTAAGAATGTTCCCCTTTTCAATTTTAGGAAGCGTTTGTTCCCCACTCTTTTCTTCGATTTCACTTTCTTCATCATAATGTCCATATACTTCTTTCCAGCCTTGATCAAGGACGATTCTTCCTTTAGCTGTAAACATTTCGCTTTCAATTTTTGCCGATAGTGTCGTTTGTTCATATTGATAAGGTTGAAAAAACATAGCTAAAAAGCGTTTTACGATCAGGTCATACACCTTGGTTTCTCGATCACTCAAGCTGCGAAGATTTGGTGTTTGCTCTGTTGGAATGATGGCATGGTGATCCGATACCTTTTCATTGTTCACATATTGCTTCGTCGGCTTGAATGCATTTCTTTTCGCTTTTGTAGCTAGCTTACTATATGGTTGAACAGTACAAGCGGAAAGTCGATCATTTAGAGTCTCCACGATATCAGAAGATAAATATCTTGAGTCTGTCCGAGGATACGTCACCAGCTTGTGTTGTTCATATAGTTTTTGCAAAGTCGAAAGGGTTTCCTTCGCTGAAAGTCCAAATAATTTGTGTGCATCTCGTTGAAGTTCCGTTAGGTCATAAAGCTGTGGTGCTGATTTTTTCTTCCGTTCTTTACTTACACCTTCAATGCTCGCTTTTTTAGCATTTCTTAGCTTAGACATGATGGAATCAATTTTATCTTTTGAAAAGGATCGACTGCTATTTGACTTCTCGTCTACCCATGTAAGGTGAAATCCTTCCGTTGCAGCTTTTACTCCATAATAGCTTTGAGACTGAAATTCTTTAATTTCTTTTTCTCTATAGGCGATCATCGCTAATGTCGGCGTCTGCACTCTTCCACATGAGAGCTGGGCATTGTGCTTGGTCGTCAACGCTCGAGTTGCATTCATTCCCACATACCAATCCGCTTCAGCTCGAGCCTGGGCGGATGCATATAAATTTTCATAATCCTTACCATTCTTTAACCGTTTGAATCCCTCTTTTATAGCCTTGTCCGTAACAGAGGAAATCCAAAGCCTCTTAACCGGTTTGTTGATGCGGGCTTTTTCAATAATCCAGCGGGCAACGAGTTCTCCCTCTCTTCCCGCATCTGTTGCAATCACAATGTCCTTGACATCATTACGATTAAATTGCGCTTTGACTGCATTGAATTGCTTTGAAGTCTTCTTAATGACCACAAGCTTTAATGATGGCGGAAGCATTGGAAGGTCTTCCATCTTCCACGTTTTATATTTTGGATCATACAGATCAGGCTCAGCTAAAGTGACTAGATGACCAAGTGCCCACGTGACAATATAACGGTCTCCTTCAAAAAAACCATTTCCTTTTTTATGACAGTTTAAAACCCTTGCAATATCTCTACCTACAGAAGGTTTTTCTGCTAATACTACCGTTTTACTCATGCATACAAATCCTCTCTATGTGTAAGCGTTTCATTCTTTTTTGTAGAATCGATGTCGCTTGTCGTTTCTTTAGAAAAAAAAATTATACTCCCTTATACTATACTATTGTTGGTTTAATGTTTAAAGGAGCTGTGACCATTGCAATATGTGTTTTACCATTCATAACTACCCGTCTGGACCTTAGGAGTGTTCTTGTCTTGCTAGGGATTGCCAGCTTAGCAAAACTACTCGGTTATTTCTTTCCACTTATTGATAGTATTTTATTTGCCATTATGATTGGAATGGCCATTCATTCGTAATACCCTTGGTGTTAAAACGATTGTCCAGCCAGGATTAGAGATTGCGGTGATAAAGCTTTTGAAAGCTGCGGTTTTTTACTAGGATTCAGCCTTAGTTTTATAGAAATCCTTTTAATTTCCCTCTTGGAATTTCAGCAGTAGTTTGATGTTTTATTTTCCTAGTTGAAAGTTAAGAGGTAAAAAATTAGTGTCAGAAACCACTTGGGTTCCTGACACTTTTTAGTATTATTGATATCTTTTAATCTCTCCGCAAGCAAGTCTTTTTCCTGCATCTCCTGAAGGCTGGGATTGATAGTCATCAGGATTTTGATGAATAATAACCGCTTTTCCGATGATATCTTTTACTCGGAATCGATTTGTAAAAAAGGACATTTTCGCATAGCCCTTATTTGAAAACAATACCGGGAAGTCCCCTGCATGGTTTCCATGCGGTTGATTATCCGGGTTCCAATGTCCTCCAGCTGCTTGAAATGGATCATCCTTCTTTCCTACCTGACAATCACCGTGTTCATGAATATGAAATCCGTGTGGCCCTATTGGTTTTTTGTTCCCCTTTGCCGGTTTGTATTCTGGAAGCCCCTTCACTTCAACATAAACTTCAGCACCATTTGGAACATTTCGAAAGAATACATACCCTTGCAAATCGGGTGCGAGCGGTCCCCCTTGGATTTGCGCGTAGGCAATCGAAGGCACATTCCGATGATTTTCATAGTATGGATTTTGGAATGAGTATTGTTGTGGGCTTTGATAAGAATTTTGAAATTGGTTTTGATAACCAGGATAGTTTTGGTAAGTCATTCTTGCTAACACTCCCTTAGCTTCTTATCTGTCAACTATAGTATGTGTAGGTGCCCAATATTGTGATAAGAAGCTCGGTTCTGAGTGCAGATATCCAATTTGGAGCGACAATATTTTTCACTCGCATCATTTGGTCATTTCTACTCAAATTAGGCAACTTGCTCTGGTACGGGGGATATCGGTTATTTCGGTCACTTGCTTCATTTTATCGGTCGAAAATTTGAATATATCAGTCGCTTCCTCTATTTTATCGGTCGAAATCTTGAATATATCGGTCATTCTACATTTTACGACATTTCCGCACTTGCTTCTTTCGGTCATTTCTACTCAATTGATGAAAAACTTGCTCTGGTACGGGGGACATCTGTTATATCGGTCAATCGCTCCATTTTATCCGTCGAAACCTTGAATA
>JANAVG010000001.1:424525-520459 GCA_024213275.1 Rossellomorea sp. BNER
TATCGGTCGCCCCCGCTATTTTATCGGTCGAATTCGCTTATATATCGGTCATTCTACAATTTGCGATATTTTCCGCACTTGCTTCTTTCGGTCATTTCTACTCAATTGATGAAAAACTTGCTCTGGTACGGGGGGACATCTGTTATATCGGTCACTCGCTCCATTTTATCCGTCGAAACCTTGAATATATCGGTCGCCCCCGCTATTTTATCGGTCGAATTCGCTTATATATCGGTCATTCTACAATTTGCGATATTTTCCGCATTCGCTTCTTTCGGTCATTTCTACTCAATTGACGAAAAACTTGCTCTTAGAAGCGAGTTCACCTTATCCAAACAACATGCATCCTAGCAATATTCCCAAACCCTACCATTGAACCATTACCTTTTCCTCTTCTAATTAATGGATATCCATGATATATTTTCTGAAACTTCAGATTATTACACCATGATGAAAAATTTTGAGGAGGGACTAAAATGGATCATAGTATTCGTGTCATTCCCCACAAAAAAGAATTTGTATTGGATGTTCCTACAGAAATACCTCAAGGTGTAGAACTTGTTCAAGCTCCAAGCATTTGGAAAACTGGAGTAAAAGGAAAAGATGTAGTCATTGCAGTGTTGGATACTGGTTGTGATCATGAGCATCCTGATTTAGAAGGGAGAATTATTGGCGGGAGGAATTTTACCACCGATGATGATGGTGATCCCGAGAATGTAACAGATTATAACGGACATGGGACCCATGTTTCCGGAACAATGGCAGCTAACGAGAACAGCTTGGGTGTTATCGGTGTTGCTCCAGAAGCGAGTTTACTCATTGTAAAAGTTCTTGCGGGTGAACGTGGCAGCGGACAATATGACTGGATTGTTTCCGGAATTCAGTATGCCATCGATCAAAAGGTTGATATCATTTCAATGTCTCTGGGTGGACCAAATGATTATAAACCGCTTCATGATGTGATTAAAAAAGCAGTGGATGCAAATATATTAGTGGTGTGTGCAGCTGGTAATGAAGGGGATGAAGATCACTCTACAGAAGAGTTCTCGTATCCAGCAGGATATAATGAAGTCATTTCTGTTGGAGCGATTGATTTTGATCGTCGGTCATCCTATTTTACCAACTCCAATAATGAAGTTGATTTAGTGGCACCAGGCGAAGATATTATTTCGACGGTTCCTGGAGAAAAATACGCAAAATACAGTGGAACTTCCATGTCAGCGCCCCATGTGTCAGGAGCCCTTGCCTTAATTAAAAACTTGGAGGAATCCAATTTTGAACGAATTTTAACAGAACCTGAGCTCTATGCCCAACTTATTCGTAGAACGATTCCCCTTTCTTATCAAAAATCACTTGAAGGAAACGGCATGCTCTACCTTACCACACCAGATTTATTGAAAAAATATCTAGAAGAATCCCAATTCTCTATATCTGTATAAAAAGTAAGAGGTTGGCCCACATTGGGTCAACCTCTGTTTATTAGTGTTGAAGTCTACTTTCAACTTGCTGACATACTTCATCAGCGCTCAATCCGCTTGCTTCAATCACAGATCCCTTTGTTACTGCGTCTTGAATCCCCATTACATTGGAATCAAGTCCTGTTACAACACAACAGTCACAGTTGTTAGCATCAGATTCTTGTTTTAACTCAACAACATCGTGTCCTTTTTCACGTAGTGCTTGTACAACATTTTGTAGTGATTGTTCTACCCCTACTCTTGACATGTTTCCACACCTCCTTAACATAATCATAGGATTTTCCAATCGAGTAAGCTGTATGCATCTTTGGAAAAATTATTTCTTATTTACTTGCTTTCCACTTTTCTTTTGGCTCTGATTTTTGCTATTGCCTACTTGAACATCTTTTCCAAACTCTACATCATTCTTTCCTTGTTGTTTTGCTAATTCCTGTGTTGTCTGATTATGTCGATCCGTTCCTTGGTTTGAAGTCATCTTCCTACCTCCTCTTTTTTTCATACCCGTTTATTATTCTCTTTTTCATCGACAATATGAATGTTTAATCGAATCATTAGTGGGTAAACAATAAACAAATACAAAAAAAATAAAAGGGTGATGAATTGTAATGGATGCAAAAGTAAATGAATTATTAGAAGGCTTAAATGAAGATTTAGCAAATGAATATTCAGCACAAATTATGTATACCACCTATGCTGCAGTCGTTTCTGGATTACATCGTCAGGTCTTGAAACCATTTTTCGAAAGTGAAGTAGCGGACGAACAAGGACATGCATTATACTTAGCAGAAAAAATTAAAACATTAGGTGGTACTCCAACAACAACACCTGCCCCTGTTAAACAAACAGACGATGTAAAAACGATGCTTCAAGAGGCACGTCAAGCTGAAAAGGAAACGATTGATCGTTATAAAATTCGCAAAAAACAAGCCGAAGAATTAGGATATACAGAACTGGTTGTGAAGCTAGAAGACCTCATTGCCGATGAAACACATCATATGGAAGAGTTGGACCGTATTTTAATGGATCCGGCGTTCAGCTAACATAATAAAGAGGAGTTGACCATTGCGGCAACTCCTTTTTTATAGGGTTTTATGCTCCTTCCATTCCTCTGGAAGTAAGGATTGATATTTGGGTGAGAGAAAACGATCATCGACAAGGACAATGATTCCACAGTCCTTCTCTGTTCTTATCAGTCTTCCTCCTGCTTGCAACA
This sequence comes from Rossellomorea sp. BNER, assembly GCA_024213275.1. Classification (GTDB taxonomy): domain Bacteria; phylum Bacillota; class Bacilli; order Bacillales; family Bacillaceae_B; genus Rossellomorea. The sequence goes on from JANAVG010000001.1 coordinate 427,217, forward strand.
CCTTGTTCATTCCTGGATAGACATAAGAGTAATCGTATCCATTTTTCCCTTTGTTTTGAAAATATTCCTTAATAATATCCCTTTCCATAGAAATCTGCGGCAGACCAACTCCTACGACCACCACTCCATTTAAACGATCTCCTTTTAAATCAATACCTTCTGAAAAAATCCCGCCCAGTACAGCAAACCCAACTAAAGATTTATCAAGGCTCGGTTGAAAATGTTGCAGGAAATCCTCTCTTGCGTTCTCTGTCATCTGACTCGTTTGAATGAGAATATCTGCCTTTAAATCTTCATCCTGAAAAGCATTTGCTACCTCGTTCATATAGGTGTAGGAAGGGAAAAAGACAAGAAAGTTTCCTGGCCTTTCTTTCACAAGCTTGCTGATTAACTTCACGATTTTTCCGACAGAATTGGGTCGATCATGAAAACGGGTTGACAGTGGATTTACGTAAACTTCAACATTTTCTTTTAAAAAAGGCGATTCAATTTTAAACCGATAATCTTCTGAATGACCTCCGAGCATTTCAAAGTAATAACCAAATGGCTGTAGGGTTGCTGAGAAATAAACAGACGAATGATAGGGTTTACTGAATGTCTCAAGTAGGTTTGACGGATCTAAACAAAATTGCTTTATCTGTATTTCACTTTTTCCGACTTCTACATATAAAACAAATCTCTCATCGAAAAAAGATGACATACGCAAGAAGTTTAAAGCTTGAAAGTAAGTCTCTAATAAGTCTGGATCCTGAGAACCTTTTACTAATTCTTTTTCAGTTGCGAGCGTGAAAAACTCGACTATTTCCAACAAGTCTTTATCAAGTTCTTTCCTAATAAAGTGGTTGTCTTTTTCACAATATACCTTCATCTTTAGAAAATACGCATTCAATTCTTTCGCAGCATTATAGATTTCCTCATTCATCCCCTTGTACTTTCTCTTTAATTTTAAATAAGATGATTTGAGAAGATTTGCTGAAAACATTTCACGGGCACGGTCGACAAGATTATGTGCCTCATCGATTAATAAAACGGTTTTTCTTTTTTGCTCATCGATTTGCCGCTTTAATGAAACCCTCGGATCAAATATATAGTTATAGTCACAGATGACAGCATCGACTAGATAAGATAAATCTATCGAATATTCGAAAGGACAAACACGATGTATTTTAGCGTATTTTTCAATAACCTCTCGTGTAAGTTGATTTTCGTTTCGTAAAATATCCAAAACGGCTCCGTTAATACGTTCATAATAACCATCTGCAAATTCACAATAATCTTTTTGACAAATGGTCTCATTCTTAAAACATATTTTATCCTTTGCCGTTATGGTCAGAGATTTAAGGGTAAGCCCCTTTTCCTTCATTAACGAAAAGGCTTCCTCACCCGTTGTCCTCGTAATCGTTTTAGCTGTAAGATAAAACATTCTGTCCGCTTTTGTTTCCTCTACTGCTTTTACTGTTGGAAAGAGGGTCGATATCGTCTTCCCTGTTCCAGTCGGAGCGTTTGCAAATAAATTTTTTGCTTCCTTTATTGTTTTATATACAGCACCCGCGAGTTCCCTTTGCCCTTTGCGAAATTTAGTAAAGGGAAATGAAAGGTCTTTAATACTTTCATTTCGTTTTTTCTTTTGATGAAAAAGAAGGGATGCAAATGGTTCATATTGCTTCACTGTTTTTTCTACAAAACTTCCTAACTCTTGTTGATTGTAAGATTTAGTAAACTGTTTTATTTGTTCCGTTTCGACATGCACATAGGTAAGCTGAACAGAAATATGTTTTAGCTGATGTTGTTTGGCATAAATATAGGCGTAGCATTTAGCTTGTGCCCAATGAACAAGATAGCTGTCTACCGAAATATCCTCGAGCGCTTTTCTTGTCGATTTGATTTCATCTATGATGACCTCGTTCTCCCTAAATAATATCCCATCGCTTCTTCCTTCGAGAATAAAGGTAAACTCTTCTAATGTAAGTTCGATTTTCAAAGACTCCTCTATTAAGTCATTTTCATGGTAATTCTTTTGCAGCTTCTGATGAGCCCTTGTTCCTTCTGTCATCGATGAAGAAACTCGAAATCGATTGTCAATACTACCGCTTCTATAGACATATTCAACAAGATTTCTAATCGAAACTCGAACCTCTTCCATCGTCCTTACCTCCGTTCTGATCCTTTTTATTTTATCATTTATTCAAAAAAGGAAGGGGCTATCCTAATTAATCAGAAACCACAACTTCAACTAAGAAGAACAATGTGGCTTCAGATGCCTTATAGGACAGCCCCTTTCATGAAAGGTTATTTTATTTTTTTAATAAAGACTACTTTCAAATAATCTCCCTGTTTAAACTGCTGAATGGTTCTAAAGTCTTCCGAGAGCGAAAACTCTTCTAGAATTTTGTATTTTCCACTGATTTCTTTGAAGGCAGTATCAATAAAACCTTTAAATTTTTTCATATCAAATTTACTGCAGTTTGTAGAGGCCACGATAACTCCATTTTTCTCGGTAATACTGATGGCTTCCTTGAGTAAATCTTTATAATCCTTCTCTGCACTGAATGTATGTTTTTTTGAACGGGCAAAACTTGGTGGATCAAGAATCACAAGGTCAAAGGTAAGTTCTTTTTTGACCGCATATTTAAAATACTTAAACACATCTTCCACGATGATTTCCTGTGCTTCATAGTCAATTCCGTTCAAACTAAATTGCTCAATCGTTTTACTTAAGCTGCGATTAGCTAAATCAACACTAGTCGTTTTCAACGCTCCGCCTACGGCAGCGAATACGGAAAAAGCACCTGTATAGGAAAACGTATTAAGAACATTTTTCCCTTCAGCATAGCCATCACGAATCGTTTTTCGGACCTCGCGTTGATCAAGGAATACTCCCACCATTGCGCCATCATTTAAGTAAATGGCAAAGTTGACTCCATTTTCTTTCACGATGAGTGGAAAATCTGGACGTTCCCCTTTCACAAAGTCATCTTCATCGATATATTGGCCTTTACTTGCAAAGCGTTTCTTTTGATAAATTCCTTTATAGTCAATATCTTTAAATGCCTCAAGTACCTCTTCTTTAAAAGCATAAATACCTTCTGAGTACCATTGAATAAGATAATATCCATCAAAATAGTCGATGGTAAGCCCGCCAATCCCATCCCCTTCACCATTGAAAATGCGGAAGGCAGTAGTCGTGGGGTCTTGATAAAAGTGAAGTCGGTTGTTGATGGCATTTTGGATTTTCTTTTTAAAAAATAGTCCATCTATTGCTTCCTTTTCTTTTTTGCTTAATACCCAGCCAAAGCCCTTGTTTTGCCTGCCATAATACCCTTTTGCTATAAACCTTTGCTTAGAGTCCACTAATTTAAGAATGATTCCTTCTTCGTTGAGTTTATTTGCATCCACAAGCATTTCTTTGTCAATAAGGGGATACCCCTTTGCTATTTTGTTTTCAAAATTGGTTTTAATTTTAACCGTTATTTCCTTCTTCATCATCTATCGACTCCGTATAATTTTTCATTTCGCTCATATAATTTCACTATATTGGACAAGTATAGACTTTATTTAGGGGGAATGTAAACCGGGTCTGTTTTTCAATTGTGAAAATACTTCTTGGAATCACTTCATTAGTCGTAAAGAATCTTCTGTTAAAAAATATGGATAGTAGATTTGGGGAATGTACATGAAGGCAAGATTCGCATTTTATTTTTTAGGGATCTTTATACTTACCCTTGGTATAGCTCTCATCATCAAAGCCAATTTAGGAGCGGCAGCCTGGGATGCGTTTGCGGTTGGGGAATCGAAAACATTTCAACTCTCAGTTGGAACTTTTGTTTTTATTAATGGAATGATACTTATTTTTATTAATGCGTTTTTGTTAAAAAAGAAGCCTGAGTTCCTAGCGGCTGTTACCGTCTTTGTCATTGGGATGCTTATTGATTTTTGGTTAAAGGTTGGATTAAGTGGATTTGCTCCAACGGGATTTGGAGTGCAAACAGTTACCCTGTTCGTAGGGATATTCGCTCTTGGGATCGGAATAGCATCATATTTACAAGCGGAATTCCCAGCAAGCCCTATGGATACCATTATGGTCGCCATCTCGACTCGCTTTGGTTTAAGCTATCGAAGTGCGAGGATGATTAGCGAAGGATTAGCCCTCGCCTTTGCGGTCGTTTTCCAAGGCGCCATTGGTGTTGGTACCATCGTCGTTACCATAACCATTGGATTCATCATTCAATTCTTCTTCCCAATATTGGAACAATTACTAGTGCGCATAAGTCAAAAACCTAAATATAAATAATAGAGCATCTGTAAGGTGCCAGGTACAAAACGCCGCTTTTGTACCTGGCACACTTCACCCCTTTTGTACCTGGTACACTTCACCCCTTTTGTACCTGGTACACTTCATCGCCTTTGTACCTGGCACTTCCTATATTTCCTCTTTTTTGTTCCTGGCACCCAAGTTATCTTACAAAAATGTAAGAGATTTTGTAAGATAGATAGATTTGTGTTCGTTCAACCCTTTTGTAAGATAAACAAAGTAATGACTTACAAGGAGGTGTCGTATGGAAAAAGGTGTAGTAAACAAGCGCATTGATGCACTTGATTATATTCGAGGCTTTGCATTACTAGGGATTATTTTAGTCAATATTCTGGCACTGCTTCACATAAAAATACCAGAACCCAATACGATTGATGCAAGCTATCAAAGATTTTTATATTTATTTGTGGAAGGTCGTTTTTACTCTATTTTCTCATTTTTGTTTGGTGTAGGATTTTATATTTTTATTACGAGAGCCATTGCAAATGGAAATAATGGATACATTCTCTTTCTACGTAGACTTGTTGTATTATTCGTTTTTGGACTTATGCATTTTATCTTCCAACCAGGAGAGGCCTTAACGGTTTATACTGTTTGTGGATTATTGACGTTACCATTTTTCAAAGTGAATAAGCACATTAACTTAGCTTTGAGCTTGATTTTACTAGTTGTGTTTGGCATCGCTGGAGCAAAGCTTCCGTTAACCCTGCCACTTATATTATTAGGGCTTGCGGCTGGACAATATCAAGTGTTTGAAAACCTTTCGCAAAAAACAAAACAGATAGCTATTTTTACAGCAATTATGTTGGGGCTTAGTCTGATGGGGTTGTATGTTCAATACCAAAGTGTTCCTTCATCGCCATTTCAGAACATGATCATTATGAATGAAGACGGCACACTTGATCAGGCAGGAAAATTTCTAGAAATGGGTATAGGTGTTGGACCTATTGTTTCAGCTTTTTATATCGGCTTACTTCTATTACTTTTACAAACAAGAGCTGTCCAACTCTTATTATCACCACTTAAATATTATGGACGGATGGCGTTAACCAATTATATTGGACAAACCGCTTTTATTTTTCTCGCAGGAAATCTAATCCAGACCACAGCCAGCCTTTCATATATTCAAACACTCTATATATGTATCGCAATCGTTGTCTTTCAAATGATTTTTAGTACCGTATGGCTGCGTTTGTTCAGAATGGGGCCACTTGAGTTAATATGGCGTATTTTTACTTATTGGAAAAACGTACCTTTAAAAAAGATATCGAAACAAGAAGAACAAGAAAACAGAAAAACACAGGAGGCATTATAAGATGAAAACGCCCGTTGTAGATGTAAAAAACGTAAAAAAAGTATATGGAAAAAAAGGCGAAAATCAATCCCATGCATTAAAAAACGTATCATTTTCGATTCAGGAAGGTGAATTTGTTGGGATTATGGGTCCCTCTGGTTCAGGGAAAACAACATTACTAAATGTGATCTCAACATTAGATAAAGCGACAGATGGTGTTGTTCAAATCGCCGGTACAGATATTACACAAATGAAGCAAGGAGAATTATCCGATTTCCGTTCTCAAAGACTAGGTTTTATATTCCAAGACTTTAACTTACTTGAAAACCTATCCATCTATGAAAACATTGCCTTACCACTATCATTACAAGGGGTTCCATCAAAAAATATCGGTCCAAAAGTTGATAAAGTAGCAGAAACTCTAGGAATTTCAGCCATTCTTCACAAATACCCTTCAGAAGTATCTGGCGGGCAAAAACAACGTTCGGCAGCAGCGCGTGCACTTGTACACGAGCCAGCCATTATTCTGGGAGATGAGCCAACAGGAGCTCTCGATTCCAAAAACGCGACAAGTCTACTAGAAGCGATGACAAGTTTAAATGAAGTTCAGGGAGTTTCAATCATGATGGTTACTCATGATCCATTTAGTGCAAGTTATTGCCAGAGAATTTTATTTATTCAAGATGGAGAATTGTATAAGGAAATTCATCGGAAAAGCTCTCGTGAAGTGTTCTTTAAAGAGATTTTAGATGTACTAGCAGACCTAGGCACACAAAAAGCATAAGAAAGGGGGTATTATCATGTTATTCAAGCTATCTATGTCAGGGCTAAAAAATAAGCTGAAAGACTATCTCGTTTTACTAGTCGGCCTTGTCATGTCGATTTCGATATTTTATATGTTCCAAACACTTGCACTCAATAAACCGTTTATTGAATCGAATTCTGTCATTTCGTCAATCGGGTTTGTCTTTCAAGCGGGTTCGTTCTTATTAGCCATCATTACATTCTTCTATATCTTATATGCCAACTCTTTCTTATTGTCGCTGCGTCAAAAAGAGTTTGGTATGTATATGATGTTAGGAGCTAAAAAGCATAAAATTACATTGCTTATGTTTATTGAAACGATCGTCATTGGAATCACATCTCTAGTCATCGGGAGTGCAATAGGCGTAGGTCTTTCTCAAGGAATTGGAAGCCTACTCATGAAGCAGCTAGAATTCACCGGGGACGGATATCAAGCATTTTATCTTCCATCCTTGACGGTTACTTGTATCTTTTTCATAGTGTTATTTATGTTATCAGCCTTAATGAATAGTATTAAACTATCACGGATTACGGTATTGCAGCTTATCCACGCTGATGCACAAACAGAGAGATTTTCTCTCAAAGGCAAAAAAACGATATTCACCGCGATACTTGCGATCATTTTATTAGGCATTGGCTATACTTCGATGATTTACATGGGGAAACTAAAAGAAATGGGAATCGTCATTTCGCTGATCACGACAACATCCGGAACCTACCTGTTATTTATGTCCCTTCTACCGCTTATGATTAAAAAGCCGAAAAGTAATAAAAAACGAACAGAAAAAGGACTAAATGCCTTTACATTTGCCCAGTTAAATTTCCGTATCAATAGTTTAACAAAAGTACTGGCAACCGTTGCGATGTTAGTCGCCCTTGGAGCAGGAGCCATTTCAGCTGGAATGGCTTTTAAAAATAACGTCACAATTATGGTAGATTCATTCTATGCATATGATGTCGTGTCTCATAATCCAACAGCTGAAGAAAAGAAAATATTAAATGAGATTAAATTTAATGAAAAACATGACTATCATTATAAAATCGATGATCAATTCGTTTACTATATAAAAGAAGAATTAGAGAAACACCGTCCATTAGTAGCTGACATAAACGGCATGGAGAGTATCGGTAAATTTAATCGTGTTACGGAAGACCTTCCAGTTGGGGCTGTAATTGGAGCAGATTTAGATCAAGGAAGTGAGTCTGTAGAAATCCCACAAAAATGGGATGAGGCATTACGGACGATACATCCTTATTATGTTTATCCGGATCACGCGATCAAAATTGTCAATCAAAAAATGTATAACGAAATCCAAGGAAAAGAAGCCACTGCCTTCCTTGGAAAAACAAATGATTTTAAAGCATATATAGATAAGTGGAAAAAAATTGATGAGGTTCAGCAAAACAAATATAAAAGTGATCTACCGGTTAATAGTAAATATAGTTCATATGAAGAATTCTATGGTGTTGCTAGTGGGACCGTATTTATGGGCTTCTTCTTAGGAATTGCTTTCTTAGCGATGATGGCAAGCTGCTTAATGTTTAAGATCCTTTCCGGCGCATCAAAAGACATTAATCGCTATCAAATGCTTCGTAAAATTGGGGTTCGCCGCGAATTATTAACGAAGTCAATCTATAAAGAATTATTCTTAGTATTCTTATTCCCAGCTATTATTGGGGTTGTTCACGTATTAATCGGCATGAACATCTTCTCGTTCATCCTAATCGATCCGTATTTCCGGGTTTGGCTTCCGATCTTGATTTTCGTAGTTATTTACACTGTATACTACATTATTACTGTTCAACTGTATAAAAGAATTGTTCTCCCAGCAAGGGATTAAAAGTCTATCTTTTTTATTGGCGTGGTTGTCAAGAGCGATTACCAAGGCCCATAGCGACACTTCTGTTTATATTTGAAAGTAAAATCTTGATTTTCTATAGAACTTTTAACACTACCCCAATGAACATCTTTTTAAACATTTAAATCACTTCTAAATGGATAACTTTTATGTTAATTTTGCATTCATTTAAAACTTAATTTTGCGTAACAAGGATCGTAGGGCTGTCCAAAAACCCTGGTGCTAGGAACTACAACTTCAATATATAGGAAGAAATCATTTAGACATCTTCTGGATATTGACAATCGTAGTGGTTCCTGCCCCTTATGGACAGCCCCATGATCCTTTTTTATCTTTATAGGGCCCTTGACGAGATAATTAAGAGATTTACTTATAATGATTTATAAAATATATTAATATTCACTTTACAATAGTGTGCGTTATACACTATAATAAACGCAGGAGTTGATAATATGAGCGATGCAACAGAACATATGGATAAATTAATGCAGGAGTTGCGGAGAGGGACCATTACGATTGGTGTGTTAAGTCAGCTTTCTGAGCCTCAGTACGGATACTCACTAGTTACGATGCTTGGCGATAAAGGAATTCATGTAGAGCCAGGAACATTGTATCCACTCCTTCGAAGGCTGGAAAAGCAAGGGTTGTTAGATAGTAAGTGGGATACAAATGAGTCAAGACCACGGAAGTATTATTTATTAAGTGAAACAGGGAAAGAAGTGTTTGATCTGCTGGTAGTTGAATGGAGAAGTATTGTCCAGAGTATGAATCATGTGATTGAAAATAAAGGGGGATGAAACAGTTGGAGATGATTAATCGGTATATTTATGCGGTCACACAGAAGTTGCCGCCTGCACAACGAGAAGATATCGCCGAGGAACTTCGAGGTCTAATTGAAGATATGTTGGAGGAGCGCGTTGAATGCAGAAAAGTATTGGATAAAGATGTTGAGGAAGTTTTACTGGAATTAGGGAATCCAAAGCATTTAGCTCAAAAATATCGTGGAACAAAAAAGTATTTAATTGGACCAGAATTTTTTGATGCGTATATTTTAGTATTAAAGATTGTTTTGATTTCTACTGCAGTCACCATGAGTGTTGGATTTGTTATTCAGATTATTCTTGATCCCATTTCAATTCTCAATCATTTCGTAGATTTTATTGTTTCATTTGTCACCGTCATTCCAATGGCAATTGGCTGGACCACATTTGGATTTGCAATAGGAGAATATTTTAATAGCATCAATTCAAAAGATTTACAAATGGATAAGGGATGGAAAGTCTCTGATTTAGCACCCATTCCAAATGGAAAAAGAAAAATTAAACGTGGTGAATCGATTACAGGGATTATATTTTATGTTTTGTTCATCGTGATTATGGCGTTTTCAAGTGAATACTTTGGAATATGGAGATTTCATGATGAATTTTCCGGTGTTGTTCCGTTTTTAAATGACGAAACATATGGTTCTTACCTTCTCTTTATTCTTCTTATATTTGGGCTCGGGATTGTCAAGGAAAGTTTAAAGCTCATTTTCGGAAAATGGACGGTAAAGCTTGTCATCTATACGTCGATTGTTAATTTAATTTCTTTGGTAGCAATTTTGTTTATGATTAATGGGCCAGCATTTTGGAATCCGAACTTCATGCAAGAATTAACGCAGGCAGGCTTACTTACGGAAGGCAGTGAAGCTTATAGAAAGGCAAGCATAGCTTGGGAACAATCTACGTTTTGGATCCTAATTCTACTTGTACTCGGAATAATTTGGGATGCGGTAGACGGGTTTATAAGGATTCGCAAAAAATAATATCATTTCCACTTGAAGCGATATTGAGGATGGCCCATAAGAGGTCAGGAGCCGCTATGTTTGTCAATATATAGAAGATGTTTTTGATGATTACTTCTATATATGGAAGTTGTGGTTCCTGAACCTTTGTTTTTGAAGAGACCCTTTTTTAATAAACTTCGGGACAGCCGTGGCAAATATATATAAAGTCGTCCTTTTATCACCTAATTCGCTCTAAAGGCTGTCACCTCTCCTGCTTTCCAACATTCATAAACTTCTTTGAATTCTTCTATAACCTATACTTTTGGTAGACCAAATCCTGTGCCGTTTTGCTAAGCTACATCAATCCCTTCAGGACAGAATCATTAAGTTTAAGGGAAGAAACTTTTAGTCTTAAAATAAATTCATTAATAAAACCAGTGCAAGTCGGCCCTAATATACAATTAAAGTAAGCATACATGATTATGTTTATACGATATGTCATCTCTAAGAAAAGTTGAAATTTGTCCGGCTTTCTCGTACTGTTCCATCTCAATGTAGTGATTATATAATTGCTTGGCGTAATGGTTTGTAAAAGCCGAATTCTTGATTAACTGGAAATAGGGTAGAGCTTCTTTCTCTATAAAGCTGTAAAACTTATCAAGTTGATCCTCTACTCGATAGATGAGAAGCTTGAATATTGTTTTGTATAAGCGGTTGTCCAACTTCCTTGCCAAGGACACCCCTTCCTGTGCCTTTCTTAACATCACTGTTTTCTGAAGCATTTTTCCTTCAAAACAGTTTTCCAAATAACTGTAAAGGTGTTGAAGGTACAAAACGGAAGACTTATCCGCTATTTGAAACGCCTCCTTATAAAACTTCTGTGCAGTAACATAATCTTTTCTTTTAAAATATTCATTGCCCAAGTTGTTTAGGAGCATCCCTTTTTTATCATAAGCGTACAGTAATTCGCTATCAAAAATTAAAATTTGATAGCGTTTTTCCATCTCATCTAAATCAAGATGAACATCGTCTCCAATTTGCAGAAGCATCAAAGACTCAGCATTAAGCGCCATTATGGGGTTATTCGTTCCCTTAAAGTGGAGAAGGGCTTTTTCTGCATATACATAGGCCATTACTTTTGAGGATATATAGTGATAGGCTACCGCCAAGTCGTAATAATACTCTTTGTTTCCATACTCATCTATATCTACTTCCTTCAAGACTTTTATAGCTTTTTGATGATCTTCTGTTCTTAGGGAAATATAATTGGATATGTAATAAATACCCCATACGTGTCGCAGCAAGTTCCTTTCATAAGGGGGAAGACTTGGATAGTCTCTTTGGACAAGCTGCAAAATAGCATGAGTTTTTTCATAATCTTTCTTTAGGTTGTAATATCTTGCCTGCAGCAATTGGTACAAGGCAGCATAATTGGAAGAAGTGATAAATGGGATATTTTCCAGTTCTTTATTTATTTTTTCTACCTCTTTCATACTTTGCATAATGATAGCCTTATGCCAGCGATGGAGCTGAGTTTCTAAGTTCTTAAGGCGGCTGACCTCTTTCTCTAAATCTATGGACAAACGCTCTGCTAACACTACCAAAGTCTCCGAAGAATAAGCCGTTTGACCAAGCTCAATTTTGCTGAGATAGGAAAGGGTGCAAATTCCTTTTCCTAATTGTTCCTGCGTAAGGCCAGCTTTTTTTCGGTAAAACTTGATGATTTTTCCTTCTAACATGAACTCACTCCTCGTATTTCCCGAAGTAAAATAGGTATATAAATAGACTAATTTTCTTTAAAAAATCTTTAGTTTTATATGTTCCAAAAGGCTGTTTATTCTATTTATAATAATAATGTTCATCCACATACTGCTTTAGGTATTTTCCAGAAAGAGGGGGTTTGTACCAAACTTTAATAAATTGAACGATATGAAAGTAACGAAATCTATATCGGTCAGAACATCAAGTATTTCCATTCCTCTTTCTTCTTGCTGCATCAGCAAACGCTATCCTTTCCTATTATGCTTTAGAAAGAATAGCGTCTATTTTAGGTATGATTTTTCTTAAAATCTACAAGTTAAGCTGATGCCGAAATTCTTTTTAAAGATAGTTGAGCGCCTTATGTTTAACATGTTTTACAGACCATTTATCAATTGTTGTCTGGATCTGTATCGTCATGGTAAGTTGGATCTGTTTGCTCTGCATTAAATGTCCAATCTACTTTTAGCTTATCACCTTGGAATTGATTTTGATTTTCTCCATTATCCACGAATTCAAATAATACGAAGATTTTTTCTTTTTCTCCAGCAGGAATTCCATCTGGAAATGGACCTGCAAGATTATCGATTTGAGTTAAATCTGGTTGTTGAGTTTGTAAATCATGTAATGTTGTTTCAACAACAGTGTTAGTTGAACTGCTTGTGTTATACATGATTGTAACTTTGATGTGCTTTGCAAAATCATCCGGATTGGCTTGTCCATCCAACTGTGCATCATCAACAGTGTAACTTGTATCTAATAGCACTTTTGCAATATCTAATGTACCGTTGTTTTCAAGTGTGAATTCACGGTAAATTTCATCACCTGGCTTGATATTGCTAATGTTAACAACTGTACTAGGATTCAACCCTAAATCCAATGTACCTGCGGCAAATGTGTTCTGGGTTTCGACTGAATCACTAAAATAGGCAAATGTTCCTCCACCGATTAGTGATAATCCTAATGCTGCACTCATAACACCTTGACTTACCTTCTTTGTAAAACTCATTTTAAATCCCCCTTATAATATTAAAATTATTATTAAACTCTTATGTATGTGTGTAGATACATAGGAGATATAACCCAAATCATCATGCATTATTTACTTCAAGCTCTTTCTTCGCACTCAAGATGGAGCGCAATGAAGAAATCAGCAACAGTATACCCGGTATAATCAACAAAAGAGCTGATCCCGCTTTTGAATTTGCAAAATTCAATGCAAATCCGGCATATGGAATCGTAAAGCCAGTGTACTTCCCAACCACGTCTTGTGAGGAAACAGTCCATAAATCTTGAGCGTCGTTATTATCCCCTTTTGTTTTATACCATGCTTGTCCATTCTCTTGTTTGACATCTACAATTCTATGTGTAACGATCTTATCTTCTATCCGAAAAGTAAGAATATCACCTTCCTGATAAGTAGAATGATCAGTTCCTAACTTGATAGAAATGATAGAACCCGTTTGAAATGTCGGTTCCATGGATCCTGATAAGACTGCTTTGACTTGATATCCTAAAATAGTTGGTTCTCCTCCCGATATTCTAGAAGAAAGAACAACAAATGCTAAGAAACATACGACAATCAGGAAAACGAATCCAAAAATACTACTTACGCTTCTCACTATTTTTTTCTGCATGTTCTGTCACCTGCTCAATATTATTTGAACTCTTTATTGCCTCTTGATTAGATGTCCCTTCCACAAGAGATTTAGAGTTTTCATGACGTTGCTTGGCTTGTATAGTTTCCTGAGAATCTTTTTCCTTTTGTTCTGGTGCCTTCTCATTATCATTTAAATTTGTTGTTGCCCCGTGATTCGTTGTCTCTTCAGCCCCAAATTCAGTGCTATTGTGATGTTGCTTGGCTTGAGTATTTTCCTGGGAAGCTTTTTCTTCTAGTTCCTTTATCTGCAATATGATAGAGGAAAGGATCGTTTCTATTTTTTGAAAATCAATCGTTTCCCGAACTTCCATCAACCTGTTATCTACGTTCCGAAACCCTTCAGATACATAATCAAATGTATGATCCTTATCTTGAGTTTGGTTATAATATGCGGACAGTTCATTGTAAATCTGTTGCAGAGTGGTAACTTGTTGATGAAGTTCCTGTTCGATAGATCTAATTTCAGTAAAACTATCATGCAATTCTTGTAATGATCCTTCTACTGGAACAGTATTAATCCTTTCATACCCACGGTGCATCCGGTCTGCAATTTCATCCGCCCGATCTTCTAGGAGTTTAATAGTTTCGGGAAAAATAAATGCTGCAGATATTGTTATAGGTTCTGGTGCAACTTGGCTTGAAAAGGAAGCTTCTGTTTCTCCTACTATATGAACTCCTACATAAAATGCCATGGAGCATAAACAAGGAAGTATGATGGTTTTATGAAAAGCTCTTCTCATTTGTCACCCCCCTTTGCAAAACAACTCTATTAACATTTATTATTACTCATTTGTCGGAAAATTGTATTGAGATATTTCTACTTCAAAACAGAGCAGAAATTTGTCGAATATACTCGAAAAAACTAAAAACACCGAGAAATAAGTCCATAATTTTCCCAAAATTAAATTCACTGTAAAATATTGATTTTATTTCGGATTTTCTGAATAATTTTAATTGTTCCAATATCAAATTCAAAAAAGGGGTGGGTTTATTGAAAAAGAAACACCAGAAAAAGATGAGTAAAAAAGTGGTTATTCCTACTGTACTGGCTCTATCAGTAACATTCGGGGGAGTAATGCCATCTGTACCGGCGTTTGCAACTGATTCAACAAGCGATTCAACTATTCTATTTAAAGCTGAAGGATTAAGTAAACAAGAAGTTGTAAAAGCGTTCCTTCAATCACAAGTAGAAAATCCAGTTACGAGGTCATTATCCAGAGGAGGGCAGTTTAAAATTGTAAGCGAGAAAACAGATAGTGCGACAGGTACATATCATGCACGCACTGTTGAGCAATACAATGGGATTCCAATCTATGGTTCTGGACAAACCGTAGCATTGGACTCAAACAATGACGTATTTGCATCTTTTGGTAAGGTAACACAAACTTTGTCTCGTACGACCATTCCAACTGAGCCATCCATTTCAGAAGAGAAGGCTGTAGAGATTGTCAAAAAAGACGTAGAATCAAAGATTGGTGAAGTGAAAAATTATGATGGCATAGACTCTGAATTAACTATCTATCCTTATAAAGGGAAGAATTATTTAACTTACCTAGTTAAAGCATCTACTTCTATCCCAGCACCTGGGTACTACCATTACTTTGTGGATGCAACAACGGGAGAAGTGATCGACAGCTTCAATAAAATTCACAGTGCTGAACCAACGGATCTTTCCCCAGTGACCGCAAGGGGATTGGACGTACATGGTGAAATGCAATCTTTCAATGCTGGAAAAGATTCTGAAACCAAAACAAGTTATTTACATGGTACTTCTGTTGCAAACAGCAATACTGTGCCAATATCGACTTTTGACGCTCGTCGCATAGATGAAACGATATTTTTACTTTCTTCAGCAATTTTTGGATTCACAGGATGGGAAGTATCTACAACCAGCACTAGCAACTTTTTCCATAACCCAGCTGCTGTTTCAGCACAATTCAACTCTGATAAAGTGAACAAATACTATCAAAACGTTCACGATCGAAACAGCTTAGATGATAAAGGAATGAAATTAATTAACACCGTTCATATTGGGTCAAAGTGGAATAACGCCGGTTGGAATGGTGAACAAATGCTATATGGGGATGGTGACGGGATTGAATTTGGCTCGTTTGCTGGTGGCCTGGATATAGCTGGTCACGAAATGACTCATGGTGTCATTGAACATACCACAGACTTAATATATGAAGGGGAATCTGGAGCTATCAATGAATCTCTGGCAGACATCCTCGGGAATTTCGCGGAAATGTACACTACAGGAGAGGTTGAATGGGATTTAGGAGAAGACAACACTACCCCTAACATTCCTGGTGACGGAGGACTTCGTTCCATGAGTGACCCGGCTTCTAAGAGTGTTAGCACAAAATATATGCCATCAGGACATTATCCGGATACCTACCAAGATCGCTACCAAGGTACATTAGATAACGGTGGGGTTCATATTAACAGCGGTATCAATAACAAAGCAGCTTACTTAATTACTGAAGGCGGTACAAATAACGGAATAGATATTACAGGAATTGGGAGATCAAAAACAGAAAAAATCTATTACCGGGCTCTCACTTTATACTTAACACCAACATCCGGATTTAAAGAAATGCGTGAAGCAGCTATTCAAGCTTCTCGTGATTTACATCCAGATAAAAATGGGGAACCATCAGCAGAAACCAAAGCTGTTATGGATGCTTACACTTCTGTAGGCGTAAACTAGAAACTTAAATTTGGTAAGCCATGAATGGATTTATTTCAATCATGGCTTTTTTTTTATTAATCCTAAGTACCCAATCCTTCCCTATAGCAAAATTTGCGATTCGTACCTTTACTCTTCACCATTCTTCGAAAAACGTTGGTCTACGTTCGTTCTAACAACCAACTCCATAACATGATCCCTTTGCTCTAATAGGCATAAAAGTGAAAGACTCGCAAATTATAAGATAAAAGCGAGTTTCCCGATAATTAACTAGTTATAATATTGAAAATTGTGGTATTATTTAAAAAATATAGTTACCTACATCTTACATAATTACTTAGGGAGCATAAGGAGCGAATAAAATGGTAGAGGGAGAAATCATTAAATTTTACCGAAAAAAAGCTGGGCTTACGCAGGAAGAACTTGGATTAGGAATTTGCACTCTCTCCTATATCAGCAAGATTGAGCGAGGGCAATCAGCTTGTTCTTCAGAGATTATCGAGTTATTATCAGAACGTTTACACCTAGATATAAAAAAAGAAATCCGTCGCTTTGAGAACCTAGGGAATCAGCTCTATCATTGGCATAAGACCATCATTATGCGAAGGTTGAAGGAAGTAGATGAAATCAACAAAGAATTGGAAAAAATCCCTTTCATCAATTCTTCCAAATATGCTGCCTTGTACCAATTGCTGCAGGCAAGATATTATATCCTAAAGATGAATTATAAAAAGACATATACCCTTTTACAGTATGTCGAAAAAGAACACCCCAACCTCCCCCCTTATGAGAAAAACCTACTGAAGCATGTATGGGGAATATATTATATATGCAATTGTATTTCATCCAGAACCGAAAATCATCAAAAGGCTATAGAAGTCTTGAAAGAAATAGAAAAGGATGAATATGGAAACCCTGAATACAATTACGATTTGGCCGTAGCTTATCACTGTATCGATTCTAGAGTAATGGCTTATGCGTATGCAGAAAAAGCTCTTCGCTACTTCAGGGAAACAAATAACTCTTTAATGGCCATCACGGCAGAGTCGTTAATGCTTCTCCAGATTGGAAACGACATACATCATAATTTAGAAGAGTTAACAGAATCCTATTATAATTTGATTCATCACAGTGAGTTACTATATGCCACTGATAAAAAAGGGATGCTCTTAAACAATCTGGGCTTTGAACATTTTAGAAGAAAAGATTATGCTCATGCACATAAGTTTTATAAAGAAGCTCTTCAAATGACTGATAAGTCTTCCGTTTTATATCTTCAACGACTGTACAATTATTTGGAAAGTGGACTGGCTGGAAAGATAATGCGTAAATCATCGATGTTAAGAAAGGCACAAGAAGGCATGTCCTTGGCAAAAAAATTGGAAAATGAATTTTACCAACTAGTATTTAAACTTCTTATTTTACTTACAGAGAATAAATTGAATCAGTATTACACCTTCATAGAGAAAGATGCCCTACCCTATTTTCAGTTAAATAATCATACGATTTTTATAAACAAGTATGCCAAAGAACTATATGATCACTATATGGAAAGTGAACATTATCAGAAAGCAGCCCAAATTTCAAAGGTTCTTATAGACCCAATTTCAGCTTCCTAGTCATCAGGAGAGATGGGGATGCCGATGAATAATAGAAGCAATAAGCACTTCCGAACTTCGTGAACTATCAACTTGTATTAATGTGATTTAAAATACGTTCGGTAAGAATTTAAAAGGAGTTACGGGAATACCTTTGTCTTAGTGGACTGGAACAGAAGAAAAAAGGGGAGAAACTCTCCCTTAACTCTCCCCTTTCTCTTACATTTTCCCTTTTATCATAATAATGAAGCTATGATTTATCTACTATATCGCTCGTTGTATCCTTAGCAAACACAAATGTAAACATTGTTCCTTCTCCTATTTTACTCTCAACTTGTATAATTCCATGATGGCCCTCGACGATCGACTTGCTTAAGGAAAGACCAATCCCAACGGATCCAGACTTTTTATTTTTCTTCCCTTTATAAAACCTTTTAAATATATTCTTTATCTCCTCCCGTTCAATTCCTTCTCCTTGATCCCTTATATGAACCTTAGTTAGAGCTTTACTTTCTTCTATTGTAATGGAGACATTTTTGCCCGATGGAGTATGCTCAATGGCATTTTTCATGACGTTTAAGAGGGCTTCTGTCATCCAGTCTGGATCATGTTTCAGGAAACATTCCTGAACAGCTGTCACTTCCACTTGAACTCCTTTTTGTACCGAAAGTTCTTTTAGTATTTCGACACTTTCTAGTACGGTTTGGGTTAGGGAAGCATTCCTTTTTTGAAACTGGATCGCCCCAACATCTAGCTTGGCAAGCTTCAAAAGACTTTGTATAAGCCAGTTCATCCTCTCTAGCTGTTGCCTGCCCTGTTCTAGGAACATATCCTGCTGCTCCTTTGATAATTCCTTTTCTGTCATAAGATCGTTGTACATCGTTAAAGCAGCTAATGGAGTTTTTAATTGATGAGAAATATCGGACATTAAGTTCACGAGAAAACGTTTTTCCTTTTTCAAATCGGCAATATTCTTTTGGATAACGAAACGCATGCGATTAAAGCTATATATAAGCTTGGAGAAATCCCCTTCGCGGAACTCTGGTAAAGATGAAACAGCCCTTCCTTCTAGGACATCGTCTGCATAATGGGTGAGTTCACGGATTCTGGTAAACATACGAGTAGAAAATTGATAGTGTAAAAGGAATAAGGACACAAAAAATAGTAGCAAGCTAATCATGATAAAACCGATAATCGTACGAAAGAAATCAGTCATTTCAGGGAAAAATTTCATTGATAATTCAGGTGAGATTCCATACTCAGATAAAACGTCCATTCCCAGTCTCTTCTCATCATTGCTTACATCTTTTGTAAGAAGTGTGACCAGCTCACCTTCAAGCTCTGGATGCTGTTTTAAAAGGGCTCCTGTCATCGCAGCATTTGATTCAATATAATCCTTTTTAAACTGTTGGGTTAAATAAAAGGTTCCACAGCCAATCATAATGATAAATAACAATAGTGAGAACAAGAAAAGCCTTACAGTATTTTTCGCCTCAGGATTTTGCCATAATTCGAAGATTCCTATTCTCTTACGACTCGTTTGTTCCATTTATACCCTAACCCCCGATGTGTGATAATATATTCCGGGTTTGTAATCTCGTCCTCTATTTTCTCCCGTAATCTCTTAATGTACACAGATAATGTGTTATCCTCAAAAAATCCAACACCGCCTTCTAGAAGTAAATCAAAGATTTCATCACGGCTTAATATTTTTTCCGGGTGATTCATTAAAATCAATAATAATTTGTATTCTTGGGCAGAAAGCGGAATCTCTCCCTTTTCTCTTTTTAACACGGCTCGATCAAGATCGAGGATAATCTCTCCACTTTTTAATAGATTTCCCGTACTAGTTTTTCCTTTCCTTCTTAACACTGCCCGAATTCTTGAAAGTAACTCCCTTACTCTAAATGGTTTCGTAATATAATCATCCGCTCCAATATCCAAGCCAAGGACGACGTTGACTTCATCATCCATTGCCGTCAGAAAGATGATGGGGATATCCGATTGTTCCCGAATATATTTACACATATCGTAACCATTTCCATCCGGAAGTGTGACATCAAGAAGCGCTAAATCAAATGACTCTTTTTCAAAAACCTCCTTACATTCTTCGACTAAGCTAACATGTGTCACTTCATACTTTTCTTCCTTCAAAGAAAATTCCAATCCAAGTGCAAGTGAAACGTCATCTTCCAATAAAAGTATACGCATTATACCCTCTCCTTCGTTTCTATTCATTTCGCAAGGCGTCATTCCACTGACCGCTCTTGAGCTGGCGTGCAGAGAGCATTGCTGTCAAATAACAAATCGTTACAATCACGAAAAAAGCACATATGTACAGATAATTTGTATCTGTCGATTCTGGTCTTCCACCAAGTAAAAACAATAAAAATTCGATAGAACCTGCAGCTGCAGTTCCAATCATCCCGCTTATAAAGCCATAAAACAATCCCTCTTTCATCACCATATTTCTTATACTCTTTAATGACATCCCAACTGCTTGTAAGGTCGCGTATTCTTTTTTCCTTAAAATGATATTCATAACGGTGGTGTTGATAATATTTAATAGGCCAATAAAGGCAATCACAATGACAAAGCCATAAAGTAATATTTGAATTTGGAAAATAAGGAGCGACTGACTTCGCTGCATTTCAACTTCATTAACAATTTCCAAATTAGGGTATTGAGCTACAAGTTCATCTAATTTTTTGGAAACCTCATCAATATCTCTATTATCATTCAGATAAAGAGTGATTCGATTCATAGTTGGTGTCCCCATCGAGGCTACGACTTCTGGATAGGAGAGGAGTAGGCTTTCAGGCTCATCCATTTCAACTATTCCCGAAACTTTCACTTTTTGTATCTCACCTAAATGACCGGATGGATCTGCTTGAGTCTGAATATACACAAAATCTCCGACCTCGACAGATGTATCATCATCCATGGCTTTAACATAAATAACTCCATGTTCTTGTATTAGTTTTTCTTTCTTTAATGAACCAGCTTTGAGTTTTCCGCTTAAAAAAGCCTTGTTTTCTTCAGTGATTGGAGAAATATTTGTGCTTTCTGAATAAAAGTTATTTCCATTTAAAGTTGTCATGTAAAGATTATCTGCTCGTGTTTGATTTACCATTGAGGGTGGAAGATACATTTGAGTATAGACGCTATCATAATGAATATATTTCCCCTGCACATCTGGAATATTTTCTATTCCTATCCATAATGATTCTGGAAATCTAGCCGGCTCGTAAACCCGAATCTGGAATTCTCCACCTATTTCATGTTCTAAGTCGGTCTTTGCAAACATCATTAAAAGATTTGAAAAAATAAGAAATAAAAAAACACTAATCGAAATCGAGAATATTACAATAAACGATCTAAGTTTATTTCTGCGAATATTTCTAATCGCCATGATGGTTTCAATGCTTAAGATTTTTTTCAAGAAGCGATGCTTCCTTCTCTTCTTAAAAACTGGGCGATTGATGATTCTTCTCACCACATCTAATGGAGCTGTACGATTCGCAAGCTTTAATGGTAATAATCCAGAAATAATAAGTGAAAATAATCCAATAAGGATACTAAAAATGAAAACACGGGGAGAGATAATCATTGGGAAATAAAAAAATGAGAATTCCGTTTCTTCATAAGTCAATTGATATAAGCTCAATATCACCCAAAACCCTAATACACCTAGAATAAGACCAAGTGGAATGCCCACTAACCCAATGATCCCGATTTCATAAACAATCATCTTTTGAATTTGCCGTTTTGTTGCACCGATTGTCCTTAATAATCCAATTTCTCGGATTCGCTCTGTAATGCTTATTTGAAAGGTATTAAATATAAATGCAACGGTTGCGAGTACAACAATTCCTACTGGAAGGATGTAACCGGCACTACTCAGTAGAGTGATCGTACCGACTTCCTCATCATTAAAGTCCTGACCTATGATTGGATAATTTTTTTTAATATTTTTTTCAGGAATATAGGTGAGGATTTGATGGTAAACCTCTTTATAGTTTGCACGTTTATCTATCTCAACATAGAGATCCATATTCTCCTGAATTTGAACTGATTTTCGGACAATAAACGCATGTAGCTCTTGCCCTTCCTGAAGATTCCGATTGTTTTCCACTATCTTTTTGACTTGAAAGGAATGCTCGTTCCCTTCTGTATCTACGAGAGTGATCGGTTTTTCTATCTCACCTAACTTTTTAAGCTCAGCTGCCACCCATCTTTCGATAATCATCCCACTCTGGTTTTGTTCTCGAATGGCATTAAAAGGGAGTATAGAAAATGCCTCTTCATCAATGGAATGAAGCTCAAGTTTTTCCCCGTTTTCTAAAAAGTAGGTCTCATTAAACATCAGACCTACCGTCTCAATCTGTGGGTTTGCTTGAATCCGCTTAACGGCTTGATGATTGACAGATGTTATTTTCAAATGGTAAGAGCCATTTTCCCCCATACTTTTTTCATTTGCATATTGTTCAAAGCTCGTTAAAAATATGCCTATCGATGTAATAAGCGCGATGGATAATATCATTCCTAATAAGGTAATAATGGTTCTCTTTTTATAATGCAGCAAATATTTTTTCGTCAATTTTGTATAGATTGACATCTCAATCAAACCCCTTTAAACATAAGAAACATCATTTTGTATGGATCCATCTTCTATTTGAATGACTCTACTGGCCTTTTCGGCTATTTCCATGTCATGTGTGATGACAATTAAGGTTTGTTTATACCTTCTTGCTGTTAATTGCAGAAGGTTGATGACATCATTACTTGTCCGTCTATCTAAATTCCCTGTCGGTTCATCTGCCAATATATAAGAAGGTTTATGTATTAAAGCCCGAGCAATCGCTACTCTTTGTTGCTGTCCCCCTGATAATTCCGCTGGAAACGCGTCTAACTTCTCTTTAATGCCCAAATAATCGATAATATCGTGATAATAGGTATCATCAACTTTCTGATGGTCAAGCAATACAGGAAGTTGGATATTTTCTTCAACATTCAAAATCGGTACAAGGTTAAAGGATTGAAAGATAAAGCCAATTTTTCTGCGGCGCAATATGGAGATTGCTTCATCTGATAAGGAATATATCGATTCTCCCTCTACTTTAACGATTCCGTCTGTTGGAGCATCGAGACCACCAATGGTATGTAATAACGTGCTTTTCCCTGAACCTGAAGGACCTACAATAGCAACAAATTCCCCTTCCTGAACCGTCAAATCAATCGAGTTTAAGGCTGTAACAGCTTTATCCCCTTTCCCAAACACCTTACTTACATTCTCTAAACGAATAACCTCCAACACTCTCTCCCCGCTTTCCTTCACATAATTTGGCATTAGTATACCATACAGATCGGTTTTCTATCATTTAAGAACAAAAGGCGTAAGCGCCCCCGTTTAGCCCCGACAAGCATAAGACGAGCCATGAAGGAAGGGTGCATTTCCCCTTCCTTCATGGCTTGGCTTAGACTTCCGGGGGCTGGGCGCTGGAGCTAGATTAGGACAAACTAATTTCAAAGTTATCAACATATTTTAATTTTATTATTTCCTAAACAACGGAAAAATGGGCCTATCCGAATGGAGTAGACCCTTTCCTGATTAGTCATTTATCGTAATAAGCTGTACTTTTTCAACTTCGAATTCAGGTAACTTTTCAGCAGGATCTTTATCATATTCTATAACACCCATAACTTTTTCTGTTCCCATCATAGCAGACCATTTATCATCACTTACGACTAAGAACATGTCACCATAAGCTCTTCCGCGGCCGATAACGATATTCCCTTCATTTGATACTGATAACGACTGTCCATCAATCGTAACCTTGTCCACATTATCTTGTTTAGTGAAAAGAATACCTTTATCCTTCAGTTCTGGTAATGATTTAATCGGTTCTGTTTCGTCATCCTTTACCACTTTATTTAACAATTCTTTTTCTACAAGAGCTTTAGCCGTTGTTTCATTGAAAATCAAAATCTGTTGACCTTGATCTTCCGCTACTTTAAATTTATATTCATTTTTTTCTTTTAGATCATCCTTTTCTTGTTCAAATACTTCCGCAACCTGTTTGTGGTCTCCGTATAAGATGACCCCATTTGCTTTTTCAAACATCTCTGTTATGGCACTGCACCCCGTCATCAATGATCCTGCAATAACAGCCGTAAAACATACACTTAGTAATTTTTTCATTTTATTCAAGCTCCTTATTCAATAATTTATATAAATCATTCAAACTAATTAGCTGAATGAATGATTTCTTCTTCATTTAATTGATTTAATTGGTTTGCCACCTGTTTGCCATCTACCAAAACTCCGATAACAGCTATCATGATTTCAATGACTTTTTTCATGTTCAACTCACTCCTTTTAATAAAGTTTTTATTATCTTGCTGTTGATTTCATTATAGGAAAAAATCTATTTCTTACCCATCTATCTAGATGACACCTGTCTTACAGTTTTGTAAGACAAAATTTTTCTATAGTGAAAAACTAAACGTAAAAAAGCCCATGAATGAACATGAGCTTCAAAAGTGATATGTTGTGATGGATTTTTTTTAGAATGATAGCTGATAATGGAGTAAAGAGTGCATTTCATAAAAGCCTGCTCGTTTATAAAGCCTGATAGCCTCAGAAAGATCCGTATTAACGCAAATACTTACTTCTTTAATCGAAGGATAGGCGAATACTGTTTCTAACGCCGCTGTTATAAGCTTTGTTCCATAGCCGGACTTTCTATTAGATGAGGTAACAGCTACATATTCCAGACTAGCTTCGTTTTGGTCTGGCTGAATTTCGACATACACATATCCAATTAATTCTTTGATCGAGTCCTTCAAAGCTAGTACTTTATTGTATTGATTGATGCGTCCTAGTATATCTTCTCCTGAATAATAGGTTTCAGGGAAAACCTTGTTATGTAACTGTATAAACGCTTGATTTAAACCCATCGGTAGTTCTTCTATTTTATCTGAAAAAGCTCCACTGAATTGTTGAGCATTTATCCTAAACGTTTTGTGCTCACCTTTTTTCCTTGCCCCTAAAAACTCAATAAACCCACGCACTCTCTCATTCTGATGATTAACAAAGAAATGAAGCTCATTTAACGATTTACGGTTCGGCTTACTTCCCATCCAAAGCTTCAAAGCGATTTCTTCCCAACAATCTGCTTTACAAATAAACGGACCCCAAACTTCAGCACTTCTGTCATCATGATCAATATCAAAGCCTAGAGCTCCCACAATTCTCCCCTCTTCTTTAACAAGGAAAAAAGAATCCTCTAGTGGATCATCGGAAAAGTCATTTTGTAGGACATTCATGATTTCATTTTTAGTGACACCGCAATAACCGATATGATGCTTGGGTTGGAAATTAAGCTGTGCTAAAAAATCCGCCAATTCCTCGATATTCGTTACTGGAGAAATCATAACCTTCTCCTCCTTTCAATATCGTAATGGATACGACATTCTGTGAAGATATCCCTTTTAATTTCCAATAAAAAAGCCCGAAGACTTATCTTCGAACTTCAACTTTCGCAGAGAAGAAGGTAGCTCCTCCTCCCATATCTGATAAGTCTTGTGAGGTTAAAAAGTTGACTGACTTTCGGTTCTTCTTATCATCATCCCACCAAACTCCTTGCGTCAGGGCAACTCCTGGAAGAACATCATTCGTTACATGGGCTTCGATTAAGATTTCTCCAAGATTGTTAAACAGCCTTACTTGATCTCCTGTCTCAATTCCTCTCTTCCTAGCTTCCTCAGGATGTAACGAAACAATCGGCTTCTTCTCATGCTTTTGTAAATCAGGAATGTTTGCAAAGCTTGAATTCAAAAATTGATGGTTAGGACCGCAGACAAAGATAAGCGGGTACCTATGCTCTTCGCGGATTGGAAGATACTCAGGTACTGGTGAATAGCCGTCCGCTTTCATTTGTTCTGAATAAAACTCTACTTTCCCTGAAGGGGTAGGAATTCTATTCGGAAATACTTCACTCTCTTCCAAATTTAACTTAATATACTTTTCTTGCTTCAACCGTTCTATTGTAATCCCATTTAAATATGGATTCTCAGGATGGTCAAGTGCCTCTGCAATCATCTGTTCTTCCGTTACTTGAAATGCTGGATCTTTAAATCCTATTCTTTTAGCCAATTCTTTAAATAGGGTGAAATTGGACTTGCATTCACCCAGCGGATCCATAACCGGTTCGCTGAGCCCTACATATAAATGCCAATAGGATTTATACAAGTCGAGGTTCTCAAAATGACTCGTTGCCGGTAAGACTATATCTGCATAATAACAGGTATCCGTTAAGAACAAGTCATGTACTACCGTAAATAAGTCTTCTCTCATTAACCCTTCTCTCACTTTATTCTGATCTGGAGTAACCTGGGCTGGGTTCGAGTTATAGACAAATAGTGACTTAATGGGTGGATCCAATTCCAGCAATGCACTCCCCAGCTGGTTCATATTAACCGTTCTCGATTCCGGTTTTGGATGAAGCTCAGGCATTTGAAGTTTGTTCTTATTAAAGGCCGCGTAAGAACTATTCCCTTTTAACGCACCACCACCAAGCTTCCCCCACTGGCCTGTCAGAGCTGGTAGACAAGAGATCGTTCGAATCATCATCCCTCCATTTTCATGATGCTGAAGACCATTGCCGATTCGAATAAATGAAGGGGTTGTTTCACCGTACATTCTTGCTAAATCTATAATCCCTTGTTCTGACACTCCCGTAATCTCAGCGACTCTCTCTGGAGAATATTTCAATGCATTTTCAGATAACTCATCAAACCCATGAGTAAACTTTTCAATAAACTTTTTATTGATGAAATTTTCCCGAATTAAGACATTCATCATTCCAAGTGCAAGTGCTGTATCGGTTCCAGGACGTAATTGAATAAACCAATCCGCCAATTTAGCCGTGCGGTTTTTGTGTACATCGATCACCACCACTTTAGCACCGTTTTTCTTCGCTTCATTGATATACATCACTTGATGCATATTCGTACTAATCAAGTTGCAGCCCCATATGATGATTAACTTAGAATGGACAGTATCTTCTGGGTCAATCCCAACAGGTAAACCCATCGTGTAACGATAACCAACTGAAGCGGCAGAATTGCAAATGGTCCGATCAAGGTAGCTAGCTCCAAGTTTATGAAAAAACCTTCTGTCCATCCCCTCACTATTAATGACTCCCATATTGCCGTAAAAACTAAAAGGAAGAATACTTTCAGCCCCATAATGCTGGATAGTATTTTTAAAGTTGTTTGTCATTTCTTCGTATGCTTCATCCCAAGAAATTCTCTTAAAGTTAAGTGTCCCTTTTTTCCCTACACGCTTTAGAGGATAAAGGACACGGTCTGGATGATGAACTCGATCAGGAGATTTTCTCACTTTATGGCAGATTACCCCTTTTGTTACTGGATGATCCTTATCACCATTAACCGAAACAATTTTCCCATCTTTCATTTGCACGGATAACCCACATGTGTCCGGGCAGTCCAAAGGACAGATTGAACGAACCGTTTTCTCAGAATCCCCCATAGCTGCTCCTACCTCCCCAATTCTGTATATTCGCAACTTAATCTTACCACTTCCAGGCAAAGATTTGAAAAATTCAAATTACAAGGATGATTGCTCAATTCCGGTTTCTAGGATATATTCTCAATGCCAGATAATCTAGATGCAGGCAAAGCTTTTATGAGGCTTGATCAAACGGATATGCACCGTTTTCTTCGTTTTATGAGCTGGGTTAATCACTTTATGAGGCGGTTTTCGATTTTATGAGCCAAGGGAACTTTTATGAGGTTTGTCCAACAAGTTATGCGCCGAATTCTTCGTTTTATGTGCTGAACTAGTCACTTTATGAGGCGGTTTTCAATTTTATGATCCTAGTGAAATTTTATGATCCTAGTGAAATTTTATGAGGTTTGACCAACAAATTGTGCGCCGATTTCTCCGTTTTATGCGCTGAACTAGTCGCTTTTTGAGGCGGTTTTCAATTTTATAAGCCTAGTGGATTCTTATGATGCTTGACTAACAAGTTATACGCCAACTTTTCGATTTTATACGCACCCTTAACTTTTACGAAGCATAAATAAACAGGCTAATCTCCCCCTGAAATTTCCCTAATCAAAAAGAAAGGGGCTGTCCAAAAACCCAGGTGTCAGGAACCACAACTTTAATATGTAGAAGGAATCCTCAAGAAATCTTCTATATATGGATAATCATAGTGGTTCCGGACCCCTTTTTGGACAGTCCCTTCATCATTTACTATTCGTTTACTTTTTCCTTCCCAGCCATGGCTCTACGATAAACAACCAAAACGGGCAATAAAAATACACCCGCTGCCAATAGTGATGATCTTATGGTAAACCTGGTTCCAATAACTCCAACCACTGGTCCACCTACCGTTTGTCCAAACGCATCGAATTGGCTAACCATCGACAAAATAGTTGCCCTCGAATGACTTGGAATATTTTGATTGAGCCAAGTGGAATACAATGGATAATGGATGGTTCTTATCATACTCAAGGCTAAGAAACTTCCGAGGGCAAGCCAAAAGCTTCCTGCAAGAGCAAAGACAAGTAGCATGATGATTTGAATAGCTGTTAACCATGAAAGGACAATGACGACTTTCTGTCCATCACTTGTATCTAGTACTTTTCTTGCAAACGTGGCAGCTACAAAAGATAACACCGTTGCCATCACACTAAATAATCCAATCCATACAGAAGCCGACAACTCTAATAATTCTGGAAGCTGGAACGATGTAAGAATATGAGCTTCCCATAACCGATCATAGCCTTCTGAACCTGCACCAGCAAAAAATACAGCCCCGATAAGTGCAAGAAGGATTGTACTTCCTCTTATAATTCTTACTCCATGGCGGAACGTCTGAATCGCATGCTTAACGGATGGTTGACTCTCTTGCTTCCTAAAATTTGTCTCTTTCATTTTTATCATCAAAAAGAAGACAAGAAAAAGATACATCATTCCACCAATAATATAAGGGAGATTTAAGGCAATCGTAGATAAAACCACACTACAAACGATTCCCAACAAATTCATCACTTGATTTATTTGATTCGATTTCAGAAACAAGTCCCCAATGAGATGGTCGCCGATTTCATCTGTAATCCACGCGACTCCTGCCCCGCTAATAAAGGTTTCACCGACTCCACGAATTACTTCAGCAATGATTACACCGGCAAATAAAGTAAAGGTTCCGAACAGGATATGAATGTAAGGAACGGAGCCTTCTAATATAAAGGCTAAGCCAATCACCAAAATCCCCGTCAGTACGGAAATTCTTCTTCCCCTTGTATCAGCTATTACGCCTGTTAGTGTTTCACATAGTAATACGGTTAGTTCAAGAGCTGTTCCAATTAATAAAAGCTCTAAAGGGTTAAAGCCTAACCCATTAACATAATAGACAGCATACGTTGTAAACATCGTTGCATTTGCAAACGTCAACGTTGCCATCATGATTAAATAAACACGAGATGCGCGCATTCAGTAAGATCCCCTTTTTATAGGAAGCACGCACCTACAAAACTAGTATTGTGCGTGTTCCGTTAATTTCCAATGTAGGTTTATAAAATTTCTTCTCATTCTTTTTTGCATGTTTATCACTCCATTTTTAATCATTACTTTGATTATATAGGGCTTTAGTTGTTTTGGATATACCGTTTTCAGAAAATTAACTATTTAGAGCTACTCACACGTTTCCTCGATTCTTCGAAAAACCTTATTCATCATTGAAAACAAAAAGGGTGAACCAATAAAGAATATAGAACTACATAAAATGTGTCATTCTATCTCATTTTGGATCACCCTAATCGTAAGCGATAACGGTAAGACTATTATTCTATTATTGTGATTTGATAAGTTTATAGGAAAGTTCTTTTTTAATAATGGAATTAATAGCCTCAGAAAACGAGCATGATAGTTTTTCTAGATAAAGGTCCATTTTCTTTTTTAAAGAAGTCATTTCTTCTTCATTTGTAAGAATAGATGTCACTTGTTCCATCAGCTTATTAGGTAAAATACTTATAGCGATTCCCTCTTTTAAAAGGAATTGCAAATTAATTTCTTCTTGTCCCGGCAATGAATTAAGGATGAAGATTGGAATTCTTTTTCTGATTGCTTCACTTATTGTTACTCCGCCAGGCTTCGTTAGAATGGCATCTACCTCACTGTATAATCGATCAAGCTCTCTTGAACAATGAATATATCCTCTAGGTTGGATATGGTTCGATTCCAATTGATTTAAAATCGAATATAACTCTCTATTATTCCCGCACAAAACTGTAAATTTGATGGATGGGAGACTTTTCATCATTTCAATCAATTCATTTGTTTTATATAAACCATTATTGCCACCTGCTACTAATACATGTTTAACAGTTGTTTTTAACTGTAGTTCCGGACCATCAAAGGAAGATTTCACTGGTATTCCTGTAACGAAAATACATTCTTCTTTAATATGATAATCGGAAATAAGTTTTTCTTTTGCCTTTTCATGTGGAACAAAATGATACTGAATTTCTTTCTTAGCCCATATATCATTCATAAAAAAGTCAGTATAAATATTGATTGTGGAAATATTATCGATACTTCCTTTACTTTTTAGTTTTCCAATTATGCTTGATGGAAAGGAATGAGTACAAATAATTAATGATGGATTCTCATCTTCTATAAGCTTTTTCATCTTCTTCTCAAAATAGAGTGAGAAAAAGCGAAAGTCTGGTTTTAATTTCCGCTGTTGATCGGAATACATAACGGTTTTATATAAGGTTCGATAAATAGAAGGGGTCGTATTAATCCATTTGAAATAAATGGATGAAATCATTTTTTCTAAATTACAGTTACAATAACTAAGGAAATCAATAATTTTCAATTCTGAATTAGGGTATTTTTCACCTATATATTCGTTGACCGTTTCAGCCACTTTTAAGTGTCCTGTTGGAAATTGAAATAAAGGAAACACTAGAATCTTCATCATAAACTCCTCTGACTTTATCTATATTTTTCTTTTAAATAGTTGATGGAAACAGATAATAGAAAGATCAACAATAACACTAACCCTAAATATGGTACGTATTTTGGGTTAATATGAAAATAGTCTCCTGCATAATATCCAACAACAATAAAGGGGATTGTCCAACATAATGAGCCCACTAATGAGTACAAAAAGTAGGTTTGAAATCGAATTCCAGCAATACCAGCGAAATAGGGACTTATTTGACGTATTCCCGGCAAATAGAATCCCAAAACAATGGTTCTTTGTACATTTTTAGTATACTTAGTTTTGGCCTTATTCCACCGCTCAGTGGTAACACCTATATATTTCCCATACTTTTCAATAAATGGATAACCAACAAATTTTCCACTTGCATAAGCAGTGAGCATTCCCAAGAAAACTCCCAGCAAAGCACTGATCACTGCATAGCCAAAAGAAAGCTTATCATTAACGATTAAAATCCCTATTAAAAATAACAGCGATTCTTCTGGGGCAGGAATCCCCACTATTCCAAAAAACAACAAGAGAAAGACAATGAAATATCCGTATGAGTTTATATATTGCTCTATGGTTTCTATACTCATATTACCCTCGTCTTTTTATCAAATTGATAAAGTTCATTTAATGAAATGAACTTTATCCCATTTCGTCTGCTTTCTTCTAAAAACTTTTCTAATTTTTTTATCATATATTTCGGTGCTTCCTGATCTGCACCCAATGTTACTCCACTGTCATGAAGAAGAAAAATTGATCCTCCTTCATTGTTGGCATGCAGTTTTTCCAGAAGATTATTTTTACAGATATCTGTTTTCCAATCCTTAAAAATTTTGTTCCACATAATGATGGAATACTTTCTACCTACAAGTAGTGAAAACAGATTAAAATGCCCCCATGGTGGACGGTAAAAATAAACCTTCTCTTTCGTACATTCAGTAATGATCTCTTCGGTTAATCTTAATTGTTCTCTAAGTCTAAATGGAGACATGATCCAACTCGATATATGATGAAAGTGATGAATTCCAATCGTGTGGCCCTCAGCATGCATCCGTCTGACAATCTCTGGATTATGTTTCACCTTTTCTCCTACTACAAAGAAAGAAGCCTTTACATTAAACCTTTTTAAAAGGTCTAATAGCTGGTGAGTATAATCAGGGTCTGGACCATCATCAAATGTTAAAGCAATCGACTTTTCGTCAGATATTTTTTGAATAATCCTCACCCCAAAAATTCGAATAACCAGGGTTGGAAATACGGTATAAATTAAAAATAAAAAAAACGTAAATAATGCACAAAAAATTAATATCATAACACTCACAAATTACCCTTTCATTCCTTATAGAAACCTTAAAATGACATTTCTAGTCTACTATGTTCATTTGTTCATTTCAATTCAATCTCAATTTTTCAAACAACCAAAAATAAATGATACTAAACGGAAGTTCTGGAACCATGTTAAAGTCTTCCCTCTGTTGCTTTGATTACATTATAGGAGATAGGCTGATTCATACCCATCTATCTAGATGACATCTGTCTTACAGTTTTGTAAGGTAGGATTTTATCTCAGATAAAAACCCAAAGAAAAGAAGCCCCTGATGAACACGGGGCTTCTTTTCTTAACAAAGGACATTTTCTATGAAACCTTTTCTCGTTTCTTATAATCGTCACTTTCCCAATAATCCGCATTCTTAATGCCTAGTTTTGTAGGATCGAATACTGGGTCTAGTCCTTGTTTCCTCTGTGCCTCATAATCTTTTAATGCTCGTAACGCTGGTTTAGATAAGATTACAATGGCGATTAAATTAAGCCATACCATGATTCCCAGTCCAATATCTCCTAATGCCCATGCTAGGCTCGCTGTTTTAACACAACCATAGAAGACTGTTCCAAGCAATACCACTTTAAGAATAAACATTGGTATTTTACTATTTCTATTACGAACAAGATAAGCAATATTTGTTTCTGCCATATAGTAATACGCCATGATCGTTGTAAATGCGAAGAAGAACAACGCGATACCAACGAAGCCTGCACCAAAACCAGGTAATATACTTTCAATCGCTGCCTGAGTATATTCCGGTCCTGCTGCTACCCCTTGAAGATTATTAATAATAAACGAGCCATCTGGCGCTTGCGTATTATACATCCCTGTGAAGAGAATCATAAACGCTGTAGCTGAACAAACAAAAAGTGTATCGATATATACGGAAAATGCTTGAACAAGACCCTGTTTTGCCGGGTGAGAGACTTCTGCCGCCGCTGCTGCATGGGCTCCTGTTCCTTGTCCCGCTTCATTAGAGTAGATCCCTCTCTTAACTCCCCAAGAAATGGCCATACCTATGATTCCACCAAATGCAGAATCAAAGCCAAAAGCACTTCGGAAGATTAAGGATAGGACTTCAGGAAGTTCTCCAATATTCACTGCAATAATAATTAATGACATAAGGATATATGCTATAGCCATAAACGGAACGACATATTGTGCAACTGACGCAATACGCTTTACTCCGCCAAAGATTATGATTGCTAATAAAATAACAATAACTGTAGCCGTAATATAAGTATTAAGTCCAAAAGCATTCTCAAGACCAATAGCAATGGAGTTAGACTGAATTCCAGGCATTAGTAAACTCATAGCTAACAATGTTGCAATAGAAAAAATTATTCCATACCATTTCCAGCCTATTCCTTTTTCAATATAGTAAGCTGGACCCCCGCGAAATTCCCCATCCTTTTTTTCTTTGTAAATCTGAGCAAGTGTCGATTCAACAAATGCACTTCCTGCTCCAATAAACGCAATCGCCCACATCCAGAAAACCGCTCCCGGTCCTCCGAAAGCAATCGCAGTTGCAGTACCCGCAATATTACCTGTCCCTACACGTCCAGATAAAGAAAGTGCTAAAGCCTGGAACGAAGAAACTCCGGCAGCAGAGCTTTTCCCCTCAAACATAAGTCTTACCATTTCTTTAATATGTCTCACCTGTAAAAAACGAGTCATAAAAGAGAAAAACAAACCTACCCCAATACAAAAAATAATCATTGGTGTACTCCACAAGATTTCAACAATCTTACCAACAAAATCAGCCAAACAAATTCCCCCTTTGTAAATTCTGAATTTTGTTTCTATTTTGTTATTATAAGAGAATTATTTCCCGAAGACAATCCCTTTATTTGAAAACGCTTTCATATTTTCCTCTAAAAGCTTGGTAGGAGCCTATGTTCAACACTTTAATAATATTCTAAAAAAATTCCTTCATTAATATATGATGTTTATACAGTAGGAGAAAAAATTAAAAACTAGATGTATCTTTTTTACTTTCATACAAGGGAAACTTTATTCCATAAGGGTCTGCTACCATAATACTTTTGTCTGAATAGTATTTTGTGATGGTTTGCTTTCACAAAATCTATTTATAAAACAACATACTTTTTAGAAAAGAGCCAAAATTTATTAGCACTATATAAATTCATCAAACAGAGTCATTTCCTTTAAGAGATAAAAACTTCGAACACAAAGAAAAAAGCTTGGAACCATTGCCAGGTATCCAAGCCCTTTAAAAACATTATTTCCTATTTATCCCTTAAAGCATTTGCAGACAACATAGAGATCACAGAATCATCCATCGGCGGGTTGTGTAATCCTGCTCGAACATCACGATAATATCGCTGCATAGGATTTGAGCGAAATAGACTTCGTGCTCCAACAAGGCGCATTGCAATATCCACAACATTAAATGCGCTATTCGTTGCCACATGTTTGACAGCCGCTAATTCTGCACCCATTTCTGCCCTATTCTCTGGTTCTCTCGCCCATTTTTCTGCAACTGAATATAGGAGCTGGCGTGCCTTGAATAATTCAAGCTCTATCTCCCCAATTTTCCGCTGCACCTCAGGCACATCTTTAATGGGTCCTGGCAGACTATTAGGTTGATATTCTTTCGCAAATTGAATCACATAGTTTCTTGCTGCTATGGCCACCCCCAAATAACAAGCAGGAATATGAAGCAACCAGCCCTTTGGGGACAAACCCCTTACAGCTATCGAATCCCTTTCCACCAATGCATCCTCATCTAGCATAACTTCATCTAGAACAAGGTCATCACTACCTGTTCCCTGCATAGAAATAGTATCCCAGGTCTCTTCAATCCTGACCCCTTCAAGACGATGATCCACTAGAAACCACCCTTTTTCTTCAGTGTTATTCAATGTTGCAGACACCACAGAATAATCTAATGCTTTAGCCATTGAGGTAAACGTTTTCCGACCAGATAAACTCCATTTACCCTCTGAAAAAATCGCCTTTGTTTGAGGTAGTCCACCCCTTGTCGGGCTACCTGTTGCAGGCTCTGTTGCCGCTCGGTTTATTAGTGCATTTTCCTCTACTACCTGTTCACAAAGCGATTTAAACGTTTTCTCCCCCCACGGTCTGTTTTCTCCTAACTCCATAAAGCTTCCTAAATGCCAGCCAATTGATAAAGCGGTTGATGCATCCCCTTGAGCTAACCGTTCTTGAATTAAGACGAATTCATATAGTGATATTTCTTCGCCACCAAATTCTTTCGGGACTGTTAATCGAGGGTAAGCAGTATCTTTGAGATCTTGAAAATTTCCCATTGGAAATAGTCGATCTCTGTCATGTTGTTCTGCTCTTTCAGCAAATGTATCAGCAAGATCACTAGCTAAATCAAGAAGCTCTTTATGCTTTTTTGTTTTAATAAAGGGTTTATATAAATCACTCATCGAAATTATTCATCCCTTTCTGGATGAGGATGTAATTCTTCTTTATATCTTAATGATAATGAAAGTTAATGAGGAACTCAAAGGAATTGCTTTAAAGGATATAGGATTAGTTGGTTTTTTGAATAATTGATTATAAAGAGAAGATTTCAGGATTAAGATTCCCCTTAAAATATGTCTCTTTATCAGTTCCCACATAGTTGATCTGTATTAATCATTTGTAAAATTAATAATAATCACACATCTACTCCTACCTATTTTATAATAAAATTAATCCCTTATGAAAGGAAAATGAACGTGAAAGCACAGCCCCCTCTCATACCAACCAAAAAGAAGAAAAGCAAATTCCCTATTTTAGCAATATTTTTATTTCTAATGGCAGTACCTTTTACCATCGCCACCAGTTGGAAGGGAAAAAAAATAGAAGAAAAACCATTTTTCAAAAACGAGCGTCCCCTGGTCATCGCACACCAAGGTGGTGAATTACTTGCTCCATCAAACACAATGACTGCTTTTAAAAAAGCAGCAGAATTGGATGTAGATGTTTTAGAAACAGACATTCATATTACTAAGGATGGACATTTAGTGACTATTCATGACCCCACAGTAGATCGAACAACTAACGGAACAGGTTTTGTAGCCGACCTTTCCCTTAAAGAGGTTCAACAGCTTGATGCAGGCTATCACTTCAAGGATTTACAAGGAAATTATTCTTATCGGGGGAAAGGTGTTCGGATTCCAACGGTCGAGGAGCTATTTCAGCAATTTCCAAATATGCGAATCGAAATCGAGATCAAAGATGACAATCCTTCAGAACGTCTGAATGAAATCAGTAAAAAACTTTGGGAATTAATAAAAAAGTACAATAAAGAAGATCAAGTCTTAGTCGCTTCATTTAATCAAGAAATCATTGAACTTTTTAAGTTTTATTCCAATGGGGAAACGGCCGTTGCTTCAGGCAAACAGGAAGTAACTAAATTTGTTCTATTACAAAAGCTTTTTCTTCTCGGTTTCTACCGTCCACAAGCAGATGTTCATCAAATTCCTACTCAGGAAAGTATCTTTGACTTAGGTAAAGAAAGCCTCATCAAAGGGGCACATAAACACGGTGTCAATGTTCATTACTGGACAATTGATGATAAAGAGACAATGAGGCAGCTTCTCGATGCAGGGGCAGATGGAATTTTAACGAATAGACCTGATCTGCTTTTAGAGGTTTTAAATGAAACAGGGTATTGAGAAAGTAATCAGTTGTTATTTTAAAAGAAATGGGCCGTCTGATAGTCAATTTTTACTATCAGACGGCTATTTTTTATATTAGAACTATAGGAGAATCTTCGTAATCCCTGTCTATAATATGGAAATGCACAACTTTTTAATTTTATGCACGAAAACGACTTGCAAATGCACAAGAATCTAATTTTGTGCTCGAAAATGACTAGGAAATGCACGAGATTTTAAATTTACGCACATTTTAATTTGTAGGTGAACGATTTTAAAAGAATCACCAAAAAACCAAGGTGCCAGGAACCACAACTTCAAACAAAAAACCTTCTGTTTCTAGACAACAAAGTGGTCAGGCATCCTATCGGGACAGCCTTATATTATTATTTGAAAATTCAGATTGCAATAGACGATAAACATTCACATCATGGTGCTTGTCATATGAAAAATAATAGTCTTTTAATGTCCCTTCTTTATGAAATCCTATTTTTTCTAAAATTCGATTGGAAGCTTCATTATCTAAATAGACAAATGCGCCAATTCGATTTAATGAGATTTCGTCAAAACCATACTGAATAACCTTAGAAATCGCTTCAAACATATATCCTTTTCTCCAATGGCGTGGGTTAAGGTCATAGCCGAGTTCCGCTTTTTTATGCATTCTACTCCAATTATTAAAACCTATTGTCCCTATGAGTTCTTGATGATCTTTTAATTGAACTCCCCAGCGAACCGCTTGCTTTTTTTCATATCCTGAAGCCATCCCTTTCACGATGTACTCCATTTGTTCTAAAGTAGTTAACGGGTTCATTCCATAGAATTGCATAGCTTTGTCAGAAGAAAAATATTCAAACAATGCTGGTGCATCTTGTTCCGTTATCTCTCTTAAAATCAGATGATCTGTTCGTAGTTCTTGTAACATGAAACCCCCCCTAATAATAGTTGACAGTAGCCCAATCTCAGTATATAATAATGTTTTAACTTAAAAAATATCACACGTGAAATATATAGATAATAATTGCATTTCTATAAATGCATTTGATTTTAGACTTATTCACACTGGATCGGCTTCGGAGCCGTAAGGATGTAAGAGAGGTAGGGCTTACGTCGTTTAGGTTATTCAAACGACCCTCAAATGGAAGTGCCCGCGGCTGTATTATCAATTCATATAAACATGAACCTTTCACTTGTGATGTTGCAAGTTACTATAAAGATATCTTTACTAAAAAGCGAACTAGCGGATTCTAGTTCGCTTTTTCTATGTCTAAAATTAATTCGACAATAATTAATATATTCCTCTTTCTTTAGAAAAGTGGAAGCGCCTTGAATAAAGGGTGAAAGGCTAAGTACGCCTCGTCCTGTGGCAACGCCTTTCTGACCCACGACCCTTAGGCCTCCGCCAAGCATTAGGCTAGATCCCAAGGAAGAGAGTGCTTTTTCCTTCTTTGGGAGCTAGGCGCTGGAGCTGACACTGATATACCTTTCTGTCTGTAAACAACACTTGAAATTTTTTTCTGCCAAGCCTTCATTTTGAGCGAAAGGGATTATCCGCAATCCAAAACCTCCAAGGATACTCTTTTGCTTCGCCAGAATTTTCAATCCCTACTCTTTTTCCTGAAGAAATAGAATCAGGTGTATACCCCTTCGCTATAAACAACGGGGGTTCATAAAAATTCCGTCCATAATCTTCTTTACTTATTCCAAGTGCTTTCGTTAATTTACCTGGTCCACTCGTTAAATTTGTCTCCTTCATCATTCCCCTTCTTTTATACATAAGCTCAATTCCTTCAAAGGGTTCAACAGCTCTGATTAATATCGCCTCTGGCTTTTCTAATTCTCCACTTACCACATTGACTAAACAATGAGTATGCATGACATATGTATAGACATGGCCAGCTTCAAAAAACATGACTTCTGTTCGTTTTGTTCTTCTGTTATTATAGCTATGTGCCGCGCGGTCTAGCGGTCCCATATAGGCTTCCGTTTCAACAATATACCCTGAGGCGACTCCCTCTTCTGTATCCTTCACTAACAGGCAACCGAGAAGATCTGCTGCAAGATCAAGAGTTGGCCTTTGAAAAAATTCTCTTTTTACGACTTCATAACCATTCAAAATTATACCCTCCATTAAATGATTCCATCTAATACTCCGGTTTTAAAAAAGGTTGGTCTTCACTGCGGGTGCGATACTCCTGCAGGAGCAGCGAGACAGGTGAGCCTAAGCAGGAGCA
The DNA here is from genome assembly GCA_024213275.1 of Rossellomorea sp. BNER. Lineage (GTDB taxonomy): Bacteria > Bacillota > Bacilli > Bacillales > Bacillaceae_B > Rossellomorea. Next base: position 466,182 of record JANAVG010000001.1, read on the forward strand.
AGGCGACGAGGATGCTCACCGCCCGCCCTGCGGAAAGCGAGCATCCTTTCGCTGCAACCAGCCCTTTTTCAAATAACAACAATGTTACGGAAACATCCTAAAAGAAAGACAAAACTGCCCCAAAATATTGCGTCAGGATTCCCAATTTCACCATTTAGAAGGAGTCCTTAAAACTGTTTCTAAATTAGGCAAACAATGCGTTCCAATCCCTTTGGAAGCAGTCCCCTTTTAATTATAAAGAAGAAATAAACTCCACTACCACTTTATTGAATTTATCACTTTCTTCTAAGAATGGACAATGACAGCTGTTTTCAAAAATAACAAGCTCTGAATTTTTCAGATTTTCTTTTAGATACTCCCCGGCAGCCAATGGAATCAGCTTCTCCTCACGACCGAAACAAAGAAGTGTGGGAACGTTAAATTTGCTAAGGTGATCACGATAATCAACAACTGATTGATCAAAGAGGATAGCACTAGCAACCGATTCAGGTAGCTTTGTGACTTCATCCATCATCCAATTCATTTGCCCTTTAGGGACATCAGCTTTAAACATAAGGGGAAGGAAGCCTTGAAGGAATCCAACCCGATTTTCTTGAATTTCTCTCATAATACCGGTGAGTGCAGGGAAGTCAAATGCTCCCATAGGAAAATCCGCCCATTTGAAATCAGAGGCTAACTCATCAACAATAACAGTTCCTCGTACATTGTTTTCCCCAAATTGAGAAAGGTATTCCCACGCAACAAAAGCCCCCATGGACCATCCGACAAGAACAACCTCCCTTAGCCCTAACCTTTCGATAAAAGCATGCAAGTCCCTAGCATATTGTGAAATGGTATGCCCGAATTCAACTTTTGAAGAGTCCCCATGACTACGGAAATCCAGGGTAATCGCACGGTGGTTTTTACAAAAATAGCGGGGCTGCTCTTGAAAGAATTGACCGCTCATCCACACTCCATGAAGAAAGATCACCGGTGTTCCACTTCCACATTCCTCATAGTAAAGGTTTACATTTTCCTCCACTTTAAAATATGGCATTTTACTACCTCCCTCTGATTGATATAACCGACAATATGAAGAGCTATAGCTTTTCAAAATTATTTAGACTAATCCCCAGGGAGTTTTTTGTGCTAATTCAAAATAACAGCCATTTCAGATCGCCAGTCAATGGGTATATTGTCTTTTAGCCAGTTTTCTTCGAGATGAATAAACGTTCCTTTTTGTTTTAGATTTCATTCGATCCTTTGAGGGCCTCATTTCTGTTTTCACTCTTTTTCAGGACCTCATTCGACCCTTGTAAGGTCCTCATTTCTGCTTTTGCATTTTCCAGGAAGGAACTCACATACAATCATTTTAGAAACCTCATTTCATTTTATGCTCTGTTTCAGAGTTCATCCGCCATTTTTGAATACCTCATTTCAGAAAAAATTAAAAACCTAGGAAAAAGACTTTATTGTCCCCACTACCTTCCGGAAAGACTCAACTTAGGTGAATCCTACCGAATAGACCTAATTCTAAAGAACCAACTTTGTTCATTTACATTTTTTTAACCCTATCGTCTTGATTCTTGTTGTACTCTTAAAGTGATTCTATACATAGGGAGGAAAATACAGATGCTCATGAATTCCACTAGAAAAACGTCGTTGTTATTTATTGTTCTTATGTTATTTACTTTCGGTTGTAGTCCTGCACCTTCAAGTCAAATGAAAGCAGCTGGAAATGGTTCTTGGGATTCACCCTTCACAGTGGATGAGGCCATTTCTAATCAGGATGGGTCGACATCTACTGTAGAAGGTTATATCGTAGGTCAACCGATTTCAGAAAATAATGTTACAAAGAATCAGTTTCCTAGTGACTATGCACTGGCACTTGCAGACTCTGCATCTGAAACAGACACATCTAACATGATCTATATTCAAATACCATCCTCTTTTCGTTCTACCTTTGGATTACAAAGTAACCCTGAGCTAATGGGTGAAAAGATTAAAGTGACAGGTGAATTGACGGATTATTTTGCCCATGCTGGAGTAAAATCAGCTTCAAAGATGGAAATCGTTGAAAGTGGCGGTAGTGATCCAGGTGAACCAACAGATCCACCAAGTTACGAAGAGTATTATCAACCAGCCGAAGGAAAAACAGGAGCTGCTTTAAAGCAAACGCTTCATGATATAATCGATGATCACCAAGAGCTATCCTATAGCGAAGTATGGGAAGCATTACGAAATACTGATGAAGACCCTAACAATCCTAATAATGTAATATTACTTTATTCTGGTCGCTCACAATCAGAACGATCAAATGGTGGCAATGTTGATGATTGGAACCGTGAGCATGTTTGGGCGAAATCACATGGAGATTTTGGTACATCAATGGGAGCCGGAACAGACATTCATCATTTGAGACCTACAGATGTGACGGTAAATTCTTCACGTGGTAACCTAGATTTTGATAACGGTGGATCTCCACATGAGGAAGCCACTGGAAGCTACCATGATAGTGATTCATGGGAACCCCGAGATAGTGTAAAAGGGGACGTTGCCCGAATGCTCTTCTATATGGCGGTTCGCTATGAAGGAGATGTAAGTGATGAAGTAGATCTTGAACTGAACAATTATGTAAATAACGGCACTGATCCATACCACGGAAAACTTTCTGTACTACTTGAATGGCATGATGAAGATCCAGTAGATGAATTCGAACGTCGCCGTAACAATATTATTTTTGAAGACTACCAAGGAAATCGCAATCCATTTATTGATCACCCTGAATTCGTTGAAATGATTTGGTGAAGAAAAATATAATCCTTTTCCAAAGTTCTACACTTCTATCCTTTCGTCGACAAAGAAAACTTCTAAACAAACGTTTGATTAATTCTCCCGCTTTTGGGAGAATTCTTCTATAGGATCAGTATTTATAACGATTGTAATGTCAAGGAAGGTGTGAAAAAAATGGCAGAACATCATTTTCATTTAAAAGCACATTGGCCAGGATTACGTAATGATGTAGGAGATATTGAAGCAGGAAACCTTAAAACACAAGTTTCGATTCCGTCAGAAATGAATGGCCCAGGAATTGGAACAAATCCAGATGAAATGTTACTGGGAGCCGCTGCAACTTGTTACATTATTACACTTGCCGCTATGCTAGAACGAAGCAAGATTGATAAAGTGAACCTTTCCATGGACTCAGAGGGAATCGTCGATGAAATGAATGGTGTCATCACCTATAAGAAAATCATTCATCGACCACATCTCATCCTCCGGCAAAATGCAACCGATAAACAAATTCAGCTAGCACAAAAGCTTACTGAAAAAGCAGAGATTTCTTGTATGATTACAAGAGCCATTAAAGGAAATGTCGATGTTGAGCTTGAAGCATGTGTTGAAAAGGAAGCTTGATCTAGCAAAATTATTCATACTTGTCTGAAGCCTATATGGTGGAGGAACGGATCGTTTGAATTAAAACGATTCAACACTAATAATCAACAACAACCTTTTAGTGTGAAATGAATAGTAAGAAGGTAGCCCAGAGGTTACCTTCTTTTTCTTACTTCTTCCAGAATCCTTCTGTCTACTGGATCAAAAGGATCAGCATCAGTTATTAAATCCCATAATTTAATGTCATTCATTTCTTCGTTCTCTCTAAATTCAGAAAGACTCTTCTGTTCTCCATAAAAAATAGGGTTATATTTAACTTCTCCGTCCGCCTTTTGTATTTTTGCTAGTCCGAGGAACTCTAATGAAGATAACTTTTGAGTTGTTTCTTCGTAAAGTTCTCTGATCGCACATTCTACTGGCGTTTCCTTTCCTTCTCGTTTTCCTGCTGGCAATTCCCACTGTTGTCGCCATTTGTTAAAGCAGATAAGAAACTCTTCCCCGACTTTTATGACAGCAAATGACCCAGCCAATGGTTGATAATTCATTAAATCGCTTTCCCTTATCTCCATCCATTCAAGAAACCGATGCCCAGCCTCATTTATCAACTCGTGACCCCCATTTATCTTTTGAATTTGTATACTTTGTTGGTTTCAACAACTTTACAATCATTGTGTTTAAATATTTTTTGCATGGGGAGATTATGAATGCTCGTTCCCCCGATATAATCATCCGCTTTGAAATCATCTTTCAATAAGGAGAGAGCCTGTTTATGTAAAGGAATGCTTTTACCTTTTCCACGTTCTGTCTTCAATAATCCAAAATAAAATAATCTTCCTTCCTTTTTCGTTCCTGGTTCAATATGTGGCATAACAACTCCAATCGGTCTTTCTTCTTCGTACGCTACGACACAGGATTTCCGATACTCCTCTCCCAACTCAACTTTTACATTATCCATTTGTTCATCCATAGTTAACGAAGAGGGTGCATTTAAGGATTGCTCCATCGTGCTCTTCCACACGGATTTGAACTCTTCTTCCGATATATATTCTAAACTTTTAAAAGTAAATGGACTTGTTTCAGCACAATGGTTTTTTAGACTTTTATAAACCATCACAAACTCGTCATGTAAATAAAATCCTTTCCTCATAAGTAGTTGATCAATATGTCGTGAAAACTTACGATGCACTAATACATTAATAAACTTCTTATTATTAAACATAGAATCTTCCAATATAAAATCAATGAATTGCTTCATCTCATTTTCCGTTAAATAATTTGTGTCTTCAATGGTTACAAAGTTTTCACCCACTACAAATTTTACTTTCCGATAGATGTTTGACCGGATATTTTCATCTTCACTAGTAGAATCATTCGTAACACTAGAGTTAAATTGATATTTTTGGAACCAGCCCTTATGTTCCCTTAAAAGCTCTGAGAGAATATAAACTTGAGGAGACGGTTTTAAGGGTAATTTCAGATTCATTTCCTTCTTTTCTATTACTCTTCCACCGTTATTTTTATACTCCTCTAATGTCCATGTTCCCTCGCATAGAGCATGGACCTCATCTGGGTTAAGAATAATGATACCGTTTGTTTCGCCAGAAGGTACCGGAGGATCTTCTGACTCTACAACATACATGACCGACAGGGAGTGATCTTCCCTTTCGCATATTACTATTGGAGTAATCACACCCTCAACGTATATTTGCTGTAATGGCTCATTCTTTGATTTCTTGTAATGGCAGGCAGGAGTTGACAGCGGATATATGGTCATTGCCGCCTCTTTTCTCACTTCCCTTTCGGCTGTTTCAATTGGAGTTTCTTCTTTTTTCCTATGGCCCCCTAATTCTACAATGGCTAATGCGTCTTTTTGTTTTGTAGGGTCTATTTGAAAAACGAAGGATCCTTGATATCTCACATAAGCTCCTGCTGTTTTCGTTAAACTTTCAAGATCCATACTCTAGTAACCCCCTAATAGTCAGCTTTTGTATATCTCTTCCATACTTGTTAGATAAAAACCTTCAAAAAACGACGAAAAGTTGCAAACTTTTCTTCTTAAAGGAATCCATGTTTTGATGTTTCAATTGGGGTCGATGTGCAATGATCTCCATTTTTCGTGCAATTATTTGGATATTCGTGCAATTCATTTTGTTTTCGTGCAATAACCCTATTCAATAATCGAAATTTTATGTAATGACTTCTGCTCTAATGTGTACATTTAGAAGTTGTTATATGATCCTAATCCAATATACTAAAAAAGCCAATCAGTCATCGTCACGCCCCAAATGGGTGACGCCGATTTCTGATTAGCTTTTACAATCTTAATTTGTTCTTATTTTTTCAATCAAGTGCGCAACTCCATGCTCAATATTTCTTAATGTCATTTCATCGCAAACCTCTTTGACCTCCGGGTGAGCATTCCCCATTGCCACACTTTTCCCTGCAATTTTTAACATAGAGAGGTCATTTAAGCTATCTCCCACAGCAACAGTTTCTGAAAGCGGAACCCCTAATTCATTTGCAACCTTTGTAAGGGCATTCCCCTTTGAAGCATCCTTATGCTCAAGTTCAAAGTTATGAACCGCAGAGGAGACAAGGGTTAATTCTCTTTCATCCTTAAAATGATCCCATCCCCTTTTCCACTTCTCATTATGGAAGGTGAAGGCTAAAATATTATATACCTCTACATTGGTAGATTGGATTTCTTTATAAGAAGAAATGAATTGAAATCCTGACTGACTATACTGTGTTTCAGCAGCCTCCTGCAGTTCTTCAAGATTCACTTCTGGATTCGCACTTACAACGCGGTCCATCTCTATTGCTAGTAATTCTCTGGCATTTTGTGGGGTTAATATGGCTTTCTGACTAAACACTTCATAATAATATCCCTCCTCTTCTAACCATTGAAGAATTTCTAAAGCTTTTGGTTGATCAATTGGAGTTGATTGATACAGTTCGCCACTTGGAGTGTGAATGGTCGCCCCATTAGCCGCTATAATCCAAGTTTCAATCTCTGTACCTTCAAAAAGTGCCTTCACATCAAAATAGGCACGACCTGTAGCTACAACAATTTCAATTCCATCTTTCTGGGCTTTTTTAATCGCCTCTATATTTTCAGCACTTATTCGATTTTGATGATTAAGTAAAGTACCGTCTAAATCAATGGCCATTAATTTACTCATTTTCTTCACTCTCCCCATTCGCAATAAGTAGATCAACATTGTTTTTATTTAATAAATCTTGGAAAACTTTTGGCGGAGTTTTGTCTGTGATAAATAGGTCGACTTCGCCCAAATCAGCAAATTGATAGAAATCAGTAATCCCTATCTTTGTATGGTCAGCTACAACAATAACTTGTTTGGCTCGACTAATCATCTTTCTCTTCACCATACCGTCATCTTCGTGAGCAATGGTCAGTCCATTTTCAGATATACCTACTACACCTATAAAAGCCTTATCAACATAGTATTGTGAGAGCTTTTCAATAACCGCTGAACCAAAAAGAAATCGATGTTCTTTTTGCAACTGCCCTCCAAGCAAATGGATGTGTATCCCTGACTTGTTAGATAATACTTCAGCTTGATTGATAGAATTTGTAATAATGGTTCCATCTTCAATCGTTAACTGTTCAGCACAAGCCTGAACGGTTGTGGAAGCATCCAATATAATACGATCCCCTTCATTCATTAATTCGGCTGCTTTCTTTCCAATTACTTTCTTTTCCTCTGACACTGTTTTGAGACGATTAGAATAGTCTTTAATTTCATTATGCAAAGCTGGAAGAATAGCCCCACCCCTTGTTCGACTGATTCTTTTCTCCTCTTCAAGCTTTACAAGATCTCGCCTAGCCGTGTCTTTAGAAACGTCAAATAACGTACATATTTGTTCGACAGAAATTCGTTTATTCTTTTTCAAAAAATCCAAAATCGCAATTAAGCGCTCTTCTTGATACATACTGGAACACCTTACCTTAAGTGTTTATAAGTCCATATAAGTGATTATAAGTTTTAATGTGGCTTTTTTCAAGTGATTTAGTGTTTAATTAAGGGAAAAACTTAATGAAAAAACCGCCCAAAAGGACGGTTTTCTTGACTATTTTGTATAAATAGCGTTGGATAAAAGCCGGAATAAGTAATCCGTATGATCTCGAAATCCTGGCTCTAGTCCCATTAAGGTAACATTGCCATCTTGTACGATAACGGGCTTTCCTTTTGCCGCTTCTTGACCTTTCCAATGCCCAGCAAGGAAAAAGTTATCAGAATTCTCATAGGTTGAAATCACCGTTTTATCTTCTGTATTGGTATACCATGTCGGCTGATAGACAAAGCCTAGATCACTCTGCTGATAGCCCGCTGTTAGGCTAGATTGTGTGTGGGTTAGCTTTACAATTCCATTACTGTTAGCTCCACCTTTGTTGATTTCTACATCAGTCAGACCTAAAGCTTTGGTTGCGGTCGATGCTCCAGCACCGATCGCTACATAGTTCCCACCATTTTCAACAAAGTTCTCGACATTACCTTTAAATTGATTGTATTGTTCCTGACTCTCTAGCCCGAACTCTTTATTTGCTAATCTATTATTATAGGAAATTAAATTAGATGTTCCATTATAAATAAATACATCTGTATTCAATCCATTTTCAGCCACTTCCTGTGGTGTAACCTCTTGAACAGTAAATCCAAGTCGTTCCAATGCTAATTTTGTCCCAGCATGTGTTTGAGCTTTGTTCATTCCACCGTCTTTTAAAATCGCAACGGTTTGGCTATCAATCACTTCCACTCCTTGAGGCACCTGTTTACTTTCTATTTTGACAGGATGGTCTTTTACTAGTTCCTTCAGTTCGCTTCTCAGTTCTGCTGGTGCATATAGAGTTCCCTCTTCATCCCTTTGTAAAGAATGTCCACTATTTAATAGGGAGTTCGCAATCGAAATCGATTCTACTGACGTATTAGGAATGGCATATGGGCCGGATCCGACAACTTCCCCATTTGTGGTCACTTTATTTACTGGGGCTCCCTTCACATCGAACGCAGCATCTGCACTTACTTCAATAGCTTTAAACCCCCATAATTCAGGGAGATTCCAAGCAGATATATCATACATGGATGGGGTGTCTTCAGTAATATCCTCTCCATCCCAAAGCATCGTATTAGCAAGACCTGCTTTTGCCTGATCCATAGGTACGATATATGTCCCTTTCGGATAAGTGACACTATTGTATTCAAAATCCTTTTTCGCTTGCTCAACAGATATATCATTATCTTCAAGATGCTGTACTACCTTTAACGTTGCAGAAGAATCCTGTTCATCCACTGGTAATATGTAGGCTTTAGGAAAATGTCCACTCTCATGAAACGGATGATCAAATTGAACACCTCTTTTAAAAATTTCAATTTGGTCTTTTACCATTTCAACTTTATTCTCACTAGAGTAACTTAAAGCACCCATAACAGCGTCATACGTCCATTGCACTCCATCCCAATCATTCGTCGGTGCTTCAAGCGTATAACCATAGGCTCCATGATACATCGCATACATTGGTGTGAAAATTGGAGGATAATCGTCCCACCCTGCTGAGTCATCACGCTGTGGAATATATGTGCCTGTCATGTTCTGATAATCCACATTTGACGTTTCTGTATTCGTATTTTGATAGCTTTCCTTATTGTTCACAATGCTCTTTTCCATTGCTTCTGCCTGGTTCAATGCCCATTTAGAAAAAAGATCATATTCATAATTTGGATTATGAGGCGGTGTACAAGGTTCGATTAGTCCTGGTTTAGATGGGCCACCAGATCCTTTTACATAACCATGAAGATCAAGAAAAACCATCGGATTCCATTCCGTAATCATATCTACCATATGCTCTGTTTCCACCTGAGACTGGGTAATAAAGTCACGATTTAAATCAATTCCATTCCCATTAAAACGGGTCGCACCAATTCGCCCATCCGGATTAGCAACCACATTAAAGATAAGAATATGGTCTTCTAAAATCTCTTTCGTTTGTGCATCATTCTCTTTTGAAAAACGCTCAATTAGCTGAAGAACCGCATCTGTTCCTACAAATTCTGTACCATGAATAGAGCCATTGATCATTACAGGTACTTTAACATCTGGATGCTTGTCCACAAATTCTTGTGCTTTCATAGGACTTTTAATCATTTTCTTTCTCAGCGCCTTATAATGACCGAATTTCCCCTTCGCATCTGTATCAGACACAATGACCGTATACATCTTATGTCCATTTGCGGAAGTGACATCGCTCTCTTCAATGGTAATTCTATTACTCTCAGAAGCTAGTTGATCAAGCTTTGCTTGAATCTCAGAATACTTTACAAAATCATAGTGCTCACTATTAAATAGACTTTTATCCTTTTCTTCCAGTTGACCTTGCTGCTGCATGGTAGTCTTTGGTGGGGAATCTGCCAGAACATTAATCGGGGCTGGTGTTGCTGTTAGTAGAGCAATACTCGTTAAACCAATAAGTAAATTCTTTTTCATCTATGTACCTCCTCGTCATCATATATATTATGGTAGTATAATTATACATATTAGTACATAAATATTTATAATCATTTTAATAATCGCTACTTTATTACTAGATTTTTACTTGATAAGATACCCCGGGGCTGGGGGTGGTGCCAGGTACATTTCCCCGCTTTTGTACCTGGGAGAAAAACGACAAATAACTATCTTTTCCGGGGAAATAATTTATTCTTTCCGAAAAACTTTAAAGGTTTTTTCAAAATAATAGCGAATAATGTAAATTGAATAACTACAGAAAGGACGATTCAATGCCAAGAAAACACAGGATATGGTTTCCAGGCGCTATTTATCATGTAACCGCTAGAGGGAACTGGAAACAGGATATATTTAGAACAAAAGAAGACTATGTCCACTACTTCTCTTTAATACAATCCGTTCAAGAAAGAAAGCCTTTTTTAATCCACTCCTACTGTTTAATGCCAAATCACATTCATATTCTCCTAAGAAACGATAAACCATCCTTTAAGCCAAATTCTACAACCTATTCACTCTGTATATGCTAGATACTTCAATAAGAAATACGAATTAATCGGACACCTATTTCAAGATCGATATCATGCAAAAATTATCGAAGACCGAAAACAACTAATGGATACAAGTCGATACATCCATTTAAATCCAGTAAAAGCAAATTTAGCATCGCAACCAGAAAAATATCCTTGGAGTAGCTATAAATCCTATGTATCAAATGTTCAAGACAAAATTCTATGTACAAATAAGATTGCTAATAATGGCACCACTAAAAAGAGCTATCAATTCTTTGTAGAAATGAATATGAATATCAAAAAATATTAATTTAAAGGTGCTAGGTACTGGTCAAAATGTACCTGACACCTTTCATTTATATATCGACTTTTGGTACCTGGTACAATTCCGCTCTTTTGTACCTGGCACAAATCACCGTTTTTGTACCTGGTACCTTCAAAGCGCACTTCCCTTATCCCAGCCTCTCAATAATTGTTGCATTAGCCATTCCATGCCCTTCACACATCGTTTGTAATCCGAAGCGTCCGCCTGTTCGTTCTAATTCATGCATCATGGTGACCATAATTCGTGCACCGCTCGCTCCTAATGGATGACCTAGTGCAATTGCTCCTCCAATTGGGTTCAGTTTAGCCGGATCTGCACCCGTTTCCTTTAACCAAGCTAATGGGACAGGTGCGAAGGCTTCATTTACTTCGAAAATATCGATATCCTCTAGTGACAGCCCTGATTTTTTCAGCACTTTTTCTGTCGCAGGAATAGGTCCAGTGAGCATTAATGTAGGATCTGAACCAACCACTACTCGAGTATGAACTTTGAATCGTGGTTTTAGGCCTATTTCTATCGCCTTTTCTTTATTCATTAGCAACAACGCCGCTGCCCCATCACTTATCTGGCTTGAGTTCCCCGCATGGATCACTCCGTCCTCTTGAAAAACAGGATTTAATCCTGCTAATGCATCCACAGTAGTTTCTTTTCTAGGTCCTGAATCTTCTTTAACAACCGTTGAAGTCCCATCATCTAGAGTGACTTCTAAAGGCATGATTTCTTTTGAAAAATATCCTTCCGCTTGGGCTTTTAATGCCTTTTGGTGACTTTCCCAGGAAAATTGGTCGAGGTCTTTTCTGCTAAAGCCATACTTTTTTGCAATTCTTTCAGCCGATAGACCTTGATGAATCACCTCAAAACGATTTCTTAACTTTTCACTAAAAGGAGCTCCTTGATAGTTCGAGGCAATCGGGACCCGCGACATATTTTCAACCCCTCCAGCGATAACGATATCCATATCGCCGGCTAAAATCGCTTGTGCACCGAAATGAACAGCTTGTTGACTTGAGCCGCATTGACGATCAATGGTGATTCCCGGAACTTCTATAGGAAGACCGGCAATTAGAGCTGAGACTCTGGCAATATCACCTGCTTGTTCTCCAGATTGAGTAACACACCCTAGAATGACATCTTCTATTAAAGCAGGATCGATCCCCGAACGCTTCACAAGCTCCTTCAATACTTCCCCTGCCAAATCATCCGGTCTGATATTCTTTAGTAGCCCCTTTTTTCTTCCGACCGGTGAACGTACTCCATCAACAATAACGACTTCTCTCATGTTAACCTCCCTTTCTATAACCCTAAATTTTTGGCAATAATCGTTTTCATGATTTCATTTGTTCCTGCATAAATACTTGCTACTGGAATGTCCCGGTATCTTCTTGCAATCTTATATTCTTCCATATACCCATAACCGCCATGAAGCTGCATACATTGTGTCGCAATATTTCTTGCAGTTTCCGTCAACTTCCATTTTGCCATCGATACTTTGGTAACAACATTTTTGCCACCCATATGTTCCACAATTAGTCGATCTAAAAAAGCTCTGCCCATTTCCACTTCAGTTGCCATCTCGGCAATTTTAAATTGTGTGTTTTGAAACTGGCTAATAGTTCTTCCAAAGGCTTCCCTACTCTTTACATACTCTATCGTCATTTCCAGCATCTCCTCAGATGCAGCTTGTGCTGCAATCGCTACAACCAAGCGCTCTTGCTGGAGTTTATCCATCATGTAAAGAAATCCTTTCCCTTCTTCACCAAGAAGGTTCTCTTTAGGAACCTTGCAATCTTCAAAAATTAATTCTGCCGTATCCTGACAATGAAGACCGACTTTATCTAGCTTCCTTCCACGGGAAAACCCTGGGTGGTCTCGCTCGATTACGAGTAGACTCACACCTTTATGTTTTGGACGAATGCTTGTGTCTGTTTTACAAGCAACAATAACGAGATCGGCATGGATTCCATTGGTAATAAACGTTTTTTGTCCATTTACAACATAGTGATCACCTTCAAGCTTTGCGGTAGTTTTAATATTTGCTAAATCAGACCCCGTTCCAGGTTCGGTCATGGCAATCGCGGTAATCGTTTTACCCGTTGTACACGATGGAAGCCAACGTTTTTTTTGTTCTGCCGTCCCAAATGCCGTGATATAGGGAACAACGATATCATTGTGTAGTCCGACACCAACTAACCCTGATCCCACGCGTTCCAACTCTTCATTAATGACAACAGAATATCCCCAATCCACTTCACTGCCACCGTATTTCTCATCAATATCAGGACAAAGAAATCCTTGCTCCCCCATTTTCGTCCAAAATGTTCTTGGAATCATGCGATCCGTTTCCCACTTTTCATAATAGGGAAAAGCTTCTTTCTCTAAAAATTTTCGCAAGGACATTCGAAAGATATCATGTTCTTCCTGTAAGTATGGATGGTTCATTGAAATCTCTCCTTTTGGGCATATAGTAAATGGTACATTTTATGCCATTACTACCTTAATCTATCGAAAGGACATTTATTATTTTTTGACAAAAAGTTTTTTTGCTTATTACTTATATTGTAACGGAAAACTTAATTAATTATTAGAATATTTTAAAATATCTAACAAACAACAGTAGCCCTTATAAAAATAAAATAAGGATGACCTATATAAAATTAGGTCATCCTCATTTCCAATACTTTTATCTTCTAAAGGTTATTTTTTGTCCTGAATTCATTAAATCAAGTAATGGCAAATCGCTTTCGTTTATTTTTCCAATAACGTTAACCGCAGAATTTGCCTTTAGATTACGTTTCACTAATTGAATTTCACCACGATAACGTCCATATTCATCATTATCTTGAGTAATGGCCCCCCGAAGGCGCTCATGCGTGTTACTAGGGGCAACATTCCCTTTTGTTCTAGTATCTAATAACCTTAAGACATCCCTTCCCGGGTCAGGACGGAGCTGGTAGTCACCTTTCAACTCAGCATCCCCTGTGTATCCCAGTTCAATGACACCTTCATGATCGAATCGTGTTAGTTTCCCAAGCAGTTCATTTGAAAAGTCAGGATCACCTATGAATATTCCCTCTACCCCTAAGCTATTTAATTCAATGGCACTTAGGTAAGGGTCCGTCATCCGATGATCTTCTAATGTTGGCAATCCCTTATATAATGGACCCCTTTTTTCACGATCCCCTGGAACAAAAGCATATACTGGTATTTTAAACTCGTCAAACATCTTCTGTTGAACGATAAATGACGAATAATCTAATCCTGTTTCCGGTCTTGGATAAAAATTATGCCAAGCAATGAGGTTCTCAGGGTCTAACCCTAAATCTAGCCATTCCTTAACTTCCTTTAAGCTTAGTGTACTTGCGTTAATGGCTAGTTTAAATGTTTTTGATAAATTTACTACCTCTTCAGAAGTAAATTCATCATCTAAACGAATCGCTTTTACACCTAGCTCCCTTAAAGCTTCTAAGGAGGAAACACCTAATACTTCCGGGGTTTTATGGGAAACATCAGCATAGACATCGAAATCATTTTCGTTAAACAATGATAATAGCTCACGAGCTCTATCCATTAAGATTCCAGATTCTTCAGGAATATGAAAAGAAGTAAAGGCATTTCGTATTCCTAACTTTGCGGCCCTACAGATTTGCTTTTCTGCAAATTCATCAGATAAATAAACAGATAGGCCAATCATTCGAATTCACTCGCCATTTCGTCATTAAATCCGAAGAGATAGGTGAGAATAAACCCTGCTGCATAGGCAATTAGAAGGCCGATAATATAGAATATAATTTCTCCTGCATTTACTAAGAAAATGAGTGGAATTCCTGAAACTCCTATTGCAAATGTAGCCACATCAAAATATGCTTGAAATGCTCCTCCAAAACCAGCACCAAGACATGCCGTTAAAAATGGTCTTCCTAATGGTAGGGTAACTCCAAAGATCAATGGTTCACCAATTCCAAGAATTCCCGCTGGTAACGCTCCCCCAACGGCCCTTTTTAATTTTTTCTTTTTCGTTTTCATAAAGATGGCGAAAGCGGCCCCTACTTGACCGGCTCCACCCATTGCCAGAATCGGAAGTAATGGATCGTCTCCAAGGGAATTAATCAATTCAAGGTGAACAGGTGTCAATCCTTGATGCAGACCCGTCACTACCAATGGAAGGAAGGTAGCACCCAGCACAAAACCAGCTACAAGTCCGCCAACATCAATGAGAGATAGCAGTCCCTGAGTAATGATATCAGATATAAATCCTCCAATTGGCATAAAGACGCTATACGTCAATAATCCGGTAACTAATAAAGCAATCGTTGGTGTGAAAATTATATCAATGGCTTG
The DNA here is from genome assembly GCA_024213275.1 of Rossellomorea sp. BNER. Taxonomy (GTDB): domain Bacteria; phylum Bacillota; class Bacilli; order Bacillales; family Bacillaceae_B; genus Rossellomorea. The sequence goes on from JANAVG010000001.1 coordinate 481,254, forward strand.
AGGCATAATTTTTCGTACATTCTTCTCAACAAAAGCCATAAAAATAGCAGCAATTAAAACACCGATTAAACCGCCTCTGCCTGGTAGTAAATTCTCTCCAAATAAAGCAACATCACCTATAGCTGGATTAATGATTAATATCCCCGCTAAACCACCTAATGCGGGCGATCCGCCAAACTCTTTCGCCGCATTTACCCCTACAAGTATGCCTAGATATCCAAATAAACCGCTTCCAATAATCGATAGAATCATGACTAATTGGGACTCGCCGTTTAACCATCCTGCCTGCACAAAGAACTTCGTGAAACCAGTGATGAGTCCAGAAGCAATAAGTGCTGGGATAAGTGGAATGAAAATATTGGCAATCCGTCGTAGAAGTAACTTAAATGGGGTACTGTTCTTTTTCTTCAATTCGTTCTTCTGTTCTGAAGCACGAGCTTTCAAGTCAATTTCTCCGGATTCATTTGCGACAAGCTTCCCAAATTCTTCGGTAACTTTATTGACTTTACCTGGACCTAAAATGATTTGATAGGTTTCATCTTCTACAAAACCTAGTACTCCATCAATCTTTTTAATCGTTTCTTTATTAATTTGTTGATCATCATATACCTTAATACGAAGTCTAGTCATGCAATTTTCATAGCTTGCAATGTTGTCTGCACCGCCGAACTGCTCTAGAATTTTTCTCGCTAGTTCTTGATTGCTCATTTCTAAAATCCCCTTTCTCCCCTAAAGTTTTTTCAATGTATGGATCGATTCACGAGTACGATCAATATACGTGACCGTATCCTCATATCGTGAAGCTGATAACCCTAGAAATAAGACATCTATCATAAACAGCTGTGCAAGGCGCGAGGATGTCGCTCCACTTCTAAATGGTGCCTCACGTGTGAAAGAAGTGTGCAAGGAAATATCAGCAATATTAGCAACTTTAGAGCCCCCATATTTTGTTAAACTAATGGTTTTCGCCCCTTTTTCCTTCGCAAGCTTCAAGACCTTGGCTACTTCGTCTGTTTCACCTGAATAAGAAATTCCAAAAACAACATCATCTTCACTCGAATTTGCGATTAAGGTGGCAACTAAATGTAAATCTGAAAAAGCGGTCGCATTCTTTTTGATCCTTAAAAATTTCTGCTGTGCATCAAGCGAAATGATGTGAGAAGCACCGATTCCAAATAGATGAATGTTATTTGCCTTTTCAAGGACATGAATCGCATTTTGAACCATTTCTTCTTGGATCAGTTCAGCTGTTTCATTGATACTTTGAATACTATTCGTTCTTGACTTTTCGATGATCGAGTATAGTGATTCATTTGCGGAAATATCCCGGTAGCCTGTTGAATCATCTTTATTGGCCAAATCCCCTGCAATCCTAACCTTTAATTCAGTAAAACGCTTTATTCCAAGTGATTTACACAGTCTGATGACAGCCGCCGCACTTGTGTTCGACTTGTCAGCAAGCTCGGCTGTTGTAAATTTGATGACCTTCCTTGGATGATCAAGAATGTATTCAGCGATCTTCCGTTCTGAACTAGGGAGCTCGTCAATCAAATTAGATATCATTTTTAGTGTTCCTTTTACCTGCATCGAAACCCCTTACCTTTCATGGACTATCTTTCAATGGCTAGTCTTACATATCCATTTGCATCCTCAAGTCGACTCATCGCTTCTTCAAAATCACAATTTAAAGTAATCATAACGATTGATGGTTTTACTTCATTATTTGCCTTCTTTAAAGTAGCAACGGCTGTTTCATATTCAACCCCAGTGATACTTTGGATCATACCAATGGCACGCTGTTCAAGTTTAAAGTTACTTATGTTTACATCAACCATTAGATTTCCATAAGCCTTTCCAAGTTTGATCATGGATGCTGTAGAGATCATATTGAGTACAAGTTTTTGAGCCGTCCCAGCTTTTAAACGAGTGGACCCTGTTAATACTTCTGGTCCAACAATGACCTCAATTACATGTTTTGCCTCTTTAGAAATTTTGGCATTTTCATTACAAGAAAGAGCTACTGTATTTGCACCCAATTCTCTTGCATAACGAAGTCCTCCAATGACATAAGGTGTACGTCCACTAGCGGCAATTCCAATAACCGTATCATTAGGTGTTAGTCCTATCTCTTGTAAATCCGTTTTCCCAAACTCTTCTTTATCTTCTGCACCTTCAACCGCTTTTACAAACGCCTTTTCCCCACCTGCAATTAAACCAACTACCAGTTCAGGGTCAACACTGAAGGTTGGTGGACATTCGACAGCATCTAACACGCCCAAACGACCACTTGTTCCTGCTCCCAAATAAATGAGTCTGCCACCTTGAGAAATGGAACGAACCACCTCATCCACGACCGCCTCGATTTCCGGTAGAACCTTTTGAACAGCTACAGCTACCTTTTGATCCTCTTCATTAATCATTTGAAGAATATCACCTGTGCTTGCGATATCAATCTTAAGCGTATTCTGATTTACTTTTTCTGTAGATAATCCTGAGAAATTTTCTTGCATTTATTGAACCCTCCTGATGAATGCGTTTACAGATTATTAATTACCTATATTATAATCATTACTGAAATTATATTTCAACATTTTATTTATATTCTTAAAATATATTTTTAGAACGGTGTTTATTTTCCTTCAATCTAAAAAGGATATAGCCTGATTTCCCAAGGTTTGTTTTTAACTTAAACGTCAATCTTTAAAAAAATATTTCAAATAGAAAACGGAGAGTTGATTAAGGGCAATAGCATGCCTAAACTCTTAATCAACTCTCCGTTGGGTATTGTATATAATGACATAAGAAATCTTTTATGGTATCTTTTAGGTAGATGGACATACTATTAAAAAGAAGAGCTGAATGTTCCACCATTCAACCCTTCAGTACAATAGAAATTCCCTGTATAGGGAGAAGGCTCAAAACCCGAGTGGGCCCTAGTGCAGAACCACCCTACGCCTGCAAGCTAATGGGGTGGTTTATTTTTCGTCTTTCCGAAAAGACAAAATCGCAATCACAAGCAACGAAAAACTAATCGTCAGTGTCAATGCCTCTGCAATGGTAATCAAGGCTTCACCCCCTTTCTTTCAGGGAATGAAAGCCCTTCACCCTAGAGAACATCATGGCTATTGTACTTATTAAAATTATAGCATAATCATCGATCCCGACCTAATTTTTCCCAAAATTCGATAAAAAACAGCGCATTCATTTTAGACAAATTAAACGCACTGTTTCTAACTATTTTGTCCTTATTTAGGTTGCATCCGAATCGCACCATCCAGACGAATCGTATCACCATTGAGCATTGGGTTTTCAATAATGCTTTGGACCAGCTGGGCATATTCAGATGGGTAGCCTAACCTAGGAGGGAACGGAACCATTTCTCCTAGGGAACTTCGAGCTTCTTCCGGAAGTGCATCAAACATTGGTGTGTGAAACAGCCCAGGTGCAATCGATATAACGCGAATTCCCTTTGTCGCTAGTTCACGGGCAATTGGAAGGGTCATACCGACAATCCCTCCCTTTGATGCTGAGTAAGTAGCTTGCACAATTTGCCCATCAAAAGCTGCTACAGAAGCAGTATTAATAATGACCCCGCGTTCTCCTTCTTCATTTTCCTTATTGGAAACCATTCGCTCGGTTGCTAATCGTATTACATTAAATGTTCCAATCAAGTTTACCGAAATCACTTTTGTAAAATCTTCAAGAGAGTGTGTTCCTTTTCGGCTCAACACTTTTTGTGCTACCACAACACCAGCACAGTTGACAACCGTATTGATAGGGCCAAGCTTTTCTATTCCTTCGTCGAGAGCATTTCTGACATCGTCTTCATCCGTCACATCTGCCTTTACAAAATGAACGGCTTCGCCTAACTCTTCCTGAAGCTGTTTCCCCTTTTCTATTGACACATCTATAACCAATGCTTTACCACCATGCCTAACGATATGCCTTACTGTTGCTTGCCCAAGACCTGAGGCTCCTCCTGTTACCATCGCACAACTGTTTTTGATATTCATCCTTCTACCTCCTTAATGAACGCCTCGCTCGGAGTTCCATAATCCATTCTGTTTACGGATGTGGACGATTTGTCCAATATGATGGGCATTATGAGGGAATAAAAGCGATAGAGTCGGACTCCACTCTTCTAACTGTTGGCTGCTACACTCTTTTACAACCTTTCGCCATTCCGCCAAATTCTGAAAAAGTCGATTGACCGTCTCATCCCATGAAAGATGATCTTTATTTAAAAATGTCTGAGCATTGCTTCCTTCCTTGGCCGGAATGTTATTACCGGTAAAGCGCTTTAAATTTCGCTCATTATAAAATAAAAGATGCAAGGCAATTTCCCAAATCGAATTTGTATCACCATCTTTTAGCGATGCTTGCTCCTCCGTAAGATCTTTCAAGGAGTCCTTAAGACATACGAACCATCCACTTTCATCATAGCAAGTCGTAATTTGTTCGATGAATATTTCTTTTACATTCACATTTATTCCTCCTTCAGGCTTATTTATTATTACTATTCTTTTATTTCCTGAAATAACCTTTAAAAAAGTTAGAATTATTTGTCTTATAGTAAAAAAATGAAGAGGTTTTTCGATCACCTCAAAACAATTGGATGATGAGTTCCCCCTGAAAACAAGAAAATTCAAGGCATAAAATTTTTTTCTTTTTATTATTGACTCTCACGTTGCGTGATACTTTAAAGTAATAAATGAAGGGAGACAAGAGAAAATGAAAGTGAAAGAAGTAGCTGATCTAGTTGGTATTAGTGTGCGCACACTACATCATTACGATGAAATTGGATTATTAGTCCCAGAGGAGACAACGGAGTCCGGTTATCGCCTATACTCTGACGATAACGTTGAGGTACTACAACAAATCTTATTTTTTAAAGAGCTTGGCTTCCCTTTGAAACAAATCAAGGAAATTATCAGTAGTCCTACCTTTAATCGAGAAGAGGCATTAGAGCTGCATAGGAAAATGCTGCTAGAAAAACGTGATCGACTCGATAAAATGATCGCGACCATTGATAAGACGATTAAACACTCGAAAGGAGAAATACAAATGTCGAATAAAGAAAAGTTTGAAGGATTTGACTTTAGCCATAACCCATATGAGCAAGAAGCCCGTGAACGTTGGGGGGATAAAGCTGTAGATGAGGCAAATGCCAAAATTGGAAAGACTACAGAGGAACAAAAAGCGATGTCAGATGCAATGAATGCGATCTACCGAAAGCTTGCGTCTCATCGTAACGAATCACCTGAATCTGAAGAAGCTCAAGCTGCCATTAAAGAATGGTATGACTTCTTAAACAAGATGGGTAGTTATTCACTCGATGCCTTTAAAGGCTTAGGTCAAATGTATGTTGATGACGAGCGCTTCACCAAGAACATCGATCAATTCGGTGAGGGTTTAGCGAAATTCATGTGTGATGCAATGGCTGTTTATGCGGATAGAAATAAAAAATAAAAGGCTTTCAGGGACCACTAAAAGAAGAAACAGCAAATGAAAATTGAAGATCCCAGTAGTGTCGAATGTGGCCTTGATAAAGCGCAAGTGGAGAATTGAGGACTTCACTTGTGACCTTTGAGGGCCTCATAAAGCGAAAATAGTGAAATGGGGACCTCAATTGTTTGTGTCCTTTGAGGTCCTGATAGAGCGCAAATAGTGAAATAAGTACCTCAATCGTGCCCTTTGGGGCCCTGTTAAAACACAAATATGGTTCCGGCCCCCTCATGGGAGGGCTTCTTTTATTAAAACTGTTAACTACAATCTCTTCTCCATAAAATATTGATGATGGCCCTTTGGATGATCCTCCACTACGCCAATGACCTTGAACCCTTGCTTTTTATAAAAATCCGGTGCCTGGAAACTAAATGTGTCTAGGACGATAAGACGGCAGCCTTTTTCAATCGCTAGGTCTTCGATTTTCTTGATTAATTGACTTCCGTACCCACCATGTCTTAGCCCTTCTGAAACCCATAAAAAATCAATATGCATGTGATGCCAGAAAATGGTCGCCGTAACTCCACCAACCAATTCATTTTCCTCATTTCTTATCATAAAACTAACATTTTCGAGTGGCGATTTCACCTCTTCAGAAAGACATCTCATATTATGCTCAATAACCTTTTTTCTAATGTAATCACTATCCTGTTGGTTCCACTGTTGGATAATTTCCACGTATATTCCCCCTTCACTCGTTGAATTGGTTACTTGTATACCAATATTATGTTTCCCTATCTATTTTAATAGATATTCGAGGGGATTTTCATTAGTTTGATGAGCTTTGTTCTCGACTTCAGCCTTATTATTCTCAAGCTCAGGCAATTTGTTGTCAACTTCATAGATTATATTCTCAACTTTCACCACTTTATCGATTTCTCAACAAAATTCGACAAGTCCCTCCTTCATCCTTTACAAAATTAAAAACATTCACTCCCAAAAATCGGAAGTGAATGGCTTCTTCTATCTGATGTCTTGCTTCTGTTTCATTTCAGGCGCCGCTTTCACTTTTGGAGACTTTTTCGGTTTTGGTCCCATGCTGTTGAAACGGGCTTGATCAAAGACAGCTAATGCTACAATTTCAGCTACATCTTGTAGTTTTTCTTTACTAATTTTATCAATTGTATCCTCAGGTGAATGATACCAAGGTTCTGTTGGGCTGTGAATAAATAGCGCCGCTGGGATTCCTGCTTCCGCAAATGGAACATGGTCACTTCGCCCACCTTGTCCAAATGGAGTTGCCTCCCCATTTAATAGAGTACTTGATTTTTGTGCAAGTTCTGTTACTAGATTTGGTTCGCCATCTAGCGTCAACATAACTAAATCACCAGCATCTTTACTTCCAACCATATCAAGATTGAAATTAGCAATTGTTCTCTCAATTTCATCCTCGGATAGGTTTTCCACATAATGGGATGATCCTAGAAGGCCATTTTCTTCAGCACCAAATGTAATGAAACGGATTTCTGTATCAGATGGTACGTTTTTCATCACTCGAGCTAGCTCAAGAGTCATCGCCGTTCCAGATGCATCATCATTAGCACCTGGTGCTCCTGCTACCGAATCATGGTGAGACCCGACAACGATGATATCATCTGTTGCTTTCCTTTTATTCGTTGGCTCTTTTGTAGCAATTACATTATAAGATTCACGTTCGCCATATTTTGCTCCTTCAACATTGAGACTCGCCGTTAATTCTTCACCACTATTTAGTTGAGCTAAAAGAGCTTCACCCTCTGCGTTAGATAAGGAGACAACCGGTACAAAGTCTTCGTTTGGACCACCAAGGGTTCCACTTAATGAGCCCTCCGAATTGTTAAAAATAATAACACCTGCTGCTCCTCTTTCCGCTGCATTTAACACCTTGTCTGCAAAAGTTAATTCCCCTCGTTTTATCAGGGCAATTTTCCCTGTTAGATCCTTGTTTTGAAGCTCGTCATTCTTTCCTAATCCTGCATAAACCAATTCACCGGAAATTTTACCACTCACAGCATATGTAAATGTGCCAGGATCAAGTTCTCCGTCAAAGCCATTTACTGCTAGTTCAAGTGTATGTGGAGGTGTATAGCCGAAGAAAGTGAATGGCTGAATTTCAGCGTCATATCCATAGGATTCGAATTGGCTTTTGATGTACTGAACCGCTTCAAATTCTGATTCTGTTCCAGCCACACGAGGAGTTTTGGACAAGTAATCAATATTGTCATAGATATTATCCGCATTAATACTATTAAACATTTTATTATCTAATGCCTTAAATGGTTGCTGTTGTGGCGTTTCTACTGATTTAGCCAATGTAGCATGTGTACCAATTGTCCCAAATGTTAGGGATGTAGCAAGCGCTAGTGTTAAAACTGGTTTTTTCATAGAATTCCTCCTAGAAGTTTAGTAATTGTATTTATTAGTAGATTTTACAGTGTTTCGTAAATCGAAATAAGGGACCTTCCTACCGAATCAATATAGTAGGAACATTCTATTTATTGTAAAACATGGTAAATTCACAACTATAATCATAGGGATTTTTACGGTATTGCGATACCTTTAAGCAAATAAAAAGCTATTTCAATCAAGGGTACACATTGTTAACGCTAGAGTGACAGATGCAATTTTTTCAATTTTATAGAAAGATTCCTCCTTTATTTGATACATAACAAATACGGAGAAATTTTCTTTTTTCCTGCTGTTTCGACATTGGGAAATTCCTAGGTTTTACATCTAGTTTATTCGGATAAAATAAGTGTTTTTTAAGAAAATTTTCATAAAAATAGACGATTCTTTCAACAAGAATCGCCATGAATTTTATAGGTATAATTTCTAGCATTAATAAATAGATCTATTTATTAAATTCCAATCGTAAATTTCGTTAACTCTATGTTTTAGTAAGTTCCTGTTTAGATTTTCGAATGGCTTGGTTGATTGCCTCAGAAAACACTAGCCCCATTGCAATCGAACCCGAAATCATAAACGCCTTTGCAGCAAGATTGATCGCCATATTGTAGTCATTCTCCACAAAGTTCCTCATGGCATCATAGGCTAAACCACCGGGTACAAGCGGGATAATTCCTGCGACTGTAAAGATGATGATAGGCGTCTTATATGTTTTTGCAAAATATTGACTGATAACCGCTACTATAAATGAGGCTATGACAGTAGCCAAGACGATGTCGATCCCTCCATTAGATAAAAGGATATAAGCGATCCAGCCGACCATGCCAACAAACCCACACTTGAGAAGAGATTCTTTTGGCACATTAAAGATGATTCCAAAACCTGCTGACGCAATAAAGCTAGTGACAAGCTGTTCTATTATTGACAATGAATCTCCCTCCTCTTAAAGAATCGTTAATACGACGGCTATTCCGGAACCGATCGCAAAAGCTGTTAGCATGGCTTCTGCTCCTTTTGACAAGCCTGATAAAAGATGCCCAGCCATCAGATCTCGTACTGCATTTGTAATGAGAAGTCCTGGGACAAGCGGCATGACGGAGCCAATGATAATTTTATCAATTTCATTTCCAAGTCCAATCTGTACAAAGACATAAGAAAGCAATCCAATAATGATCGAAGCTATAAATTCAGCGAAAAATTTAATTTGCACCATTTTATGGAGAAAAATAACGCTCATTAAACCGATGCCACCTGTCACCATCGCTGGAATGAAATCATTCCATATCCCCTGAAACATAATGAGGAAGCATCCACTCGCAATAGCAGCAGCAAGGATCTGTGTCATAAATGAAAATGACAGATTAGAGGATTCCACCTCTTTTAAAAGCTGATAGGCTTCTTCTAGTGTCACTTCTCCTGAACTGATCTGTCTGGAAATTCGATTGACATTGGTTACTTTCTTAAGATCCGTTGTCCGCTCGGATACCCTAATCAGCTTTGTCTTCGTTGGTTCTGAAGTCTCAATCGAAAAAATGATACCCGTTGGAGTAACAAAGCTATGTGATTGGGGAATCCCATAATGGGATGCAATCCGCATCATCGTATCTTCTACCCGATACGTTTCAGCACCGCTCTGAAGTAATACCTTCCCTGCCAGAAGGCACACTTCCATTATGTCGTACTTTACTTCCTGTTCCATTTGCACCACTCCGAACCGAATCAATCTAAACTCATTTCCCATTAGTTTATAGGAAAACAGGCTGTAATAGCAATCACCAACACCGACAAAATTCGAGCTTTTCCGGGTCGTGCCTGGCACCACTCAGATTTTGTCGATTTCTTTTTCGTTCTTATTACATTTACGTAATTATTAAAAAACCTTTAAATAGTCCGTTACTTTTTCTAACAAAGTAACAGTATTCTATTTAAGTGCGCCTTATGATTAACTTATTAAAACGTGAAGGAGGAATGAAATATGCCATACCTTAGGGAAGCTGTAGAGAAAAAAAGACAGCAATTCATTAAGCTATTAATTCAAGCAGATATCTTTCACAAATCCGATCATTATATTCAACACTTAACATTAACCGAATTGGAGCATTTATATAGGAAAAATATAATTAGATAACAAAAAAGGCTAGAAAAAATATCGACTTGCCTTCATATTGGTGAATTATTGGAGATTATTGTTAAATAAAAAAGAAAAAGGCAGCTCAAAAAAGGATCAGGAACTGACCATAGATAGAAGATGACCTTCTATCTATTGAAGTTATGGTTCCTGATTCCATAAATTAGGACAGCCCTCTGTTTTGATTTGTATGGTTTGGGTTCCTTTTTGATTAGTTCCCTTCCATCTTAAGGGAATTTTTAAAAAACAGGAATATTAACAGCTAAACAAAATTCACTTAATGTTTACGAAAAATAATTCCGGGAATAGTCTTTATAGCAGCTAGTTGTTAAAAACATTAACAAGGAGGAATGAACATGAAACCAACAGTTAAGGAGTTCTATAATGACAAGGAATTAATTTCTGAAGTTGAAATGTTAGCCTCTAAAGGGATTGATAAGAAAAACCTTTACGTCCTCTCCCATGATGATGATCGAACTGAACGAGTAGCAGACAATGCAGATGCTAATGAGATTGGGATAAAAGAAGTCGGCATTGATACGGTCGTTGGAAATGTCTTTATGAAAAAAGGAGACGAGCTCCGTACCCAAATGCAAGAATTTGGCTTTACACAACACGAAGCCGAGCTTTATGAAGACAAGCTTGATGATGGCAAGATTTTGCTTATAGTTAATAATTAAACATGAAAGGGAATGGCCAAATCGAGGTCATTCCCTTTTTCAATTAAATTTAATAAATAACTCTACTCATTCGCTTTTAATTGTGTTAACTTTAATTAAAAACAGTTAACATATTGGAGGGTAAAATGACAAAAGAAAAATCAAAGCTTAGGATGATAATTCAATGTGGGATATTCGCAGCGATTACAGCAGTTCTAGCACAGGTTGAGATTCCCTTACCACTTGTACCGATTAGCGGACAAACATTAGCAGTCGGGTTAACCGCTACGATCTTAGGCAGCAGATATGGAGCATTGGCCATGATTTGTTACGCTGCTCTAGGTGCTGTTGGGTTGCCTGTCTTTGCAGGATTTAAAGGTGGGGCACAGGTGTTAGTAGGACCAACAGGAGGGTACATATTTGGTTTTATCGCCGCTGCTTTCATAACGGGGCTTATTCTTGAACGGACTAAATATAATTTAACAATGGCCATGATGGCGAATACGGTAGGAATGATCATCACCTTGTTATTTGGGATGATTCAATTAAAATTTGTTCTGGATTTAACCTGGGGACAAGCACTTGCAGGTGGAGTTTATCCTTTTATTGTCGTTGGTCTTATTAAAGCATTTTTAGCTAGCTGGATTGGTATTACCGTTCGTAGTCGATTAATTCAGGCGAAGTTACTAACAAGTAGTAAAAATGCTGCCGCATAAGGAAAAGGTTGATCCCTTATTGTTAGGGTCAACCTTTTTCAGCCTGGATTCTGAATAATCATGTAAAACGCAAGCTAGCGATGAGATTAAATGTCTTCCTCCTTGGAATGATCAAAAGCTGCATCCAATAAATGTTCGACCATATCTTTTAAAGTAGTAAAGGCATATGTCGCATTAAGCCGCTCCGTTTGCTGATGTGGATCGCGTCCAACGGGACCGACATTTAAAACAGGGACATTCAGCTGCTTCATTTCGTATATAGGAATCGAATAGGTTATATCCCATACAGGAACATTATTCGTATAAAACCCAAGTGATGTTAAATCTTCTTGTAAGTTGACATAACTTAAATCAGAAATTCCGTTATAGTAACGAATCTTTTCAAGTGGAATATTATGCTGTTCATCGGCATAAGTCTTCAAGTCTTCTGTTAGCAACTTAACAAATGGATGATCATGATCACCTACTGCAGGGTAATATGGCGGAGCAAAGAACAATACAATCATCGGAGATAAATCTTTACAAAGAATGGCATATTCATCGACGATTTTTATTGTCAAATCACGATCGCCATAAAGGTGAAGATCGGCTTCTGCATAAATTTTTTGTTCCATTTCCTGAACTTTCGTTACACCAAAAGTTTGCATCGCATAATTACGTAGTTGCTCAAAGGTAAGAACACTTACCCCTACACTCCGTTCACTTTTCTCTTGACCATGTAGCCTGGCATAACTATTTGCCCGCTGTTGATAAACCGATTCGATTTGATTGGCTACACGTTTTCCAACAGTGAGCAGCTCATTTACAACCGATTCCAATGATTTTTCAAAAATAAACAAATTAAATAATGTAACGGCACGATGTGGAATTTGAACAGAGTAATCCAGCTTTATATCCTTTTGAATAAGGTTAGTAGGCGGAGGACTTATTTGATCCCCACAGGTTTCACAAAATTGAGTGTTCAACTCCATTTCAGAGGTAATCAATGACGTCATTAAGTTTGCATTTAAACCAGATATCGGTTCACCTACATGTGTTTCTTTCCCGTAACATAAGAACCCTGGCATTACTTTACCAATTGTACCCGTGTATAAATAATGATTCGTGTCTCCAGGATACTGCGTGAACATTGGTTCTGAATTTAAAATCAACTCATATTCAAGATCATATTGCTGAGCTAGTCGTAATAATGTAGGGACAGCTTTACGCATTCCCTCGGAATTCACTTCTTCATCTGGTACAGCAAGCAACACTAAATTTCCATCGAATTCTCCTAGAGTTGCTTTTTCAAGAAGCGACATTTGAAGGGCTAATCCTGCTTTCATATCCATCGTACCACGGCCAAACAGCCAATCATCTGATTCCAAATGCTCTTGGACTTCCTTTGGGTATTCCTCTATTCGACTTCTCATCAGCTCTTTTATTTTTTCAGGTTGAAAAGCTTTTTCTTTCCACATCCCGTAATCTTCTACATTGACAACATCAAAATGACTTACCATTACTACGGTTTTTTTAGTATTTTCCTTTTTAGCTAAAGCCATAACGTAATAGCGTCCATCTCCAGTTGGATGTAGTTGGAGATATTCAGGATAATCTTGATAATAACGTAGTTTAGCCAGTTTCTGGACAATAGTATTTGCCATCTTTACTTCATCTGATGTTCCTGTAATGCTTTTTACATTAACAAGTTCACATAATAATTGGATCAATTGTTCTTTCGTTTGCATTTTTTTGTTGTGTGTTGCGCTCATTGTAGATTTCCTCCCCTATGACGAATTACCTTGTGCAGGATTAAAAAGCTTCAATTAAAATTGAATAAAGTTTTTTATTGAAATCTAACAACCTAAATTCAGATTAAATCTAGTATCTTCCTAGGAATTTGTGTAAAAGGCTTATTGAATTATTAAATTTTGTTAAAGAATGAAGTTTACTAATTAGGTGGTTCTAATAGTAGTGCATTATAGATTATGATAGGATAATTGTAAATTAAAAATTTTTAATATTATTAATTATTAGAAATGGGGTAGTCGATTGGATTGTTACAATGATTTAAAGTCTTTACTAACAGAAGGACAAGTCTCGATTAATGAGACGATTTTACGAGAACATAGTTTTGATGAGTCATCACATTCACCTGTTTTTCCAAATGTCGTGGTTTTCCCATATACTACTTCAGACATTCAAACAGTGGTTCATTATGCAAACAAGAATAAGCTCCCCATTACACCTTATGGAATCGGGTCAGGACTAGAAGGACAAGCGATCCCCATTAAACAAGGCATTTCCATTGACTTTCAGCACATGAATAATATTTTAGAAATAAGACCTGAAGATTTAGTAGTAAGGGTGCAGCCTGGTGTAAAAAGAGAACAACTAAATCGGGCTTTAAAAAAGCATGGTCTCTTTTTCCCTATTGATCCAGGCGCTGATGCTTCAATAGGCGGCATGGCATCTACAAATGCAAGTGGAACAACAGCCGTTCGATACGGGGCTATGCGTCAACAAGTATTAGATATGGAGGTTGTATTAATAAACGGGAGAGTTATTCGTACCGGCAGCCTTGCAAGTAAATCATCGTCTGGATATAACATAACCAATTTGTTCGTTGGCTCAGAAGGTACACTAGGAGTTTTTTCAGAAATTATTTTAAAAGTACATGGAATTCCTGAAACCATTACTGCAGGGAGGGCGTGTTTTCAATCTGTTAAAGAGTGTGGACAAGCAGCCGTAGCACTACTTACAAGTGGAGTGTCCATTGGTCGTATCGAGTTAGTGGACGATCGCTCCATAATACAAATGAATAAGTACCATGAAACATCTTTCGAGGAGCTTCCGACTCTTTTTATCGAGATAACTGGGAACGCAGCAGGGGTTCATCATGATGTTTCTTTTACAAAAGAAATCTTAGAAGAGTATAACTGTTCTTCTCTTTTCTTTGAATCCGACTCAAAGAAAAGAGCATTAATTTGGAAGGCACGCCACGAGCTTTCATACGCATTTCGCCATCAATATCCTCATTTAAGTGTTTTAGGAACGGATGTATGTGTTCCCCTTTCCGCTCTCCCCGTGATCGTAGAGATGACGAGAAAGGAAATTGATTCCTTACAATTAGACGGTGCCATTTTTGGTCATGTTGGAGATGGGAACTTTCACACCTTAATTTTATTTGACCCTGATTCTCCATCTGAAAGAGAAAAAGCAGAAACGTTAAATGAAACCATTGTTTCATTTGCATTGGAACGCGGAGGAACATGCACAGGAGAACATGGTGTTGGATTAGGGAAACAAAAATTCCAAAGGCTAGAGCACGGCGATTCTCTCGATATAATGTTGGGAATCAAGCACTTACTAGACCCAAAAAACCTTTTAAATCCAGGAAAAATATTTTCTGATACAGAGATTGACTCATTAAGCTCCCTTATTAAATAATTTAAAAGGTTGACCCACTTCCACGGGCCAACCCTTTTTGCTTGGGGCTATTCATCTAACACTGGATTTGTACCTGGTACAAAACACTGAATTTGTGCCTGGTACAAAACACTGAATTTGTGCCTGGTACAAAACACTGAATTTGTGCCTGGTACACTACCCACAATACCCAGGCTTTGTGCCAGGCGCTATCACTTTTCCTTCCTACTTACCCCAAAGCAACATCTAAAATCATCATGACAACGAACCCAGACATTAATCCTAATGTGGCTAAATCTTTGCTTCCAGATGATTGGGATTCTGGTATGAGCTCCTCGACGACGACGAAGATCATCGCTCCCGCAGCAAAGGCCAGTGCATAGGGTAAAAGCGGCTGAATTAAGATGACGGCTGCTGCACCAATCACCGCCGCAATGGGTTCGACGATTGCTGAGAGTTGACCATAGTTAAATGCCTTCAACCTTGACATCCCTTCCCCTCTTAATGGAACGGACAAGGCTGCTCCTTCTGGCATATTCTGTATCCCGATTCCTATAGCCAATCCCAAGGCACCGATAATGGTCGCATCTCCAATTCCTAAAGCCGCAGCGCCAAATGCCACTCCAATCGCTAACCCTTCAGGAATATTGTGAAGAGTAATCGCTAAAAAGAGGAGCGTTGATTTTTTCAATTGTGTCGGTGGACCTTCTGCATGCTCTGATGGCTCTCCAAGATGCAAATGTGGCACCGCAAAGTCTAATAAACGAATAAATATTCCACCTAACAAAAATCCAATTGCAGGTGCAAGCCAAGGAATTTGGCCACTTTGTTCACTGAACTCAATAGATGGAGCTAATAGCGACCAGAACGAGGCAGCAATCATAACCCCAGCGGCAAACCCAAGCATCATATTCATCATATGTTTTTCAATTCGTTTAAAAAAGAATACCGATGCGGCCCCAAGTGCCGTCAATCCCCACGTTAACATTCCACCTATCAACGCTTGTATAGTAGGATTTAAACCTATAAACCAATCCATCATCATACAATTCGTTCCCTTCACCATTAAATGATTTCGGGTTCTAGAGGAACCTTCTTTCATCTATATTCTTTTCGAATCGGAAATGTGCCCAGAATCCTGTTCCGTTTTAAGAATCAAGCACAAAAAGCACACTGAAAATGGTATTCCTTAGTTTGCTATTGTACTAGAGATGGATGTAGATAATTAATTTGTCCAATCTCACTATTAATTTGTCCATGAACCTTATTATTTGTCCATCACTCCACTTTATTTGTCCAAAAACACTAATATATTGACCGTTCGACATTCCTCAACAAATTTCGCCACCTCTTCATTAACAAGTACTCTTCTCATCTAGTGCCTGTTAAAAGAAAAACGAAGAAAAACCCCCTGTCCCCAGTCAAGGAAACTAAGCCTAATAAAAAAAACGCGCCCAAAAACGGACGCGCCTTCCTTATCTAGAATAGGAAATGGTACCAGACCCTCCTGCTTTTTTCATAAACTCATATTGAAGAAGTCTTACTTCAAATAGCGTTAATGGATCATAATATGCTTCAGGGTTCGATTTCATCTCAGCTAATGATTCTTGACTTGTTTCGATTTCGGCCTGAACCTCGTTTACGGTTTCTGCTAAATTGCTGCGTGGTTCTTTGAAGAGAATGACTACATCTTGCTCTAAAGCTCTCTCGAACATCTCAAATTGTAAGAAAAACTTATTTGTAATCGATCGCGTTACATCCTCAAAACTCTCATTCTCTAAATATTTTTTATACTGATTAGAGAGAATTGATTTATTTTGTGGAAGAACACCTAATAGCTTTCCTGCACTCTTCAATAGAAATTGAGCAGGTTTTAATCTCATCATAATATTTTCTTTCTCAATTTGAGATCGGCCTGTCATACGCGAGATGTCTCTCTGCCAATCCTCTACAACTTTAAAATCGCATGGGAGACTAAGTCTATCCCCTTCGAACAAGTCGTTAAAAGTCGCACACATTTCATCTAAATAGGTTTGGGTCTCTGTAAGTTCACCATTCGTTGAAGTAACCCAATCCAATAGATGCTTATTCATTTTTGGAAGAAGATCGATGCGAAGATAGTCTTGTATTTTCTCGTTCATTTTTTCATTAAGTTCAATGTGTACCTGTCTAAAATCACTTTCCTCACTAATTAAACTCGAGCACTCACGCAAGCGATTTGGAACCTCTTCCACCATTTCTGCTTTCATTTGGGCCACTACTTCACGATATGATTTAGAAATGGCACGGGCTTTGTCTTTCTCTAAGTCTCCTAAACTATTCATGAAGCCTGAGAGGCGGTTTAGAATATCCTCATTTTTTTCAATTGAGTTCTTTAATCCTTTTTCCATAGCTACTCGTTTGTTTAATAGTTTTGTTAGCGTTTGACGGACGACATATAGAATTTGTGCAGAACGCTCTCCTTCTCCTTTACGGCCATTCACCCTATATTCTGATTGAATAAAGCTCGCCAAGTCATCCTGCTGGAGACTCACTGCTTTTACGGATGAATATGGGAAAACTTTAGCACCTGGATAAAGGATATCAATTTTTTCTTGAATATCTTTTAAAATTGCTTCCGCATCGTACTCATTATCAACTTCATCCATTTTATTAAGGAGAAAGTGAACTGGTAGATCGCTTACGTAGTCTCTCATTTCTGCTAGAATTTCAGCCTCATGATCTGGAAGCGATGTATTTGCATCAATTACATAAAATATTCCGTCTGCTAACGGGAAATATTCAAAGGTTTCTTTTAAACGTAAACTACTTCCGCTCAATCCAGGAGTATCAATGAAACGGCAACCTAAATTGTTCAGAAGGTTTGAAGGAAGTTTCCATTCAATATACGCCCCGCTTGCCATTGCTTCATGTTGTTCTGAACGTTCGTTCCATGTTCTTTTTCCACCTTCCCAGATCTCATTCATTTCAATGTGATCATCATGTTGAAGGAATGAAAGGGTTGAAGTCGTACTCTCTAAAACATTCTCTTCTAAGATGGAATTAATAAACGACGATTTCCCACTTCCTACTGCGCCAGCAATGACTAAATGCTTTTGATTGGAATGAGCAATTTGGTCAATTAACCATTTCAACTTATAGCCGACTTCAAGTTTATTGCTCTCCGCCCATCTTATTATTTGGTTAAAAAATTGAAGGGATTCCTCTAAGCTGACTTCCTTTCCCCTAACTTGAGTTAATAACTCTTCCGCTTCATATACAATTTCTGTATCTATTGTTGAAGGGAAAAGATCACTCCACGCTAAGACAGCAGCCGTTACTGGTAATGCTTTTGGAGCATTCGTTGTTTTAAACCAGTTGACCAACAGATCTGGCATCACATTTTGAAGATCTTTAACTAGGTAAGGACCTTCCATCAATTCGTAATACGTATTTTGGTATAGAGTAGAAATTTCTTGCCATGCATCATAAAGCTCTACTTCAATATTCAAGAAAATATTATTAACTGTTCGGATCCATTCAAGATAATTTTCTCGATACTGATAACTATTCCAAAGCGAAGATGTAATCCCTTTAAAATGATTACGGTCGACACGGTAAGCCGAGATTAATAAGGAATAGAAGTATCCTGGTGCAAAATTACCCGTGTATTCACGATCAATATAGCTATTAAGTGTAGCGAACCATTGTAAAGACTCCGTACGAATCGCTTCCTTAACGGCAAGTTCCACAGCCTTATCCCAATCTTCATGTTCTTCATAAAACGTTTTTGCCATAGAAGTAACATTTGGATAATCAGGATCGATGCTAATCGCTTTTTCAATTTCTCCATAGGCAAGCTCTAGCTTATTTCTTTCAATATAGAGCGAGATTAATTGTAATGCGACCTCAACATTAAGAATTTTGTCATCTGCTTGAATCGAAGTGTACACATCTTCGGCAGAGGAAAGCAGTCCTAGCTCATAGTAAGCATCGGCTATATTTTTCTTAGCCCAAGGTTCCAATTCATTATTAATATTTTCCCATTTGAAAATGGCTGTTTCATAATCTTTACAATGAAAATAGATCTCCCCTTGAGCAAAACGGATATGTGACAAATCATATATCTCGTTCTTTTGTTCTTCAAAATAGGCATTTCCAAGTACATTGACAGGGTTTTCCTTTTCATTTCCCGTTAAAAAGGTCTCATAATACGTTTTTTCTATCATCAATTTTTCTTGTGTCATAATTGCCTCCGTTATATGTATAGGATTCGATTACTTTCCTAAAGAATCTACACTTCTCGCCTCTTCGTAATATTCTAACAGAAAAAAGTGTCAGTAAAATTTCATTTAGTTTTCATTTTAGAATTGCCTCGTTTTAACCATGACTGAAACCATATCATTTAGAAAATTATAGAAAGGACCAGCTAAAATGAGGGGTCAATATACTCTCATCCCGCTAGTCCTTTATACTTATTATGAGGTTGTTTGATGCCTTAAAACTTTTCTTCTTTTTCCTTCGACGACTGTTACTCCCATTGCTAATAGAAGAAATAGACTAGAAATTTGGAAAAGGGTTCCTGTTTCTACATACTGTGCAAGCACACCAAAAACAAGACCACTTAAGCCAATTCCAAGATCGATTGATGAGAAAAACATCCCATTTGCTACTCCACGCCGATGGTCCGGTGTTTGAGAAAGTGTCCAAGACTGCAAGGTTGGAATCAATGAGCCGAATCCAATTCCAAATAGAACCCCAGATATGGCGATGAGCAAACTGGAGTGGGCAAATGAAAGCACCCACATTCCGATAAATGTGATGAAGGTACAAAACAAGACCAGACCTTTTGGCCCTCTTTGATCAAACCATTTCCCTGAAATAGGTCTTGATAAAGAGGCCATAATCGCATTAAACAAATAGAATAGAAAAATCTGATCAATCCCGCGTTCTTCTCCAAAAATAACAATAAACGTCACAATCGACCCGTATCCAAAAGTAACCATGATCGTGATGAATGCCGGGAACCAACTTGATTTTTCCACTAATGATCCTAGGTAAGAGAATTTAAGTTCTTCTCTCTTCGTATTCTTCACCACTTCTGGCGTCTGGTAATGTACGATCCCCAGTAAGAAAATGGCGATTACACCTAAAATACCGGAAATATAAATTAAATTTGTAAATGTAGTGATTTGAAATAAATAGATTCCTAGACTAGGTGCCACAATCATTCCGAGAGTAACCGAAAGTCCATAGTAACCCATTCCTTCACCAAGACGAGACTTCGGCACAACATCCACAGCTGCCGTCCCATTCACTGTTGTTGACCATCCCCATGCAAGGCCATGGACAAAACGGAATAATAGGAAAATCACAACAATTTGCGAAAGCGGATAAATCACCGTAATGGCGAGAAGTGCAATGGCCCCAATTAATACGAGTGGCTTCCGCGTTCGATATTCAAGCATGTAACCGATAAACGGGCGGCTTAATACTGCACCGACTGAAAACAACGTCGTAACCAAACCAATCTCTAACCCAGATGCCCCAATGGACTTAATGTACGGCGGCAAAGTCGGAATTAACATCTGAAACGACATGAACACAAATAAATTCCCTACCATCAGCATAATAAAAGACTTCGTCCATAAAGGCTGCTTTACAGTCTGATTCAACGGAATTCACTCCTTTACTTATAATTTATAAACATTTCTCGGTTCGCAAAAAACAAAGAGTAATAGTTAATGTCAAAGTATTTCGAATCACTAAATATTATCACATCACTCACAAAAAGGAAATAAAAAAGTCATGACTTTATTTGTCAAAATGGACCAATTAAATTTATACAAAGATGTCGGGATTTACGGTCCCGATTGTTCAAGAACTTGGGAATTGAGTTACGTTTATACTATAATGAACACAAGGGAGAAAATTCTGAAAACACTTAAGAAGAAACTTGTTTTTTCGGCTTGGGTACGGGTGAATAGCTTGTGACCGATTTAGGAAATTTATGCGCCCGGCCACCCTTTTAAAACCTAACTAACACTTTTATGAGGGGAAATCTACCTTTTATGAGCAAACACAAGGACTTTATGCTTCGACCAACGAAGCTTCTATGACCAAACAAAGGAATATTATAAAGCTATATCACTAGCAAAATTCAGGAGGTGTACTCATGAACTATCAGCTTCACCCATTAGGGGATCAGGCAATCATTATAGATTTTGGAAATGATATAAATGAAGAGACCCAGCAATCCGTTAAGACGGTGGTGACCTTGTTAGAAGATCATCCTCCAGAATGGATGATTGAGTATATCCCCGCCTTTACAACGGTTGCTCTATTTTATAACCCAATGAAAGTTCCATTACATAACAACAGTACAATTCCTTATTCAATCATCTGTGAGGAGATAAAAAAATTTTTATCAAACATTACTTCTTTAAAACAAATCGAATCTAGAATAGTAGAGATTCCTGTTTGCTATGGTGGGGAGTTTGGTCCAGATCTCGAAGAAGTGGCTAGACATAACGGGTTATCCACAGAAGATGTCATCACCATCCATGCTAATGGTGATTATTTAGTCTATATGATTGGATTCGCCCCTGGATTTCCTTATATCGGCGGGATGAATGAGCGAATTGCAACACCAAGGAAAGCAACACCTCGATTTAAAACCCCAGAAGGATCAGTCGGTATTGCCGGCAAACAAACTGGGGTTTATCCCATTGAAACACCTGGTGGATGGCAGCTTATTGGAAAAACACCATTAAAGTTATTTCGTCCTCATGAGGTGCAACCTAGTCTGTTATTGGCAGGAGATAAAATCAGGTTCAAACCGATTTCACTCGACGAATATAGAGAATTGGAGGCTAAACAATGTTAAAAATTAAAAAACCAGGCCTCCTTTCAAGTATACAGGATTTAGGAAGATACGGCTTTCAGAAGCATGGTGTTATCGCAAGTGGCGTTATGGATCCGTTGGCGCATCGCATCTCTAATCTACTCGTAGGAAACGATGAAAATGAACCAACCATTGAAATCACCCTCCTCGGACCTGTGATGGAATTTACTGAAACGACACTGATTTCAATCTGCGGAGCAAATATGAATGCGACGATTGATGGACAACCAGCCCCACTTTGGCGTACTATCCTTATAAAAAAAGGCAGCGAACTTCGTATCGGTCAAAGCAGGCAAGGATGCAGGGCCTATATAGCGATTGCAGGCGGTATTAACGTCCCCTCTATTATGAATAGTAAATCGACCTATCTCCGAGCAGCAATTGGTGGCTACCAAGGACGTGCCCTCAAAGCGGAAGACGAGCTACAACCAGGAAAAATCGGATCCATTTCAAAAAAAATCATTCAAGCTCTTACTCCACTTTTAGATAATACCCCATTTACCGAAATGGAATGGACCGTAGCTTCTGAATTGATTTCGATCCATCATAAGAAACCGTTCATTAGGGTAACAGCTGGGAGACAATACGACTTATTTTCAAAGGATAGCTTACACAACTTTTTCAATAAGTCTTTCAACATATCATCCCAGTCTGATCGGATGGGTTATCGCTTAGAAGGACCGAAACTCGAACTACAGAATGAAGAGGAAATGATTTCAGAAGCGGTGAGTTTTGGGACCATTCAAGTCCCCTCAAATGGGAATCCGATTATACTTTTAGCTGACAGGCAAACGACAGGCGGCTACCCGAAAATTGCGCAGATTGTGACCGTCGATTTACCATATGTCGCACAACTAAAGCCAGGTGACAGGATTGCTTTTAAAGAAATTACGGTTAAAGAATCACAGAAGCTTTATCTTGAACAAGAATGGAATTTACAGCAGCTTAAACAAGGAATTGCTCTAAAACTACGTTAGGGGGTATCAAATTGTACACAGTCGATTTAAATTGTGACATGGGAGAAAGCTTTGGAGCCTATAGGATGGGAAGTGACAAAGAAATTCTTAATTATGTAACATCTGCAAATATCGCCTGCGGGTTTCATGCTGGTGACCCTTCTACAATGAGAAATACCGTTCAACTTGCATTAGAAAAAAACGTCGGAATCGGGGTTCATCCTGGACTGCAAGATTTAGTTGGTTTCGGTCGAAGAAACATGGATATTACGCCTCGGGAAGCACATGATTTAGTGACCTATCAAATCGGTGCCCTCTATGCCTTTGTAAAATCTGAAGGAGGAAAACTTCAGCATGTGAAGCCGCATGGAGCACTTTTCAATATGGCAGCTAAAAATACGCGTCTATCTGAAGCCATCGCTGAAGCGGTTTACAAAGTCGATCCAGAACTGATTTTATATGGACTTTCCGGCAGCGAATTAGTAAAAGCGGGGAAAAAGATAGGACTGCGGTCTGCCCATGAAGTATTTTCGGACCGTACCTATCAACACGATGGGACATTAACCTCCCGCCGACTTCCCAATTCGCTCGTTAAGAATCATGCTTCCGCTGTAAACCAGGTCATCCGTATGGTCAAAGAAGGAAAAGTCACAAGTGTTCAAGAAACAGATGTAAGCATTCAAGCTGACACCATTTGTATTCACGGCGATGGCGAAAGTGCCCTAGACTTTGCAAAATACATATCACAAGCACTAAAGGATGCGGACATTTCCACCAAAAAAATTAGCTATTTTTTATAAACACATCAACTAGTCTGATTCCTTGAATCTTTATTTTTCTGAGAACACTATAAGCCTCAGGTCTTACTTGAAAATAAATCCAGGGTTCATTGTTGAATAAAGTCCAATGTCATATGATGAGGATATCGAAAACAAATGACGAAAGAAGGTATTAGCTTTGAAGAATTTATTTGTTCTATTATTACTCATCGTGGCATTCGCGTTAGTATTCGTGAATTATGGTGATAGACTTCCGTTCTTCGGCTCTGATGATCAAACCAAAGAGGTCGAAGTAACAAAAGATATTGAATCCATTGAAATTGATGTAGAAAGTATCAGCACAACCGTCATCCCTACTGATAACAATCGATTAGAGGCAGAGCTACATGGGAAAGGAAATTTAAATATTTCTCAAAGTAATGACTCTATTGAATTAAAAGTAAATCGTAAATGGTTTGATTGGTTTTCCTTCTTTGATGATAAGAACAAACTCACCATTTATCTTCCGGAAAATTACAATCGAGACATGGACATTAAAGTCGGTTCTGGAAATTTCGTCTTTGAAGGACAGTCAGAAGAAAAGCCGATGACACTTTCGACTCTTTCATTAGAAATGAGCTCTGGGAATGTAGAACTGGAAAATTTTGTGACGAAAGAGTTTGATCATGAAGGCTCTTCAGGGAGAATAAGTATCCACTCTCTCAAAACGGATAAAGGTTCATTTGATATTAGCTCAGGAAAGATAGATCTAAGTGACTATGAGGGTCCACTCGATGCCGATCTTTCTTCAGGCAGATTAAATGCCCAATTGAATGAGCTCAACGATGCCGTCAACATTAAGATAAGCTCTGGAAGCGTTGACCTTGATCTTCCGGACAATGCAGACTTTACCTTAAATGGGAAGGTTAGCAGCGGGGACATTTCTAGTGAATTCCCTCTAACAAATCATACTATAAACAAAAAAGATATCAGTGGAAAGCATGGAAAAGGAACACATCCGATTAACTTAAAAGTTTCTAGTGGAAATATTGATATTCATTAACATGAACAAAAAGGTTGACCACCATGTTGGGGTCAACCTTTTGACTGTGAATTTTGTTGTATTTTGTCGAACGGTCAATATATTAGTGGTTTTGGACAAATAAAGTGGAGTGAAGGACAAATTATCTGAGATCACGGACAAATTATAGTGATGTACGGACAAAAAACTTCATAACCCGAACAAATTAAGTGATGTTGCCTCTCTTCACTTTAGTTCTTCCCCTTAACCATATAATCAGTAAGATGCGAAACCTGATTATACTCCTTCACATTCCACTTTTCTTCTTGAAAATGGATATTGCTGATGCAAGCATTGATTAATCTCGTCTTACCTGCACCAATTTCACCATTTGAAATCGTTACTAGAATCGCGTTTATGACTCCCCCATGAGCAACAAGAAGAACTTTTTGATCCGGATACATTTGGTTGACTTTATGGACGCCTTCCATGACCCGTTCCTGAAATGACATCCAATTCTCTTCGTTTGGATACTCCTTGTTTGGAAAGATAGCTGTTCTTTCTTTCATGCTCATCCCTTCAGCATCCCCAAAATGTTTCTCAACGAAATCCTTCATTTCAACAATGGGAAGATTCAGATCTCGGTTAATAATTTCTGCTGTACGTTTTGCCCGTTTTAGGGGACTTGCGATGAGTACATCAAAATGACTATCCTTGAAAAATTCACGGCATTCCTCAGCCTGCTGGATCCCTCTTGAATTTAACGGAATATCGGTTCCTCCTTGTAGTTTCCCTAATGCGTTCCAATCCGTTTCCCCGTGCCTTACCAAACAAATCGTCGTCATCGTTTATCCCCTTTCTATTCAAAGGTATAGTACTTCTCTAAAAATTCATCCATAATAGCTTTGTGGCTTTTTACCATATTCTCCGGTAGTTCGTTCGGAGAAAAAAACTCAAATGTAATCGACTCTGATGGATCTACTCTTATTTCCCCATCAAATTTCTCTGTATAATAAGCAGTCGTAACGACATAGAATTCATCCCCATTTGCTGCTCTAATAAAGTGTTCAGGCCCTGAGTAAACATTGATTAACATTAAATCATCAATAATAAGCCCTGTTTCTTCGAATACTTCCCGTTTCGCTACATCTTCAGTAGATTCCGCCAACTCCATCAAGCCTCCCGGAATTCCCCATGTACCCCGCGGGTGCTTTCGCTGTTGTAATAATATTTTCCCAGATGGATCCACTAGAACGGCTACGGCTCCTACAAATATCAATGGTCGATGCCCTACTAGCTTCCTTATATCTTCTATATATCCCAAATGAACGTTCCTTTCTAGTAAAGATACTGTTTAATTTCTGTATTGTCCTTTAAAAAAATTGTCTTATGGTGATACTCTTTTAAAATATGTAAGATTTGTGGTTTGCTTTCTCTTTCAAAATATTGATTCCAGACAAACATTTTTTTAAACATAGTTATCGTAGGCCGATAGTTTGCTAGTTCTAATCCGAGTTTTTGAAATACAAACCTTTTGGTCATTCGATATTTCCTTTTAGAATATCCCGTATCCAAAAATAGGATCAATTCCGCTTGTTCAAAGCCTTGTGACACCCATGTATGGTGGACTCCTTCTATAATCCACTCATCGGTGCGAACAATAGAATCAAGCAGCTGATCTCTTTCTTCAGGAGTTCTTCTTATATCCCCGTTACTGGACCTTCTCCAGACAACATTATCTAATTCATAATACGGAATATTTAATTCTACCGATAATCTCTGTGCTAACGTTGTCTTCCCGCTACCTACCGAACCAATAATATGAATCTTTTTTGGCATTCTACCTTCCAATGAAATCACCACTTTAATGATATCTATTCTTATCCTTTTCTTTATAAGCTCTAAAATTTCCTTCTTCTCATTCAATGAATAAATTTCCCAAAAAGAAAAACATCTAATAGAATAGATGTTTTGTAAATTATTTGCTTTCATTAAAAGGGGAGTCCGTATGAATTCCTGCTCGACTTGCCTCTCTAAATACTGATTCTACTTTTGGCCGTTCAAACAAAAGATTCGCCCCTGGAATGACGTATACCCCCGCCGCTTTTGCAATTTCATTGGCAGTGGTCGTCTTTCCAACTGCACTTGCTCCTTCTAAACAAATTAAGGGCATGTGATCACCTCTTTCAATCATTTAAACAAACCCAAAGAAAAAAGATCAAAAGTTAAGCTTTAAAACGAGAAATCATTGACTGTAATTCATCAGCTAAATAGGATAAAGAAATAGCTGCATTTGAGACCTCTTCCATAGAGGCTAACTGCTCTTCTGTAGCTGCAGCAATATTCTCTGTACTTGCAGATGTTTCTTTAGATCCCCTCGCTATTTCTGTCATAGACCTTTGAACAACCTCGTACCCAGATGTAATTTGCAGTGTCGTAGCTGCCACTTCTTGAATTTGTGATGTGACCTGTTCAATAGATTCAAGAATATCCCTAAATTTCAATACTGTATCTTGAGAAAGAGTGATACCAGATGAGACATTCTCTTGAACTAAGTGAATATTTGAAACGGTATCAGTGGATTCATTTTGAATTGTAGAGACTAGCGATTGAATCTGAACAGCAGAGAGATTGGTTTCATCAGCTAGCTTCCTTACTTCTTCAGCAACCACTGCAAATCCTTTTCCATTTTCTCCAGCTCTAGCTGCTTCAATCGCTGCATTCAGTGCTAGTAGATTGGTTTGGGCTGAAATATCGGTAATTAATGAAGAGATATCGCTGATTTCCGTTGCACTTGCCACTAATGAGTGAACATCATTACGAGCGAGGTCCACTGATTGATGGATAAACTGCATTTGTTCAAGAACTTTTTGAACAGAGCTTGCTCCTGTTTCGGCCTGTTTCTTCATTGTATATGACAAATCGGCAACATTATTCGTATTAGAAGCGACCTTCTTCAAGCTTTCAAGACTGTTATTCATTAATTCTAAGCTATTTTCTGTCATTTCATTTTGGCGGCTAATACTATTCGTAATCGCTTGCATCGATTCTGATACTTGTTCAGAGGTAGCTTTGGATTGTTCTGCACTCGCTGAAAGCTCTTCAGAGGAAGCAGCCACCTGAGAAGAAGAGCTGCCTATCTGTTTAATGATTTCACCTAAAGATTTCACAAAAGAATTGAAGGAATTGGCTAATTGTCCAAACTCATTCTTCCTTTTCACCTGTACCCTTTGTGTTAAATCGGCTTCACCGTGAGCTATCTCTTCTAACTGCTGGTTCATGATTTTTAGTGGAATTAGAATCGACCTTAAAAGCAGAATACTTAAAGTGGTTCCGACAATAGTTGAAATAATCGTAATCATTAAAAGGGTCGTTTCACTCCATTTGGCGGTAGCTTCAATATTTTTCTTTAGCCCTTCTACATCTGAATCCAGTCGATCTACTAACTGATTCACCGCCGGATCTAACACTTCTTTTCTAAGTGATCTTTCTTCACCAAAATGTAAGGCCTTCGCGTCTTTTGGATTGGTGTTATATACTGATAAAACTTGCTGATTCATATCAAAGAAACGTTTAAAACTTACGTCTAATGAATCAATGGCTTTCTTATACTTCTTTTCATGGACCAAATCTTTCATATTCTTAATGCTTCGTCCAACATCGTCTGCTTTCTCCTGCATTCCTTCAGCAAATCCTTTATCTCCCGTGATGATAAACGCACGCTCATCATTTGATAGACCCGCTATCCGATATTGAATATGTTTCACTTCTTTTTGGAGATCCATTTTATTCTTTAACCTATTATTCTCGTCGATGGTTCTCCCAATGATTGTAACCGAGAAAACTCCCAGGGTGACAATGGCTAAAACTAGAATTGAAATAATAGCCATTAATTTTGTTCTTATTTTCACTTCGCTGACCCCACTCTTACTTATAATTTGTAGTCGTTGAAAGATGTTGAACATATTATTCAAGCAAACAAACCATTCAAACATCTTATCAAAATGATTAACACCCTTTAATATCGACGCTATTAATATATTTTTTAGTGGAACTTCAAAAAAGAATATACTTCCAATGGAATTGAGAGGTTTTCAACTCTCTTTCTTATATGAATTGTATTAGATGTATCTAGTGGAGATCTGATTTATGGAAATGAATATGAAGAAGATAAATGTATTCTCGACAATCCCCGATTTATTTTAAATAACAAATATAATTCACACAGAAACGGGGCTATCCCAAAAGGGGTAGGGACCACTACAATCTTTGATATATAGAAGATGTGTTGAGGGTTTCTTCTATATTTGGAGTTGCAGTTCCTGACACCTTGATTTGGGATAGCCCCTTCTAATTTACACCTAGAAAGTCAAAAATGGATATGTGTTTTTAAAACTTATTTCCTAATGGAATCATTTAACTTGTCGTAAATAAATAATAGTTGCTGCCGTTCCTCTTCAGTTAACTTTTCAAACAAATTTTTACGGAGTGTTTTTCCTTCTTCGTGTGCTTTCTCGATCATATCGATTCCTATGTCCGTTATTGCTAAATAAATAATTCTGCGATCTTCTTCGTCTACAAGCCGAGTAGCTAACTTTTTCTGGACGAGTTTTTCTGATAAATGAGTTAAAGTAGGAGGAGTCAATCCTAAAGCTCTCGCAATATCCGATGGACGGCTTTTTCCGCTTTCCTTAAGGTGGCTAAGTACAAGAATATGGGAGATACCAAGGCTTTCTTTGAACATTTTATTCCATTGAATAATTAAATGGTTTGTGACCTGATCCATGGAATGAATGAGTCCAAAGATGGTTTTTTCTTTCATATGCTTACATCCCTGCTTTCTTTATGAGGAAAAGCCCCTTAGTGGTTAGGGGCTCTCACTGTGTATATATTATTTTATTGAGCAGAAAAACCGCCGTCAATGACTAATTCTGAACCAGTGATAAATAAGGATTCATCAGATGCTAAGAATAATGCCGCATTCGCAATATCTTCAGGTTGACCTAACCGTTGAAGGGGTGTTGCTTGAACTAAGCGGTCGAGAAGCTCTTTTGATGTTGCTAATGATTTTGTCATTGGCGTTTCAATAATTCCAGGGAAAAGTGTGTTTACACGTACTCCTTGGCGGCCAAAAGTTGTTGCGGCTGCTTTAGATATTGCGCGAACAGCACCTTTGGACGCTGAATAATGATTAAAACCTTGACCGATTTGAGCAGTATAAGAAGAGATATTGATGATTGAACCTTTCTTCTGTGCTGCCATATAAGGAGCAACATGTTTCATACCAGCAAATGGACCAAAACCATTAATAGACAGCATTTTTTCCCAGTCATCACGATTGATTTCCTGATATGGTTTTTCTGATGAAATCCCTGCGTTGTTTACAAGAATATCAATCTTTCCGAAGCGATCATTAACCTCTTTGGCTAATGCCTTCCAATCCTCCTCTGAAGCAACATTTAGCTTCATGCCGTATACATTTTCTTTTTGGCTTGCCTTTTCAAGCGCTTCTTCGTTAATATCGGCGGCAATGACGATTGCTCCTTCTTTACTGAATAGATCAACCATGCGTTCACCAATACCTGATGCCCCGCCTGTAATAATCGCCACTTTTTTATCTAATCTTCCCATACTTAATTCCCTCCCTTAACGTAATTTAATGCTTCCGCCATCAACCATAAGTGTTTGTCCAGTCATATAATCCGAATCATTACTTGCTAAAAAGACAGCCACTCTACCGATATCTTGCTCTGAGTCACCAAGGCGGCGAAGCGGAATTTTGTTAATCATTGCATCGTATAATGTTGGATCGTCTTGGCGCCATTGTTCAACACCAGGAGTAAGTGCAATAGGCGAGATTAAGTTGACGTTAATACCATCTGGTCCCCATTCGTTCGCTGCAACACGAGAAATTGCACGAATGGCTTCCTTTGCCGCTGCATAAGAAGTTTGGGTAGGTTGTCCATCCAGTCCAGCTCCCGAAGCAAAGTTAATCACTTTACCTTGAGATTTCTTTAATTCAGGGTAAGCAGCTTTCATGAAATAGAAAGTTGGGTAAAAACCTGTTCCAAAAGATAAATCAAAGTGATCTAATGTTGTTTCAACGAAAGGCACCTGTCTTGATACATGTGCGTTATTGACTAGAATGTCCAACTTGCCAAATTTTCTTACGACTTCAGCAACAATTTCCTCTATGTTTTCTTTAACGGAGATATCTTTAATAAAAAGTAAGCCTTCTGTATATTTGTTAACTTCTGCTAAAGTCTCTTTTCCTTTTTCTTCATTCACATCGACAATAACGATGTGAGCCCCTTCTTTAGCCATCGCTAAAGCTATTCCTCTACCAATTCCAGAAGCACTGCCAGTTACAATTCCAATTTTCCCTTGTAGTCTCATTAGAATTACCTCTTTCATATATATTTAGACATCTAAATATTCAATATCTAAATAATATCAAATTATAAAATGAATTGCAACGAAGACTGCTTAAATCTATGTTAGTTCTTAACTACCTTCCTGTTGACATCCCACTAGCATAGCTTATGGTTGCTCAACTATTTTCAGATACTTGAATACATAAGCGTTACCCCATCTAAGGTAATTCATTTTCTCATTGATCCATTGAAAAAGAGGGATGACATTATAAAAAGGGCTATCCCATAAAGGGTCAGATACCACTAAATCATCTATATATAGAAGGTGTTTCCTCTAAAGGATTTCTTCTAAATATGAAAGTTGTGATTGCTGACACCTTGGTTTTGGAATAGCCCCTATTTTGGGATAAGCCTATAATTTTGATAAACTGGTGTACCCGAATAATTTATTTATGGATTAATAGTGGATTATTTCTATTGCTACTTTATTAACCGAATGATTGGAAAAAGTCCTGTAATCGTCAGAGTAAAGAGTTTAATAGTAAGTTAGCGGATAAATGCATTTATCCCGATGCAGAAGTCTATTATTTCTCCCACTCATTAGCTAAAACACTATACACTTGATGATCGTTGAATTTATCACCAATCCTTTCTACTTGTCGTTTTGTCCCTTCATGGATCATACCCAATCTTTCAGGAATGGCTTTACTTTTGAGATTTTCTGTTGCAACGTTGATCTCAATCCGATTAAGACCTAGCTCTAGGAAGCCATAATCTATTAAAGCTTTACACGCCTGGGTCATAATCCCTTTTCCCTGAAAGCCTTCTCCCAGCCAGTAGCCAATGACTCCACTCTTATTCGATTTATCGATTATATTGAAGCCAATGGTTCCTGCAATCGAGCCTTTATAGATAATTGCCGCTGTTTTTATGTATCCCCCTGTCTCCACAAAACCCTTTAAAGATGCTTGTATCCACTCTTTTGTATCCTTCACTTCCTTTGTAAAATCGACCCATGGCAGCCATTGGCCAAGGTACTCTCTTGAACGGTCCGTCAATTGAAAAAGCTCTTCTGAATCGTCTACTGTAAAGGACCTAAGTGTTAGATCGTTATTAATTTCTCTTAAAATCATACCTTTCTCCCCCTAATGTTTCTTATCGCTATAAACCTATTTATCTTCTAAATTCCTTCTCATCAAAGAAGCTATCTGCCCGGCATTGTCACTTGAAAGTTGTTCAAGTTGTTCAATCACTAACCTTTGCCGATGTTCAGAATGATTCTGACTTAATTTTCTTTTCCCTTCGATTTTGTTTATATTGAATTTAAACCCTACAACTCCCTTTTTCATTCCTTCCAAAAAACCGTTTTCAATCTCATCTACTTTATAGCTGCTATTTTGATCTTCGTATTTTTGTACCATTTCTAGCATCGAGAGTAATAGCTCTTCATCGTCATTTTCCATTAATTCTATCAAACCATACACATGAACCACTTCATAATTCCAGGTTGGAACAGCTTTGTTCGTTTCATACCAAGACGGGGAGATATAACTGTGTGGTCCATGAAATACTGCAAGAACCTCCTGACCTTCTATGTCCTTCCACTGTTGGTTAGGGCGGGCAAAATGCCCCGTCAAAACCCTCTTCTCTCTATTAAGAATGAGAGGCAGATGGGTGGCATAAGGAGATCCATCGTGATGAGAAAATAACGTCGCAAAACTATGTTCTTCCATAAACATAAAAATAGATTCTTCCTCTTCATTTTTAAAATGCTTTGGAATATACATTTCCTTTCCTCCTTCTTATTTTGCTTAACGATTATCACCTTTTCCCTTTCAACCCAAAAGCAAATTTTTCAAATCCAAGCTTTTCATAGTAGGGCACATTTTCTTCTTCGCTAAACAATTGAATATGTAAATTCGCTTTATGACTCTTTTTCACTAACTGTTGAACGATTTCACTCCCAATCCCTTGATTCCGATAGTTTGGGTGAACAACGACACCACAGAGATAGGCATTCATTATTCCATCCGAAATAATCCGACCTGTGCCAATCAATTGACTTTGATCATATGCACTAATAACATACCAGCTTTGGCTCATTGCTTGGTGTAAAGCTTCTTTTGGTAACTTCAAAAAATCGTTCCATCCTTCAACATCATATAGTTTAAAAAGTTCTTCCTGACTAGGAATCATATCCGTATATCTAATTTTCATTTTAAACACTCTCCCAGTACTTAAATTAGACAATGCCTAAGCAGTATCCTGCTTAAGCAAAGCAAGAATATAAGCGCCTTAACTTAATAATTTGTCCAATTTCGATGATAATTCATCCGTTATCGTGTTTTATTTGTCCATAATGACCATTAATTTGTCCATAATCAAAATATATTGACCAATCGACAAATTTCGGCAATTTCCGAATTCATTAATCGATAAAAAGGAGCCACCATAAGGTAGCTCCTTTTTATCAATTAATACCTAGTAAATCAAACTAAAAATCGAAGTTAGTACAGTCACACTACCAATGAATATTACAGCAGGAATGGTTAGGACCTTTTTGAAACGAAACCAGACTGAATCAGACAATTCTTTCTTTACTGGAACAATCGAAAAAAATGGATTGTCTATCATTTTGGTATAAAGACTGTAACCGGCTTCCTTTATATCAAGAGATAGAAACATATTTCCCTCCTAATGACTGATATTTCCATCTTTTATACGAATCATTAGGAGAAAAGGTTTCAGTTTTAAAAAATCGTTTGTACTTAAGGTCAAGCTTCACGAGGAAGTCCCTATTCTACTTTTTTCTTTTCCCTATCCTTGTCAGCATCATCATCGACTAACCCCTGAGCAGCTTTTTTAAACTCTCGCAAAGTAACACCAAGAGATTTTCCGAACTCAGGAAGTTTATTAGGGCCAAAAAATAATAAAGCAGCGAATATAATGACGACGATTTCACCAAATCCCAAATTCATTTCTGTCACCTTTTCCATAAGAAATGTTATGATTTCATAATCATTAGATCATTAATGTATATCTTTCTTTTTAAACCGACCGCCCTTTACTTCGGCAATATCAGCAATCGCTAGAAAGGCCGATGAATCATGTTCAGCTACGATATCTTTAAGCTTTGCTTCCTCCAAACGAGTAATGACACAAAAAATCACTTTTTTGTCATCTCCAGAAAAGGCTCCTTCTCCTTGTAAATACGTTACGCCTCTTCCTAACCGGTGCAGCAAAGCATCTCCTAACTGTTGGTAGTTTTCACTAATAATCCATACTGATTTCGATTCGTCCAAGCCTTTAATCGTGATATCTATCACCTTAAAAGCTACATAATAGGCTAATAAGGAATACATTGCTCGATCCCAGCTAAAAACAAATCCGGCACTTCCTAAAATGAACAGATTGATAAACATAATAATTTCCCCTACTGAAAAGGGAAGCTTTTTACTAGCTAAAATCGCCAATATTTCAGTTCCATCAAGAGACCCACCGTATCGAATAACCATTCCCACACCAATACCTAATACAATCCCACCGAAAAGGGATGCTAGCAGAATATCCTGAGTAAATGCAGGTACAGGATGTAAAAAGGTGGTGGAAATAGATAAGACGATAATTCCGTATAAAGTAGAAAACGCAAACGTTTTTCCAATTTGTTTATAGCCTATAAAGAAAAATGGAATATTTAATAGGAATATAAAGAGTCCTAATTTCAATCCTGATAAATGAGAAAGCATAATGGAAACCCCCACTATCCCGCCATCGATAACTTGATTAGGTACTAAAAAAATCTCAAGCCCGACGGACATAATAATGGCCCCAATGGTAATGAGGATGGCTCTTTTCACTACTTCCTTTAAAGGGATTTTCTTATGTTGCACTTGCATTTTCATCAAACTTTCCAAAGTATCATTTTCACTCACAAAGCTTCCTCCTTGTTTTTGCAAAGCTTCATCATTTATTAGCAAAATCAAATGATAAAGCGATTTCCATTGGATAATCACAATCCACTAACGATTGCCGTTAGCTCTCCTGTCATTATTCCCAAAAAGAAGCAAGGGAAAAAGATGATAACGGCAATTAATTCTATGGATTTTATCCAATATAGTCTATTGTTTTATTTCTAAGGCTCTTTTCTTAAACTTTGTTGTTTTTGGTCAATTATAAACATCTTAAATATTCATTTTTAGTAAAACATTTATTGGTTTGAAGAAAAGATGCCCCCAAATCTTAATACTTACGGGTTTCAACCTTGTTCGAAAGCAACAATCAATGCGAAAATAGCCTTTCTAAAAGATTGTTGTTTATAAATGGGTTTTTGAAAGTAAACCATCTATAAAGAAGTTGATTGAGCGGAAGGTCGTTATTCCTGCGCAAAGCGTCGAGGAAAGCGAGCAACCTTTCGCTGCAATCAACCACTCTCTTTTTGAAAAATAGCAACAAAGTTTACGAAAACAGCCATTTCTAAAGAATAAGTATTATATAAAAAGACATAACAAATAAACTCTCAAAATGATTATAAAGGTTGTAAGAACTTACAGTTTTATAGTCTAGGTATGATAAATATACTACCCATTTAAATAGGAAGTACTAGGAGAGGTAATTAG
This sequence comes from Rossellomorea sp. BNER, assembly GCA_024213275.1. Taxonomy (GTDB): domain Bacteria; phylum Bacillota; class Bacilli; order Bacillales; family Bacillaceae_B; genus Rossellomorea. The sequence continues at coordinate 516,663 of JANAVG010000001.1, forward strand.
AATGGGACATAACCACTTCCAAAAAACCCTGTGAATCAGGGAATGAATCTATAGGAAAAAGATTCACATAACGATGAGAAATTTTGATTGAGTATTTATAAACAGTAGATGGAATGGTTCCCATAATGTCCTGTTTTTGTAGAATAGAGGTAATTGAAACAGGGATCATATCAATATCGGAAAGGTAGGATTGACTTGAAATAGAGGGTTCATCATTTGAATGAATAACATACTGATTTAGTTTTTTAATTGGGTGAATACACACTAAAAAACAAAAAAGAACCACGAGAAATAACTTCTTCACTTTAATCCTTCCCCTCCCATCACAATTATCCTTATTTTAATACTAGCACTTAATTTTACTTTCTGTCTATTAGTAGCGTTCTCACTTGATTATGATCAGGTATAAACTTTTCGTGTCCTTTCAGAAAAACATTATGATTTCTTTAAGTTAATATAAAGAAAACAGGGACAGAAAGACTACGCATAAGGATAGATTTTTGTCGAAATCAGACGTTTATAGAAGCAGATTTGGAAAGAGTAGTCACTTATATTCCTCTATAGTCCTGTTAACAATTCCCTATCTTTTCAATCACCTACGTTTGTCACTTAACAAATCTTCACAGTTCGTTAATAAATATCCCCTACAATTAAACTCAGTTCATTAAATATGTTTTTGAAAGGGGAAAGATAACATGTCACATGAAAGACCGATGGATGAATGGATCAAAAAGTTAAATGAGGAAAGCTTGAAAAAAAACCTTGATAGACGTGGATTTCTCCAAGGAGCAGGTAAAATTGCCGGCATTTCACTTGGACTTGCTGTTGCTCAATCAATGGGTGGATTTAAAGTGGATGCCGCTCCAAAATTCAGCAATTACCCCTTTTCACTTGGAGTTGCATCTGGAGATCCGCTTTCCGACAGTGTCGTTTTATGGACAAGATTAGCCCCTGAACCTCTTAATGGAGGAGGAATGCCTTTACATAACATTCCAGTGAAATGGGAATTAGCAAAAGATGAACATTTCCGTCATATTGTTCAGCGTGGAACAGAAATCGCAAAGCCAGAGTTAGCTCATTCTGTTCATGTAGAAGTCTACAAGTTACAGCCTAATACAGTATATTACTATCGTTTTAAAGCCGGACATGAACTTAGTCAAGTAGGGAAAACGAAAACACTTCCAGCAAAAGGTGCCAGCGTGGCAAGCCTTAGCTTTGCTTTCGCTTCCTGTCAACAATATGAACACGGCTACTATACAGCTTACAAACATATGGCAAAAGAAGACCTTGACCTAGTTTTCCATCTTGGTGATTACATATATGAATACGGTCCAAATGAATATGTCGCAAGTACAGGTAATGTTAGAAGTCATAGCGGCCCAGAAATTATTTCATTACAGGATTATCGCAATCGTCATGCACAGTATCGAACAGATGGGGATTTACAAGCGGCTCATGCTGCATTTCCATGGGTTGTGACTTGGGATGACCATGAAGTCGAAAACAACTATGCCAATACTATTCCAGAAAAAGGTCAATCGGTAGAGGAATTTGTTAAACGCCGGGCCAATGCCTATCAAGCGTATTACGAACATATGCCACTGCGTAGATCTTCCTTGCCACATGGTGCAGATATGCAATTATATCGTGACTTCTCTTATGGTGACCTTGCCAGCTTCTTTGTGCTTGATACTCGTCAATACCGTTCCGATCAAGCAAATGGAGATAAGAGTTCCCCACAAACACCAGAATCGTTGGACCCGTCTCGTACTCTTCTTGGTGCAGACCAAGAAAAGTGGTTACTCGGAAACCTTGATCAATCACAATCTAAGTGGAATGTATTAGCACAGCAAATTTTCTTTGCACAACGAAATTATGGATCAAGTCCGACGAAACCAAAATACAGCATGGATGGCTGGGATGGTTATGTCCCTGCTCGTCAGCGGATTACAGATTTCGTAGGCAGTAAAGACATGAATAATTTTATCGTACTTACAGGGGATGTTCATGCAAGTTGGGCTTCAAATATAACAACAAACTTTGATGATCCAAATTCCCGAGTTTTGGGGGCTGAATTTGTCGGAACTTCTATTACATCCGGTGGAAACGGAGCCGATAAGCGTGCCGATACCGACCGCATTTTAGCACAAAACGAACATATCAAATTCTTCAATGATTACCGTGGATATGTTCGCTGTGAAGTAACTCCGACCCAATGGAAAACAGACTATCGCGTGCTTCCATTTGTCTCAAAACCAGGTGCAGACATTTCCACAAGAGCCTCCTTTGTCTATGAAAAAAGTCAAGAAGGTCTAAAAGAAATAGCGGCAACAACCGTTCCAATGGGTAAACATGAATCCAACGAGGTGGAAGAAGACCGTCATAAAGCACATGGACGTGCACACAAAAAGCAAATGACGAAAAAAGGAGAAAAAGTCCCGAATTAACCTTTTGAAAGGAATGAACATAAATGCTCTCAAATATTGGAATTCCAGGATTAATCATCGTCCTTGTCATCGCATTGATCGTTTTTGGTCCGTCAAAGCTCCCAGAAATCGGTCGTGCCTTTGGCAGAACATTAACCGAATTTAAAAGTGCTACAAATGATTTAATGTCAGGCGATAAAAAAGAAAAAGAAGAGGAAAAGACAGGCTTAGCTACAGTGGAAAAGAAACAAGATAAAACAGCCGTTTAATGGAAAAATGAGACTGCCCAAAAAGGGTCGGGACCACAAAGGTGTCTAATATAGAAGATTTATTTCTATATAGGATATTATGGTTTCCTAACCTTTTGATAGGGCAGCCTCATTCTTTTTTTTCCTTGAAATTGTTGACAATGATTGGACGATACGAGAATGAATGCCTTGTTTCAGATTTCTTTTTGGATGACGTCATTTCTACTTTCGCGGTTTTTGACGGCACTCGCCATTCTCTCTTTTACGATTTTTCGCGGCACAATAGAGTATCTTTCGTACCGTCATTCTCTCTTTTACGATTTTTCACGGCACCATTGAGCTTCTTTCGTACCGTCATTTTCACCTTTGCGATTTTTCGCGGCACAATAGAGTATCTTTCGTACCGTCATTTTCTCTTTTCCGGTTTTTCAAGGCACCATTGAGTTTCTTTCGTACCGTCATTTTCACCTTTGCGATTTTTCACGGCACAATAGAGTATCTTTCGTACCGTCATTCTCTCTTTTACGATTTTTCGCGGCACAATAGAGTATCTTTCGTACCGTCATTTTTACCTTTGCGATTTTTCACGGCACCATTGAGTATCTTTCGTACCGTCATTCTCTCTTTTACGATTTTTCACGGCACCATTGAGCTTCTTTCGTACCGTCACTTTCACCTTTGCGATTTTTCGCGGCACAATAGAGTATCTTTCGTACCGTCATTTTCACCTTTGCGATTTTTCAAGGCACCATTGAGTTTCTTTCGTACCGTCATTTTCTCTTTTACGGTTTTTCACGGCACCATTGAGCTTCTTTCGTACCGTCACTTTCACCTTTGCGATTTTTCGCGGCACAATAGAGTATCTTTCGTACCGTCATTTTCACCTTTGCGATTTTTCAAGGCACCATTGAGTTTCTTTCGTACCGTCATTTTCTCTTTTACGGTTTTTCACGGCACCATTGAGCTTCTTTCGTACCGCCATTTTCTCTTTTTTGGATTTTCACGGCACCATCGAACCCTTTTCTTACCGTCATTTTCTCTTTCCCAGTCAAGTCCTGATTATTGTGTAAATTCATTTATACAATGTATCAACGGTTATAGTGTTTTGATTTTTTGACAGGAA
>JANAVG010000020.1 GCA_024213275.1 Rossellomorea sp. BNER
AGTGTCCAGCTCCAGCGCCTAGCTCCTCGAGACATAAGTCAAGCCACCAAGGAAGGGGAAAGGCACCCTTCCTTGGTAACTCGACTTATGCTTGTCGGAGGCCCACAGGATGTGGGTCAGAAAGGCGTTGCCACAGGACGTGGCGAACTTAGCCTTTCATCCTTTTTTCAAGGCGCTTCCGCTTTTCTTTTTACCAGTTGTTTTCCCCGACAGATTGAGCGTCATATATTATAATAGACCTAATCAATTATTTAGTAGACTAAATAGATATAATAGATGATAAGAGTTTGGGAGAGAGGAGTGAAAGGATGTCTTTAAGATTTATTGAGGGTCGTTCTGGTACAGGTAAAACGAATACTATTTTAAGTGAGATCAAAGAAAAATTACATAGGAATCCCAATGGGGACCCTATTATTTATCTTGTTCCTGATCAAATGACATTCTTATCAGAATATAATATTGCGAATACCCCTGAATTAGGCGGAATGATTCGTGCTCAAGTATATAGTTTTACTCGACTCGCTTGGAGAGTGTTACAAGAAACAGGTGGAATGAGTCGTTACCATCTTTCAAATGTCGGGTTAAACATGATGATCCGTAAGATTATGGACGAAAAAAAAGATGAATTGAAGTTGTTTACAAGAGCGGCAGACAAGGCGGGATTTATTGAGCATGTTGAAAGCATGTTAACGGAGTTTAAACGTTATTGTGTTCATCCAGAGGAATTGCACTTTCGGATTGAACAAATGAATGAAAGTGAACATTCAAAAGTTCTAGGTGACAAGCTTCACGACCTTAACCTTCTCTATCAATCTTTTGAGGAGAAATTAGAAGATAAATACATTGATTCAGAGGACTATTTTCAGTTATTAGCAGATTCCATTCAACATTCATCCTTGCTAGAAAATGCGGAAATCTATATAGATGGGTTTCATAGTTTTACACCACAGGAATTTGTAATTATTGAACAGCTTATGAAGTATTGTAAACGTGTTTCCATTGCACTTACAATCGGTTTTAGTACTGATCCGACCTTGTTCAGAATGACAGCAGAAACTTATGAAACAATCAGGGGGATTGCAGATAGAGAGTCGATTGAATTTGAAGAACCACTTAGATTAGTCCAAAATAAGCGGTCAAGGAACGGATCGATAAACTATCTAGAAGGACATTTCGAGGATAGACCTATTGTTCCTTATACAGAGCCCTCTTTATTAAGAATATGGGAAGCTTCCAATCGAAGAGCCGAGATCGAAGGAGTGGCAAGAGAGATTCGCAAGCTTGCCAGAAAGCAGAACTACCGTTATAAAGATATATCCGTTCTGGTTCGAAATGGACAAGATTACCAAGAATTAATTGAAACGATTTTTACAGATTATGAAATTCCATATTTTATCGATCAAAAACGAACTATGTTGAATCATCCGCTTATTGAATTGATTCGCTCTACCCTTGAAATTATGAATACAAATTGGCGGTATGAGCCAGTTTTTCGGGCGGTCAAGACAGATTTACTGTTTCCAGTCGACCGTAACCCTCATAGTTTGAGAGAAAAAATGGATCGACTTGAAAACTATGTATTAGCATATGGAATTCAAGGAGATAAATGGACCAAAAAGGAGCGTTGGGTATACCGGCGGTTTCGTGGTTTAGAGGGAGCAGAGGTACCACAAACATCAAGGGAAAAAGAAGTAGAACAAGAGATTAATGAATTAAGAATATTTATATCAGCGCCGATTCTCCGTTTTGCCCGTAGGCTCCAAAAAGGAAAAACGGGTCGTGATTATTGTGAAATCGTTTATCTCTATCTTGAAGAATTAGACATCCCCGCAAAGCTTGAGCGGTTAAGTATGGAAGCTGAAGCGCGTGGTAATCTTATTGCTGCGAGAGAGCATGATCAAGCATGGCAAGCAGTCATGGATTTGTTAGATCAATTTGTTGAAATCCTTGGGGAAGATGAAATATCGATAAAGAAGTTTGCAAGTATCCTTGAGACTGGAATGGAATCGATGAAGTTCTCTCTCGTTCCCCCTGCAGTTGATCAAATTCTGATTGCCAATTTAGAACAGTCAAGGTTAGCAGATATAAAAACAGCATTTGTCGTTGGAATGAATGATGGTGTACTACCAGCAAAAATTTCTGATGATGGTGTTCTATCTGATGAGGATAGAGAGCTCCTTCTAGTGAAAGGGATGAAAATCGCACCAAATAGTAAAACAAAGCTACAGGATGAGGAGTTCGTTGCTTATAAAGCACTAACAACCCCTGAAGAAGGCTTATACATTTCCTACCCGATAGCAAATGAAGAAGGAAAAGCTCTATTACCTTCACCCTATATTAAACGAATTTCTGAAATGTTTCCTGATAGTCCAATCGAGCTATTGGTAAATGATCCTTCTGAATTAACAATAGAAAAGCAACTAGATTATATATGCCACCCTAATGTGACGATTTCCTATTTAACCTCACAGTTACAATTAAAAAGAAGAGGATATCCAATTTATGATGTTTGGTGGGATGTCTATAATCAGTATATAAGGGATCCAGGGTGGAAAGAAAAAGCGACACATATACTCTCTAGTCTTTTCTATCAAAATAAAGCGCAAAAGCTAAAAGAGGAAACGAGTCAAGACTTATATGGTGACCAAATACTTGCGAGTGTATCCCGAATGGAACTTTTCCATGGCTGTCCGTTTTCCCATTTTGCGCGTCATGGGTTAAAGCTAAGAGAGAGGGAGATGTTTCGGCTTGAAGCACCTGACATTGGGGAGATGTTCCATGCGGCTCTGAAATGGATTTCAGATGAAGTACAGAAGCACGGATTGACATGGGCACAGCTTTCAAAGAAGCAGTGTATACAGCTAGCTGAGCAGGCTGTCATGATGTTAGCACCGAAATTACAAAATCAAATTCTACTAAGCTCTAATCGACATCATTACATTAAAAAGAAGCTTGAGAGAATCATTGGACGGGCATCACTGATTTTAAGCGCCCATGCTAAAGCAAGTGGGTTTTCTCCAGTAGGATTAGAACTTGGCTTTGGTCAACAAGCAGAGCTGCCTCCGTTCACATTTACTCTTCGTAACGGAACGAAAATGGAGCTCCAAGGTAGAATCGATCGAGTGGACAAAGCGGAAGATGATAACGGTGTATATTTACGAATTGTTGATTATAAGTCTAGTGCTAGAGATGTGGATGTAACAGAAGTCTATTATGGGCTTGCACTACAAATGCTCACCTATTTAGATATCGTATTAACAAACTCAAAAAAACTCATCGGATCGGATGCACTTCCAGCGGGTGTCTTATATTTTCATGTGCATAATCCGATTGTTAACAGTAAAAAAATTCTTACACTTGACGAGATTGAGAATGAAATTTTCAAAAGCTTCAAGATGAAAGGGTTAATCCTCGGAGAATCTGAAGTTGTAAGACTAATGGATAATACTCTTGAGTCTGGGACGTCTGATATTATTTCCGCAGGGCTTAAAAAAGACGGATCATTAAGTGCAAGATCAAAAGCAGCAGATCAGAAGGATTTTCAATTAATGCGAAAACATGTTCGAAAACTTTTCGAACAATCCGGAAATGATATTATCTCAGGAAAAACGGAAATTTCACCATATAAGCATAAGGATAGAACACCTTGCCAATTTTGCTCCTATCGACCTGTTTGTCAGTTTGATTCTTCCTTAGAAGAAAATGAATTTAGAGTAATCACATCACAAAAACAGGACGAGCTATTAGAAAGAATGAGAAAGGAGGCGGATATGTATGACGGATTCAATGATTCCTGTAAAGCCAGATGATGTTACATGGACCGATGATCAGTGGAAAGCCATATGGGCAAAGGGTCAGGATATTTTAGTAGCAGCAGCTGCTGGATCTGGGAAAACAGCAGTATTAGTAGAACGTATCATTCAAAAAATCATAACAGATCATGACCCAATAGACGTTGATGAACTTCTAGTTGCTACTTTTACTAATGCTTCCGCTGCGGAAATGCGGCATCGAATTGGAACGGCTTTGGAAAAAGCGATCGATCAGAATCCACATTCTGTCCATCTACGAAAGCAGTTAAGTTTGTTAAATAAGGCGTCGATTTCAACTCTCCATTCTTTTTGTTTAGAGGTCATTCGCAAATATTACTATCTAATTGATATCGATCCTAACTTTAGAATTCTAGATCAAACAGAAGGCGAGCTTTTGCGTGACGAAGTCTTAGACGAATTATTTGAAGATGAGTATGGTAGAGAAGGTAACGAACAATTCTATCGTGCAGTTGATACCTTTACGAATGATCGCAGTGATGTTGCGCTTCAAGATATGATTCGTAAACTTTATGACTTTTCGAGATCTAACCCGATTCCATTTAAATGGCTTGAAGATCTAGTAGAGATGTATGATGTCGATGTAAAACATTCCATTGATGATCTCCCGTTTATCACCGCTTTAAAGTTTGATATTAAGCTACAGCTACAAGGAGCATATGGATTATTTCAAAGAGCGTATGAAATAACCAAAATCCCAGGTGGACCTGCACCTCGAGCAGAGAATTTTCTCGATGACATGGAAATGTTAACGACCTTATTAAAGGCACAAGACCAATCATGGGAAGAATTATATGAACGATTTTCTAACCTTACATTTACGAGATTGAAGAGTTGTAAAGGGGACGAGTATCTTCCTGAGCTTATAGAGGAAGCGAAAAAATTACGTGAAAAAGGAAAGAAAATGATCGAAAAGCTTAAAGAGGACTTTTTCTCACGTAAGCCAGATTCCTATCTTCGAGACATGTCTCAAATGAAAAGTACGATAAGTACTTTAGTGGAATTAGTAAAAGAGTTTAGCCTAAGGTTTGAGACAGTAAAAAATGAACGTGGCGTTGTGGACTTTGCCGACTTAGAGCACTACTGTTTAGCGATTTTGACGGATCCGGATTCAAGCGGTGAAAGAAAACCTTCAAAAGCAGCCGAACAGTACCTGCGACAATTTAAAGAGGTATTAGTAGATGAGTATCAAGATACGAACATGGTCCAAGAGTCAATCCTAAAATTGGTGACAAAAGATGATGAAGCCAGTGGAAGTATGTTTATGGTAGGTGATGTGAAACAGTCCATTTACCGGTTTCGATTGGCTGAACCGAATTTATTTCTAGGAAAGTACAACCGATTTTCACCAGAGGAATTCGCTGGAACCGGTTTAAAAATTGATCTGTCTCAAAATTTTCGGAGCCGTAATGAGGTTTTGGAAGGGACTAATTTCTTGTTTAAACAAATTATGGGTGTTGAAGTGGGAGAAATTGAGTATGACAATCAAGCAGAGCTAAAGCTTGGGGCCTTGTACCCAAAAGAGGACTCCTATCCTATCGAAATGACGCTCATTAATCAAACGGAAGAAGAGATGGAAGCGACCGATCAAGAAGACACAGATGATGAATTTAGTAAAGCGGACCTTGAAAAATCAGTGATTGAGGCACGCTATATGGCAACAAAAGTGAAGGAATTAATTGAAGAAAGGAAACAGATATTTGACCCAAAAACGAAGACGAATCGTTCCATTCAATACCGGGATATTGTCATTCTCTTAAGATCTATGCCATGGGCACCAGAAATCATGGAAGAATTTAAAAATCAAGGGATTCCTATTTATGCAAATCTCTCTAGTGGCTATTTTGAGGCAACTGAGGTGGCGATAATGCTTTCTCTCCTTAAGGTGATTGATAACCCGTATCAAGATATTCCACTTGTGTCGGTGTTAAGGTCACCTATTGTAGGGTTGAATGAAGAAGCACTTGCTCAAATTAAAGTTCATTCAAAAGCACCAACATTTTATGAAGCTTGTAAACGGTTTTCTAAGCAAAAACAAGAAATTTCTGCTGAATTGAAAGAAGTTCATGAAAGGATGCGTGAGTTTCTATTAAATCTTCAAAGCTGGAGGACTTTAGCTCGCCAAGGAGCCCTTGCAGAATTGATTTGGCAGCTTTATCGAGATACTCGCTTCTATGACTTTGTTGGCGGAATGCCTGGGGGAAAACAGAGACAAGCCAATTTAAGAGCCTTGTATGATCGAGCTAGGCAATATGAAGAAACATCATTTCGAGGATTATTCCGTTTTCTCCGGTTTGTTGACCGGATGAGAGAACGTGGAGAAGATTTAGGAACGGCTCGTGCCTTAAGTGAACAGGAAGATGTTGTCCGAATGATGACGATTCATTCAAGTAAAGGGCTGGAGTTTCCAGTAGTGTTTATTGCGGGACTCTCAAGACAATTTAATTTGATGGATTTGAATCAATCTTATTTGTTGGATAAAGAGTATGGATTGGCAACGAAATACATGGATCCAGAGAGAAGAATCAGCTATCCATCCCTTCCACAGCTTGCTTTTAAAAGGAAGAAAAGAATGGAGACGATTGCTGAAGAAATGCGGGTATTCTATGTAGCTTTGACACGTGCAAAGGAAAAGCTATATCTCATTGGTACTGTAAAAGATATAGACAAGTCATTAAAAGAGTGGCAATCATCTCTTTTAAACGAAGACTGGCTACTAGGAGATTATGAACGGGCAGGGGCGATTTCATATGTCGATTGGATAGGTCCTGCGCTAATTAGGCACGGTGATTGTACCCATTTACAAGAGGAGAAAAGTTTAGTTGCTGATATCCCAGAAGAAATCATTTCACACCCATCTTGTTGGAAGGTCAATGTACATCAAAAATCTGAATTTGTTTCTGACGGACCAATCAGCGCTGAAATAGATGATTCTTGGAAAAAAGCGATACATGAGGGGAAACCCGTTGATGAAGGTTCTAAAGAGTACGACGAAGTTCAAGAGAGGTTAAGCTGGAAATATCCTTACCTGGATTCAACTAAACTGCGTTCAAAGCAATCCGTATCAGAATTAAAAAGAATGTTTGAAGTTCGGGACGAAGCGAGTAGTACTGAAATAGTAAGGAAATTTCAAAAGCCTGTATTTAATCGCCCTCGATTCTTACAGGCAAGCAATACTTTATCACCTGCTGAAATAGGAACGAGTATGCATGCTGTTATGCAGCATATTTCATTGGAATCGAAACCGTCTCTCGAGGGAGTGAAAGAGCTTCTCGTCGAATTACAAAGAAAAGAAATCCTTTCACAAGAGCAAATAGAAGTAATTGATATCGGGAAAATTCTCGCCTTTTTTGAAACAGACCTCGGCAATCGATTGCTGCAAGCAAAACAAATTCAACGTGAAGTTCCTTTTAGTATGAGCCTTCCTGTCTGTGAGGTTGATCCATCAACTCATTTAACAGATGAAAGCTTATTAGTCCAAGGTGTCATTGACTTAGTGTTTATTGATGATCAAGGCATGGTCCTTCTTGATTATAAAACGGATGGAATTTACGATCGCTATAAAGGAGGATTTGAAGAAGCGTATCCGATTTTAAAAGAACGATATGCTGCTCAAGTCGATTTATATACTAGAGCACTACAACAAATTTTAAAAGTAAACGTTAACGAGAGGTATTTGTTTTTCTTCGATGGTTCTCATATTATTGAATGCTAAGGAATGGCTGTTTTCTAAATATTGTTGTTTTTAAGAACATAATTTTTGTAACAAGGTTGGTCTTCGCTGCAGGTGCGAGACTCCTGCGGGAGTAGCGGGACAGGTGAGACCCCACAGGAGCAAGGCGACGAGGAGGCTTACCGCCCGCCCCGCGGAAAGCGAGCAACCTTTCGCTGCAACCAACCACCCCCTTTTCAAAAAACAACAATGTTTACGAAAACATCCTAAGTAAAAAGGCTGTCCCTACAAAGATGTTAAGAACCATTACTTTTTTTATAGAAGAAACCTTCCCACTTCTTCCGTAAGTAATATGGGTCTGAACCCTTAAGGGACAGTCTCTTTTCTATGATTTTATGGGGGTTATTAAATTAAAGTCAAGAGAGATGGGAAAACCATGTGTAACTCACCAAACTAGATAAATCCTACAAACTTATAGACTGATTTACAAAATACAGGAAATACATAAGGGCTGACCCTTAGGCCAACCCTTTTAATTATTTCCAACTATAGGTTGATCAACAACATTACAATCAAAAGTTGTGTTGGCACTAAAAACGTTATACGTAATCTGGAACGGACCCGTGTTAAAACCACCTGATCCTCCTGTTGTTTTTTGACTGGATTTAGGAGAGATAAAGGCAGTATCACCAAATTGTACTGTTCCGCCTCCAACATTTAAAATTTGTACAGGACCTACAATCGCTGGCATGGGTTAACATCCTTTATCAATAGGTTAATCTCTCATATACAATACACTATGTTTAGACACTCTTTCCTGTTCAAGAATTTTCACCATTCAATAGATGACGGATATTTTTAACCCTTGCCTCTGAATAAGCATCACAGGTTTGACCAATTTGCACGACGGAGGCAGAGGAAACCCCTGTAATATCTATACAATTAACAACAATATTGGGGCGTTCATTGATCTTTTGTACGGCTACATCAAAGACCAATGGCGGAAGTGGGATAGGCTCGCTAAAAATTGGATCATTGAAATTTCCTTCACTTCCGTAAAATAATTCTTGTTCTCTCTGAACCGCATATACCTTCGAACTGGATCTGATATTATTGGAATCGCCAATCTCTAAAACAGATGAAAAACTTAGTGTATCCAAAATAATTCTATTTACAACAGAATAACGACCGAACATATTTCCCTACCCCTTTGGTGTTAACGGAACAAGTGGACCAATAATCAGAGACTCGGCAGGGGTATCAAACGTTGCTGCATTTTGAATAATATTTGCATCCCCTACAAGAACTAATGACGCACTAGCCACACCGTCTATTTTGATATTACCTACACATAAATCACGATTGATCACTTGAAGGTTCATTGAAATTCGTTCCTTTCATGTTTTCTGGCATTTGAGACATAAAGGTGAAAATCGCTTTGTGAATATCGCTCTTTACTTTCTCAAAAATTTTCTCCTCCCACGAACTTCCGTCTTCTCTATTTTCAACCTTTGGAATGGTTTGAAGATAAAAGTCAATTCGGCTAGGAATTTGATTTGTGATATCTTTTTTTATCAATTCATAATAAGAGGGATCAAGATTTGTATTTAAATGATTCTCATTATCTTGAATAATTGTACTTAATTCTTTGTCGATATAGTTTTCAACATGCTGAAGTAAGCCGTTTCGTGTTTCTTTCTTTATTTCAACAGGAGCCTTCATACTTCCCGTGTTAACAGCAAAATCTTCAATATCTCCAAGATCATTTGGGTTCAGTCCGATATTTAAGGTTCCTTCCAATGTTTCTACTTTGAGCTGATCGAATTTATATTCAATCTTTTCGACATTGATAGCCGGTTTATTTTCAAGGTTTTTCAATTCTTTTTGTAGACTAGCAATCGTTTGTTCTAAGTTTGTAATTCGTTGATTTAATGAAGCGATATATTGATACATCTGCTGATTAGAAGAGTAATAATTGTTCATTCTTCCACCTCTCTTAAATTGTCCTGAGGGGATTCTATCCTAACTAGGTGTAGGGGCTTGTAATGGAACAAGGGGCTCTATTTCAGGAGGCTGAATAACCCCGCCATTGTCTGCCTCTGGGGCAGGCTCTGTGAAACCTCCAGTATTGTATAAATATGAAGCGGATTGAATCTTACCCGAAGTTCCAATTTGAAGAACGGAGGAATTGGCCATTCCCCCAATCTTAATCATTTGAATGTGAATGGATTGTTGCACATATAGTTTCATAGCATCACGCTCACAAGTTTAAATAGATAGGTTGATCGCTGACATCGTCATCAATCGTATACGTCACAGAATTTTCATTATAAACAGATATCCCGTCCCCTGTTACAAAAGAGCCTGCACCCGCAAAGGTTTTGGCTGTTGAAACAGGATTGATTTGAAAGACATCACCAATATGAACGACACCACTCGAACCTACACTAATAACTTGAACGGCTCCAACAAAAGCAGGCATTACCGTTCACACCTTTACTACAAAATGAGATACCACATCATATGCTTATATATTGAATTGTGATAATCGCCTAATTTGGAAAAAGAAGATACAATAGAATAAAAAGAAATTTAGGGTGGAGGTACGAACTCGCTATGCAAAGTTTTACACCGATACAAAAACAGGAAAGAATTCTCTCATTAGATGCAATAAGAGGGTTTTCACTCCTAGGTATCTTTATTATTAATATGATTTCATTTCATTCGCCATTTTTGTATATTGACCCATACACATGGTGGAAAGCTCCTACTGATCAGATGGTTTACCCTTGGATTGATGTATTTGTTCAAGCAAGCTTTTATCCATTATTTGCAATGATGTTTGGGTATGGTCTAGGGATACAACAAGAACGAGCCCATATGAAAGGAACCTCTTTCTACCCATTTGCCATTAGACGATTAATGGTTTTACTAATCATTGGGTGTATCCATGCTTTTTTAGTTTGGTCTGGAGATATTCTCATTAATTATGCTTTATTCGGTTTTTTGTTGTTATTATTTATGAGATTATCTGGTAAAGTTCTCATTTGGATTGGAGTCCTTTTATTTGCTATTCCTCAAGCATTCTTAAGTATCTTACTAATTTTAGTGTCATTTGTAGATCAATCAGGAGTGGCATACTATGCAGATATTCAAGGGATCGAAAATTCCATAAGTGCCTATAGAGAAGGTGGATTTAATGAAATATTTAAGCAGCGTTTTGATGATTGGTTTGCTGTAAATGGCCCTTCAAATATCTTTTTTCTACTTTTGTCGATTTTACCAATGATGCTAATTGGTGCCGGCGCTAGTAAAATGCACGCCCTGGAAAAAGTAAGGGAAAACAAAGGAAAATGGATTTTACTCTTAACCCTTACGCTTATAACAGGTATTGTCATAAAATGTCTACCATATTTATTCCAGAAAAATTTAGCATATTCTTATGTTCAGGATGCATTAGGTGGTCCGTTCTTATCAGTATCATATGCCTCATTTATTGCATTATTAATGTTAAATGGCAAACTTGCTAAAATTCTTAAACCATTAGCGACAGCTGGAAAAATGTCCCTGACAAATTATTTAACACAGTCTATAGTAGGTACTCTAATCTTTTACTCATATGGTTTAGGTTTATACGGAGGTGTCACACTCCTTACAGGTACATGGTTAGCGATAGGAATATTTAGCATTCAAGTCATTCTTTCAGAGATTTGGCTTTCAAAATTTCGCTATGGCCCAGCGGAAAAATTATGGAGAACACTTTCGTACAAGGGTAAAGAAAACACCGTTAAGAAAGAGGCATAAGGAAAAAATCATTTAAGAAATAAATAGAAAAAAGAAAGGGAGAAAAATCAATGAAACTTGCAGCCTTTCAAGTTAATGACAAAGAATATTATGGTGTAGTAGAGGAATCAGGGAAACTAGTCTGGAATGTTAAAGAGATGGGAGATAACCTTCCGGAAACAATACTTAATGGCATACAGGAGGGCCCTTCTTTTATTTTGAGAATAGAAGAGATTATGATGAATAAAAGGTCATACCCTAAAGAGCCGCCTTACTGTTTCCCTATTGATAATGTACAATGGAAAGCTCCTATTTCAGTTCCTGCAAAGAACATCATGTGTGTAGGAAAAAATTATCGTGACCATGCAATAGAAATGGGGAGTGAAGCAGATATTCCCGAAGATGTGATGGTATTTACAAAAGCACCAACTAGTGTCATCGGGCACATGGAAGATGTCTTTAGTCATCATGAAGTTACAGAAGAATTAGACTATGAAGGAGAACTAGCGTTGATCATAGGAAAGGCTGGGAAAGGGATTGAAGAGAAGGAAGCGTTGGATTTCATTTTCGGCTATACCATCATCAACGATATTACGGCAAGGGATTTACAGAAAAAGCATAAACAATTCTTTATAGGAAAAAGCTTGGATACTACCTGCCCAATGGGACCCTGGATTGTCACCAATGACGATATTTTACAGCCTAATCACCTCACAATCATGACGAAAATCAATGGGGAAATACGCCAACATTCAAATACAAAACATTTTATATTCCCAATCGAGCGAATCATCTCTGAAATATCAAAAGGAATGACATTACAACCCGGTGATATTATTGCAACAGGAACACCTGCTGGGGTGGGAAAAGGCTTTAATCCGCCAAGGTTTTTAAAAAGGGGCGATATAATGGAAATATCCATCGAAGGGATTGGAGTATTACAAAATAATATTACCCACTAATGTGACAAATCTAAGAACATGATGGATTAGATTTCAATAGTAGGAATTAATTATGGTATTATGAAGGTTGGAGAAATCAATTTGGGTATAAAAGGAGGAAATAAAAGTGTTTGATACTACGCATGCTCATATTACGACATGGGCGATAGCTCTTATTCTCTTTTTTGTTGCTTTAGGATTACATAATAGTGGAAAAGAAAAAGCTAGAAAAATCGTTCATATGACCCTTCGCTTATTTTACTTGCTCATTATTTTGACGGGTGCATTATTATTCTGGAAACACCAAGGAATTAACCCGGCACTATACGGTATTAAAGGCTTGGCAGGAATTTGGTTAATAGCCATGTTTGAAATGATTTTAGTAAGAACTTCAAAAGGGGAAAAAGCAGGCGCATTTTGGGTACAATTTATCATTGCTCTACTTGCTTTGCTCTACCTTGGTTTAAGATTGCCTTTAGGGTTTAATCCTTTTGCATAACCTAACAAAAAAGGGACTTCAACCACCAATTTGGTGGTTGAAGTCCCTTTTTTTTTATTTGAGATTATCCATTTAGATTTTGTGGCGCCAAAGCAGTATCGGTAAAGAGAGCAAACGTATAAACCGAAAGACGCCATAAAAGTGTATTTAAATCGAATTGCACGAATCAGAACTACAATTGCACGAGAGTCTACTTCAATTGCACCAAAATCGAATTAATTGCACGAAACCCCACTACAATTGCACGAAAATAAAAATAATTGCACATCTTATTTTTATTCAGTCACCAATCACCCTTATGTATAGAGGGAACCGCTCCTCTATGGTTACTCAAACTTTTCAATCATAATTCGTTTTCCATTACTTAAAGTGAATTCAAATCGGTCACGTTGTTTTTTATAATAAGTAAAGTGATGTTGAACAGCACATACACTTTCGCCATTATCAAACGTCATAAAGTTTACACCTTGTCTGATTTTCCTATTCTCAAGGAAAGATAAATGATTATGACAGAAGATACAATCATATATTGAAAAGTCAATAGAATTTAAAGAAGAGATAAATTGTACAAAGGCATCGTCGTTTAACTCATCCATTAGCATTTCGAGTGCAAAGATTAGGTTTTTCTTAATTCGAATGCTTTCCTGTTCTTCTAATGATAATGTTAAATACTTAGTAAACACTTTTCCATTCGCTTGAAGGATTCCCCTGTGCCACTCACCATTTCGATTTACTTCAACTTCTTGCCCTGAATAAAATTCAAGGTCTGTCTCTTCATCAAATTCATCATCGATAAAAAGCCATAAGTCATCTACCATTTCAAGCTTTCCGGTAATGTAGGAACGATTTTGCTTTTGTAGTAGTTTAGTTCGATAAAGATTATTCATATTTTCCCTCCTCATGACATAGAGTGGCTTTGTTATCTTCATTATCTACAAAAACTCTTTAGTTTAGCATATTTCTTTACAATAAAAATGGAATTATGACAGTTAACCAATTTTTCAAAAATGCATATGATAACCATATGTAATTGAGCCCAATTTTCGAAAGGGAGAAGGGATGATAGGTAATGTGCGGAATTACTGGATGGGTTGATTATTGGAATGACTTAAGAACTGAAGAAAACGCATTGAAAAAAATGACGAATACTTTAAAGAAAAGAGGGCCGGATGATACGAATTTTTGGCTGCATCCCTATGTGGCATTTGGACATAAACGGTTAGTTGTAGTGGATCCTGAAGGTGGGAAACAACCCATGAGTAAAAAGGTTGGTGATCACACATTTACGATTTGCTATAATGGCGAGCTTTACAACACAGAAGATTTAAGAAAAGTTCTCCTTACTAAAGGATATTCATTTAGTGGACATTCTGACACAGAAGTATTACTAGCTTCTTATATTGAATGGAGAGAAGATTGTGTTGATCATTTAAATGGGATATTTGCTTTTGCCGTTTGGGATAGTGAGAAGGAGCATGTGTTTATTGGCAGGGATCGTTTAGGGGTAAAGCCGCTCTTTTTTAGTGAGAAAAAAGGAGGTTTGCTATTTGGTTCCGAAATTAAATCGTTACTTGCACATCCAGATGTTAAAGCGGAAGTTGATCGTGAAGGACTATCGGAGATATTAGGACTTGGGCCTTCCCGATCACCAGGGAATGGTGTATTTAAAGGAATTGCGGAACTAAGACCTGGGCACGCCCTTACTTTTTCACGTAATGGTTTGAAAATCTGGAGATATTGGAATGTTGAAAGTAAACAACATCAAGATAATTTTGGTGAAACAGTGGAGAACGTTCGCTACTTATTGTCTGATAGTATCACACGTCAACTTGTATCCGATGTTCCATTATGTACTTTTCTTTCTGGAGGAGTCGATTCAAGCGCGATTACAGGGATTGCAGCTAATGCATACAAAAGTGAAGGGAAAGGGAGCCTCCACACCTATTCTGTGGATTATGAAGGGAATAAAGAGTTTTTTAAATCGAATGATTTTCAACCCGATGCGGATGGTCCTTGGATTGAAAAGGTGTCTAAACATTTCCGTACGACTCATCATTCATGCTATATTTCACAAGAGTCACTTAAAGATTATTTAGTGGAAGCCGTTCATGTTAGGGATTTACCAGGGATGGCAGATGTCGATTCTTCGTTGCTATGGTTTTGTAAAGAAATTAAACAAGATTTCACTGTAGGATTATCTGGAGAATGTGCAGATGAAATTTTCGGAGGTTATCCGTGGTTTCATAGGGAGGAAGACTTTCATCGTCTTGGATTCCCATGGATGAGATCTACCGTTGAACGCCAAGGATTGTTGAAGGACTCATGGAAACAGAAGTTAAATCTCAATGAATATGTATTATCCAAATATAATGAAACGGTTAAAGAAACGCCAAGATTAGAAGGAGAAAATGGGATAGAGGCAAAGAGGAGAGAGCTTTTTTATTTAAATCTCATTTGGTTTATGACAACACTACTTGATCGCAAAGACAGAATGAGTATGGGGGCAAGTCTTGAGGTAAGGGTTCCATTTGCAGATCATCGTTTGGTCGAATATGTATGGAACATCCCATGGGAAATGAAGATGCATGAAAATCGTGAAAAAGGAATTTTAAGAAAAGCATTAGAAGGAATTTTACCGCATGAAGTTCTTTATCGTAAAAAAAGTCCATATCCGAAAACGCATCATCCGTTATATACATCTCTTGTGAAAAATTGGCTTAATGAAATAATGGATGATTCGTCTTCCGTCCTACTTGAATTATTTGATCAAAAACAGTTAAAAGATATTGTTCATTCAGACGGAAAAGCTTTCCAAGTACCATGGTATGGGCAGCTCATGACTGGGCCACAATTGTTAGCACATCTAGCTCAAATTCATGTTTGGTTTAAGGACTATAATATTAATATTGTAGAAAGTTAGAATGAAGAGTTTCTAATAATAAAAGGCTGTTTTCGTAAACTTTGTTGCTATATTTCGGAAAAGAGTAGTGGTTGATTGCAGCGAAAGATTGATCGGGGTCTCACCTGTCCCGCTGCTCCCGCAGGAGTCTCGCACCTGCAGCGAAGATCAACCTCTTTCTCGATGGTTTGCTTTCACAAAATCTATTTATAAAATAACTCTGTTTCTAATAAAAAGAGCCCATGTACCACTAATTGTGGTTAATGGGCTCTTCATTTTTAATAAATGTTTTTCGAATCCAAACCCTTGATTTCCATCGACGAAGCATAATAATGCCTCTTAACCACTCATCTGCTATAAAAGAAATCCAGATGCCGATTAAACCTAATCCAAAATGAATTCCTAAGATATAGGAGAGGGTAACACTTACTCCCCACATGGAGAGGATCCCCATATAGACTGGGAATTTCACATCACCAGTGGCTCTAAGCGCGTTGATAACCACAAGATTAAAGCTTCTACCTGGCTCTAAGATAATGGTCATATAGATTAATAGGCTGCCTAAATATATAATTTCTTCGTTAGATGTGAATATTTTCATCAATGGTGTGGACACAAATGAAAACAATATAGCCATAAATAAGGAAATGATTATAGCAATCTTTAAACTTTTGATACATCTTTGATAAGCTTCTTCGATTCTCTGTGCACCCACCATATGTCCTATCAGAATTTGAGTCCCTTGACTGATGGCTACACTAAATAAAAAGATAAACATCATTAAATTCTGAGCATAAACTTTGGTTGTTAACGCTTCTGTCCCAAGAATAGCGATGAAATATGTTATAACCATCTGAGATCCGTTATAGGAAAGATGTTCACCTGCAGATGGGATCCCGATTTTCAATAGGTCTTTCAAATGCTTCATTGGAATCTTTAGTAGTCGTTTAAAAGGAAGTGCTCCAGGAACTCTTTTGAATAAGACAATCATTAACACGATAAATCCTAGCAGTCTACTAACAGTTGTTGAGTAGGCTACACCCTCAACGCCAAGAACTGGAATTCCAAATGGACCAAAAATGAATAAATAGTTCCCGATCACATTGAGAACATTCATCCCAATCGTGATATACATAGCATCTTTCGTGTAGCCATAGCTGCGGATGATGGCACCTGCCGTCATAATTAGAGCTTGGATGAAAGCAAAACCACCAACGATATTAAGATAAGAAGAAGCCTCAGTAAGGAGGCTTTTCGGTAGATCCATAAGCAATAAAATTTCTTCATTGAAGATCCAAATGCTTAAACTTAGTAGAATGCCAAAGAGCAAGTTCACAATAAGTGAGATTAATGAAATTTCTCCTGCCGCTTGTTTGCGTTCAGCACCAAGGTTCTGGGCAACTAATATAGCCGTCCCTGTTGCAACAAACCCGAACATAACAATAATGAGAGAGAGGATTTGATTAGAAACGCCAACCGCCGCAACAGAATCATCTGAATACTGACTGAGCATTAATGTATCGGCATTTCCCATCAGCATATGTAGGAAAATTTCAATGAATATTGGCCAGGTTAAGGTGAATAGAGTCATATTTTTTAGATTACTTTTCATTGGGATCCCCTTAACTAAAAAAAAGGAAAAGGCTGGGGCTCCTCCAAGGGTGTCTGAAACGACTTTGATTGTCCATATATAGAAGATGCTTATGAGGCTATCTTTTATATATAGAAGTTGTGGTTCTGTAGTTCCTGACACCTTGGATTTGGGATAGCCCCATGTCTTTCAGAATGTTTTTTAGAATTTTAATATTGTAAAGTCTAATGGCTTTAATTTCACATCTATTTCATCAATATCAGCAGCAAATTCTTTAGAAGTAAAAAGGTTTTTAATTGTTTTCCCCTTTAAATTAAAAGGAAGGGTATAGTTTATATCTTGTTCGCTGCTATTTAAAAGAACGAGGATGGTTTGTTTACCATCTGATTTGGTGAAAGCTACACAATTACTATGTAACTCAGGTGGTAGAAAGGAGAGTGTGCCTTCATTTGCAAGAAGGGGCTCTTTTTTACGTATACTTATGAGTGTTTGAATATGTGTAAAAAGATCTTTATTTTGTTTCTTTACATCCCATTCCATACATTTTCGACAGCCGGGATCTTGGCCTCCGGACATTCCAATTTCATCTCCGTAGTAAATACATGGAGTTCCAATGAAGGTCAATAAGAACGTGAAAATTAGCCTTGCGCGATTTTCGTCTTGGTTGCACTCATTTAAGACTCTAGGTGTATCATGACTTCCTACGAGGTTAAAGGCAGTATCATTAATATTTTTAGGATACATATGCAGAACATTTGTCATGTTTTCAACAAATTGCTTACTTGAAATCGACTGCTTAGCGAATAGATTTAGCAAATTCGTTGTAAATGGATAATTCATCACTGCATCAAATTGATCTCCTCTTAGCCATGGCATGGAATCGTGCCAAATTTCTCCAAGAATGTATAAGTCTGGTTTTATTGTTTTTACTACTTGTCGAAATTCTCTCCAGAATTGATGGTCAATTTCATTAGCAACATCTAATCGCCACCCATCAATATCAAATTCTTCAACCCAATAACGAGCAACAGTAAGTAGGTATTCCTTCACTTCGTTGTTCTCGGTGTTGAGCTTAGGCATAAACGGGGTAAAGGCAAAAGTATCATAATTTGGGGCAGGTTCTGTTTTCAAAGGGAAATCATGAATGTGGAACCAGTCTTTATATTTAGAGTTTTGTCCGTGTTCTAATACATCTTGAAATGGTGGAAAGTAGAACCCACTATGATTAAAAACAGCATCTAACATTACTTTAATATCATGATCGTGACACGTTTTAATTAATCTTTTGAATGTTTCTTTATCCCCGAATGCAGGATCAAGTTCTAAATAATCGATTGTGTCATATTTATGGTTTGAAAATGCTTTGAATATCGGTGTGAAGTAGATTCCATTCACTCCTAAATCCTTTAAATAAGAAATATTCTCTATAACACCTTCAAGATCTCCTCCGAAGAAATTGTTAGGTGTTGGCTCATTGCTTCCCCAAGCTAGGGAACCATCAGGATCATTAGAGCTATCACCATTTGCAAACCTCTCAGGGAAAATCTGATACCAGATCGTATTTTTTACCCACTGTGGGGCTAAAAAGACATCCGCTGTATTAAGAAAAGGAAAACAAAAATAATCTGCTACATCACTTGATGGCTCTTGGGAAAAACCCTTTTCACCAAAAAAGGTTTCGATCGTATCGTCATTTAACACAAAACCGTATCGCAATCTTTTAAATTCAGGAGTGATTTCAGCGATCCAATAATCAAATAATGAATCGGTACCAGTAAGAGTCATAGGGGTACTTTTGTAAGCCCATTTACCGTCTTCCCATTGATAAGGATCCCCAAACAATAAAGTTACTCTCGTTACATCATTTTTCTTAGTTCGAATTCGAATGTGTAGATCATCTTTTGTGCAAGCGTATGCATAATTATCTTTTGGACGATGATAAATGGCTTCGATTTGCATTGGAGTCCTCCTAATTGTTGATTTTCACCTAAAGGTTATTCTAAAATCTTATGAATGTCAATAATGTAAAACTTCTCTCGATAGTTGATCAAGTCTGATGAACAGAAGTAGTTATTTCCACTTCCCTATAAATTTGGGAAACTTACTTTTTAATAAAAATAGTACAGAGGAGAAAACGCTTGCGATAAATCGATAATAATATAAATTTTCAAAAAAAAACTGTTGTCAAACTAGATATAGGCAGTATAATAAGATTAGGTTGTGCAATCGTTTTCACAGAAAATGAAAGCGTTAACGTTTAGAACCTTTCTTTTTTCTAGTATTGTGCAAACGTTTGTCCAATTATAATAGGGTTTATACTTAATATTTATAGGAGGGGTCAAAGAATGAAGAAGGCATTATCATTACTTATGGTACTCATGCTTGTCCTAGGGGCGTTGGCTGCTTGTGGTCCTAATAGAGAAGAAGGGACAGGCAATAAAGATGAAAAGGACAACACTACTGATGACGCAAAAAAGCCGGAGAAATTAGTTATCTGGGAAGATGAGAAAAAATCGGCTTGGTTAGATGAAGTTGGTAAAAAATTCACTGAGGAAACAGGAATTGAATTAGAAGTTAAGGAAGTTGAAATGGCTTCGAAAATGAAAGAGCAATTACGTTTAGACGGCCCAGCAGGTTCAGGTCCGGATGTCTTAACTCTCCCACATGACCAAATCGGTGAATTAGCACTTGCTGGTCATATCGCAGAACTAAAAGTTGAAAAAGATGTTACAGATCGTTTTTCAGAATCTTCTATTTTAGCGGAAAGCTATGACGGAAAATTATACGGTCTCCCTAAATCTACTGAAACACCAGTTTTTATTTATAACAAAGCGTTAATGGAAGAGCCGCCAGCAACAATGGAAGAACTATACAAGTTTTCTAAAGAAAATACTAGTGGTGATCAATATGGATTCTTAGCTCTTTGGGATAATTACTACTTTGCACATGCTGTAATCGGTGGTATGGGCGGGTATGTATTCGCTGATAATGATGGAGCATTAGATCCGAAAGACATTGGTCTTAACAATGAAGGTGCTGTTAAAGGAACAGAATATATTCAAAAATGGTATAAAGAAGGTCTTTTCCCTAATGGAATTATCGGTGAAAACGGTGGTTCCGCGATGGACGGGTTATTCAATGAAGGGAAAGTCGCTTCTGTCATGAACGGTCCATGGTCATTCCAAGGCTATAAAGATGCTGGGATTGAGATTGGAGTTTCTGCACTCCCTCCTTTTGAAAATGGGGAACACATGAAAACATTTATGGGTGTAAAAGGTTGGCATGTATCCGGTTATTCTAAAAACAAAGAATGGGCACAAAAGTTCATCGAGTTTGTAACGGAAGATGAAAATGCAAAACTTCGCTTCGAACAGACACAAGAGGTCCCACCAAATACGGCTTTAATTGATGATCCTGCTATCGCAGATAATGAAGGAGCAAAAGCTGTAGCAGAACAATCACAATATGGTGTACCAATGCCGAATATCCCTGAAATGGGTTCTGTTTGGGAACCGATGGCAACAGCATTACAAACGGTTGTAACAGGTAAAGCCGAACCACAAAAAGCTTTAGATGAAGCAGTAAAACAGATTCAATCGAATATCGAAGCAAATCATTCAAATTAATAGTTGCAAAAGCGGTACCTTTCACTTCCAGAGAGGTACTGCTATCTTTTAACTTCCTATATTCAATAGCTTTATGAGCAAGAAAGGAATTTTTTTACTCATAAAGCTGTTGAAAGCTTAGAATATCATGTTAGTAGAAAGGGGACTAATATATGGCTGTATTGTCCTATCAATCTAAACACAAAAAAACAGCAATGGCTCTTTCTTTATTACCTGGATTAGGTCAGTTGTATAATAAACAATTCCTTAAAGGCGGCTTCTTTCTCATCATGACTGCAGCTTTTCTGTATGTCTTTTGGGATTTAATTAACATGGGCTTATGGGGAATCGTCACTCTGGGAGAAGACGTTTCCTATGGTGATCACTCAATTTTTTTAATGGTAAAAGGAATCTTAGCGATTATCATATTATTATTTGGTCTTTTATTCTACAGTTATAATCTCTACGATGCATTTAAAAATGGTGAAAAACGTGATAGAGGTGAGAAGTTAAGTACACTGAGAGAACAATATCGCAATTTGGTGGATAATGGATTCCCTTACTTAATCATGTCACCAGGCTTCCTATTACTAGTATTTGTTGTTGTTTTTCCTATTATCTTTGTGATTTTATTGGCATTCACAAACTATGATCTTTATCATTCGCCACCAGCAAATCTAGTCGATTGGGTTGGAATCCAAAACTTTTTTGAAATTTTTAAGATAGATATATGGCGAGAAACTTTCTTTTCAGTCCTTGCATGGACACTTGTGTGGACATTAGGTGCCACGACTTTACAAGTAGCACTAGGAATCTTCTTAGCGATTGTCGTGAACCAAAAAGATTTAAAAGGAAAAGCAATTATTCGTACGGTGTTTATCTTACCTTGGGCCATTCCGGCATTCGTATCTATTCTCGTATTTGCCGGGATGTTCAATGAATCTTTCGGTACGATTAATCGAGATATTATGGCAGCATTCGGTATTGATAATATTCCGTGGATGACTGAGCCCTTGTACACACGTTTAGCTTTAATCTTTATACAGACATGGCTTGGGTTCCCGTTTATATTTGCTATGACAACCGGTGTATTACAGTCTATTCCGGATGAATTATATGAAGCAGCAACAGTTGATGGAGCATCTAGTATTCAGAAGTTCAAAAATATTACTTTGCCACTTGTTTTATTTGCTACTGCACCAATCTTAATTACACAATATACCTTTAATTTTAATAACTTTAATGTTATCTATCTATTCAATGGCGGGGGGCCAGCCATTTCTGGTCAAAACGCTGGTGGAACTGATATCTTGATTTCCTGGATATACAGCCTAACGATGACATCTGCACAGTATTCTAAAGCAGCTGCCATTACATTGTTGTTATCAGTTTTCGTTATTACGGTTGCAATCTGGCAGTTTAGAAGAACAAAATCATTCCAAGAAGAGGATATGATGTAGTATGGATATGAAGAAACAAAAGATTATAAGACTGACACTATCATATATCGTTATTGGAATTATGTTTGCCATCATTCTATATCCTGTGGCGTGGATTATTGGCTCTTCTTTTAATCCAGGGCAAAGTCTCTCAGGATCAAGCATTATTCCTAAAAACGCCACATTAGCCCATTATAAAGAACTATTTGATAGCAAACAGAGTGATTATCTTATTTGGTATTGGAACTCATTAAAAGTAAGTTTATCTACTATGGCATTAACGGTATTAATGGTAAGTTTGACGGCCTATGCCTTTTCTCGTTACCGATTTGTTGGAAGAAAGAATGGTTTAATGACATTTTTAATTCTACAAATGATTCCGAACTTTGCTGCATTAATTGCGATTTTCGTTCTAGCTTTGGTAACGGATTTACTTGATACACATATCGGATTGGTCCTCGTGTATGTAGGTGGACAGATACCAATGAATACTTGGCTTATGAAGGGTTATTTAGACACAATTCCGAAAGAACTAGATGAATCAGCTAAAATGGATGGAGCAGGTCACCTAAGAATCTTCTTCCAAATTGTCATGCCACTTGCAAAGCCAATCATAGCAGTGGTTGCATTATTCTCATTTATTGCACCGTTTGCAGATTTCATTATTGCAAGTATCTTATTACGCTCAGAAAAAATGTATACTCTTCCTGTGGCTCTCTATGATATGGTTGCGAAACAATTTGGGGCAGAATTTACGACATTCGCAGCAGGATCTGTTTTAATTGCTATACCAATTGCTATTTTGTTCTTATTCTTCCAAAAGTACTTTGTTTCAGGTTTGACGGCTGGGGGTACAAAAGGATAATCTTATAGGCGTTACTACAATTTTATTAAGGAGGAGCGGAGATGAAAAGAAGAGTTCTATCTCTCATTTTAGTCCCGTTTCTTCTTTTTTACGCCCTCCCGGCAGGAGCTGTTGAAAAAGAAGAACGAAAGTGGCAGGATGAAACAATTTATTTTCTCATGACGGATCGATTTCATAATGGGGATACATCAAACGACTTTGAAGTTAACGTAAAGGACCCTGAAGCATATCAGGGTGGGGATTTTCAAGGTATCATTGATAAGCTTGATTATTTGGAGGAGATGGGATTTACAGCAATAGGGTTAACACCCATTTTCGATAATGAAGCTAGAGGATATCATGGTTATTGGATTCAAGATTTCTATAAAACAGAAGAACATTTTGGTTCAATAAAAGAGTTTAAGAAGCTTGTAGATGAAGCACATAAGCGCGACATGAAAGTGATTTTAGATTTTGTCGTGAATCATGTGGGACCTAATCACCCTTGGGTAGATGATCCTCAAAAAGAAGATTGGTTCGAAGAAAAACAACAGATGAATCAAAACAGTGAAGAAAGTCAAAATCTTCCTGATTTAAACACAGAAAATCCAGAAGTGAAAGAGTATTTATTTGATGCAGCTAAGTGGTGGATTAAAGAAACTGATGTAGATGGATACCGATTAGATACGGTTCAGCAAGCTCCACAGAAATTTTGGAGTGAGTTTTCAAAGGAAGTAAAATCAGTGAAAGCTGATTTCTATCTATTAGGTGAAGTATTTAGTGAAGACCCGTGGAATATTGCTGAATACGATGACAATGGAATCGGTGGTTTTGTTGATTTTCCTCAGGCGAAGGAAATGCGCAAGGTTTTTCAAAAGCCTGATGTTTCTATGGAAGGTTTATTCGGTTATTTTGAAAAAAACGAATCATTATTTGATCATCCATATTTAATGGGAACCATGATCGATCATCATGATATGAGTAGATTTACAAGTCTTATGGTTCAAAATAATCAATTTCCAGGAACACGATGGAAACTTGCCCTAACCTATATGTACACGGTTCCTGGAATTCCTATTGTTTATTATGGGTCAGAAATTGCCTTAAATGGTGAGAAAGCACCTGATAATCGTCGATTAATGAACTTCAAGACAGACGAAGAACTTATAGATCATATAACTAAGATTGGTGAACTTCGTCAGGATCTTCCGGCTTTAACAAGGGGGACAATGGAACTCCTTTATGAAAAAGATGGAATGGCTGTTTTTAAACGTGAATATAAAGATGAAACGATTGTTGTTGCTATAAATAATACAAGTAAATCTCAACAGGTTACAATCTCTGCTGATAAACTTGAAGAGGATAAAGAGCTTAGGGGATTACTTGAAGGTGGTATGGTCAAAGAGGAAAATGGGGATTATTCGATTATTCTAGACCGGGAAACGTCTGAGATTTATGCTCTGGCGGAAAAGAGTGGATTGAATATTTCCTTTATCGCAGCTTTATCAGCCGTTTATATTATATTCCTTATATTTATATATTTTGTTTGGAAACGAGGAAGACGGAAGAAGAAAAAAACCGAGTAATATTTACAATATATAAATTAATTTACACTCGACTAGTTACATTAAAATTTGGATGGTTTACTTTATTAACGTTTTGCTTAGCTATAGCGCCTGGTCCCAAGGACATTTGTATTAAGGATAAGAAAGCAAAGGGAGTATGCTTATCAAACAGGACTACGGCGCTCCCACTAATGTTTAAAATGAAAGCGTAAACTGGTAAAGTATGGATGTTATTTTCTTGAAGTAAGTTTGTAAATGGTAAAAAAGGTATATCTATGTTCAGCGCAAGCAGGGGCCATTCTTTGTTTAGCCAAGTTATGAAGGAAGGAAAAAGAGCCTACAGACATGACTCGTCATAAGCAGTTATGGGTCTGTACAAGGCGCTTGCGCTTTTCTAAGTGAGAAGGGGGGGAAGATGATGGCCGTAACGATTAAAGATGTTGCGAAGCTAGCAAATGTTGCACCGTCTACCGTTTCGAGAGTAATCGCCAACAATTCCCGAATAAGTGAAAAAACAAAGCAAAAAGTCAGGGAAGCAATGAATCAGCTTGGTTATCATCCAAACTTTATTGCTAGAAGTCTTGCTAATCAGTCTACACAGGTTCTAGGTCTAGTTCTTCCAGGATCAGCCGATAAATTTTTTCAGAATCCCTTCTTTCCTACGGTTTTGAGAGGATTGAGTGAAGGAGCACATGAAAAGCAATATGCATTGCAAATGACAACAGGTCAGAGTAATGAAGAAATTTATGATGGAATCGTTCAAATGGTTCAAGGGGGAAGAGTCGACGGAGTCGTGCTCTTGTACTCCAAAGTAGAAGATAAGGTTATGATGTATTTACGTGAGCGTGGCTTCCCTTTTGTGATGATAGGAAAACCATTTAAATACTCAGAAGAAATTACTCATGTCGATAATGATAATTACCGAGCTACTAAAGGGGCTACAGATTATCTATTGAGTTTAGGGCATAAGCGGATTGCCTTTATTGGTGGTGATTTAAACCTCGTTGTTACTGTAGAAAGGCTGCTTGGTTATGAAAAGTCATTACGAGATGCAGGAATTGAACTTGTGAATGAATATGTTATACATGAAGAGTTTTTACAAGAAGGCGGTAAGGAAGCCGTGAAAGAATTAATGCAACTAGAACAACCGCCAACTGCAATGGTCGTGGCAGATGATTTAATGGCATTAGGAGTTTTAAACACCCTTCATGAAATGGAGATAACTGTTCCAGATGATATTTCCATTGTGAGCTTTAACAATGTTTTACTCTCGGAAATGTCACGGCCGCCACTAACATCTGTTGACATTAATATTTTTGATTTAGGTTATCAGGCAGCAAAAAGCCTTATTCAGAAAATTGAAGATCCGAGAGACCCAATTAAAAGAATTATCGTTCCTCATGAAATGGTTGAGCGCTTTTCTTGCAGCCAATACCAAGATAAGGGTCATTAAAAAAATCCCAATGTAGTAATCTAAGTCTTTGATTACACACATTGGGCTTTTTTTGCCTAAGGGAAATCACCCCAATTCCCTAGTCGGTATATATTCTGCTTTTGACTTTATCCGTTTACAATGGCTCCACCATTAATATGAATGATTTGACCATTGATATAGGAGGAATCATTACTTGCTAAGAAAACATATGCTGCACCTAATTCGTACGGTTGTCCAGCTCTTCCAAGTGGAGTGTTTCCTCCAAAAGTAGCTACCTTATCAGCAGAAAAAGTTGATGGTATTAATGGTGTCCATATTGGGCCTGGAGCAACACCGTTCACTCTAATACCTTGAGAAGCAAGAGAGAGTGAAAGTGAACGGGTAAAGGATACAATCGCTCCTTTAGTTGATGAATAATCAATAAGCTGTTCATTGCCTTGATACGCGGTAATAGAAGCCGTATTTATAATAGCCGCTCCCTTATTAAGATGGGGAAGTGCTGCTTTTGTTAAATAGAAATAGGAATAAACATTGGTTCGAAATGTTTTTTCAAGCTGTTGTGCAGATATGTCCAATAGACTTTCTTGTGGGTGTTGCTCTGCAGCATTATTAACAAGGATATCTAATTTTCCATAGTGTTCAACTGTTTTTTGGATCACTTCCATACAATATGTGACACTACCTAAATCACCAGAGAAGAGGATGCAGGACTGTCCCTCTTGTTCAATAAGTCTCTTCGTTTGCTTAGCATCTTGATGCTCCTCCAAATAAGCAATCGCAATGTCTGCTCCTTCTTTTGCGTAGTAGAGGGCAACAGCTTTTCCAATCCCACTATCTCCCCCAGAAATAAGGGCAATTTTCCCTTTGAGCTTCCCTCCAGGTTTATATTGTTTATCCATATGCTGTGGATAGGGGCTCATTTCATCTTCTGTACCAGGTTGATGATTTTGATGCTGTGGTGGAAATGTTTGCTTTGAATTTTGGTTTTGTGTCATGAACGATACTCTCCTTTAATTGTATTTTTATTCTTGTTCCAAAAGCAACAATCTATGCGAAAACAGCATTTATTAAAGACGAAAGAGTTTATAAAGGATTAATACTTAAATAGTGTTTACCCATTCAATAATTTTATTAATCATGTTCATTAGGGGGTTAATTGTAGAAAGAAAAAATAAGAAAAACAGTTACCTGAAATTTGGCAACTGCTTAACTATATATTATTTAGTTTTGTATCATGTTCTCCGCTTTATAGCCGATAATGTTCAATAAATCTTTTGGAGAAGAGTATGGGGGTGAATAAGATGTTTCTAAAGCTTGTAGTTCATGGACAGGAATTCCCCCGTAAATAGCGGTGACAATCACGTCAATGCGTTTATCAACACCATCACCACCTACAATTTGGGCACCGTAAATTTTTCCATCCTTTGGATTGAAATGAACTCTAATATGCACATTTTCTGCTCCAGGATAGTAACCAGCGTGTGATTTACCACTGTGTTCAACCGTTTTATAATCAAATTCCATTTGTTTGAGTGCTTTTTCACTTAATCCAGTGGCAGCCACCGTTAAGTTAAAGACCTTTGCAATAGAGGTTCCTAGCAAGCCTTTGAACACCACAGGTTCACCTGCAATATGCTTTGCAGCAATATAGGATTGTCTATGGGCAGGCCAAGCTAAAGGGACTCTTTTAGGTGTTTTTAAAAGAAAATGAAAAGTTTGAATCGCATCCCCGACTGCGTAAATATTCTTATCATTTGTTTGCATGAACTCATTTGTTATAATTCCACCCGTTTCACCGAGTGTAAGACCAACTTTTTCAGCTAGCTCAACTTTTGGTTTTACACCTACAGCAAATAGTAAAAAATCTACCTTGAGTCGATCTCCTGTTGATAATTTAAGGGTTTGATCGGAATCTATTCCTTCCAATGAGGTATTTAATCGTAAATGGACTCCGTTTCCTTCAAGTTGTTCGTGCAAATACTCTGCCATAGTTGGATCAATTATTTTCATTACCTGTTCAGATCTTTCAAGGACATGTACATCCAAACCTAATTGTTTAAAGTTTTCTGCCATTTCTAATCCGATAAACCCACCGCCAACAATGGCGCAGCAAGAGGGATTATGGTTATTTATATATTCTTTAATGTGATCCATATCCTCTATATTTCTTAGAGTGAAGGACGGAATGATGCCTATTCCAGGAAGATCGGGTACAAAAGGATATGCCCCTGGTGCAAGAAGGAGCTTATCATAATCTTCTTCATATAGTTCTTCTGTTTTATGATTTTTAATGGTTAATTTTTTGTCAGAACGATTGATGTCAATGATTTCATGTCTGGTTCTGACTTCAATATTCTTTTTCTCTTTAAAGGATTCAGGGGTAGCGGCGAAGAGAGAGTCGCTCTGTGATTGTGTCCCCAATATAGTATGGCATTCCGCAGTTTCCGAAGGATATGTATTCATCTTTTTCAAACATGATGATTGTGGATTCTTTGTCAAGTTTTCTAATTTGTGAAGCAGCTGTCGCCCCACCAGCCACACCGCCAATGATTAATATTTTTTGTTTCATAAGTTCACCTCGGGAAGAATTGTTTATATGTATAAGTTTATGCTAATAGTCCAAAAACAATGTTCTCGTATCACTCTCTAGATGTACTTGGCTATTTACCAATGCGTTATTTTATAAGGCTGTTTGTTGTTATTTGAAAAAGGGGTGGTTGGTTACAGCGAAAGGATGCTCGCTTTCAGCGGGGCGGGCGGTGAGCATGTCCCGCTACTCCCGCTGGAGTCTTATAGAAAATGTTTATGAAAGCAGACTTTTATAAAAGTCATATTTATGAATGAACAACCATTATACGGAAAAAAATACCGAATGAGCATATCTTACCCATTCGGCGATTGAACAAACCCGCATTTACCTTTATCTGAAATTGACAAATTGGACATCAACATTTAAATCGGCCTCTTTAACCGCTGCCATAACTTTTTGGAGGTCATCTTTACTTTTACCTGTGACTCTAATTTGATCATCCTGAACTTGACTTTTTACTTTTAGTCCAGAATTTTTAATTAGAGTATTGATCTTTTTGGCGTTCTCTTTATCTATACCTTGAGCAATTGTTGCCCTTTGTCTTACTGTTCCTCCTGAAGCACCTTCCATTTTTCCGTAGTCTAAATTTTTTACAGGAACATTTCGTTTAATCAGTTTACTAAGAAGAACATCTTTTAATTGATTTAATTTGAATTCATCATCTGAAATTAATACTAGCTCTTCTTTATCCAACTTCAAGTCACTTTTGCTTCCTTTAAAATCATAACGGTTTTGAATTTCTTTTAAGGCAATATTAATTGCATTAGTTACTTCTGTAAATTCTACTTTAGAAACAATGTCGAATGAATTTTCCTTTGCCATGCTTATTCCCTCCATATGTACCGATATTAATACTTTCATTATAAGCATGGACTGTATTCATATTCAAGAAAAAGAGGCTGTTCCATTAGGGTCTGGAACCACATTGAATATATAGAAACGTTTTGGAGGTTTCTTCTATATTTATGATGTGGTTCCGAACTTTAAAACAGCCTCTTAGATATGATCAGTTTTCTTAGAATACTGGTTTTTTCCTGCTTTACGATTCTTTTCACGCATCATGTTTTTCTCATGATGTAATGCTTGATTATCCTTCTGTTTTTTATCATTATCTGATGTATGCGACATTATGAAAGACCTCTCTCTCTTTATCAAGGTTACACATAGTGTCTCCATAAATGATGGATTTATGTTGTTTTTGGTGGTTGATTTAAGAAGAAGATGGCAAGGGTTCCTGGACCTGCATGAGCTCCAATGACAGAGCCAATCATATTAACGTAAATTTCTTTTGGGTGAAATCTTTCTTGAATTAACTGTTTCATTTCTAAAGCAGATTCTTCATCATCCCCATGGCTTATACCAATAATCTGTTCAGAAAGAACCTCTCCACGTTCTTCCATCAGTTCAAGAATTCGCTTCAACAACTTTTTTCGTCCGCGAATTTTTTCAATAGGAATAAGCTTTCCATCTTCAACATGGAGAAGGGGTTTAATGTTTAAAAGACCACCTAGAAAGGCAGAAGCTCTAGAGACCCTACCACCTTTAGCAAGGTATTCTAAATCTTCAACGGTAAAAAGGTGCTCCATGTGTTGACACCTTGTGATTGCTTCGCTTACAATGATTTCTTTCGAAGCACCATTTTTCAACATTTCTACCACCTGTCTAACCACTAGTCCCAGTCCAAGAGATGCACATTTCGAATCAATAATAGTTAGGTCAAGAGTAGGGTATTGTTCTTTAACCTGATCTCTCACCATCACCGAAGTTGAGTAAGTACCAGAAAGCTCAGATGAAAATGCAACATAAATTCCACTATCACCACTTTTTGCAAGGTTCGTAAATAGTTCTTCAATGATTTGAGGAGAAGCTTGGGATGTCTTAGGTATTTTTCCTGCTCTTATTTCACCAAAGACTGCTTTAGGTTGGATATTAACCAAGTCTTCATAATCATTTTCATCGATCTGTACTCTTAGAGGGATTAAAGTGACATCATTTTCTTCAAAATAAGTAGAGGGTAAATCACAAGCACTATCTGCAAATAAATTAATTTTCATCACGTTCACCCTTTAATATTGGTATTTACGTTAAGTCTAGCTATTTTTTCAAAAAATGACAATAATATAGTGTTTCTTTTTATATTTGGGATAAATAATGGTATAGCTTATTATAAATAAGAGGAGGTTTGCATATGAAAAAAGATAGAGTATGGCTCGAAACAAAAGTATTTACGATTGTACTGGTTGGAGCATTCATAAATGCTATTGCCATGAACTTATTCTTAATTCCTGCAAATGTGTATGCAAGTGGCTTTACAGGAATGGCTCAATTACTAGCGAATATCATTACTGAATATACACCATTAACGCTATCAACGGGTATCTTATTGTTAGTACTAAATATTCCTGTAATCATTATAGGATGGGTAAAGGTAGGTAAGTCTTTTACTGTATATAGCTTCATTTCAGTTTTGCTCACATCATTATTCTTAGAACTTATTCCAGTTATTCATCTTTCACCAGATATTTTATTGAATGCAGTCTTTGGTGGTGTTATAGCAGCAGTTGGAGTCGGAATTACATTGAAATATGGTGCATCAACTGGTGGAATGGATATAATCGCAATGATTCTTTCAAGAATGAAAGACCGTCCTGTCGGTACATATTTCTTTATAATGAATGCTGTCATCATTATTACAGCAGGAATGTTGTATGGTTGGGAAAAAGCGCTATATACACTAGTAACGCTATATGCCTCCACAAGGGTTATTGATGCTATTCATACTCGTCATGAAAAATTGACAGCAATGATAGTAACAAAGAAAACGGATGAATTACGAAAGGCCATTCATTCTAAGATGGTTCGTGGGATAACAACGGTTCCTGCAAAAGGAGCTTATACGAATGAAAATAAAGAAATGATGATTATTGTCATAACCAGATATGAATTATTTGAGCTGGAGAGAATCATAAAGGAAGTAGATCCACATGCATTTACTAACATAGTACAAACAACGGGAATATTTGGTTTTTTTAGAAAAGATTAAATATGAAAGATATACAAATAATAAAGGTGATATTTCATAAATTGAAAGGAGTCTCACCTTTGAGAAAAATGATTGTTAAGATTGTTATGATCTTTTTACTTTTGCCTTCTCATACAATTGCTAATGTAAAGGAGGATACTACTATGATCTGGGATGTCCGTGTCACTCCTACAGTTGAAGGTGTTACTTTTGAATTTGTCCTATATAATCCTTCAGATAAAGGAAAGACGGTTCAATTTCAAACAAGTCAGTTTTATGATTATGTGATAAAAGATGCAAAAGGGAATAAGGTTTATCAATTTAGTGATGGAAAAGCATTTCTACAAGCCATCCAATTTGTTCGTGTAGAAGGAAATGAAACGAAGAAATGGAAAAGCTCTTGGGATCTTAAGGTAAAGGGTACACGTATTGAAACAGGGATTTACTCAATTGAAGCAAAATTAATGGCTCATAGCGTAAATGAAAAACCTATTGAATTTAATAATGTTGCAACAGAAACCTTTACCGTGGAAGAAGAGAATAATGCTTTTAGAAATATTGAGGTAATTAAAGAAAAAGAACTAGTGGTAATTAAAGGAGAAGCAAAGGTAAGAACCGGAAGCTTTTATTATGCTTTAGAGGATGGTCACCATTATTTGATAGACGAAACATTACAGAAGGTTGATAAAGGAGCACCAAATTGGTCGGAGTTCAAATTTTCATTTCCTCTGAATACAAAATCAGATGCTTCCCAGGTATTAACCCTTTATGAGCGTGATAAAAACGAGGGGGAAATCATCAACTCTTATTCCATTGTCTTAGATTAAAGGAACAAAGGGGATGTCCCAAAACCAAGGTATTAAAACCTTTAATTTCAAAGATAGAAGAAACCCTCAAGATCTACTCTATATTTGAACAAATACATGTGGTTTCGAATCCCTTATGGACATCCCTTTTGTTTTATAGATTTTCGAGCTCGTCTTGTAATTGATGAAGTTGTTGCTGTTCTGCAACAGTAGAATTCGCATAAGCTGATGATAAAGCATTTTTAGCCTTTGCTTTTAAATTCTGTCTTTCATTTTCAGAAGCATTTTTAGCCATCATAACGGATTTACGTGCTTGTTGATATAATGGATTACCCATTATTCAATTCCCCCAAGCGAAGACTCTTTAACGTTTTCCAATTTTTTGGCCTCTGCTTCTGCAAGTGTTGTGTGATAAGGTATACGGTCATCGTGTTTGCTTACAGCAATTTTTCCTTGTTGGACAAATCGTTTCGATTTATTGCTTCTGCTTCTACCCATAACTAACACACCCCTTATTACAAGCTTTGTGAACATCATGTGTTCTTTGTTAGTATGGTTCAGTTAATGAGTTATTACCATATGAAAGATTTCCATGTCTTCCAAACAATTAAAGGTTTAATCGCTCTTTAAGGAACACAGAAATACCATCTTCTTCGTTACTTAATGTTATCTCATTTGCAATATTTTTAAGGGGAGCAATGGCATTTCCCATAGCTACGCCTACACCTGCGTATTCGATCATCTCAAGATCGTTGTCTTCGTCTCCAAATGCAATAATTTTATCGGTTGAAATATTTAAATGATTAGCCACTTTCTGTATACCAACCGCTTTATTTAAACCACTTCGAACGATTTCAATAACATGCCATGGAGCTGCCCACCTGCGATGGTCAATGACTTCTGCATGAACTGAATTTAAATGCTTACGGATCTCCGCTACCTCATCCTCTTCAGCATGGATTAGCATAGAAGTTGGATTATCATATAAAAGATTCCTTATATCACCTGTGGTTACATTAGGTTCACCAAAGTTAAACACATCAATTAATTTCTCATCATGATAATGGAAATAAACATCGTCCATCACTTCTGCAATAATATTTAAAAACTTAAAATCCTGACATGCTTCAACGATTTCCTTTGCCACTTTTAGATCCAACGGTTCATGGTGGATACCGAACTCATGATTTAATGGATGATGAACGAAGGCACCATTAAAATTAACAATAGGAGTATTTAATCCAAGCTCTTTATAATATATTTCACTGGCTCTAAATGGACGACCAGTAGCAATCATCACTTCATGACCTTGTTCTTTTGCCTTCTTAAGTGTGTGAAGAGTAATAGTCGATATTTTTTTGTCATCTGTTAATAACGTTCCATCTAAATCTAATACAATTAAATGACGTTCATGACTCATTCAGCATGTCTCCAATCTATTCAGTGTCTATTTACAGTTTATATGTTTAGAAAAGAATAAGTCCAACATGTTAAACTAATAAGTAGAAATTTTTACAATTAATTAATACACCATACTGCATTAATAGACATTCAAGTCGTAAATGGTCAAATTAGGGAGGAACAGGTTTTGATCACCATAGAAGAAATTTCTATAGAACAAATAGCATTTTTACAAATAACGAAAACGATAAAAGTAAACCAATCGTTGCCGTCAATTATATTCATTCATGGCTTCACCTCAGCTAAAGAACATAATTTACATTACGCCTATTATCTTGCAGAAAAAGGCTTCAGAGTCTTACTTCCAGATTGTTTGTACCATGGATCTCGTTCAGAGGGGATGGATGAAAGGACATTAAGGTTTCAATTCTGGAACATTGTAACAACAACCATTGATGAAATAGTCCTTTTAAAGGAGTACTTACAAAAAAACGAGTTAGTAGAAAATGGGCGTATTGGACTTGCTGGGACTTCGATGGGAGGGATCATTACACTAGGTGCCCTGCGTCGATATGAATGGATCCATGCTGCAGTAAGTCTCATGGGAAGTCCTGTATATGAACAATTAGCTCGTATGCAGATCCAATATATTGAGAAAAATCATGGAAGGCTCCCAATTACAAAAGAGCAACTTGAGGAGCAAATCAGACATATTCGTCAATATGATCTAAGTCAGCGACCAGATAAACTAGCTAATAGACCGCTTTTATTCTGGCATGGAAAACAAGACAATGTTGTCCCTTTTGCCCCTACATTTAAGTTTTATGAAAGTATACTCCCATACTATGAACAAAATGAGGACAATCTTCAATTTATCTTTGATGAACTTGAAGGTCATAAGGTAACAAGAGATGGTGTACTTAAAACTACAGAATGGTTTGATAAACATTTATAAGGTCTGTGCTTTGTGTATTTTAGAGTCATTTGTTACTATGGATATATTGAATGGAAAATAAGGAGTGAACCGGTATGGATCAAGATCTTAAAGACAATTTGATGGGTGCCCTAGAACAAGTTGTTGACCCAGAATTAGGAATCGATATTGTAAACCTAGGTTTAGTTTATGATGTAGAATTAGAGGAGGATGGGAAAGCGGTTGTCACGATGACACTTACTTCAATGGGTTGCCCGCTGGCCGGCACGATTGTAGATCAAGTAAAAGCGGCACTAAGCGATATTCCGGAAGTTAAAGAAACGGAAGTAAATATTGTTTGGAATCCTCCTTGGAGCAAAGACAATATGTCTCGCTATGCTAAAATTGCTTTAGGTATTCGATAATAGCTGTGAAAATGGAAAGCTGGCATATATGCCAGCTTTTTATTATCATTTAAGAAATTATAAAATACAAATATGTCTTTATAATGTACCTGTTTTAATTCGGTGGAAGAGTTTGATGCGGAAAATGTAGAATTTTTTCATTTGGTCAATATATTATAATTCCGGATAAATTAATTGTCATATTGGACAAACAATAAGGTTAATATTTGCCTCAGGATCTTGAAGTGTTTGACGGCATCGATTTTTTGAGTATAAATAGCAATAATATGAGCAGAATGGAAAGGTTTATGAGTGAACCTTTTTAGCTAGTCTTTGGTAATAACCTACGCGAATGAATTAAAACGAATCATGAAATAGTAAGAGTGTAGCCATGCTTTTAGGAGGGGAAATATATGGGTCAACAAAGACATTTTCGTAGTGCTGAAAAAGCTCCTAATAATGGAGTATATATTGAAGTTGGTGAAACAGGTAGTAATGTTAAAAACCCTAAAAAAATCAAGCTAAAAGCCGGTGACCGCTTTCCTGAAAATGCCAATGATAATCGTCACTGGACATATAAAAGAAAGCCATAAGGACAAAATCACAAAAGTAAAGTCATTCTATGTACGAATGGCTTTACTTTTTATTAAAGGCTGATTTCTAAAAGGTTGAATTCAGTCTGCTTGCGCTTTTCTTATAAAAATTTATAATAAAGATAAAGGTCAATATTGGTCAAAAGGAGGATGCTAGGGTGAACATCGATCAAATGACTTACAAGATACAAGAGGGCTTAGGCGAAGCTCAGAAGATAGCGGTTGATTATCAACATACTGAGGTTAATGTATTTCATTTATGGAAAGCGTTACTTAACCAAGATGATAGCTTATTAAAAAGTCTTTATGAACGTCTAAATTTAAATGTTAAATCTTTGATTGATTATATAGACAGCACATTAGAGAAAAAACC
Source organism: Rossellomorea sp. BNER (assembly GCA_024213275.1). Lineage (GTDB taxonomy): Bacteria > Bacillota > Bacilli > Bacillales > Bacillaceae_B > Rossellomorea. The sequence continues at coordinate 36,207 of JANAVG010000020.1, forward strand.
TTCTGTTAGTGGTGAAGGGGTGACATACGGTCAATATTTTTCAGCAGATTTGCAACAACTATTACAAAAAGCAGAATGGGTGCAAAAGGAATTCAATGATGATTTTCTTGCCATAGAACATCTAGCACAAGCAATTATGAGGATGGATAAACATGAGTTGTTTTTATTCTTACATAAAAATGGGGTATCAAATGAGCGCCTTACTGAAATTGTTACCGATATGAGAGGAGGAGAAAGAGTGACCACTCAAAATCCTGAAATCAAATATGAAGCATTAAAAAAATACGGAAGAGACCTAGTAAAAGATGTGAAATCCGGAAAGCTCGATCCTGTCATAGGCCGCGACCAAGAAATTCGTCAAGTGATTCGAATATTATCAAGAAAGACAAAAAATAATCCGGTTTTAATTGGTGAGCCTGGAGTAGGGAAAACAGCGATTGTTGAAGGATTGGCTCAACGAATCGTTCGGAAAGATGTTCCTGAGGGATTAAAGGATAAAACAATCTTTGAATTAGATATGAGCTCGCTAGTAGCAGGAGCAAAGTTTCGTGGGGAATTCGAGGAGCGACTTAAGGCTGTTCTGAATGAAGTGAGAAAGAGTGATGGAAGAATTATTTTATTTATCGATGAACTGCATACAATCGTTGGAGCAGGAAAAACAGAAGGAGCAATGGATGCAGGAAATATTTTGAAACCTATGCTTGCTAGGGGAGAACTTCATTGTATCGGTGCAACAACCTTGAATGAACACCGTAAATATATTGAGAAGGATCCAGCGCTCGAGAGACGCTTTCAGCAAGTTATGGTAAACGAACCTAATGTTGAAGATACGATTTCTATTTTAAGAGGACTTAAAGAGAGATTTGAAATTCACCACGGGGTGAATATTCATGATCGTGCGATAGTGGCCGCAGCTACTCTTTCTCATCGTTACATTACTGACAGATTCTTACCAGATAAAGCGATTGATCTGGTGGATGAAGCCTGTGCCATGATCAGGACAGAAATTGACTCAATGCCAACCGAATTAGATGAAGTAACAAGAAAAGTGATGCAATTGGAAATAGAAGAAGCAGCATTGAAAAAAGAAAGTGATCAAGCAAGTAAAGAGAGATTAGCCATTCTCCAAGAAGAACTAGCAAATCTTAGGGAAAAAGCTAATGAAATGAAATCAAAATGGGAAACAGAAAAAGCGTCTATACAAGGGCTTCAGGAAAAAAGAGAGGAACTTGATTTTTTAAGAAGACATCTTGAAGAGGCAGAAGGAAATTATGACCTGAACAAAGCTGCCGAGCTAAGACATGGCAAGATACCATCGGCAGAAAAGGAACTTCAAGCATTAGAGAAAAAAATGTTGGATGAGCAGGATACCCGACTACTAAGGGAAGAAGTTACAGAGGATGAAATTGCAAATATCGTTGCAAGGTGGACAGGAATTCCTGTTCAAAAGCTAGTAGAAGGGGAAAGAGATAAATTATTGAAGCTAGAAAGCATTTTACATGATCGGGTCATTGGACAAGATGAAGCAGTACAGCTTGTGAGTGAAGCGGTAATTAGGGCAAGGGCGGGAATTAAAGACCCTAACAGACCGATTGGATCCTTTATATTCTTAGGTCCGACAGGAGTAGGAAAAACGGAATTAGCCAAAACTCTAGCTGCTACGCTATTTGATAGCGAAGATCAGTTGATTAGGATCGATATGTCTGAATACATGGAGAAACACGCGGTTTCAAGGCTGGTAGGGGCTCCTCCTGGATATGTTGGTTACGAAGAGGGTGGACAATTAACAGAGGCAGTCAGAAGGAAACCATATTCGGTTATATTACTTGATGAAATTGAGAAAGCTCATCCAGAGGTTTTTAACATTTTATTACAAGCTTTAGACGATGGAAGGATTACTGATTCACAGGGAAGAACAATTGATTTTAAAAACACGGTAATCATCATGACGTCTAATATTGGCTCCCGATATTTATTAGAGTCAGAAGGAAGGATTAGTAAAGAAACAGAGGAACTCGTCATTCAGCAATTAAGAGCAAATTTCCGACCTGAATTTTTAAATCGAGTGGATGATATTGTTCTGTTTAAACCGCTTTCCATTGAGAATATGAAAGGTATTGTTGAAAAATTGCTGGGAGAATTAAGAAAGAGGCTAGCGGAGCAACATATAGAAGTAGGATTGTCGGAAAAGGCAAAAGAGTACATTGTTAAATCTGCCTATGATCCGGTATATGGTGCGAGACCTTTAAAGAGATATCTTCAAAAACAAGTTGAGACGATTTTAGCGAAACAACTCATTGAAGGTTCTATTAAGCCGCACGATAGAATTTTAATTGATTTTAATGAGGAAAAGTTTGTTATTAAGAAAGAAAATTAATGGTTGTTTTCATTTTTACTATGTGAGTGCTCAATCTCCTGGCTAAAGACAAATAAAAAAGGTGTCCCTATGGGCACCTTTTTTTATTAATGATCATAATCTTCTACCGGATCATTAGGGATTAATGCACTTAGTACAAAAATTAGGATTGTTACTCCAACAGCAATAATTGCTCCTGTTTCAAAATGGAATTTTACTCCATTCATTGAACTGACTACATAAGTTGTCATTTCGATTAGTAAGAAAGCCCAAAAGAATGTCCAAAAATATCTCATTTGCTGCACCTCATTTCAATATCTATGTAATGTAAGCATGTTACCACACTATTTAAAAGGGATAACTGCTATAAAGCCGAATAGCTTCTATATGATGACTATTGGATAAGTAATCATTGTCTGTTTTATAGTATCACAGAGCTAAACAATAATAAATATTTTTATTAAAAAGATGAAAACCTTTTCTTTTTTTGTCATATAAAAGTCATGAAGTGTTTTGTGAAAAGCCATAAAAGTGTATAAACAACCCCATGAAAAAAACACATGAATCACACACACTTCAAATAAATATCTCTACAATTCACAGATTGCAATACATTCTCTCCATAAGACTCCACAGAAAAAATCTAAAACTATATATGAAATACGCGTATCTTATAAAAAGTTGCTCTTGGGTAGGAAGGACTGACACCATGTAATTAAGAATAAGCAGATACATTAAAAGAAAACATCTTTATTCTTCTATAATATTATAAACGGGTGGAAAAGTGGGTTTGGTAGGTGTTCGGTGAACCGTACTTACAAGTCATCGCTTTTCTTAAAAATGAAAGGAAAAATAGGCTAATCTCCATGCAATTTTTATTTACAGTCATATGTTATTATGACTCACTATGTGAAAAAGGAGGTTTCCTAATGAAGCATCGTAGTTTTCAACTAGAGCAACAATGGTGTATGATTCACTATCCTGAAAGACCAAACGGCTTCGGTGTTATGATTTTAGGCGATTATCATCATTATGTAGATAATAATAATAGCTTCTGGCTTCAGCAGGAAGCAAGAAATCCAATTATACGGGAGCTAAATGATAACGGCTATTTTGTTTTTTATTCCAATTTATTTGGAGCTAACTGGGGAAGTGATCAAGCTGTACAACTTGCTAAGAGGATGTATCAATATGTTAAGAGAACAGAAATTATGAATTCGAAAATTCATATTTTAGCGGATGGAATGGGGGCATTGGTGCTGCGGAAATTGTACCCTATGCTTAGAGATGACTTACGATCGGTTGTGCTTTATTCCCCATGTGTATCCCTTTATGAACATTATCATCAAGAAAAAGAGCAAAAGTTTTTCTATAAGAAATTACAAAGGGAAATTTCCCAAGCAAATGAGATTAAGGAAAAAGATTGTGAGCAATGGGTAAATTTCTATCAAGGGGATTACCTAGACTTTATGAGTTATTCGATTCCACTTTATATGATTCAATGGGTTTCGACAACACGTTATAAAAAGCAGTTTCCATTCATAAAAGAAATATATAAAGATAGAATGAAGAAGAAGTACCTAACAGACTTATTTTTCCTATTGCCCGAAAAGAAGAGTACGATTGGAGGGAAAATCACCTCCTATTTCCAAAAGCATGAGTATGAATTATAGAGAGATGGGGGAATGACTATGAATCAAGCTGTTGTGTTAGCTGCGCAAGACTTCCTAGGGTTTGAAATCTGTTCTAGCTTATTAGAGAATGGGTATGAAGTAAAAGCACTCGATCAAACGGAAGATATGGCAGGGAAGTGGTTAGAAATTGGCAGAAATGCTAATATTCAATACTCATCAATGAACAACGTACCAGAGTTATTAAAGAATTTTGATATTTATCTTCCTATATATGATTTAATTACACAAGAACAACGAAGCTCATTTTACGAATTTATTGAAGAATTCATTAAAGAAAAAGAAGCTTTGATCTCAAATGCAATTATGATCTTTCCATTAAATATGAGAGAAAAAGATGAAGATAAACTAGGGGAACAAATAATGGCCACCTTTATAGACCGTAAGATTTCTCTAACTACTTATTATCTTCCAACTCTTTTTGGGCCTTATCAATCAAAGGAATATCTATATCAAAAAATATTAACAGAAGAAAACAGGGAAAACTTCACTCATTTTATTGATGATCCTATTTCTGTTATCTATGTTAAAGATGCAGCAGATGTCATTGTGAACCATGAAAAAGATGAAAAAGACTACCTACTGCTATCTAGTGTTGAAAAGAGTTGGGAAAAGGCTCTGTCTGAAATCCATTCAAACCCAAATCAATATAAAAAAAAGAAAAGAGAAATTCCGTCAGGTCTTGAGATTTTAAAAGTGAAACCTTCCCTTACGTTTCAAGAGGTTTTTGAGCTTCAGCGAAAATTTTAAGGGAAAGAATGGTACGGTTGACGAAATTTCTCTTTTCAACCTATGTTTTGGAAGGTAGAATAAAAGAGTCTATTCTTTGGACAAGCCTAACGAATTAGTGGAGCCTAGCTTCATTTGTCGTCTAAGGGGAGTGGCTACATATGATAAAGCATATTTTGTTGACGATCTTGTTTTTGTCAGTGTTATTAACGGGATGTTCGAATCCGATAAAGGAAGTAAATCATCCTAAAGTCGGGCTTCTCGTGACAGAAACAGTAAGTGATCAAGTTTGGGGTACGAAAGGATATAAAGGTTTATTAAAAATTCAATCTAAATATGAGTTAGATGTTTTTTATAAAGAGGGGATTCAATCAAAATCAGCCATAAAAAATGCCGTGGAAGAATATAACGAGCAGGGGATTACTCTTATTTTCGGACATGGAAGTGAGTATGCAGAGCCCTTTAATCAACTTGCCAAAGATTACCCTGATATTCATTTTGTTAGCTTTAACGGAGATGCTAAAGAAAAGAATACTACAAGTTATAAGTTCGAAGGATATTCGATGGGGTTCTTCGGTGGAATGACTGCGGCACATCAGAGTAAAAGTGAAAAAATTGGAATTATAGCCGCATTTGAGTGGCAGCCAGAAGTAGAAGGGTTTTATGAGGGAGCCAAGTTTATTAATGAAGAGATTGAAATCCCAATACTTTACACACAAGATTGGGATAATGATGCAATGGCACTTCAAAAATTAGATGAGCTCTTGAAACAAGGAGTAGATGTTGTGTATCCCGCTGGAGATGGATATAATGTTCCTGTAATTGAAAAGCTGAAAGAGAAAGGGCTTTATGCGATTGGTTATATATCAGATCAATCAGATTTGGGTGAATCAACCGTTTTAACGAGCACTGTTCAACATGTTGAACGACTATACGAATTAATAGCCGATCAGTATATTGGTGAAGATCTTCCTTCTGGAAATGTAAAGGTTGATTTTCAAGATGGAGTTATTTCGATGGGTAAATTTAGTCCGGAGGTCGACGGTCCCTTTCAGCAAAAAATCAAAGAATATATTAAAAAATACAAACAAGAGGGTACATTACCAAATGAGGAGGAAACGTTATGAATCACGATAAAAACATGGAATTTATGCAAATCGCTATGAAATACCTTCCAGAAGCAAAAGAACAATTAGATCAAGCAGGGGTGGAATTATCAATGGAGATGATTCAACCTTTTATGCAATTATTTACAAAAGTTATGAATGAGGCTTATGAATTAGGAAAACAAGATGCCTTAGCTGAAAAATAATGATTAAAAGAGGCTTGCACAACAAATAGTGTCAGCCTCTTTTTATTATCATTAAAATGGAACTTAGAACTATCACTTGATGAAGCTTTTAATAAATGGTGTAATCTGACTCCATAGAGGCTTAAGGTCATCAAGGGATGTCAATATTTGATCCAGCTGCCCCAGGATGTCATCATTATTTTGTTCATTAGAATCAGTTGCACCTTCTTCTTTAAACGGACTTTTTAAAGATTTACTCATAAGGCGATCAAAGGGATGTTCCTTACTTTCTACTTCATACTCCTTCATCTTAACATCTCTCCTATGCACTTTTACTTTAACCTATGCAATAAAGTTTAAAAGCGACTGGTCAAGTATACCGACTTTAAAACAAACACAGGCTATATAGTAGAAAAGGATTGATGTTTTTAGCAAAATTCGTTAAAATTAGTACCAAGTCATAATAATAGATAATAACGATGAGAAATAACCAACAGATTAAATTAAAGGTAGGGGATGCCAGTATGAACGCTGGAATAATTGGAATTGGTCGTTATGTTCCCGAACATGTTGTTACAAACCATGATTTAGAGAAAAGAATGGATACATCAGATGAATGGATTCGAACAAGAACGGGTATTGAAGAAAGAAGAATTGCAAAGGATCTGGATACATCTGATTTGGCGTATGAAGCCGCACTGAAATCGATAGAAGATGCAAAAATCAAACCTGAAGAAATAGACCTTATCTTAGTTGCAACCGTTACACCTGATAAACCATTTCCTTCTGTTGCAACTATGCTTCAGGATCGCTTGGGAGCAAACCGAGCTGCAGCAATGGATGTAAGTGCCGCCTGTGCAGGGTTTATGTATGGAATGGTTACGGCAAAACAGTTTATTGAGTGTGGTGCTTATAAGCATATCCTTGTCATTGGAGTAGAAAAGCTTTCTAAAATTACTGATTGGGAAGACCGTAATACAGCAGTACTCTTTGGAGATGGTGCGGGAGCCGTTATTATGGGACCTGTATCAGATGGTAAAGGAATTATTGCATTCGAACTAGGTGCTGACGGGTCTGGTGGCAAGCATTTGTACCAAGAACAAGGAAAATACCTTTATATGAATGGTAGAGAAGTATTTAAATTTGCTGTTAGACAAATGGGTGAATCTGCCGTTAATGTAATTGAAAAAGCAGGTTTAGTAAAAGAGGATGTCGATTTTCTTATTCCACACCAAGCAAATATTCGTATTATGGAATCCTCGAGGCAGCGCTTAGAATTACCAGAAGAGAAAATGTCTAAAACCGTTCATAAGTATGGAAATACTTCTGCGGCCTCTATTCCAATTTCACTTGTAGAAGAGCTAGAAGCAGGAAAAATTAAAGATGGCGATACAATTGTAATGGTAGGATTCGGTGGTGGCTTAACTTGGGGTGCCATTGTGTTAAAATGGGGACGATAAAACGATAATATTTAAAGCAATCTTCTTGTAAAGTTAAAAAAGGAGAAGGATATAATGAATAAGAAAAGAGTAGTCGTTACAGGAATTGGAGCTGTGACTCCTTTAGGAAATGATGTTGAAAGCACTTGGAAGAACATTTTGGCAGGGAAGTCAGGAATCGGGGAGCTTACACGGTTAAACCCTGAGGAATATCCTGCAAAAGTGGCTGCTGAATTAAAAGATTTTGATGTAGAACTTTTTATTGATCGTAAAGAAGCGAGAAAAATGGATCGTTTTACTCAATATGCCGTAGTATCTTCATTAATGGCTGTTAAAGATGCTAACTTAGAAATTACAGATGAGAACGCTGAAAGAGTGGGTGTTTGGATTGGCTCTGGAATTGGTGGTATGGAAACATTTGAGCAACAGTTTCAAACATTTCTAAAAAGAGGGTATCGAAGAGTAAGTCCATTTTTTGTACCCATGATGATTCCGGATATGGCTGCAGGGCAAGTTTCGATTACATTGGGTGCAAAAGGGATGAATTCCTGTACAGTTACTGCTTGTGCAACAGGAACAAACTCGATTGGAGATGCTTTTAAAGTCATTCAACGTGGTGACGCAGATGTAATGGTTTCAGGAGGATCGGAAGCGCCGATTACTCAAATGTCAATGGCTGGATTCTGCTCTAATACTGCATTATCTACAAACCCTGATCCATCAAAGGCTTCCCGTCCTTTTGATACGAATCGAGATGGATTTGTAATGGGTGAAGGAGCAGGGATTGTCGTACTAGAGGAACTTGAACATGCACTTGCACGTGGTGCAAAAATTTACGCTGAAATCGTTGGGTATGGATCAACAGGGGATGCCCATCATATTACGGCACCTGCTCCTGGTGGTGAAGGAGGTGCCCGTGCCATGAAGCTTGCCATTCAAGATGGAGAATTAAAACCTCAAGATCTAAATTATATTAACGCACATGGTACAAGCACACCATACAATGATAAATATGAAACAATGGCCATTAAAGAAGTGTTTGGCGACCACGCTTATAAGCTTGCCATTAGTTCAACAAAATCAATGACAGGACACTTACTTGGAGCAGCTGGCGGTGTAGAGGCAATCTTCTCTGTGCTTGCTATTAAAGATAGTGTCATTCCACCAACCATGAATCTAGAGACACCAGACCCAGATTGTGATTTAGATTACGTTGCAAATGAAGCACGTAAACAAGAAGTAAATGTTGCTATGAGTAATTCTCTTGGCTTTGGCGGACATAATGCAACGATTGTATTTAAGAAATATCAGTAATAGAATAAGCAAGAAGCTGCTTCTAAACCTGTTATTAACGGGGGTAGGAGCAGCTTTTTTGTTTTTTATTAATAGGTTGGAGTTCTGGAAATTCATTGTTATGAACGATCTCCTTGTTTTCATATAGTTAAGAAACCAGTTATTTAGGAGGAATCTATGTGAGTGTAATGCCGACTGACAAGTGGTTAGAGAAAGACTTTTTAAAACCATTAGTAATCCTTGAGAAAATAGGGGTTCCTGAGAATGAAAGGGAAGAGTTTTATCGACACTTACAATCCTATGGCATGTACCGTCCACAAGCCAATATAGAAGAACAATATCTTGCGTTAAAAAAGAAAAAAGCGTGGAGTACAATTCAACAATACTATAAAAAATATAAAGGGCTTTGGAAAGGTCCCTCTGTGCCTATTTATATTTTCCCGATTCAAGTAAAGGCAAGCTTTTTCAGTCAAGGAATGAAAAAATCAGGTGTTTCATTCAAAGACCAAGTGTATTTATTTCTCTCATCGGAAACAGACGAAAAGGAATGGGAAGCATTATTTGTACATGAATATCATCATGCGACAAGAATGAATGTATTAAATAAAAAAAGCGATCAATATAACTTATTAGATGCCATCATTTTTGAGGGTTTAGCAGAACAGGCTGTAAAAGAATATTGCGGAGAAAAATATGTTTCTAATTGGACAAAACAATATTCACACCATCAACTAACTACCTACTGGGAGAAATATATAAAGAAACAGATGTCGATTACAAGGACAGAATCAAAACATGATCAACTATTGTTGGGGAAAGGAATGTATCCGTCATTACTTGGATATGCAGTAGGCTATTATTTAATCGATCTATATAAAGAAGAGAATAAAGGAAATACGGTGAAATGGTTAGCAAAGCCTTCACCTGAATTCCTGCCTAATTAATAAAATTGGACACTTTTAACTCTAGCGACATATTTCCATCCTTTATTCATATGATGATAGTAAATGGACGAGCTAGAGGGTGAGAGCAGTCAATATATTAAAAATCTGGACGTTAAAGGCGGAAGGAATGATGTTTAGAGTCTTTATTTTGTTGATTGGATTTGGGCTGGCCGTTTCTGGAGGAGTTAGCCTTATTATGTATTTAAACTTATTAACTACAGGAATGGACTTTCAAGAATATTTTTCTTTTATCTCAACTCGAATAGAGTGCTATTTGTTAATTGTCGGCATGATCTTTATTGCCGCTTCCGTGTATACACCAAAGAATCAAAAGCATTAATAGAATTCATGCTGTAAGTAAGGAATAAATTGACTTTTTTCTGCCTATACTGAATGACAAATAGATTTGAAGCGAGGGGTCATTCATGCTATATCTTCATGATGTATGGGTAAATTGGTTTGAAGGTGAAGAAAACGGATATAATGTTTGTCATTTTCACGAATGGAGAAAAGATGATGTCATTGAGCTATTGGATCAAGCTCCGTTACTAAAGGTAAGCTCAGACTTGTATCATTACATCGAAAACGACCTATCAGAACTACCACAATCGCTATTAAATGATGTCTATCAAAAAGCTTACTTACGAAAAAACCATGAAAGAGTTCAAATGGATTATTGTTTTATTGTAACCGATGGTATAGGAATTATGGTGGTTGATACGATAGGATATTCAATACCTATTCGAAAAAGTCGGTTGATTCCGAGGCAGGAGCAACTTGTATATGAAATGGTGGAAGACCATGAAGCGATTCACTTTTCAATACCTTATGTAGAAAAAGGAAGTAAGGATTATCATATTTTATCACCAAATCCTATGATGATGAATGGTCTGACTAGAAAAGAAAGACAGCTGAAACAGCTTTTATTTATGGCTTTGGACCAGTTAAACTCATCAAAAAATACTGCAGAAATCAGATATTGGTACACAGAATGGTCACCAAGAGAATATGAGGCGATACAATCATTGCCTTTTGAAGATGTATGGCAGAAACTATATGATGAAACAAAATTAGGCTGGTCGGACAAGCATTTAGTTCTTTGCGAACGATTAATTAAAGGACAACCATTCTTCGAAAAATTATGGGAGCTAGAGCACCGACCGAAAGTAAATTAATTAAAAAACCGATTCCTCGTATTGGGAATCGGTTTTTTAATGCTTTTGCATATGGCGGACGTGCATTGGAACTTCTTTTGGTAATAGTGATTTGGTCGTTTTGAAGATGACTACAATCTCCTAACAGATTCCATAACTTCAAACGAATTTCCGTTCAGAGAGTGAATAAACTGTGTTAAGAATTGCAGGCTATTTCGCTTTTTTTTGTTGCGAATTTCATCAAATGAAAAACAACATGAAGTATGGAGCCCAACACTTAATGATCCAGTCTTTGCATTTGATTTAGTATAATAAAGCAAGTAAAAAATATACAAAAAAATTAATAAAAATAATACAAATGATTATTAATAATAAATTATAACTATTTAAATAATTCGGAAATTATACGCGAATAAAAGGAATTGTAAACTTTGTAATAATATAAAACATGAAATATGTTCTGAATAATGTTGGTTTAACAGTATTAATATATAAATGTGTTTAATTTTCGGAAAATTTATTAAATTAATATTGCAATAATTTCTGTATGGGTTATAATAAAAAACGAATCTTCTGACAAGTCAGAAGATAAATAAATATGAAATATGAGGAGGTCAATTTCAAGATGAAGAAAAAGTTATCATTCCTTCTAGTGCTTGTTTTAGCACTCAGTACTTTCTTAGCTGCTTGTGGCGGCAATGAAAAGTCATCAAACGATAATTCTGGTGGCGATGGTGAGTCAACTGAAAAAACGAAGCAAGTACTAAACTTATTAGAAAGCGCTGAGATCCCTTCAATGGATTCAGCACTAGCAACTGACGCTGTATCATTCAACGTAATGAACAACGTATTTGAAGGACTTTATCGTTTAGATGAGAATGACAAAGCGGTTGAAGGTATGGTTGATGGAGAGCCGACAATCAGTGAAGACGGTAAAACCTGGACGTTCAAAATTAAAGAGGCTAAGTGGTCAAACGGGGACCCTGTAACAGCTAAAGATTTTGAATATGCTTGGAAAAAGGTTTTAAATCCTGATACAGCAGCAGAATATGGTTACATCATGTATGACATCAAAAATGCGGAAAAAGTTCATAACGGTGAATTGCCAGTTGATGAACTCGGGATTAAAGCCATTGATGATAAAACTCTTGAAGTACAATTAGAGACAAAAGTTCCTTACTTCAAGGAATTACTAACTTTCGCAACATTCTATCCTCAAAATGAAGCGTTTGTAACAGAACAAGGTGATAAATATGGTCTTGAAGCAAACACAATTCTTTACAATGGTCCATTCGTACTTTCTGAATGGAAACATGAACAAAGCTTCCAATTAAAGAAAAATCCTGATTATTGGGATAAGGATGTAGTAAAGCTTGAAGAAATCAACTTCAATATCGTTAAAGACACGGCAACGGCTGTAAACCTTTATGAAACTGGTAAAGCCGACCTTACAGGCCTTTCAGCAGAATTTGTTGATCAATATAAAGAGGACGAAAACTTTAAAACACGTGCAGATACAGCTGTATACTTCCTACGCTTAAATCAAGAAAATGAAGTGTTTGCTAATCTTGATGCACGTAAAGCGGTTGACATGGCTTGGGACAAACAAGGGCTTGTAGATGTCCTTCTAAACGACGGATCTATTCCTGCAAACTTCCTAGTGCCTGGAGATTTTGTAACTGGTCCTGATGGAAAAGATTTCCGTGAAACAAATGGAGATTTAGGTGGTTATGATGTAGAGAAAGCGAAAGAACATTGGGCTAAAGCGAAAGAAGCTCTAGGGAAAGACAAAATTGAGCTTGAGCTATTAAACTATGATTCTGAAAGCTCTAGAAAAGTTGGAGAATACTTAAAAGAACAACTTGAGTCAAACCTAGAAGGATTAACCATTACGATTTCTCAACAACCATTCAAGCAAAAGCTTGATTTAGAAACAAAAGGTCAATACGACTTTTCTTATGCTGGCTGGGGCCCTGACTATCCAGATCCAATGACATTCATTGATATGTTTGTGACAGATGGTTCACATAACCAAATGGGATATTCTAATCCTGAGTATGACAAACTTGTAGAACAAGCAAAAACGACTTTACTTGACGATTTAGATGCACGTTGGCAAGCATTATTGAAAGCTGAGCAAATCTTATTTGAGGATCAAGCAATCAGTGCTATGTTTCAAAATGGTACTGCATATGTAGAACGTCCTTACGTTAAGAATATTTATAGACATTCATTTGGTGCTGATAATAGCTACAAATGGGCGTACATTGAGAAATAATTTTATTGAGAAAAGGTGAGAACCTACTGATTGTAGATTCTCACCTTTTTTTCTTTGAACAATAGATTTTTACAGTAGCCTCTTAATAGATTATTTTTTCTTCCTTCCTAACCCTAAGGCATTCTCCATCTTTTTCACCATTTTGCTTGCTGCAAAATTGGCTTTCTCTGCACCACGATCCAAAATATTATCTAATTCCTCAGAATTAATCAGTTCATAATAACGATCTTGGATGGGTTTAATGGTATCGACCACAACTTGAGCTAAATCACCTTTAAATTCACCATAGCCTTTTCCTTCATATTTCTTCTCTAAATTTTCTATGGCTTCTCCACTAAGAATCGAGAAAATCGATAGAAGATTAGAAACGCCAGGTTTGTTTTCTTTATCGAACTTTACAATACCATCTGAATCGGTGACAGCACTTTTAATTTTTTTCTCAATTTGTTTTGGCTCATCGAGAAGAGTAATAAATGCTTTGTTGTTCGGGTCCGACTTACTCATTTTTTTAGTAGGCTCTTGCAGTGACATCACACGTGCTCCCACTTTTGCGATTCTTACATCAGGAATCGTAAAAATATCATTATACTTCTTATTAAATCGCTCAGCTAAATCTCTTGTTAATTCAAGGTGCTGCTTTTGGTCTTCTCCGACAGGAACTAAATCTGTTTTATATAACAAAATATCTGCTGCCATTAAAGGAGGGTATGTTAATAATCCTGCAGAAACAGCTTCCTTCCCTTCTGATTTATCCTTGAACTGGGTCATTCTTTCCAGTTCACCAATATAGGCGACACACTGTAGCATCCAGCCTGCCTGGGCATGTGCTGGAACTTCGGACTGAATAAATAGAGTGGACTTCTCTGGGTCAATCCCACTAGCTATATAAAGAGCGGCTAAGCTTTTTATATTTTTCCTTAATTGCTGCTTATCTTGTGCAACAGTAATCGCATGTTGATCGACTACACAAAGAAAGCTATTATACTCGTCTTGCAACTCGACAAATTGTTTCATGGCTCCAATATAATTTCCTAAAGTAATGGTTCCACTTGGTTGAATTCCACTAAATATGGTTTTCATAATAATCCTCCTTTATTAGAAAAGTGCAAATAAAAAAACCATTCATCCCTTAAAAATAGGGACGAATGGTTAATATCCGCGGTACCACCCTAAGTGCTGTGAACAGCCACTTTGGTCCATGCATATGCATGGTGCCTAGTTAACGTTAGGCAAACGTCACAAGCTACTATCTTTCACAAGTGATGCTCAAAAGTCCATTCCAATCAGGTAACTGTTTGTTTTCACCAACCACAAACTCTCTATAAAGTTACTGCTGAAAGTACTACTCTTTATCATTGCAAGAATATAGGATGAATTGATTATAATCAATTACAGCTAACTTATCAACTGAATAGCAGAAAAGACAAAATAAAACCTGCAATACAATAAAATCCGCCAATAATTAGTAACGGATTTTTACTATTATACTGCCTCTCCTTATTATATTCATCATGAATTTCTTTTGTATCATCAATATCATCAAAATTTGATACATATTTTCCCTTGGCAGAACTTTTTCTAAGTCTCTTAAATGAGTATATAATTCCATTAAAAAAACCAGCCTCGGTTACAAATAGAAGAGCTCCTACTAGAAGGTATATCATCCCGATAGTAAAAAATGAATTAATGAAATGAAATAAATATGTTCCATCTTGGAGAAAAGCATAAATAAGAGAAACTACTAAATTAAGTAAAGAAATTACAATAGAAAATTTTAAAGCTTTAGTCATGAATTCACCATCTATTATTTTTAATTAAAATTATAACTGAAAGTGAAAAAAGATTTCAAGTTGAATGAAAATTCATTAATAAATATTAATATCCAGATTGTTCCACTTTATGTAGTGTACAGGAAAACAAACATCCTTTTATAGTGGACATAACCATGGGGAAGTGATGTAGTATCTGGTTTAACGCGTTAAAGAAATAAATAGTTATACAAAAATACTAATAAATATGAATTATTCATACTCATCTAACTTATTATTTATACTCAAAGTATTGGGGGAATATTCATAATATGGGGTGTTTGTAAACTTTGTAATAGTTTGAATACAGCAATAAATGCTCTGAGACTATTGATATAGCAATATTGTTATGCGAATATGTCAATTTTGCAAAAAAACTGTTAAATTAATATTGCAATAATTTCTCTATCGGTTATAATGGGTAACGAATCTTCTGACAAGTCGGAAGATAAATAAATATAAAATTTTGAGGAGGTCAAATTCAAGATGAAGAAAAAGTTATCATTCCTTCTAGTGCTTGTATTGGCACTGAGTACTTTCCTAGCTGCTTGCGGCGGTAACGAATCTTCTGATGAAGGTAATTCTGGTGATTCTGGAAAAGATAAGCAAGTTCTTAACTTAATAGAAAGCTCTGAAATCCCTTCAATGGATTCAGCTTTAGCAACAGATGAAGTATCATTCGATGTAATGAACAACGTATTTGAAGGTCTTTATCGTTTAGATGATAACGATAAAGCGGTTGAAGGTATGGTTGAAGGTGAGCCAGAAATCAGTGAAGATGGTAAAACTTGGACGTTTAAAATCAAAGATGCTAAGTGGTCAAATGGAGATCCTGTAACAGCACATGATTTTGAATTTGCTTGGAAGAGAGCACTGACTCCTGAAACAGCTGCTGAGTATGGGTACATTATGTACGATATTAAAAATGCAGAAAAAGTTCATAATGGGGAATTACCAGTTGATCAATTAGGTGTTAAAGCCATTGATGATAAAACTCTTGAAGTACAATTAGAAACAAAAGTTCCTTACTTTAAAGAGTTACTATCTTTCGCAACATTCTATCCAAGAAATGAAGCATTTATTAAAGAGCAAGGGGATCAATACGCTCTTGAAGCAGATACGCTTCTTTACAATGGTCCATTTGTACTTTCTGAATGGAAACATGAACAAAGCTTCCAATTAAAGAAAAATCCTGATTATTGGGATAAAGATGTAGTAAAGCTTGAAGAAATCAACTTCAATATTGTTAAAGACACGGCAACAGGTGTAAACCTTTACGAAACTGGGAAAGCAGACATTGCTGGTCTTTCAGCTGAATTTGTTGACCAATATAAAGAAGATGAAAACTTTAAAACTCGTGCAAATACATCTGTTTTCTTCCTGCGTTTAAACCAAGAAAACGAAGTATTAGCTAATCTTGATGCACGTAAAGCAATTGACATGGCTTGGGACAAACAAGGTCTAGTTGATGTTCTTTTGAACAACGGATCTGTTCCTGCGAACTTCCTAGTTCCTGGAGACTTTGTTTCTGGACCTGATGGAAAAGACTTCCGTGAAACAAATGGAGACTTTGGTGGCTATGACGTAGAAAAAGCTAAAGAACATTGGGCGAAAGCTAAAGAAGCTCTTGGAAAAGACAAAATTGAGCTTGAGCTATTAAACTATGATTCTGAAAGTTCTAGAAAAGTTGGAGAATACCTAAAAGAACAACTTGAGTCAAACCTAGAAGGATTAACTCTTACTATTTCTCAACAACCATTTAAGCAAAAGCTTGATTTAGAAACAAAAGGTCAATATGACATCTCTTTTGCTGGTTGGGGCCCTGACTATCCAGATCCAATGACATTCATCGATATGTTTGTGACAGATGGTTCACATAACCAAATGGGATATTCAAATCCTGAGTATGACAAACTTGTTGAACAAGCAAACACTACTTTACTTGATGATTTAGATGCACGTTGGCAAGCATTATTGGAAGCTGAGAAGATCTTATTTGAAGATCAAGCAATCAGCCCTATGTATCAAGAGGGGCAGGCTTATTTAGAGAAACCTTACGTGAAAGATGTTTATCGACATGCGTTTGGTGCTGGAAAGAGTTACAAATGGACGTACATTGAGAATAAATAATACTCAATGAAGCAAACCTTCTTTTGGAGAGTGTATGCAGTAGCATATACTCTCCTTTTTCCCTGATAGTCGAAAATTGTCAAAATACAAAAAATTTATTGAAAATTCGTCGAAATGAGATATAATTACAGAGTGTAATTAAAAATAGAAAAGGGGGGCAAAAGAGTGATCAAATATACAATTCAACGAATCATTTATATGCTTTTAACAATGATAATTATTGCTTCAGCTACATTCTTTCTAATGAAGCTCCTTCCAGGATCACCACTTGCAAACCAAGAAAAGCTTTCGCCAGAACAACAAGAATTGATTCTCGATAAGTATGGTTTGAATGATCCTCTTCCAGTTCAATATGTAACCTACTTGACAAACTTAGCACAAGGAGACTTAGGTTTGTCCTTCCATTACGATAACCGCCCAGTATCAGATATTATTGGCGATCGTATTGGTCCTTCCGCACAATTAGGTTTCCAAGCAATTGTTTTAGGGACGATTGTCGGTATTCTTTTGGGAATTGCTGCTGCTTTAAAACATAATTCATGGGTGGATTATGGCTCGACAGTATTTGCAGTATTAGGGATATCGGTACCATCGTTTGTTTTCGCAGGATTATTACAATATTACGTAGGGGTAAAACTTGAATGGCTACCTGTTGCCTTATGGGGGGAATTTAAGCATACAATTTTACCTACATTGGCTTTAACTGTTGGTGTAATAGCAACGATCGCTCGTTTTATGCGTACAGAGATGTTAGAGGTTTTAGGGTCTGACTATATTCTCTTAGCAAGAGCTAAAGGAATTACACAAGTTGGTACAGTATTTAAACATGGGGTGCGAAATGCATTGATTCCTGTTGTTACAATCCTAGGACCTATGACAGTAGGTATTATGACAGGGTCTCTTGTTATTGAACAAATCTTTGCAGTTCCTGGGCTTGGCTTACAATTCGTACAATCAATCAATACTAATGACTATCCTATTATTATGGGAGTAACATTATTCTTTAGTGCACTCTTCATAGGTGTAATATTTTTAGTGGATATTTTATATGGAGTTATTGATCCTCGTATCCGCTTGGCTGGAGGGAAGAAATAATGGCATCTAACAACAAGGAATATCTAAATAATATCAACCCTGAACAATTCCAGCCCGTACAAATACAAGATGGGGATGCTGAGAAAATTGCACGTCCGTCCTTGAGCTTTTGGAAGGATGCATGGCGAAGACTTTTCAAAAATAAAGGAGCAGTAATAGGATTAGTCTTAATTATCATTGTTACCTTTATGGCGATATTTGGACCATATATGAATAAATTCAATTTCCATGAACAAAACATTCGACATGCTAAATTGCCACCGAAAGTGGAGGCGCTTTCAGGAATTAGCTGGCTGCCATTTGATGGTGTGGATGAAAATGGAATGGACGTATATGAAGCAAGAAATGTTGAAGAAGCTTATTGGTTTGGAACGGATTCCTTAGGGCGTGACCTTTGGACCAGAACATGGCAAGGAACACGTATCTCTCTTTATATCGGGGTACTTGCAGCAACAATTGATTTAATTATAGGGATTGCCTATGGTGGAGTATCTGGTTTCTACGGTGGCAGAGTCGATAACTTGATGCAGCGTATCATTGAAATTCTTGTAGGGATACCAAACTTGATTGTAGTCATCCTATTCATTCTTTTATTCGAACCAGGGTTATTTACGATTACGATGGCAATGGTTATAACCGGATGGGTCGGAATGGCCAGGATTGTCCGTGGCCAGATATTACAGTTAAAGAATCAAGAGTTTGTGTTAGCTTCCCGTACATTGGGAGCAACAAATAACCGTCTTATCTGGAAACATTTACTGCCAAATGTAATGGGTCCTGTAATTATTACAACGATGTTTACAGTGCCAAGCGCAATTTTTACAGAAGCATTCTTAAGCTTTATTGGATTAGGGATTGCACCACCACAAGCTTCACTTGGATCATTGGTAAATGACGGGTACAAATCAATCCAGTCATATCCACATATGATGTTAATACCGTCAGCCGTCATATCTGTACTTATCTTGAGCTTTAACTTAATGGCAGATGGATTACGTGATGCACTTGATCCGAAAATGCGTAAATAATGGGGGGAGAAAAAATGAATAGATTACTAGATGTTAAAGATTTACATGTCTCCTTCAAAACGTATGGAGGAGAAGTAAGTGCAGTACGTGGTGTAGAATTCCATCTTGATAAGGGAGAAACGCTTGCTATTGTGGGTGAGTCCGGTTCTGGTAAATCCGTTACTACCAAAGCGGTAATGAGATTGATTCCAAATCCTCCAGGATATATTAAACATGGTGAAATCCTTTTTGATGGAAAGGATTTAGCGAAGCTTTCTGAAAAAGAAATGCAAAAAATTCGCGGGAAAGATATCTCAATGATCTTCCAAGATCCAATGACATCTCTAAACCCAACAATGACGATTGGAAAGCAAATTATGGAGCCGTTATTAAAGCATCAGAAGTTAAGTAAAACAGATGCTAGTAAACGTGCAATTGAATTATTAAAACTCGTGGGACTACCTAGCCCTGAAACTCGCTTTAAACAGTATCCACATCAATTCTCTGGTGGACAGAGACAACGTGTCGTAGTTGCGATTGCGCTTGCATGTAATCCCAAGATTTTGATTGCAGATGAGCCGACAACAGCACTTGATGTTACGATTCAAGCTCAAATTTTAGAATTGATGAAGGATTTACAGAATAAAATTGACACTTCTATTATTTTTATCACGCATGACCTTGGCGTTGTAGCAAATGTAGCGGATCGGGTTGCTGTTATGTATGGTGGTCAAATCGTGGAAAGTGGAACAGTCGATGAAATTTTCTATGACCCAAGACATCCATATACATGGGGCTTATTGTCTTCCATGCCAACATTAGATACAGATACAGGTCAACAGTTAACAGCGATTCCAGGTACGCCGCCAGACCTGATGAATCCTCCAAAAGGGGACGCGTTTGCATTAAGAAGTGAATACGCATTAAAAATTGATTTTGAAGAGCAGCCGCCAACTTACAAAATTTCAGATACCCATTTTGTTCGTTCATGGTTGCTACACCCAGATGCACCTAAGGTTGAGCCTCCTGAGGCAGTAAAGCTAAGACAACGTAAGATGCCTTCTAACTATGAAGAGCCTGTACTAATTGAGGAGGTTCATGCATAATGGCAGAAAAGTTATTAGAAATTAAGAACCTTAAACAATACTTTAACCCAGGAAAGCCTAATATGGTTAAAGCAGTTGATGATGTTTCTTTTGATATCTATAGGGGTGAAACTCTTGGACTAGTTGGGGAGTCTGGTTGTGGGAAATCTACAACTGGTCGTACAATTATTCGCCTTTACGATGCAACAGATGGAAAGGTATTATTTGAAGGTGAAAATGTCCATGGCCGAAAATCTCGTAAAGAACTAAAGAAGTTTAACCGTAAAATGCAAATGATTTTCCAAGATCCTTACGCATCACTTAACCCTCGTATGATGGTTAAAGACATTATTGCAGAAGGAATTGACATTCATAATCTTTCTTCATCTGATAAAGAAAGAACGGATAAAGTTCATGAACTTCTTGAAACAGTAGGCTTAAATAAAGATCATGCTAACCGTTACCCGCATGAATTCTCTGGTGGACAAAGGCAACGTATCGGAATTGCAAGAGCACTAGCGGTGGATCCTGATTTTATTATAGCGGATGAACCGATTTCAGCACTTGACGTGTCCATTCAGGCACAGGTTGTTAACTTAATGAAAGACCTTCAAAAGGAAAAGGGGCTAACATACCTATTTATTGCTCATGACTTATCGATGGTCAAATATATTAGTGATCGTATTGGGGTAATGTACTTTGGTAAATTAGTAGAGCTTGCACCTAGTGATGCTCTCTATAAAAACCCATTACATCCATATACACAGTCTCTTCTGTCAGCGATTCCACTGCCAGATCCTGAATATGAGCGCACACGTAGAAGAAAAGAGTATGATCCAGCTGTTCATAACTATAATGATACAGACGACCTACAAATGCGTGAAGTGGCCCCAGGTCATTTTGTCTACTGTTCAGATAAGGAATTTAAACAATATCAGGCACAATATAAAAAATAAGAAGAAAAACGATCTCATTTTCGAGGTCGTTTTTCTTCTGTAAACAGAAGATCCGCATATACTAGAGTATACGGTTCATTTCCCTGGAAATTTCGACAAATAAGGAGAATTTTCTCTTTTCTTTCTAGTTATTTCCTTGTTATGATAGAAGTAGTTTTATAGATATATAGGCTGAGGAGAGGTTAATTTTGAATTGGAAGAAAATCGTTGCTGCTTTAAGTGTATCTGCCTTGTGTGTATTTCCATTTCAATCTGTTGCTGCAGAGGAAAATTCAAAATCATTAAATAAGCATGTAAAGCGAGAAACAGCGCTGGAATTAAAAACTGTTCCTAAACAAATTTCACGTTTTACTTATGATTCAGGTTTGAATTTTGAATATCCGGATGCAGTAAGAGGAATTTATGTGACAGGGCACTCTGCAGGGGGAAGTCGATTTGACGACCTCATTAATTTGGTTGATCAAACAGATTTAAATGCCATGGTCATTGATATTAAAGATGACTGGGGGAATGTTACATATCAACACAAAGATTCTAAATTTAATGGTATTGGAAAATCCTATATTAAAGATCCAAGAGCAATGTTGAAAAAATTAGAAGAAAAGCAAATTTATCCGATAGCAAGAATCGTTGTATTTAAAGATTCGGTACTCGCGAACAACCAACCGGAACTAACCTTTAAAGATGGTAATTCTATCTGGAAAAACGGGAGAGGCGAGTCATTCGTGAACCCATTTATGAAAGAAGTTTGGGATTATAACGTTAATATTGCAATTGAAGCTGCTAAATTAGGTTTTAAAGAAATTCAATTCGATTATGTACGTTTCCCAGAAGGCTTTGAAAAAAGGGATGACGAATTAACCTATGGTCACGGTGAATATACAGATAAAGATGTTGATAATGTTCAAAAGCGTGTCCATGCTGTAACAGATTTTGTTGAATACGCTAGTGAACAGTTAGAGCCATATGGTGTAGAGGTTTCAGTAGACATATTTGGCTATACAGCAACGCTCCCGGAAGCTCCAGGGATTGGCCAAAATTTCACGAAAATCTCTGAACACGTGGATGTTATTTCTTCTATGATATATCCTAGTCATTGGACTTCCTATTTTGGTATAGCAAAACCTGATTTAGAGCCATATAAACTAATTTCAGAGTACGCAAAGCTTGAAAACAAAAAACTGGCTGAATTAGAGGATCCGCCCACATCTAGACCTTGGTTACAAGATTTTACTGCATCATGGTTAGGATCAGGAAATTATAAGGTTTACGGAAAAGCAGAGATTGAGGCTCAAATAAAGGCATTACAGGACAATGGGATTGAAGAGTATCTACTTTGGAATGCTGGTAATAGTTATACTGAAGGTGTAGACTTTACACCTTAACAAAAAAGGGCTGTCTTCAGACTAAGGTGTCAGGAATTTGGTTCCGGACCCCTTTTGGAACAGCCTTTTTATTGTTTATTTTATAAGGAAATTTAAGTTCATTTGACAAATTTTCAGAATACGTTAAAATTATAATGTAAACAAATACCGCTTGACATCCACTTACATCCACTTATGAGTTTTATCCCTTTAAAAACTTTTAAGCACTTTTTCCATTTTTTATTCACAATTGAGGAGTTGCCAAACAATATTCTTGCCATCATCATTACTTTTCATAATTGTTGAGGACTTGGCTAAAAATAATGGCAACAACCTTCTTTAATTGTAAAAAATCATAAAGGAGTAGATCCATGCATTGGTATGAAAAACTAAATCAATATTTCCCAGTAGAAGAAATGAAATCAAAAGAGCACATGGAAACATTATTGAAAGAGAGAAGCGATATTTATCGAAAAGATGAAGGGAAGCATCATATCTTAATGTATGTAGAATTAGATGATTTTACCTTTATTGATTACTTATTCGTTTCTAAAGATGCACGTGGACAAGGTTTAGGTCATAAGCTAATTCAGAAATTAAAAGAAAAGAATAAGCCTATTCTGTTGGAAGTAGAACCAGTTGATTATGACGATTCTGATACTGAAAAGAGATTACGTTTCTACAAGCGTGAAGGTTTTGAACATGCAAAAAGTATCGGGTATAAAAGACGTTCTCTTGCTACAAATGAGGTGAACCCAATGGAAATTTTATATTGGGCACCAAATGATGAGTCAGAAGAGCTTGTATATGAGAGTATGAAAAAAACATATGAAATGATTCATACTTATAAAGATGAAGAATTTTATGGTGAATCCTACCAGCCTGTAGAAGAAGTACTGACAATGGAAGCAAGCGCAGAAGAAGATGTTTTAAAGAATATCTAAAGATAAATCCTTGGAAGCCTTATTGTGATTATTCGCAATAAGGTTTCTCTAAATGAAAATATTAAGTTCATTATAATAGGTTTAGATCCTCAGATTTCGGGAATATAAATACTAAATACAGTGTAAAAGCTTAAGTAAAACTTCTGTATAAGAATTGTGACAATTTGATTAAAACTATATCCAACATTTTATATTTCATGTATAATACATAATAGAGATTTCTTCTTTAAACTAATTATAATCTGAACATTAATTTTGTTTAAAAGGAATTCACTCTAATGAACAATTAATTCCTATTATTATATAAGGGAGTGTGAATGAGTTATGGTAACATTGTTCACTTCACCTAGTTGCACATCTTGCCGCAAGGCAAAAGCGTGGTTAGAAGAACATGACATTCCATATACAGAACGTAATGTTTTTTCAGAACCTTTAAGCATTGATGAAATCAAGGAAATCTTACGTATGACGGAAGATGGAACAGATGAGATCATATCAACACGTTCTAAAACTTTCCAAAAGTTAAATGTAGAATTAGATAACTTACCTTTACAAGATCTTTTCGAACTTATTCAACAAAATCCAGGTCTTTTACGTAGACCAATTATTATGGATGAAAAGAGATTACAAGTAGGATATAACGAAGATGAAATCCGCCGCTTTTTACCAAGGAAAGTTCGAACGTTTCAGCTTCTTGAAGCACAACGTATGGTAAACTAATGATTTCTAACCTTCATGCTTAGGCATGGAGGTTTTTTATTGGAAAGTGTTTTTTCTTCCAATTCTTTTCTCGTACTTCAATAATAAATTTTTTAATAAAACACTTGCTTCTATTTTTTGAAGGAGATTTATAGTAAGAAGAGAACTATTTATAATAAGAACACATATCCACGCTTGAATTTTGTGAAAATATTCGCTAAAATGACCAAAACAGGTATAAATAATGATAGAAGTTATTTAAAAATGGGTAATCATTTTAATTCCATTTCATGACTATTTATCATAAAATAGAAGTACAAGGCATATACTAACAAACGAACTTTTATCTTTTTCACCAGCAATCAGAGCACTGCTCGGGGGTGTATTCCCTTCACAAACTAAGTACAGAAGGGAGAGGTGTATGATGGAAATCGAACGTATTAATGATAATACTGTAAAGTTCTACATTTCTTATGGGGATATAGAAGATCGCGGATTTGACCGTGAGGAAATCTGGTATAATCGAGAGCGAAGTGAAGAGCTTTTTTGGGAAATGATGGATGAAGTTCATCAAGAAGAAGACTTCACGATAGAAGGGCCTTTATGGATTCAAGTGCAAGCGCTTGATAAAGGATTAGAAGTTTTAGTGACCCGAGCCCAAGTATCAAAGGATGGTCAGAAATTTGAACTTCCAATTCCGGAGGATAAATTAAAAGACTTACCTGTGGATGAGAAAATAGAGGAATTCCTCGACGAACACTTTCAAATCAAACAAGATCAAGAAGATGAGGATGGAGCGTTAGAATTCACCATCAAATTCAGGGACTTTGAAGATGTAATCTCTTTGTCTAAACAAATCTCTTCTTTATCTTATGAACATATGATGAGTAAGTTATTTTCATATAATAACACCTATTATATATATGTAGAGTTCTCCGATGAGCATTTTGAAGAGGAAGATGTCGATAACTTGTTAAGTATCATGCTTGAATATGGGGATGAAACACCGATTACTGTACACCGTCTTCAAGAGTATGGAAATAAGATATTAGATGAAAACGTATTTATAACGATAGAAAAGCATTTTGATTAAGAATTATGAGGGTGACCCGAACAAAGAGTCCAGTATTGCATGTTCAATATATAGTCAATATATTGAATCTGGTTCTAGACTTTTTGGGTCACCCTTTTTAAAACAAACCGGCAGTATATAAAATAAGAAATATTTTAGAGTGTTTAAGGGAAGAAAAGTTTATCAGTGGCAAGCGTAACTGCCTTGGCGTTTGAACTTAGCCTTTCATCCTTTTTCCAAGGCGCTCTGCGCTTTTCTTGTAACGTCTTTTCGAATTGATATTTGGAAGGTGCGAGTGAATGAAGAATACTGTTAGAGTTCTTATATTTTTAACGATTATTTTTCTCTTCTATACATTTTATTTAGATACATACATAGATGGTTTTATTTTTAAATACATAAGTATTCTCCTAACTCTGACGGTTATTGTTATAGGATTTGTGATCTTTTTTGAGAATCGACATCCTACTCAAACCTTAACATGGTTAATCGTTTTAGGGGCATTTCCGATTTTTGGATTTATTTTTTATCTTTTATTTGGGAGAAATTATCGCAAAGAGAGAATGTTTCGAAAGAAATATATTCTCGACAAGGAATCTTATACAAAATATGAACCATCCACCAAAAATCTTGATGAAAACGACGTAAGACTTAGTCTTTCTCAAGATAAACATATTCGGCTTGCGAAGAAGCTTAGTAATAGTGCCATTTCCTTTTCGTCTGAAACAGATGTATTGTCGAACGGGGAAGAAACTTTTTCGCGGATTAAAGAACAGATTAAAAAAGCAAGACATCACATTCATTTAGAATATTATATTGTGAGGAACGATGAATTAGGGAATGAGATTAAGAACCTTTTAATAGAAAGGGCAAATCACGGTGTTAAAATTCGTTTTCTATATGATGCAGTAGGTTCTTGGCAGTTATCAAAAAAATATATTTTTGAATTAAAAGAAGCTGGGATTGAAATGATACCTTTTGGCCCAGTTAAAATTCCTGTTCTAAATAATAAATTTAATTTCCGAAATCACAGAAAGATTATTGTCATTGATGGCAATATAGGGTTTGTAGGTGGATTAAATATTGGCGATGAATACTTAGGAAAGAATGAACATTTTGGTTTTTGGAGAGATACTCATTTAATGGTTAAAGGGGAAGCAGTACGTACACTTCAATTAATTTTTCTTCAGGACTGGTACTATATGACCAATGATAGTTTTTTGACACCTGGCTATTTAAGCCCTGACCCTATTCAAGGGAGAAATGTTGGCGGTGTTCAAATGATTGCCGGGGGACCTGACAATGAATGGAGTGTCCTTAAGAATCTTTTTTTCTCCCTTATTACTTCAGCAAAAAAGAGTGTTTGGATAGCATCGCCATATTTTATTCCCGATGAAGATATTTTTTCAAGCTTGAAAATTGCTGCGTTAAGTGGACTTGATGTACGTTTACTTGTTCCCCATCGTCCAGATAAACGTATTGTATTTCATGCCTCAAGATCTTACTTTCCGGAATTGTTGGAGGCGGGTGCTCGAATCTTTGAATATGAAAAAGGCTTTATGCACAGTAAAATTTTAATAGTAGATGAAGAATTTGCATCGATGGGAACATCAAACATGGATATGAGGAGCTTTCATTTGAATTTTGAAGTGAATGCTTTTCTTTATAAAACGAATAGTACTCAAACATTAGTCGAGGAGTACAAGAACGATATGAAGAATTCTAGGGAAATTACCTTTGAACAGTTCAATAAACGGCATTTCGGTTATCGCATCATTGAATCGACTTCAAGACTGTTATCTCCTTTATTATAGTAAAAGCGGCGCCAAAAATTTTGGGTGCCTTTTTTGTTTTGGCTATTTTTGTGAGAATTGTTACTATTTTCAATAAAGAATAGTGGTTGATTGCAGCGAAAGGTTGCTCGCTTTCCGCGGGCGGGCGGTGAGCCTCCTCGTTGCCTTGCTCCTGCTTAGGTCTCACCTGTCTCGCTACTCCCGCGGGAGTCCGCACCTTCCGCTCCAATCAACTTCAAATAGATAGTTAGCCTTTACAAAATCCATTTTTAAACAACAATTTTTAGAGAAGAGCCTTAATTTTTGAAGGATTTTTAGTCTTGAAGGCGAATGTATATGTAAGGAGGTTTAATATGTTAATTAGCAGGAACAAGCGAGGAGAGTTTATTTTTACCCTTCATTATTCTAAGGCTCAATTGAAGAAAATGAATAATGAATCTACATTTTATTGTCCACAGTGTACTGAGAAGGTCATATTAAAAATAGGTACACATAAAATCCCACATTTTGCCCACCTAATAGGTTCTAATTGCTCATCGGAACCAGAAACCCCACAACATATAAAAGGAAAGATTCTTCTATACCGTGCGTTAACAAAAAAATATTCCCATGTGGAATTAGAAAAGTTCTTTCCGCAGATTAGACAAAGGGCGGACGTTGCGTTGAAAAGCAAGGGCAATTTATATGCTATTGAATATCAATGTTCAGGAATCAGCGAAGAAGAATTAATAAAGCGGACTTCTGGATATGAAAGAATTGATGTTCATGTTCTCTGGCTATTGGGTAAAAAAATAGAGTCAAAATTTCAACACGGGAATCAATATGTTTTATTAAGTCCTTTGCAGCAAATGTTTATACAATTTTCGGAGAAGAACGGTTATTGGCTACCCTACTTAAATAGTGAAGAAGGAGTCATCCATTATTACAGTGATTTAATACCGGTTTCCAATAGAAAATTTAAAGCTAGTATCTTTTCACAACCTATCCCGCAAATTGAGTTACCGCTTTCCCTTCCTAATAAGAATAACACTCATTATACTCTAGCAGAATGGGTACATGATCGTAAAAGTTGGATTCAAAACAAGCTTCTATATAATAAAGGGATACACGATCCATTTCTTAAGGAAGTGTACCAATCAAATGATTTCCCCACTCAGCTTCCTCTTTTTATTGGACTCCCATTAAAACATTCCATTCAATACAAAACGGATTGCATTCCTTGGCAATATTACTTATGGAAAGATGTATTAAAAAATAAAAAAAGTGGGGAGGTTATTTCTAAAAATGAAATAGGTTCTGCTATTAGAAAGAGATTAAAGAATGGTAAAATCCAAAAAAGGGAATTTCCGTTGATATCATCCTCACAAAGTCCAGTTTCTGAATATATCAGACTCTTAAATCGACTTGGAATAGTTGAAATCATCGATCACAAGTATTTAATCCTTCGAAAAGAATGGAAAGCAGGGCGTACTGTGGATGATTATCAAAAAGAATCAAAAGAATTCTTAAATGATTTTAAAGAAAAATTGACTCAAGATAATGGGGTTAAGAAAGAAAAAGCAAATTTATGAGTAAATAATAGGAAAGTAAACAAAATATATGAGAAACCTACAATTATTTGCAGGATAATGGCAAATAAAAGAGAATATTATTAGGTGAGAATTTTCGCGAATCGAAAGAATGGAGGATCATTATGACAAGTGAGACAGCAAATAAAAGTCTTCCATCCCGTAAGGATGTAAAGGAAGAATTAACATGGAGACTTGAAGATATTTTTACTAGTGATGAAGAGTGGGAAAAGGAATATAAAGAGATTCAATCATTAGCTAAAAAAGCGGAAGAATTAAAGGGGACTTTAAGTCAAAGTGCCGATAAGCTATATAAAGCTTTGCATTTCCAAGATGAGATTATGGAGCGAATGGGAAAGTTATATACATATTCTCATATGAGATCTGATCAGGATACGGCTAATTCATATTACCAAGGATTGGATGATCGTGCAAAAAATTTATACACACAATTATCTAGCGCATTTTCTTTTATGGTGCCCGAAATTCTAACAATTGAAGAAAATAAATTATCCTCATTTCTAGAAGAAAAAGAGGAGTTAAAATTATATAAACATGCACTTGAAGAAATCAATCTTCAAAGACCTCATATACTATCAGCTGACCAAGAATCGCTTTTAGCAAAAGCCTCTGAAGTGTTAAATGCATCGAGTAATACTTTTGGTATGTTGAATAATGCTGATTTAGAGTTCCCTTCTATTGAGGATGAGAACGGAGAAGAAGTGGATGTTACACATGGACGATATATTACATTCTTAAAAAGCAGCGACAGAAGAGTTCGAGAAGACGCTTTTAAAGCAGTTTATGAGACGTATGGGAAATTTCAAAACACTTTTTCAACTACATTAGCCGGGGCTGTAAAAAAGGATAATTTTAGTGCGGCGGTTCGAAATTATAATTCGGCACGCCATGCTGCATTATCAGCAAATAACATTCCTGAGAAAGTCTACGATAATTTGATTAGCACGGTACATGAGCATTTACCTTTGCTACATCGATACGTAAAACTCCGTAAAAAGGTTCTTAAAATAAATGAGCTTCATATGTATGACCTTTATACTCCTTTAGTTAAGGATGTAAAGATGGATGTATCCTATGAAGAAGCACAAGAATTAATATTAAAAGGATTACAACCATTAGGAGAAGATTATTTAAAGGTTTTAAAAGAAGGATTTGAGAATCGCTGGGTTGACGTAGTAGAGAACAAAGGGAAACGAAGCGGGGCCTATTCTTCTGGGGCTTATGGAACAAACCCTTATATCCTTATGAACTGGCAGGATAATGTAAATAATCTCTTTACCCTTGCTCATGAGTTTGGTCATAGTGTCCATAGCTATTACACAAGAGGATCCCAGCCATATTCATATGGTCATTATTCCATATTTGTTGCAGAGGTAGCTTCTACATGTAATGAAGCATTGCTTAATCACCACCTTCTCGAGACTATTGATGATGACAAGAAGCGACTGTACTTATTAAATCATTACCTAGAAGGATTTAGAGGTACCGTTTTCCGTCAAACGATGTTCGCAGAGTTTGAACATCTTATTCATAAAAAGGCTCAAGATGGTGAAGCATTAACAGCAGAAATGTTAACGAAAGAGTACTATGCTCTCAATAAAAAATATTTTGGTGAAGAAGATCTTGTTATTGATGAAGAAATTGGATTAGAATGGACAAGAATTCCTCACTTTTACTACAATTATTATGTCTATCAATATGCTACAGGCTATAGTGCTGCAACAGCATTAAGTAAACAAATTCTTGAAGAAGGCGAGACTGCTGTTGAAAGGTACATTGACTTCCTTAAATCTGGAAGCTCAGATTATCCAATCGAAGTATTAAAAAAAGCTGGAGTCGATATGACTACTTCTAAACCAATCGAAGAAGCATGTAAAGTATTTGAACAAACCCTAACCGAGATGGAAAAATTGTTAAGTTAATAAGAAGAAGGCTGTCCCAAACCAAGCTGTCAGGAACCACAACCTCCGTTTATAGAAGAAGCCTTTAAAACAGCTTCTATAACAGGTTAGGCATTATTGTTCCAGACCCTTGTGGGGCAGCCTTATTTAATTTTAAGCATAAGCGTTAAACATCCTACCATTTCAAGTAAAGTAATTCTGAGGGTACCAATTATCCTTTAAATCCCTTAAATTGTTTTGCATGATTCATATAATAAATAAAACAAAGTAAAGAAACAAATAATAGAGGAGAGGTTATATAGATCGGCATTAATTTTAGCAGACCTAATATATTTAAGAAAAAGGCAATAATTATAAAAAAAAGTAAAAGTGCAAAACGAATTTTTGACCCCACGAGAGAATTCCACTCCTTTATTCTAAGAGTTATCTATAATATATGAATTTATTTTAAAAATTATCATTATAATATTATATGTAAAAGTGTCATAATCAAAAAAATGAAGGGATTTTTCCCTTTCTATTTTGATGAAAACCCTTTCATATCAAGGAATTTGACAATATTGTGAAATAGCAAACAAACAACTTGCCAATACAAGTTTTTTTATGCTATAGTAACACTGTGAAGTTGATCACAAGCAAACATATACCCCTTTGTTTGACCGTGAAAAATTTCTCCCATCCCCTTTGTTCGTATTTGAAAAGCCGATGTCGTGGAAGCGACATCGGCTTTTCTAGTTTCAAAAAAAAAATATTGTAAGATAACGGTTATGTGCGATCTCTCCAAAATGTACCATGCTTGGCGGGGATCTTTTCAACTTTTTGTTGTAGCATTAATCTTTTCATTTGTTTTTCTACTTCATTTTCTTCCATATCATATACTACTGCAATTTCTTTTGTGGCGACTAGTTGGTAATATTTTAAAAATGATTCTAACGGTGGTAATTCTTGAGGTTCCAGCTTTTCAGATAGCATTTCCTCGAGAATTTGTACGTAAACATTATAATGGTAAATACCTGTAACCTTAATCCCTTCATCCTCAATGTTTTCATTAAAGAAGACAAGTGTAGGGATTTCATCCACTTCCATTTCAGACGTAATCTTTAAATCACATTGAAACGCTTTAGATGCCCCTTCTGAATGCAGATCATTCAGAAATTCGTCCATATCAAGATTAACCCGGTTAGCGCACTCTTTCAGAACTTCAAATTGAGAAATGTTTTTCTTTTCAAGAAATAATACTTCTTGAAGTTTCCGCAGGAATAAAATGCCTGCACGTCTTCCTTGCAGCTCTGCTGCTTTTATTCCTATGGAGGCAAGAAATGGAGAGTGGATAGGATCCTCAAACCATAAACTGCCATCACAGGACATACCTGAACGACTAGCTGTCTTTTCATATTGTTGAGCCAATGTTTGGTGTTTTTTCTTTGTTCCGACATTTAAGGAAGCTAATTTCCCACTGATGACATACTTAATGGTAAAACACTTTCCGTATTCAATTTGGAGTTTTTTTAGTATTGGTTCTAAACCCCAGCATTCGGGACACAATGGATCAATGAACATGTAAATTTCTAATGGCTTTTTCTCAGCACTGCACCATTTAGGATGTGTCCATTTTGTTGGATTACTCAATTTGATCACCTTTAGTTAATTCTTCCGTATTCACCATATGTCTTGCCGTCAAAGCTAATCTTGAGTATAAGAAATCTCGTATTTCTCCTACTAGCTCGATTTCATTCATGGCTTCGTCCATACAGGAAAGCCATGCTCTAGCTCGAGTTGGTGTGATTTCAAAGGGTAAATGTCTAGCTCTTAACATAGGATGACCATGTTCTTGTGTATAAAGTGCCGGTCCACCCAAATATTGTGTTAAAAACTGCTTCTGTTTTCTTGCCGTCTCTGATAAATCACTTGGGAAGATTGGGGCTAAATCTGGATGCTGTCCAACTCTATGATAAAAAGCATCTACGAGCATCGAGAGTTTTTCTTCGCCAATAAACTCGTAAGGCGTCGCATTATTCTCGACCATAGTTATGACTCCTTTTTCCTATGTTTGTAATTATTTTAGCAATGGACGAAAGATATCTCAAATAAATAGCTTTAAAAAGCCTTTTTCTCTATTAAATAAAGCTAATGCCAACTTTCATTCATCTTATATTCTCATCATAGCGGTAATAAATTATGTAGGCAAAAGAAAAGGGCTGTCTCAAAACCAAGGTGTCAGGAACCACAACTTCAATATATAGAAGAGAACTTCAAAATATCTTCTATATACGGACGATAATAGTGGTTCCTGCCCCTTTTTAGGACAGCCCCTTTTGCTAGTTCATGTAATTATCTTTGGAAGCCCGCATAGATGAAGTTTAATGGGCTAAGCATAATAACTATTACTTACTTTTTGTACATAGTTCCTCGTCTCAGGAAAGGGTGGTATCCCACCATATTTATCCACATTCCCGGGGCCGGAGTTGTAGGCTGCAAGTGCTAAATCAATATTTCCGTTGTATTTATCTAACATCTGTTTAATATATTTTGCACCAGCAAATACATTTTGTTCTGGATCAAAAATATCGGTTACACCCAGCCCTTTTGCAGTAGCTGGCATTAATTGCATTAAGCCTGAAGCCCCTGCTTGACTTACGGCGGTTGGATTATAATTAGATTCATGCTGGATAATCGATTGAATTAATTTTTTGGGTATCTTATACACGTCTGCTGCACGAGAAATAATTTCATCCAAACTTTTAGGGACTTTGTTTGTAATTTTAGCTGGTTGATATCTTTCTATTCCAGAAACGAGCCCATTATGGTTTAGGAGTGACTGAAGAAGATGAACCGCTCCAATTTTATTCTGAAAATTATTTTGCTTAGA
Source organism: Rossellomorea sp. BNER (assembly GCA_024213275.1). Classification (GTDB taxonomy): domain Bacteria; phylum Bacillota; class Bacilli; order Bacillales; family Bacillaceae_B; genus Rossellomorea. Next base: position 69,694 of record JANAVG010000020.1, read on the forward strand.
TAGGGAATACATGGCTTCTTCTAGTATTCCCTGGAAAGGAATACTATTAGTTTGATTAATAGCAGGCTTGGATCGACTCATTCCATTTATGGCTTGAAGATCCATCATTAATTTTAACTGTGGGATTTCCATTTTCTATACACCTCATAAAGATTGCATTGATCTGATTTTTAAGAGGATGAAAGGCAAAATTCGCCACGTCCTGTGGCAACGCCTTTCTGACTCACATCGTGTGGGCATTTGACAGGCCTGTTCGAGGCGCCTCCGCTTTTCTTATTCTAATGTTTTAATCATTTCATTATAAAATCTTCTAATTTTATTTTCGGTTGAACGGTAGGGAATGTTTAGCTCTTCTAAAAGAGAATGGAAAATTTTTTCGCCTTCATCTTTATTTTGAACTTCATATTCTAATTCATAGTCTTCATTATTCAGGTAGAAGCTATAATCAAACACTAGCAATCCATTTTTATAATTTACTTCTGCCCTTTTAGTCGAAAGTGTACCAAAATGTTCTAGGGAATCAATCTGTATCTCCAACTTCTTAATTTCCTCTAAAACTTCTCCTCTGGGAAAAATTTGTTCATGAATCATTCTTGTAACATCTTCTTCAGAAATGTTCTGATTTGTTTCTAATAAGCCTTCCGGAATAGGCTGCTTCAAAGTTAATTGATATTGGAGATCTTTGTATCGAATTCTTAGTGCAGATCCCAAATCTTTTAATTGAAAATCTTGAGTATCAAAATAATGATTTTCTTGTAAGAAAAAATCATGTTCAGCAATTGAGAAGGTTTTGAGTAATAAATGAAATTCATCCTCTGTTAAAAGGTTCTTATATTCAATTTCTATTTCATGACCCAATAAAATCTTCCTTTCCTTTATTCTACTTATATTATCTCTTGCTAATGGAAAGACTTCAATCCTTAGATGAAAAAGGGTGTCATGTGTTAAAATAAAAAGGTGATTTTCTGTGAACTTTGTTTCTAGAAAAATAACTGTCTTATTGCTCCTATTGTGGGCTTACTAGCTGAGAAGGATGTCATGGGTATCCGGGCCAACTAATAATATCAGGCACAAAGGATAGAAACAAATTAACAAAAAGATCGAACTATATGAATGGATACGAAAGGGGACTATAAAAATATGAGACAAAATATACATATTATAAAATCAACCATTAATGAGCAGGGGTTACAATTACATACAGAAGTATCCTTAAAAGGTTTAGAACCTACGGGGCAGATTATTGTTGATTCCGATAATCTCTCATTTATTTATCTAGCAGAAACAGAAGAAAATTATGCTCACATTAGATTGGAAGAAAACGTATGGGAAGATGTGAAAGAGGCATTAGAAAAAGAATTAAGCGTATTCGTTGTCCATGATCATGAAAGTTTAGAGTTAGAAAGCTTTCAAGAAGAACTTTCTTATTTAATAGAGAATATTGAAGGAAATGGGAATTATGGAGAAGAAATGGTCTCAAGAGTTGAATCCGTTTTCTTACCTAAAGGTTAAAGTAGCAAAATATATACACCCATCAGGAAGAGGATGTTACTTTAAAGAGGTGAAAGAAAAATGAATCATTGGGATCAACTCTTAGCTCCATATAAACAAGCGGTTGATGAACTTAAAATTAAACTTAAAGGGATGAGGGGACAATACGAGCTAGAAAACACTCATTCTCCTATTGAATTTATTACAGGGCGAGTAAAGCCAATTGCAAGTATATTAGATAAAGCAAACGAAAAAGGCATTCCCCTTGAAAAACTTGAAAGAGAAATTCAAGATATTGCTGGGTTAAGAATGATGTGTCAGTTTGTAGATGATATTCATTCAGTCGTAGAATTACTGAGAAAACGAAACGACTTTCAAATCATAGAAGAGAGAGATTATATTTCTCATAAAAAGAAAAGTGGGTATCGATCTTATCATGTTGTTATTGAGTATCCAGTTCAAACCATTCATGGGGAGAAGAAAATTCTAGTAGAAATTCAAATTCGTACACTGGCTATGAATTTTTGGGCTACAATTGAACATTCGTTAAGCTATAAATACAAAGGGCAATTTCCTGAAGAGATTCAGCTTAGATTACAAAGAGCAGCTGAAGCGGCTTTTCGACTAGATGAAGAAATGTCCCTGATCCGAGAAGAAATTCAAGAAGCACAAGCCTTCTTTTCAAAGAAGAAAGAGTTGGATAAAGAAGTACGGAAAAGCGCAAAAAACAAACTAGGCAGGAAAAGAAACTAAAAAGGGTGAAGTGAAATGCGATTTGCGATAACCTCTAAAGGAGATTCTAAATCCAATACTTTAATGCATAAGATGAGAACCTACTTACAAGACTTTGAATTGATTTACGATGAAGAAAAACCTGATATCGTCATATCCGTAGGTGGAGATGGCACACTCCTTTACGCTTTTCATCGTTATAGTTCTAGACTTGATAAAACAGCTTTTGTTGGAGTACATACAGGTCATTTAGGATTTTATGCTGACTGGGTACCTGAAGAAATTGAGAAGCTTGTCATTGCCATAGCTAAAACACCCTATCAAATTATTGAGTACCCACTATTAGAAACGATCATTCGATATCAGCACGGTGGAAAAGAAACAAGATACTTAGCGTTAAACGAATCCACAGTGAAAAGTGTGGAAGGTACTCTCGTAATGGATGTAGAAATTCGCGGACAGCATTTTGAACGCTTTAGAGGGGATGGCCTTTGCCTTTCCACCCCTTCGGGAAGTACTGCCTATAATAAAGCGTTAAGTGGTGCAATCCTTCACCCGTCTCTCCCTGCTATTCAATTAGCGGAGATGGCTTCCATCAACAATCGGGTTTTCCGGACAATTGGATCACCATTAATTTTACCTGCACATCATACGTGTATGCTAAAGCCTATTAGAGGAAATGATTTCATGATTACCATTGATCATTTGACACTTCTTCATAAAGATGTGAAGTCCATTCAGTACCGCGTTGCAGATGAGCAAATTAGGTTTGCAAGGTTTCGTCCATTTCCTTTTTGGAAAAGAGTCCGAGATTCATTTATTGCTGATGAATAAACTGACTACACAATTATTTTCAGGGGGATAACCCATGAACTTATATAGGATGGAATGGACGATAACACAACGAAGTGAAAATAAAAAGATCAAAAACTTTCTTCATGAGAACCTCATTTCACGAAGAACTCTAAAAGCTATAAAGTTTGATGGTGGTCATATTCATGTAAACGGTAAAGAAATCGACGTACGATACCTACTTAAGGCGGGAGATATTCTTGAAGTTACATTCCCTCCAGAGGACATAAGTGAAAAGATACAGGGAGAAGATATTCCACTGGATATTGTCTATGAAGACAGTGATGTGTTGGTGTTAAATAAGCCTGCTGGAATGAATACAATTCCTTCTCGAGAACATCCAAAAGGAAGTCTTGCCAATGCTATTATTGGCTACTATGATAAAAATCAAATTAGTTCAACAGTTCATATCGTTACTAGGCTCGATCGTCAAACATCTGGACTCCTACTGGTGGCTAAACATCGCCATGTGCATCACCTTTTCACAATTCAACAAAATAAAAAAACTGTAAAAAGAAGATATGAGGCATTTGTTGAAGGAAGATTAGATAATAAACAAGGGAGCATTATCGCTCCTATAGGAAGAAAATCGGATAGTATTATTGAAAGAGAAGTACGTTGTGATGGGAAGTATGCTAGTACACATTATGAAGTTCTAGGAGAATACGATGAATTCTCCCATCTTTCACTCGAGCTAGAGACAGGCAGAACACATCAAATACGGGTTCACCTTACACATATCGGCCATCCATTACTAGGAGATGATCTTTATGGTGGTAAAGTGGATAGACTTGAGCGACAAGCACTGCACTGTGTGCAACTATCTTTTTATCATCCTATATGTAAAAAAGAGATGAATTTTCTGAGTAAGCTAGCAGAAGATCTTCACCAGCTACAGAAGTGAATCGTTTAATTAATTTATGAGGGAGACCAAGAGCATTGGAGCAAAAATTAAATCAAAAGGTGAAGTAAACTAAAGGTTTTCTTTAGACTTTGATTTAATTTTGCTCCTTACATCTTAAGAGGTATCCTTTTTTATATTATTCTAAATTTTTCGGGGACAAACGGAAGTGTAGACGGGACACTGATTATTTCTTTTTCAGGATATCGGAATGCAGTTAAATCTCCTCCAAATACCGCACCCGTATCAATATTAATGGTGTTGCTCGTTTTTCTTGGTTCCCTTACAGGCGTATGTCCATAGACGATGAGGGCCTCGCCATGATAAGTCTGGGCCCAATCTTTTCTGACAGGTGTCCCATCTTCATTCTTTTCCCCTGTAATGTCCCCATATAGAACAAAGGTTTTTACTTTTTTATTGACCTGTCCGATATATTCTTGTTTTATTCCTGCGTGTGCAATTATTAGTTTACCATTATCAAGAACATGATAAAGTGGAGATTGTTCATATAATTCTTTAAACATTTCACTCATTTTTTCCCTTTTATTAGAAGGGAGAGCGACTAGTTCCGCTACTGTCGTTTCAAGACCATGATTAATTTTCACATTATTTCCTAAAAAATAACGATAAAGTTTATTGCAATGGTTTCCTGGTACATAATAAGCAGTTTCACTTTTCCAGAGATTCCAAATGGTTTTTATTACCTCTAATGATTGTGGACCACGGTCTGTTAAATCTCCAACAAATCCAAGACGACGGTCTTGTGGGTGAACGGGATACCCCTTTTTCCAGCTGTAACCTAACTGTTGTGTTAATTGTTTAAATTCTTCGTAGCAACCATGTATATCACCTATAATATCGACTTTCATCACTACACTCCTTCTACAACATTTTTCTTTTAAACATGAATTTTCATACAAAATTGAAGGCGTTTTTGAATAAATTTTTTATATTTGATGGTTATTGGGCGACAACTTTATGAAGATTTGCTAGTATAATGAGGACTTAGTTTTGAAGCAACAAGAGAGGAGGGTAATGAAGATGTCAGAAACGAAGGAAGAAAAAGAAAGAGAACGTGAAATGATCAACGAAGAGCTGCTAATTCAAGCATTAGAGGAAGAAAACCTAGATCTATTTCGAGAAGAGTTTACTGCACTCCATTCGTATGACCAAGGGAAATTCTTTATGAAAATTGGCGACAATCTTCGGACTCGATTATATCATTACCTCTCTCCTGAAGAAATGGCAGAGCTGTTTGAAGGCCTAGATATTGAAGAAGATGAATATCAACCAATCTTAGCAGAAATGAACCCGTCATATGCAGCCGAGATGCTATCAGAAATGTATGCGGATGATGCTGTTGATGTCTTGAATGAACTTGATAAAGATCAAGTGGCGAGTTATTTAACGATTATGGATGATGATTCTGCTAAGGAAATTAAGGAACTTCTTCATTATGAAGAATATACAGCTGGAAGTATTATGACGACTGAGTTTATTGCTATCTCTGCAAATCAAACAGTGCGTTCCGCAATGTATATTTTAAAAAATGAAGCTCCAAATGCAGAAACCATTTATTATATTTATGTGATTGATGAAGAAAAACGATTAGTTGGTGTAATGTCATTAAGGGACCTTATTATCAGTGATGATGATACGATGATTTCTGAAATCATGAGTGATCGTGTAATGTCTGTTTCAGTTGGAGATGATCAGGAAGCAGTAGCTCGAAAAATGAAGGATTACGATTTTCTTGCGGTGCCAGTTGTAGATTTTCAAGATCATTTATTGGGTATCATAACAGTTGACGACATTATGGATGTTATGGATGAAGAAGCTTCAGATGATTATTCTAAATTAGCCGGGGTTGCAGATATGGGTTCCATTGACCGTAACCCTTATAATGCCGCAAAGAAGAGATTACCATGGCTGATAGCTCTATTATTTTTAGGGATGTTTACAGCAAATTTAATTGGTCATTTTGAAGGAGTTTTAGATAAAGTCCCAATTCTTGCTGTGTTTATTCCTCTTATCGCTGGTATGGCTGGTAATACAGGGACCCAGGCACTTGCTGTTGCAGTAAGAGGAATCGCGACTGGGGATTTAGAAGAAGAAAGTAAGTGGAAACTGATTGTGAGAGAAGCAGGAACTGGATTAATTACAGGGTCAATCTGTGGTGTAGTTGTTTCAATCATTGTATTTCTTTGGCAAGGTTCATTTTTTCTAGGAATTCTTGTAGGAATTTCTATTCTTGTGACACTAGTCATCGCTACATTGGCAGGCTCTCTTATCCCACTATTAATGCATAAATTAAAAGTGGATCCTGCAGTAGCTTCCGGCCCATTTATTACGACCATTAACGATATTATTAGTATTTTAATTTATTTTGGTATGGCTGTATTACTGATGAACTACCTAATATAGACTGAAGGGGGACTGATTTATCATGGAACATCATGCTTCTATATCATCATTGATGATTGTTGTCTTGGTGGCTTTCTTAACACCAATTTTACTACATCGATTTAAATTAAACTTTATACCCGTAGTCATTGCTGAAATTATTATGGGATTAGTCATTGGTAAAAGTGGTTTTGATCTAGTTGAACAAGATATGTGGATTGAGACGTTATCAACATTAGGTTTTATCTTTTTAATGTTTTTAAGCGGACTTGAAATAGACTTTTCCGCATTCTCATCAAGTAAGAAGAGAGAAAAGCTACCTAACGGTAAAGTTGAACCGAACCGGCTAGTAGTTTCAAGTATTATATTCGTTGGAATCTTTATCATTTCATTGCTATTATCTTATCTATTTGTTCTTTTTGGACTTATCGATAATGCTTTCTTAATGACTTTAATTATATCAACGATTTCGTTGGGTGTAGTATTACCTACACTTAAAGAAAACCATCTTACTAAAACAGGAATTGGACAAATAATCTTGTTAATTGCCGTTATAGCTGATTTAGTAACTATGCTTCTTCTTACTGTATTTGTCTTTTTATATGGAGATAAAGGTGGAAGCATGTGGTTGATATTACTATTATTTGGTGCAGGGTTTCTCCTATACTTCTTAGGAAAAGGGTTCAAAAACAATCCATTTATGAAAAACCTATCTACAGGAACCGTACAAATTGGGACTAGGGCAGTGTTCACATTAATTATCCTGTTAGTAGGTGTATCCGAATCTGTTGGAGCAGAAAACATTCTTGGTGCCTTTATAGCTGGATCACTTGTATCATTACTCGGTCCAAATCAGGAAATGGTTCATAAATTAGATTCGTTTGGATTTGGTTTTTTAATTCCCATTTTCTTCGTTATGGTGGGAGTAGAATTAGATTTATGGTCAATGCTAAGCGATCCAAAGATGCTTATTTTAATTCCATTATTAATGATTGCTTTTATTGTTTCGAAAATCTTCCCAATTCTATTATTGAAGAAATGGTATGATATGAAAACAACGATTGCTTCCGCATTTTTACTAACATCAACATTATCTCTTGTTATCGCAGCAGCCAAGATTGCTGAGCAAATGGACGTAATCACACCTCAAATGAGTGGGACATTAATCTTAGTAGCCGTTATTACATGTATTATAACTCCTATAGTATTTAAGAAGCTATTTCCTAGAGAGGTGGCTGAAGAGAAACAAATTCAGGTTGCTTTCATTGGAGCCAATCAATTAACGATGCCGGTATCGAGAGAATTAAAATCCTCTTTATATGTGCCGACTATTTATCATACTAGGCAGGATAAAACGGATCGTAATATATCAGATTCTTTGTTCTCGATTAAGGAAATCGACAATTATGAAATGGAAACTCTTGAAAAAGAAAATATTTTCGAGGCTGATATTGTTGTAATTTCAACGGGAGATGAAGAAACCAATGCCACTCTCGGAGTAACCGCAAAAGAAAAAGGAATTGACCGAGTCATTGTTCGTGTGGAAAGTCCGGATTTAGAAGACTCTTTACGAGAACAGAATGTTGAAGTATTTTCTGTATTTTTATCAACTAAAGCATTGCTACGGGCTCTAATCGAGTCTCCTTCAGTCATGAATATTTTAACCAATCAGGAAACATCATTGTACGAAATCAAAATGTTGAATGCTCAATTCGAGGGCATGACATTAAGAAAATTCCCATTTACCGGGGATGTCATTTTTGTTCGAATCTTCAGAGGTAAAGATAGTATCGTACCACACGGTGATACAGAACTTCATATTGATGATCGTCTTATTGTGACGGGATCTAAAGAATACGTTGATGAATTAAAACGTGAGCTGGAGTTCTGTGAATATTGTTAATGGAAGAGGCTGGGACAAAACCAGTGAATAAATGAAAAGAGTCTGTGAGAAGGTGCAATCTTCTCACAGACTCTTTTTAT
>JANAVG010000021.1 GCA_024213275.1 Rossellomorea sp. BNER
TACCCCACGAGGATCTGAAAGAGAGAAGCGGACGAAGAGATCCGAAGCTCATCGGAAGCCGTAGCCAGCGCCAATGGTAGTTGGGGGATCCCCCTGTGAGAGTAGGACATTGCCAGGCAAATAGGAAAAGAGTAGCCCGAGAAGGTTACTCTTTTTTTGTGTTTAAAATATAAAATTCGCAAGGCTGTCCTTTAAAGTGTTTTGTAGAAGCAGTAGCCCCAATGATCTTTAGTGTATTTAGATAATAAAAAGATTATGTACAGGATAAATTAACAAAAAAGAATAATAGGAGCCATATAATGAAAAAATATGTTCTAATATTAGTGATAATAGGTACATTTTTTATATATCCAAAACAAACAAACGCAGTTTCGATACCATGTAGTATGATCTTGCATACAATGGATAATAGTTATCCAAATGCTAAAGGGGCAGCATTAATCTATAAGGTGAAATTGACACCGAGCTTTCCACGGACAAGTATTAGCATTCACGCTCTTCATCTTCCAGAACCTTCTTCCTTGGGAAATTACGATAGTTATGAAGGATTCGCATATATTCCTGAGGTAATTAGTTGGCGCTTTAGTCTTTATCCTACTCCGGAAGAGTTCGCCCCTACATGGGCAGGTAGATTTGACTTAATTACAGCAGAAATGGAAAATGTTGAAGTGCAAGTTCGCCTTACTAATTTAAAGACAAAAAAATTAGGACCAAGTATTTTAACAAATAATATTAAATACTGTGATTGATACCTTGAAGTGAAAAAATGATGTGGGTAAAATGTTGGAAACAACTTAATCATTTCGTCAAATACGAAAGAATCATTTTTTTGACTATAGTTTTAATCATATTTAATCATAAAATGTAAACAGAAAGGTTTAGAATTAGCAGGAATGTGGGAAACTTTTTAAGGCAGACTATTCAATTGCCAACTGGAGATTATTTATTGTATAATTAACGTCAAATATAGTCAAAGTCAAATGAGGAGGAGGACTGATGAGAAATATTTCCGATATCATTGAAAGTTACCTAAAAAATGTTTTAGAGGCAACTGGCAGTGAAATAGTAGAAATAAAGAGAAGTGAGATTGCTGATAAGTTTCAATGTGTCCCCTCACAAATCAATTATGTTATTAATACACGTTTTACGATAGAAAGAGGATATATGGTTGAGAGTAAAAGAGGGGGTGGTGGGTATATTCGTATCATGAAAGTGAAATCTCATGATCAAGCCCATCTTATTGACCATCTCCTGGCCTTATTCTCACACCGAATACCGCAAGCAGCAGCAGTCGATGTAATTTCTCGACTTGTAGAAGAGAACGTGATCTCCCCAAGAGAAGCCAAGATTATGATTAGTGTGATGGATCGATCGGTTATATACATGGATTTGCCTGAACGTGATGAGCTTCGGGCAAGGATGTTAAAAGCGATGTTAGTAACATTGAAATATAAATAAAGGGAGAGAGAATGAATGAATTGTCAGGAATGTAACGAAAGGCCTGCAACTCTCCATTTTACAAAGGTGGTTAACGGGGAAAAAACGGAAGTCCATTTTTGTGAAGGATGTGCCCAAGGAAAGGGCGAGATGTTTATGTTTGGTAGCAGTCCTGGTTTTTCAGTAAACAACTTACTTGCTGGTCTATTTAATATGAATGCAGCTATGCAGAAGCCTACAGAAGAACCTTTTTCATCAAATAGTGTTCTTCAATGCAGTAAATGTAAAATGACTTTTGATAAATTTGTAGAGGTTGGCCGCTTTGGGTGTGCGCACTGCTATGAAACTTTTAAAGATTACCTTGATCCAATTTTAAAACGGGTCCATAGTGGAAATGTTGAACATCATGGTAAGATCCCAGAAAGAATTGGTGAAGAAATCCATGTAAAAAAGAAAATCTTGCAGTTAAAAGCCCATCTAAAAGAGTTAATTCAACAAGAAGAGTTTGAAAAAGCAGCGGAAATTCGAGACGAAGTACGTTCCCTTGAAAAGAACATAAAAAATGGGGGGGGACAGTAATGTCTATGGAGAAGTTTTTGAACCAGGCTGTGAGCTCATGGATGAGTGAAGAGGGTCCTTATTCTGATATTGTTTTAAGTACGAGAATTCGATTAGCTAGAAACTTAAGAGATTATTTATTTCCAACTCTCTTTACTTCTGAAGAAGCGAAACAGATCGTTGATGGAGTTCAGCACTTCCTAGAAGAACAGTTAATAGATAATAATAAACCAGAGTTTTTGTTGATGGATGAGTTGCAATCTCTCCAAAAAAGAGTACTTATGGAGAAACACCTTATTAGCCCGAACCTAATAGAAAGATCAAGACACGGCGCTGTCATATTATCTGATAATGAGGATATTAGTATTATGATCAACGAAGAGGATCATTTTCGAATACAATGTTTGTATCCTGGTTTACAGCTTACTGAAGCATTACAAAAAGCTGAAGAAATGGATAATTGGTTAGAAAGTAAATTTGATTTTGCTTTCCATGAAAAACGTGGATATTTAACAAGCTGCCCTACAAATGTTGGTACTGGACTTAGGGCTTCAGTAATGATTCATCTTCCGGGTCTCGCGCTTACAAATAAAATGAATAAATTTATTCCTGCTATCAATCAATTAGGGTTGGTTGTTAGAGGAATTTATGGGGAAGGTAGCGAAGCATTAGGTAATATCTTTCAGATTTCTAATCAAATGACATTAGGGAAATCAGAAGAAGATATAGTAGATGATTTATTAGGTGTCGTTAAGCAGTTAATTGCACAGGAACAAGCTGCCCGAGATGCATTAGTGAAAACCTCAAACATACAATTAGAGGACAGGGTGTTTCGTTCCTATGGCGTACTTGAAAATTGCCGAATTATAGAGTCGAAGGAAGCAGCAACTTGTTTATCAGATGTAAGATTGGGAATTGATTTAGGTTATATAAGAAATATTTCTAAGAATATATTAAATGAACTCATGATTTTAACTCAACCGGGATTTCTTCAACAATATTCAGGAGGACCATTAAATCCAAATGAAAGAGATATAAGAAGAGCGACTTTAATTCGAGCAAGACTTAATCTTGAGAATCAAACAAGTGAGGAGGAGTAGTTATGATGTTTGGTCGATTTACTGAAAGAGCACAGAAAGTATTAGCTTTAGCACAAGAAGAGGCAATTCGCCTCTCTCACAACAATATTGGTACAGAGCATATTCTATTAGGGCTTGTAAGGGAAGGAGAAGGGATTGCAGCGAAAGCTCTAACCGCATTAGGTTTAAGTCCTGAAAAAATTCAAAAAGAAGTAGAGGGCTTAATTGGAAAAGGGAAAGAGCAGGCACAAACGATTCACTATACTCCAAGAGCTAAAAAGGTAATTGAACTTTCAATGGATGAAGCTCGTAAATTAGGACATTCTTATGTTGGAACAGAACATATTCTCCTAGGCTTAATTCGTGAGGGAGAAGGTGTAGCTGCTCGAGTTCTGACAAATCTTGGAGTTAGTTTGAATAAAGCGAGACAACAGGTTCTTCAACTACTTGGAAGTAGTGAAGCAAGTAATCATCAAGGTGGCTCTAATGCTAGTGCCAATACTCCAACCCTTGACAGTCTAGCAAGAGATTTAACATCAATTGCCCGTGAAGGAAGTTTAGATCCGGTTATCGGACGAAGTAAAGAAATTCAAAGGGTAATTGAAGTCCTAAGTAGAAGAACCAAGAATAATCCTGTGCTTATTGGAGAGCCAGGTGTAGGGAAGACAGCCATTGCCGAAGGATTAGCGCAACAAATTGTCTCTAATGAAGTTCCAGAAATACTAAGAGATAAACGAGTGATGACTCTTGATATGGGTACAGTAGTGGCTGGAACAAAATATCGTGGGGAATTTGAAGATCGTTTGAAAAAAGTAATGGATGAAATTCGTCAGGCAGGAAATATCATTCTTTTCATTGATGAACTTCATACACTCATTGGAGCCGGTGGAGCAGAAGGAGCCATAGATGCTTCTAACATTTTAAAACCTTCCCTTGCACGTGGTGAATTACAGTGTATTGGAGCAACAACGCTTGATGAATATCGTAAATATATTGAGAAAGATGCAGCTCTTGAAAGAAGATTCCAGCCTATTCAAGTCGATGAACCTACACCAGAAGAATCAGTTCAAATCTTAAAAGGGCTACGCGATCGTTATGAAGCCCATCATAGAGTATCAATTACAGACGAGGCGATTGATGCGGCTGTTAAGCTTTCGGACCGTTATATCTCTGATCGTTTCTTACCAGATAAAGCGATTGACTTAATTGATGAAGCAGGTTCGAAGGTGCGTTTACGTTCCTATACGACTCCACCGAATTTGAAGGAACTTGAAATCAAACTCGAGGAAATTCGTAAGGAAAAGGATGCTTCTGTTCAAAGTCAAGAATTCGAAAAAGCTGCATCATTACGAGATACTGAGCAGCGCTTGCGTGAAGAGCTAGAAGAAACGAAGAAAACATGGAAAGAGAAACAAGGCCAAGAAAACACAGAGGTAAGTGTTGAAGATATTGCGAAGGTAGTCTCTAGCTGGACAGGAGTACCTGTTTCTAGACTTGCACAAACAGAAACAGAGAAATTGTTAAAGCTTGAAGAGATACTCCATTCAAGGGTCATCGGTCAAGAGGAAGCAGTGATCGCAGTGTCCAAAGCCGTTAGACGTGCCCGCGCAGGTTTAAAAGATCCAAAGAGACCTATTGGTTCGTTTATCTTCCTAGGGCCAACAGGGGTAGGGAAAACCGAACTTGGTCGTGCACTAGCTGAAGCAATGTTTGGTGACGAGGATGCCATGATTCGAATTGATATGTCTGAATATATGGAGAAGCATTCAACATCTAGGCTCGTTGGTTCTCCACCTGGATATGTTGGATATGAAGAGGGTGGCCAATTAACGGAAAAGGTAAGAAGGAAGCCTTACTCTGTTATCCTATTAGATGAAATTGAAAAAGCTCACCCAGATGTGTTTAATATATTGCTGCAGGTGTTAGAGGATGGTCGTCTAACCGACTCTAAAGGACGTACAGTTGACTTTAGAAACACAGTATTAATCATGACATCAAACGTTGGAGCAGAAGCACTTAAACGAAATAAACATGTAGGATTTAATATTGGTGATGACCAACATGATTATAAAGATATGAAAGGAAAAGTAATGGAAGAGCTGAAGAAAGCATTCCGTCCTGAATTCCTGAATCGTATCGATGAAACGATTGTGTTCCATTCTCTAGAAAAATCACACTTAAAGCATATCGTTTCACTTATGTCTAATCAGCTGACCAAACGCTTACAAGAACAAGACATCGAGCTTATGCTTACAGAAGACGCCAAGGATAAGATTGCGAACGAAGGGTACGATCCTGAATATGGTGCGCGTCCGCTTCGTCGTGCGATACAAAAACATATTGAAGATCGACTTTCAGAGGAGCTGCTGAAAGGGAAAGTGTTAACAGGTCAAAGCGTGGTGATTGACGTGGAAGATAATGACTTTACCGTCAAAATAAAAGAGGCCAGTTCAACGGTTTCTTCATAGATAATAGAGGTACGCGTGATGGTATTCGCGTACCTCTTTTTATATCTATTTTCAAGATGGGGTCATAAGAGAAATGAATAAAAGTGATATTGATTGAAACCATTACGGAAAACAGTTACAATCATCTCAAAAAAAGAATTCTAGTAGAAACGTTAACATACTATAGATAAGGTAGAGAGGACGTTTAGTGTGGCAAAAAAGAAAACAAAGTTTATGTGTCAATCTTGTGGATATGAATCGGCAAAGTGGATGGGAAGATGCCCAGGGTGCGGCGAGTGGAATACGATGGTGGAAGAAGTAGAGATCACAGGAAAACAACCTAAAGGAGCCTTTATACATAGTTCTTCTAAAACCCCTTCAAAACCTGAAAAGTTAATTTCTGTCGAATCAAAAGAAGAACCCCGAGTCCTTACACAATCAAAGGAATTAAACAGAGTATTAGGCGGGGGTGTCGTTCCGGGGTCCCTAGTGCTAATCGGTGGGGATCCTGGTATTGGAAAATCCACCCTTTTACTTCAGGTATCCTCTCAGCTGGCAGCCGTTAAGCACAAAGTGTTATATATCTCTGGAGAGGAATCCATTAAACAAACGAAACTAAGAGCAGACCGTTTGGAAATCAAGGCAGAGGATTTATATATTTACGCTGAAACCAATCTGGAACCCATTTCGCAAACGATAGAATCTCTATCTCCCGACTTTGTTATTGTAGACTCCATACAAACGGTTTTTCACCCAGAAGTCACATCAGCACCTGGTAGTGTATCACAGGTGAGAGAGTGTACTTCCGAACTGATGAGAATTGCAAAAACGAAGGGAATTGCTGTATTTATTGTCGGGCATGTTACTAAAGAAGGGTCAATTGCCGGCCCCCGATTGTTGGAGCATATGGTGGACACCGTTTTATACTTTGAAGGAGAGAGGCACCACTCGTATCGTATCCTTAGAGCGGTAAAGAACAGGTTCGGATCGACAAATGAGATGGGTATTTTTGAAATGAAAGAATTAGGCCTGGAGGAAGTAGAAAACCCGTCTGAAATTTTTTTGGAAGAACGATCACAAGGAGCGGCTGGTTCGACTGTTGTGGCATCAATGGAAGGAACAAGACCTGTTCTTGTCGAAATACAAGCATTAATTACTCCAACTAGCTTTAACAATCCAAGAAGAATGGCTACAGGAATAGACCAAGCCCGTGTGTCCCTTATTATGGCTGTTCTTGAAAAGAGGGCAGGAATGCTTTTACAACATCAAGATGCCTACTTAAAAGTCGCTGGAGGGATGAAATTAGATGAACCGGCAGTTGATTTAGCCGTTGCCGTCAGTATTGCATCCAGTTTTAGAGATCAAGCATCTGATGCACAAGACTGTATTATTGGCGAAGTAGGATTAACAGGGGAAATACGAAGGGTGTCAAGAATCGAACAGCGTGTTCAGGAAGCTACAAAGCTAGGCTTTAAGAGGGTTATCATTCCTAAAAACAATATTGGCGGGTGGAAAATTCCTACTGGTATTGAAATCATCGGAGTAACAAATATTAACGAAGCGTTAAAGTGCGCATTAGGAGGATAGAGTGGATGGAGGATAAGAAAACTGTAGAAAAATCGATGTCCGATATCTTGCAATTTGTTGCTCCCGGCTCTCCCATAAGGGAAGGGATTGATAATGTTTTACGTGCTAATACGGGAGGGCTGATTGTTGTAGGGTATAACGAAAAAGTAAGATCACTCATGGATGGAGGATTCCATATCAATAGTGTATTTTCTCCTAGTTATTTATACGAATTAGCGAAGATGGATGGGGCTATTATCCTCAATGATGCTGGAAGTAAAATAATCCTTGCAAATGCCCAGCTTGCTCCAGATGCTACCGTACCATCTTCAGAAACAGGCATGCGTCACCGTACGGCAGAACGGGTAGCCAAACAAACAAAGGCTCTTGTTATTGCGATTTCACAGAGAAGAAATGTCATTACATTGTATCAAGGTAATTTTCGATATGCATTGAAAGATATTTCCGTAATTTTAACTAAAGCAAATCAAGCGATTCAAACCTTAGAAAAGTATAAAGTCGTATTGGATCAAAGCATTTCTAATTTATCCGTGATAGAGTTTGAAGAGCTGGTAACGTATAGTGATTTACTTCAAGTGCTACATCGATTTGAAATGGTGCTTAGAATAAAAAATGAACTTTTGACCTATTTAAGTGAGTTAGGGACAGAAGGCAGATTGATTCGCCTTCAAATGAATGAACTATTATCGGATATTGAGGAAGAGGCCATGCTGATCATTCGTGATTATGCTAGTGAAAGAAATGTTAAGCCATTTGAAATATTATATAAGTTTCAGGAATTGGTTCATTCTGAAGTTTTGGATGATATGGTTCTTTTAAAATTGCTCGGCTACAATGGCTACATTCATTTGGATGACGGTATTTGCCCAAGAGGATATAGAGTACTGAATAAGATTCCACGCTTGCCTATCGTCATTATTGAAAACCTAATTACATCCTTTACAATTTTACCTAATGTGGTAAAAGCAACAGTAGAAGAATTAGATGAGGTTGAAGGGATAGGAGAGGTTCGGGCCCGTAAAATCAAACAAGGTCTAAAGCTTATAAAAGAGCAAATATTTGCAGATCGCCAGCTGTAGGGTATTGTTAGAACTTAAGTAGTATGATAAAATATAATTTTTTCAAAAAATTGACAATGAACTTTAAAAGTGATAGCCTTGCAACAAAGGGACTATACCCCATTTTAATTATACTGATATAACAAATACATTTCTTTTCTGTTACATTCAAAAAATATTCTCTTTTCACACGTTTCAAAAATAGGAAATTGTTTATAATGATTAGAAGGAGGTGAGGGGATGTTAAAAAGAATCGTACAAGTGTGCTTTCTTATCATCGGAGGGACACTGGGAATTTTCCTTCTTCCCGATCTATTAGGTCTATTAAATATTTCAGACATTCCTTTTATTAATAACCCGTATATGGCTGCCATTTTAGGAGCAATTATTTTTTATCTTTTAACCTTTTGGGCAGTTGATTATGTTGTAGGATTTGTGAATTGGTTTGAAGATTCATTAGTAAAAGCTCCAGTTACGGATATTTTATTTGGAAGTTTAGGGCTAATTTTCGGTCTAATTATGGCTTATTTATTTGGTATTCCGCTTAATAAAATGGAAATTCCAATTGTAAACACCGTTGTTCCCATTCTACTAACACTATTGTTAGGATACTTAGGATTTCAAGTTGGGTTTAAAAAGAGAGATGAATTGATTAATTTATTTTCGATGGCCAATAAAGGTAAGAAAAAGCCAGAAGAAGAAGCGGATGACGCTGTTAAAACGTTTAAGATACTAGACACAAGCGTTATCATTGATGGACGCATTGCAGATATTTGTCAGACTGGATTTTTAGACGGAATTATCGTTATTCCACAGTTTGTCTTAGAAGAACTTCAACATATTGCCGACTCCTCAGATGTTCTGAAACGAAATCGAGGACGAAGGGGACTAGATATCCTTAATCGAATTCAAAAAGAGCTTCCAATAGAGGTACAAATCTATGAAGGTGATTTTGAAGAAATTCAGGAAGTGGATAGTAAGCTAGTTAAACTTGCTAAGATTACAAATGGAATCGTCGTAACAAATGATTTTAACTTAAATAAAGTTTGTGATCTTCAGAGTGTTCAAGTGTTGAATATTAATGATCTAGCTAATGCAGTAAAACCTGTTGTCTTACCTGGAGAAGAACTTCTTGTCCAAGTGATTAAAGATGGTAAGGAGCAAAACCAAGGAATTGCCTACCTTGACGACGGCACGATGATTGTCGTTGAAGAGGGACGGAATTATATTGGTAAAACGATTGATGTGCTTGTTACGAGTGTTCTGCAGACCTCGGCGGGAAGAATGATTTTTGCTAAACCAAAACAATTAGAAAAAGCGTTGTAAGGGATAAGGAGAAACATAAAATGAACTATCAAGTTATCATTCCTGCTGCAGGAAAAGGGAAAAGAATGAAAGCAGGAAAAAATAAGCTATTGCTTCAACTGGAAGATCGCCCAGTGATCGTTCATACTCTTCAAGTGTTTGAAACGGATAATGATTGTGAACATATAATTCTTTCAATCCACCCTGATGATAAAGAAGCTTTTTCTAACTTGGTAAAGGATTTCGGTTTAACAAAGGTAGCACCATTTGTTATGGGTGGTAAAGAGCGCCAGGATAGTGTATTCAACGCTCTTAAAACCATTGATGATGAAGAGGGAATTGTTCTTGTACACGATGGTGCGCGCCCTTTTATAAAAAAAGAGCACATAGACTCTTTAGTCAACCGAGCCAATAAAGATGGAGCGGCAATTGCTGCAGTTCCAGTGAAGGATACGATAAAGAAGGCGGCAGACGGATTTGTTCAAGAAACCGTTGAGCGCTCAAGCTTGTGGATGGTGCAAACCCCACAAGCTTTTCGTGTTTCTTTATTAGAAAAAGCACACTCGAAAGCCTCGTCTGATCAGTTTTGTGGAACGGATGATGCTACATTAGTTGAGAGGTTAGGGGGCAAAGTGGCGGTAGTTGAAAGTGATTATGATAATATAAAATTAACAACCCCAGAAGATCTTTATTTTGCAAAAGCCATTATTGAAAAGTCTCGAAAAGGAGTATAGTCTCTATGTTTAGAATTGGACAAGGATTTGATGTTCATCAGTTAACAGAAGGTAGACCCCTTATTATAGGTGGAATAGAAATCCCCTATGAAAAAGGACTTCTTGGTCATTCTGATGCTGATGTTCTGTTACATACAATTGCCGATGCTTGTTTGGGTGCTATTGGCGCCGGGGATATCGGAAAGCACTTTCCTGATACTGACCCGGAATTTAAAGATGCTGACTCGGCTAAACTTTTAGTACATGTTTGGGAGCTTGTGAAACAAGAAGGGTATGAGCTTGGTAATATTGATTGTACAATCATTGCTCAAAAGCCAAAGATGGCTCCATATATTGAACAGTTTAAAGAGCGTATTGCTAGTCTGCTTGAAGGAGAGACTAGCCAGGTAAATGTTAAAGCGACGACAACAGAGAAGCTAGGATTTACAGGCAGAGGAGAAGGAATTGCTGCCCAAGCTACGATTTTGTTAAAAGCTACATCAAACTAATTTTCCTACTAACGGATTGAAGTTTCACTTTAACCGCTTATTTAACGGTGATAAAATAAGTCAAGGATTAAGAAAGCAATTTAATAATGAGGAGGAATTCAGATGTCAGGTGAAGTAAGAGTTCGTTATGCACCAAGTCCAACAGGACATTTACATATTGGAAATGCCAGAACGGCTTTATTTAACTACCTTTATGCACGCAGTGTAGGTGGGAAGTTCATCATTCGTATTGAAGATACAGATAAGAAAAGAAATATCGAAGGTGGAGAAGAGAGCCAGCTGAACTACCTTAAATGGCTTGGAATGGATTGGGACGAAAGTGTAGACAAACCAGGGGATTTCGGTCCATATCGCCAATCTGAACGTAACCATATTTATAAGAAATACTATAATGAATTACTTGAAAAAGGGTTAGCATACAAATGTTATTGTACAGAGGAAGAGCTTGAAGCGGAGCGTGAAGCGCAACAGGCCCGTGGAGAGATGCCCCGTTATTCAGGGAAATGCCGTAACCTTACAGAAGCACAAAGAACGGAGTTAGAAGCAGAAGGAAGAGAACCGAGTATTCGCTTCAAAATCCAACCTGGAAAAGTCTATTCATTCAACGATATCGTTAAAGATGAAGTTTCATTTGAATCAGATGGTATTGGTGATTTTGTCATTGTGAAAAAGGATGGAACTCCGACATATAACTTTGCGGTGGCTGTCGATGATTATTTAATGAAAATCTCCCATGTTTTACGAGGGGATGATCATATTTCAAATACTCCAAAGCAGTTAATGATATTTGAAGCATTTGGGTGGGAAGCTCCTGTTTACGGACATATGACGTTAATTGTGAACGAAAGCCGTAAGAAATTAAGTAAGCGTGATGAGTCCATCATCCAATTTATTGAGCAATACGAAGAGCTGGGATATCTTCCAGAAGCATTGTTTAACTTTATTGCTCTATTAGGCTGGTCTCCTAAGGGAGAAGAAGAACTATTTTCTCGCGATGAGTTTGTTGAAATTTTCGATCCAGAACGCTTATCTAAGTCTCCAGCTGTATTTGACAAACAAAAGCTAACATGGATGAACAATCAGTATATGAAAAATCTTGACCTTGACCAAGTGGTGGGATTATCTCTTCCTCACTTAGTGAAAGCAGGTAAATTGGACGAAAATATGTCAGAGGAAGATCGTGAGTGGGCTCGTGGCGTCATTGGTCTTTACCAAGAGCAAATGAGCTTCGGTGCTGAGATTGTTGAACTATCAGAAATGTTCTTTAAGAAAGATTTAACTTATGATGAGGACGCTAAAGGGGTTCTTAACGAGGACCAAGTCCCAGAAGTACTAGCGGCTTTCTTGAAGGAAATTGACGAATTAGAACAGTATGAAGCTGCGGAAATTAAATCTTCAATTAAAGCTGTTCAAAAGTCTACGGGTCATAAAGGTAAAAAGTTATTTATGCCAATCCGGGTTGCTGTGACAGGACAAACACATGGACCGGAGCTTCCTAGTGCCATTGAGCTTCTAGGTAAAGATAAAGTAAAACACCGTTTACAGAGTCTTTTGGGTTAACATTTTAGAGAATATATAATATATTAAGAGTACTTATTAAATAAATGAAAGCGTAGATGAGGAGAAGTAAAAAAACGATTGCTGATAAGAGAGAACCATCACCGGCTGAAAGTGGTTTAAGCCCCTCGTTTTTTGAAATGCACCTCAGAGCCCTTTGCAGAATATTAGTAGGCAAAGGCGGTTACCAGCCGTTAAAATGGTTCGAGTTGGGGGATTAGTCCTATCATAAGGGCTGTACCCTAAACAGAGTGGAACCGCGCACAAAGCGTCTCTGTCTTTTGACGGAGGCGCTTTTTTTCGTTCTTATTATTAGCTAAGGATAGGGGGAGAAATGGATGCTTAGTACCTTTAAAGAAGATATCGAAGCGGTGTTTGAGCAAGACCCGGCAGCAAGAAGTTATTTTGAAGTGATATTAACGTATTCAGGATTACATGCTATTTGGTCTCATCGTATTGCTCATGGTTTTTATAAAAGGAAATTTTATTTTATTGCCAGGCTTATTTCTCAAATTAGCCGCTTTTTTACAGGGATTGAGATACATCCTGGTGCAAAAATTGGTAAACGATTTTTCATTGATCACGGAATGGGAATTGTTATTGGCGAGACGTGTGAAATAGGTAATAATGTCACACTCTATCAAGGAGTGACTCTCGGTGGGACGGGGAAAGAAAAAGGAAAACGGCACCCGACCATCTTAGATAACGCTCTAATTGCGGCTGGTGCAAAAGTATTAGGATCCATTACAGTTGGAGAAAATTCAAAGATAGGCGCTGGTTCGGTTGTGTTGAATGATGTCCCTTCTAATTCCACAGTTGTCGGTATTCCTGGAAAAGTCGTTATTAAAGACGGTGTAAAAATGAAGGACCTTAATCATTGCGACCTGCCAGATCCGGTTATGGATAGATGCAATGAACTCCAAAGACAAATAGATGATTTAACAAGTGACTTAGAATTGGTTAGGCAGAAAGGAGAACAAATTGATGAGCATTCAAATATATAACACTTTAACAAGAAAAAAAGAGGTGTTTAAGCCTTTAGAAGAAGGGAAGGTAAAGATGTATGTGTGCGGCCCCACAGTCTATAATTTTATACACATTGGGAATGCCAGACCTGCGATTGTATTTGATACAGTACGAAGATACTTAGAATATAGAGGGTATGATGTAAACTTTATTTCCAACTTTACAGATGTGGATGATAAACTCATCAAAGCTGCAAACGAACTTGGTGAAGAAGTTCCAACGATTGCGAAAAGGTTTATTAATGCATATTTTGAAGACACAGAAGCATTAGGATGCAAACGAGCAACAGCCCATCCAACTGTAACAGAAAACATTGATACGATTATTGAGTTTATTCAAGCACTTATAGAAAAAGGGCATGCATATGAATCTCAAGGCGATGTTTATTATCGTACGAGATCCTTTAATGGGTACGGAAAACTTTCACATCAATCTATTGATGAACTGAAAGTGGGAGCGCGTATTGAGGTAGGGAATAAAAAAGAAGATTCTTTAGACTTTGTTTTGTGGAAAGCGGCTAAAGAAGGCGAAATTTCATGGAGTAGTCCTTGGGGTGAGGGCCGACCAGGCTGGCACATTGAATGTTCTGCCATGGCAAAAAAATATTTGGGTGAAACAATTGATATTCATGCAGGAGGGCAAGATTTGACCTTCCCCCACCATGAAAATGAAATTGCTCAATCAGAAGCACTAACAGGCCAAACCTTTGCACGTTATTGGATGCATAACGGTTATATTAATATTGATAATGAAAAAATGTCGAAATCACTAGGGAATTTTGTTCTTGTTCACGACATCATTAAAGAGCAAGACCCTCAAGTCTTAAGGTTCTTTATGTTATCAGTCCATTACCGTCATCCTATTAATTACAATTTAGAACTATTGGAAAACTCGAAGGCAGCATTGGATCGTTTAAAAACTTCCTATGAAAATTTAAAACACCGTAAAGAAATAAGTACAGAACTAACAGAAGATAATGAGAAATGGCTGTCTGAGATTGTTTCCTTAAAGGAGCAATTCATCGAAAATATGGATGATGATTTTAACACAGCAAATGGAATCTCTATTCTTTTCGAGCTTTCTAAACAAGCTAATTACTATCTTATGGAGAAGAACACTTCTGTTAAAGTGATTGATTCTTTCATGAAACAATTTGAAGAGTTCTTTACTGTTCTAGGTCTTTCTTTAAAAGAACAAGAACTGCTGGATGAGGATATTGAAGATTTAATTAATCAGCGAATTCAAGCAAGAAAAGACCGTAATTTTAAGCGAGCGGATGAAATTAGAGATGAGCTTAAAAGTCTCAATATCATTCTAGAAGACACCCCTCAAGGTACGCGTTGGAAGAGAGGATCATGATGATTTATGAGCAAAATGAAACCATAGATGAAAAACAATTAAATGGTCTTGTGCTTGCCTATATGGGAGATGCCGTCTACGAAACATATGTACGGCAGCTTCTTCTAAAAACAGGGAGAATTAAACCAAATCAGCTTCATCGAACAGCTACAAAATATGTTTCTGCCAAATCACAGGCAGCGATTTTGAAGGAATTAGTGAATCAAGATTTTTTATCAGAAGAAGAGATGTCAATTGTACGACGTGGTAGGAATGCAAAATCTGGGACAATCCCTAAAAATACAGATGTACAAACCTATCGTCATAGTACTGCATTTGAAGCATTAGTTGGTTATTTATTTTTGCAGAATAATAAAACACGCTTGGAAGAGATATTGGAATATGTGTTCGAAGTCATTATGTCTAAGGAAGGAGGAAAATAATGATGCAACAACAAGAATTTATCGCAGGTAAGAATCCAGTTATGGAGGCGTTAAAGTCCAATAGAGAAATAAATAAAATTTGGATTGCCGAAGGTTCTCAAAAGGGGGCCATGCAACAATTAATGAAATTAGCAAAAGAGTCCAATGTACTGGTACAGTTTGTTCCTAAACAAAAAATTGAACAAATGGTATCCGAACATCATCAAGGGGTGGTTGCGCAAATAGCGGCCTATGAATATGCCCATATTGATGATTTGTTTGTAAAAGCTGAGGCAAAAAATGAAACTCCTTTCTTCTTGTTGCTGGATGAACTTGAAGACCCGCATAACCTTGGATCTATTATGAGAACGGCAGATGCTGTGGGGGCTCACGGAATTATAATCCCGAAAAGAAGAGCTGTAGGTTTAACTTCTACTGTAGCAAAATCCTCTACAGGTGCAATTGAACATATTCCTGTTGCAAGAGTCACGAATCTAGCGAGAACGATTGACGAGCTGAAGGAACGTGGAGTATGGGTAGCGGGAACAGATGCAAAAGGGAGCGATGATTTCCGAAATCTCGATGGAACACTCCCGATATGTCTAGTAATAGGAAGCGAAGGGAAAGGAATAGGTCGTCTTATAAGGGACAAGTGTGATTTTCTCATTCACTTACCAATGGTAGGGCATGTTACCTCTTTAAATGCATCAGTTGCAGCTAGTATTCTAATGTATGAGGTCTTTCGTAAACGCCACCCACAAGGAGAATGAACATGAACATTCTCCTTGTAGATGGTTACAACATCATTGGAGCCTGGCCTGAACTGAATGAATTAAAAACCAAAGATTTGTCTGCTTCAAGAGATCGCTTAGTAGAGAGGATGGCAGAATACCAAGGATATACCGGTTATAAAGTCATTGTCGTCTTTGATGCCTATTATGTGCAAGGAATGTCTAGAAAATATAACAATTATAAAGTGGAAGTGATCTTCACTAGAGAAAATGAAACAGCGGATGAAAGAATTGAAAAACTGGCGATAGAACTGAATAATATCAAGACACAAATACATGTAGCAACTTCAGACTTTACAGAGCAATGGGTGATTTTTGGACAAGGTGCATTAAGGAAATCTGCAAGAGAGCTACTTAATGAAGTGGAAACTATTGACAATAAAATAAAGCGGAACGTACGAAAAACGGTTGATAAAAAGCCTAGTTCTAAGATTTCATTAAGTGCAGAAGTGGCAGAAATTTTTGAAAAATGGCGCAGAGGTGAGCAATGACTGGTTGACGATAGAAAAAAATGTACTGTATAATATTTCTATCTATTGTTTTGCGCGGGGGGATATGTGTGAGCTTAAACAACAAGTCGGGCGTACTAAAGGAACAATTTGATCTGATGGACGATGAAGTCATCATAGAGAAGGTTCATAATGGTGAAAGCGAAGCACTAGATTTTCTTATCAGAAAATATCGGAATTTTGTGAGAGCTAAAGCGAGATCTTATTTTCTTATAGGTGCAGATAAAGAAGATATAGTCCAGGAAGGGATGATTGGATTATATAAGGCAATTCGTGATTATAAAGAGGACAAACTAACTTCTTTTAAAGCGTTTGCAGAACTTTGTATTACGAGGCAAATCATCACGGCGATAAAAACAGCAACAAGACAAAAGCATATACCGTTAAACTCATATGTTTCATTGGACAAGCCTATCTATGATGATGAATCTGATAGAACCTTGTTGGATGTGATATCAGGGACAAAAGTGATGGACCCAGAAGAACTAATAATAAATAGAGAAGAATTCGATAACATGGAAGATAAGATGGCGGAGCTCCTAAGTGATTTAGAGAGGAAGGTACTAGCGCTTTATCTTGATGGTCAGTCCTACCAAGAGATTTCAGAGGAATTAGATCGTCATGTTAAGTCCATTGATAATGCTTTACAAAGGGTTAAAAGAAAGCTTGAAAGGTATCTAGAGGTAAGGGAAATCACCTTCTAGATACAAAGGCTGATATTGACACTATATGACATGCGTGTTATTTTTGTTAGGACTTATATAGCACATTGCAGGTGGAAAATATGCGTAAAAAGCTTATTCTAGCATGTATGGATTGCGGAACTCGTAATTATACAACCGCTGGTAATAACTCGAATAAATCTGAAAGACTTGAAATAAAGAAATTTTGTAAGAATTGTAATGCTCACACAGTCCACAAAGAAACAAAATAATACTAAAATGCCCATTGTTATAGTTGGAGGTTGCAAACGAATGTTTAATTTCTTTCATAATGTTTCATCAGAAATGAAAAAGGTCAGCTGGCCTAAAAGAAAAGAGCTTACACGATATACGATTACGGTTATTGTAACGGTTGTATTTGCAGCTCTGTTTTTCACTGTTGTTGATTTAGGCATATCTGAACTTATTAATCTTATTCTGAAGTAATATCTTTCAAGTCTTTGACATTCATTGTATATAGACGGTCATTACATGGTATAATGGAAGTTAATAGATTCTATTTTCTACAAGCCCGGTTAACGGGTTTTTTCATTTGGGCATAAATAATTAAATTGTGAATTGCAAGGAGGGACGGACCTAGAGTCCTATAAAATGGAGAAGAATTGGTATGTTGTTCATACTTATTCAGGATATGAAAACAAGGTTAAAGCAAATCTTGAGAAGCGCGTTGAGTCTATGGGTATGCAAGATAAGATCTTCCGCGTAATGGTACCTGAAGAGGAAGAAACAGATATTAAAGATGGTAAGAAAAAAGTAGTAAAGAAAAAAGTATTTCCAGGTTACGTTATTGTTGAAATCGTCATGACAGATGACTCTTGGTATGTTGTTCGAAATACACCAGGAGTAACAGGTTTCGTGGGTTCAACAGGTTCAGGCTCTAAGCCGACGCCTCTGCTCCCAGAAGAGGTTCAATCCCTATTAAAACAAATGGGAATGGCTGAAAGGAAAGTGGATGTGAACTTTGAACTAGGTGAAACGGTCACTGTAAATGAAGGACCATTTGCTAACTTCACTGGATCAATTGAAGAGATTGATGCTGCTAAAGCAAAAGTAAAAGTTCTTGTAAATATGTTTGGGCGTGAAACTCCAGTTGAATTAGATTTCGCACAAATTGATAAATTATAATGGAAAACAACTTGAAATCCAAATGGAAAAATGATAATATTTCATAAGTCAGTGTGTCTCGAAAAAAGAGATACTGAACTTACTATAATTCTTTATGTTGATAAAGACATTTATTTATGAGTGGGAGGGCAATAATTGGCCCTAATACCACATCACGGACTTTAAGGAGGTGTGTCTCGTGGCTAAAAAAGTAATTAAGATGGTTAAATTACAAATTCCTGCTGGTAAAGCGAACCCAGCTCCGCCGGTTGGTCCTGCATTAGGTCAAGCTGGTGTAAATATCATGGGATTCTGTAAGGAATTTAACGCTCGTACAGCTGATCAAGCTGGCTTAATTATCCCAGTTGAAATCACGGTATTCGAAGACCGTTCATTTACATTCATCACTAAAACTCCACCTGCTGCTGTTTTACTTAAGAAAGCAGCTGGAATCGAGTCTGGTTCAGGTGAGCCGAATAGTAAAAAAGTTGCGACGCTCAAGCGTGACAAGGTGCGTGAAATCGCTGAAACAAAAATGCCTGACCTAAATGCGGCAAGTGTTGATTCAGCAATGCGCATGGTAGAAGGTACTGCACGTAGCATGGGGATTGTTATCGAAGACTAATTCCCTGTTAATTTTAATGTTTCTGTTTCTACTGGACAAGGTTGCGATGATGAAATAGTAATTCACTCGCAACCTTTATTCGTGGGAGGTTATTCCGCTAAAACCACAATCAAGGAGGAAATTATTATGGCTAAAAAAGGTAAAAAATTTCAAGAAGCACAAAAGCTTGTAGATCGCACAAAAGCTTATTCAGTAGCAGAAGCTGTTGAGTTAGTTAAAAAAACAAACTTCACTAAATTTGATGCTACAATCGAAGTAGCATTCCGTTTAGGTGTAGATACTCGTAAAAACGACCAGCAAATCCGTGGAGCAGTAGTGCTTCCAAACGGAACTGGTAAAACTCAAAGTGTTCTTGTATTCGCTAAAGGTGAAAAAGCTAAAGAAGCAGAAGCTGCTGGAGCTGACTATGTAGGCGATCAAGAACTTATCAACAAAATCAACCAAGGTTGGTTTGAATTCGATGTCATCGTAGCAACTCCTGACATGATGGGTGAAGTTGGTAAACTAGGTCGTGTACTTGGACCAAAAGGTTTAATGCCAAACCCTAAAACAGGAACGGTTACTTTCGATGTAGAAAAAGCTGTTAATGAAATTAAAGCTGGTAAAGTTGAATACCGTGCTGATAAAGCTGGTAATGTACATGTACCAGTTGGAAAAGTATCATTCGAAGATGGTAAGTTAGTTGAAAACCTTACAACAATGTTCGATACTATCCAAAAAGCTAAACCTGCTGCAGCAAAAGGTACTTATGTGAAGAACATTTCTGTAACTTCAACAATGGGACCTGGAGTTAAAGTAGATCCTTCAACTTTCGCAGTAAAATAATTATAAAAGTAGGTTGACAATTTATTGTCAATTTAATATAATTTGTTTTGTTGTAAAAATGAATAACATTTGTACCATAGACAGTAGGTGCCAAACGGCTTAAATTCCTACCGAGGTAATTTGCGATATAGATTGATCCCGAAAGGCGTCAATTTGCAATGCCTCCGCGTCTGTGATGTGGAGGCATTTTATTGTTATTATCGGTATAAATGTTCATCAGCAAATCTACAGGAGGTGTAATGATGAGCAGTATTCTTGAACAAAAGAAACAAATCGTTGATGAAATCTCTGACAAACTGAAAGCAAGTGTATCAACAATTATTGTTGACTACCGTGGTCTTGATGTTTCTGAGGTAACAGAACTTCGTAAGCAACTTCGTGAAGCAGGAATCGAATTCAAAGTGTACAAAAACACTATGGTTCGTCGTGCAGCAGAAGCAGCTGGACTAGAAGGATTAAACGAATTCTTAACTGGACCAAACGCAATTGCATTCTGCAACGAAGAAGTAGTAGCTCCGGCGAAGATTATCAACAACTTTGCGAAAGAGCACGAAGCTCTAGAAATCAAAGCAGGTGTTGTTGAAGGTGCGATCACATCTGTTGAAGAAGTGAAAGCAATCGCTGAACTTCCATCTCGCGAAGGACTTCTTTCTATGCTTCTCAGCGTGCTACAAGCTCCAATGCGCAACTTCGCGTTGGCTACAAAAGCCGTTGCGGAACAAAAAGAAGAGCAAGGCGCGTAAGCTAGCAAGTTAATAAATACTCGGTTTATATATTTAAATCAAACAACTTTTAAGGAGGAAATATAAAATGAGTAAAGAGCAAATTATCGATGCAATTAAAGAAATGTCTGTTCTTGAACTGAACGACTTAGTAAAAGCAATTGAAGAAGAATTTGGTGTAACTGCTGCTGCTCCTGTAGCTGTAGCTGGTGGTGCTGGTGGCGAAGCTGCTGCAGAAAAAACTGAATTTGATCTAATTCTTGAGAGCGCTGGTTCTCAAAAAATTAAAGTTATCAAAGTTGTTCGTGAAATCACTGGTCTTGGACTTAAAGAAGCGAAAGAAATTGTTGATAACGCTCCTAAAGCTCTTAAAGAAGGCGTTTCTAAAGAAGAAGCTGAAGAGCTTAAAGCTAAACTTGAAGAAGTTGGAGCTGGCGTAGAAGTTAAGTAATAACGACAGACTAAAAAAGCTCGCTGAATAAGCGAGCTTTTTTCTACTTAACTCCACTAGGTATATATGAGTGGAAGTAAAATGGGCGCTACGCTCAACTTTATTTAGATTATCAGTAATGCACTTCACTTTCTTATAGTAATGGAGGGGATAGGATGTCAGAACACTATTATTCCCGTAACCCTAATATCGAAAGTAATCCTCAACACTTCAATTTCCAATTACGTGGTTACCAATTTCAGTTTAAAACCGATCATGGAGTTTTTTCAAAGAGTGAAATTGACTTTGGTTCGAGAGTATTAATAGAGTCTTTCGAAACTCCTGAAATAGAAGGCCCTATTTTAGATGTTGGGTGTGGATATGGCCCAATCGGTCTTTCAATTGCAAAGTCTAACCCTGAACGTAATGTGCATATGGTCGATGTAAACGGAAGAGCATTGCTATTATCTAAAGATAATGCTGCCTCTAACCAAGTTGCGAATGTAACAGTTTACGAAAGTGACGCACTTGAAGGTGTCCAAGAGAAGAACTTTGCGGCAATCTTGACAAACCCGCCTATTAGAGCAGGAAAAGATGTTGTTCATGCCATCTTGTCTAAGAGTTACGATCACCTGACAGATAAAGGTGAGTTATGGGTCGTCATTCAAAAGAAGCAAGGCGCACCATCTGCTATGAAAAAACTAGAAGAAGTATTTCATAATGTTGAAGTGGTTATGAAGAAAAAAGGTTACTATATACTAAAATCAGTCAAATAAATATGATTGACGTAGTTTTTAGGCTATGTTAATATTATAAAATGCAAAAATATTATTTTCCGGTATTATGTCCAAATGTATATAATATGGTTTATATGGAAAAGATTATAAAATAATAGTCCGTCATGTGAAAATGAGGTTTTCTTAGAATAAAGTAAAACCCTTTTTCTTTTTGTCTATTGATAGAACTGAAAAATCTATTATTAGGCATATAGACGCAACCAAACTCTTGATTTGAGGGGTGAATCAGTTGACAGGTCAACTAGTTCAGTATGGACGACACCGCCAACGCAGAAGTTTTGCGCGTATAAGTGAAGTTTTAGATTTACCAAATTTAATCGAAATTCAAACATCCTCCTATCAATGGTTTCTTGATGAGGGTTTAAGAGAAATGTTCCGTGACATTTCTCCAATTGAGGACTTCACTGGTAATCTCTCTTTAGAATTTATTGATTATAGTCTGGGAGAGCCTAAATACTCGGTGGAAGAGTCGAAAGAAAGAGATGTAACTTACTCTGCACCATTAAGAGTAAAAGTCCGTCTTGTAAACAAGGAAACTGGAGAAGTAAAAGATCAAGATGTATTCATGGGGGACTTCCCGCTAATGACCGAAACAGGTACATTTGTCATTAATGGAGCAGAGCGTGTTATTGTTTCACAGCTCGTGCGTTCACCAAGTGTGTATTTTAGTGGAAAAATTGACAAGAACGGTAAAAAAGGATTTACCGCGACTGTTATTCCAAACCGTGGAGCTTGGCTTGAGTATGAAACAGATGCGAAAGACGTAGTGCATGTGCGTATTGACCGCACCCGTAAATTACCGGTAACGGTATTATTACGTGCGCTTGGGTTTGGCTCTGATCAAGAAATCATCGATTTGATTGGTGATAATGAGTATATACGGAATACTCTTGAAAAGGACAACACAGAAGGTATCGATAAAGCTCTATTAGAGATTTATGAGCGTTTACGTCCAGGTGAACCACCTACAGTGGAAAACGCGAAAAGTCTACTAGTATCCCGCTTTTTTGATCCGAAACGCTACGACTTAGCTAACGTAGGTCGTTACAAAATGAATAAAAAGCTTCATATTAAGAATCGTCTATTTGGTCAAACTCTAGCAGAGACTCTAGCAGACCCTGAAACAGGTGAAATTATTGCAGAGGAAGGAACGACGCTTGACCGAAGAAACTTAGATCGTATTCTTGATCAACTTGAAAGTGGTGTTGGTTTCACTACATTTAATCAAGTTGGGGGTGTCATTGAAGAAGAGGTTGTTCTACAATCTATTAAAATCTATGCACCTAATGAAGAAGGCGAGAAGGTCATTAACGTAATAAGCAATGCTTATGTGGAAGAGGAAATAAAGAATATCACACCTGCTGATATCATTTCTTCTATTAGTTACTTCTTTAACCTATTACATGGCGTTGGAAATACAGATGATATTGATCATTTAGGAAATCGTCGCCTTCGTTCGGTTGGAGAATTACTACAAAACCAATTCCGTATTGGTCTTTCTCGTATGGAGCGGGTAGTTCGTGAAAGAATGTCTATTCAAGATACGAATACGATCACTCCACAACAATTAATCAATATCAGACCGGTAATTGCGTCAATTAAAGAGTTCTTTGGTAGTTCACAGCTATCTCAATTTATGGATCAAACGAACCCCCTTGCTGAGTTAACTCATAAACGCCGTCTATCAGCATTGGGACCTGGTGGTTTAACACGTGAACGTGCTGGAATGGAAGTACGTGACGTTCACTACTCACACTATGGACGTATGTGTCCGATTGAAACTCCTGAGGGACCAAACATCGGATTAATCAATTCCCTTTCATCATTTGCAAAAGTTAACCGTTTCGGTTTCATCGAAACTCCTTATCGCCGGGTTGATCCGGAGACAGGGAAGTTAACGGACAGATTCGATTACTTAACTGCAGATGAAGAAGATAATTATGTAGTAGCTCAGGCAAATGCTCGTTTAGGTGACGACGGTTCCTTCTTAGATGATGAAGTGATCGCTCGCTTCCGTGGAGAAAACACAGTGGTCAAACGCGAACGTGTCGATTATATGGATGTATCTCCTAAACAAGTAGTATCAGCTGCGACAGCATGTATCCCGTTCTTAGAGAATGACGACTCAAACCGTGCGTTAATGGGAGCGAACATGCAACGTCAAGCAGTGCCTCTTATGCAACCGGAAGCTCCTATTGTTGGAACTGGAATGGAGCATGTATCAGCAAAAGATTCTGGTGCTGCAGTAATTTGTAAGCATGAAGGAATTGTTGAGCGTGTTCAAGCGAAAGAGGTATGGGTAAGACGTGTTAAAGAAATCGATGGTCAAGAAGTTAAAGGTGACCTTGATAAATACAGAATGCAAAAATTTATTCGTTCTAACCAAGGAACTTGTTACAACCAACGCCCGATCGTAAGTGAAGGTAATCGTGTTGTTAAGGGTGAGATTCTCGCTGATGGTCCTTCAATGGAAAAAGGTGAGCTTGCACTTGGACGAAACGTAATGGTTGGGTTCATGACTTGGGAAGGTTACAACTATGAAGATGCCATCATCATGAGTGAGCGCTTGGTGAAAGATGATGTATACACATCTATCCATATTGAAGAGTATGAATCTGAGTCACGGGATACGAAACTTGGACCTGAAGAGATCACACGTGATATTCCAAACGTTGGGGAAGATGCTTTACGTAACCTTGATGAACGTGGAATTATCCGTATTGGTGCAGAGGTAAAAGACGGAGACCTTCTTGTCGGTAAAGTTACGCCAAAAGGTGTGACAGAACTTACAGCTGAGGAAAGACTTTTACATGCAATCTTTGGTGAAAAAGCTCGTGAAGTAAGAGATACATCCCTTCGTGTACCACATGGAGGTGGAGGAATCGTCCTTGACGTTAAGGTCTTCAATCGTGAGGATGGCGATGAGTTACCACCAGGTGTAAACCAATTAGTCCGTGCTTATATCGTTCAGAAGCGTAAAATTTCTGAAGGCGATAAAATGGCGGGACGTCATGGTAACAAAGGTGTTATCTCACGTATTCTTCCAGAAGAAGATATGCCATTCTTACCAGATGGAACACCGATCGATATCATGTTAAACCCATTAGGGGTACCATCTCGTATGAACATTGGTCAGGTTCTTGAGCTTCACTTGGGAATGGCTGCAAGATACTTAGGTATCCATGTAGCGTCACCAGTATTTGATGGTGCGAATGAAGAAGACGTGTGGGCAACAATCGAAGAAGCTGGGATGGCTAGAGATGCCAAAACAGTCCTTTACGATGGAAAAACGGGTGAACCGTTTGATAATCGTGTATCAGTAGGAATCATGTACATGATTAAACTTGCACACATGGTTGATGACAAGCTTCATGCTCGTTCTACAGGTCCATATTCACTTGTTACACAACAACCATTGGGTGGTAAAGCTCAATTTGGTGGACAGCGTTTCGGTGAAATGGAGGTATGGGCACTTGAGGCATATGGTGCGGCATACACACTACAAGAGATTCTTACTGTTAAATCAGATGATGTCGTTGGTCGTGTGAAGACTTATGAGTCTATTGTCAAAGGTGAAAATGTTCCTGAACCAGGAGTTCCAGAATCTTTCAAAGTATTGATCAAAGAACTTCAAAGTTTAGGTATGGATGTTAAAATCCTTTCAAGTAATGATGAAGAAATTGAAATGCGTGATTTAGAAGACGAAGAAGAGGTCCAACAAGCAGATACTCTTAATATCGCTGAAACGCAAGAACAAGAATCCGAAATAGTAGGGTCGAAAGAATAAACTATTTGGATTTTTGAGCAATTAGGGTTAGAACCTGTAGATTAAAAGGGAGGTAGGCCCCTTGCTAGATGTCAATAACTTTGAATACATGAAGATTGGTCTTGCTTCACCTGATAAGATTCGTTCATGGTCTTACGGTGAAGTGAAAAAGCCGGAAACAATTAACTATCGTACGTTAAAGCCAGAGAAAGACGGCTTGTTTTGTGAACGCATTTTCGGTCCAACTAAAGATTGGGAATGTCATTGTGGAAAGTATAAACGGGTTCGTTACAAAGGAGTAGTTTGCGACCGTTGTGGAGTTGAGGTTACAAAAGCCAAAGTCCGCCGTGAGCGCATGGGACATATTGAATTGGCTGCTCCAGTCTCGCATATCTGGTACTTCAAAGGAATTCCAAGCCGTATGGGACTTGTCTTAGACATGTCCCCGCGGGCTTTAGAAGAAGTAATATACTTCGCTTCTTATGTTGTAACAGAGCCGGGAGATACGGCGTTAGAAAGAAAGCAATTGCTTTCTGAAAAAGAGTATCGCGCATATCGTGAAAAGTATGGTGTGAAGTTCCAAGCGGCAATGGGAGCTGAAGCGATAAAAAAACTTCTACAAGATATCGACTTGGATAAAGAGGCTGATTTCTTAAAAGAAGAACTTAAAACAGCACAAGGTCAACGTCGTACTAGAGCAATTAAACGCTTGGAAGTAGTAGAGTCATTCAGAAATTCTGGGAACGACCCAGACTGGATGATCCTTGAAGTACTTCCGGTTATTCCACCTGAATTGCGCCCGATGGTTCAGTTAGATGGAGGACGCTTTGCGACGTCTGACTTAAATGATTTATATCGACGAGTTATTAACCGTAATAATCGATTAAAACGATTATTGGATCTAGGAGCGCCAAGCATTATCGTTCAAAACGAAAAGCGTATGCTTCAAGAAGCTGTTGATGCCCTAATTGACAATGGTCGACGTGGTCGTCCAGTAACAGGTCCTGGTAATCGACCGCTAAAATCCCTTTCACATATGTTAAAAGGGAAACAAGGTCGTTTCCGTCAGAATCTATTAGGGAAACGTGTTGATTACTCTGGTCGTTCCGTAATCGTAGTAGGTCCTAACCTAAAAATGTACCAATGCGGTTTACCTAAGGAAATGGCGTTAGAATTATTTAAGCCTTTTGTAATGAAAGAGCTTGTTGAAAAAGGTCTTGCGCATAATATCAAGAGTGCTAAGCGCAAAATTGAACGTATCCAACCAGAAGTGTGGGATGTTCTCGAAGAGGTAATTAAAGAACATCCAGTGCTACTAAACCGTGCACCTACACTACACAGATTGGGTATTCAGGCTTTTGAGCCAACCTTAGTAGAAGGAAGAGCTATTCGTTTACATCCACTTGTATGTACAGCATACAATGCGGATTTTGATGGAGACCAAATGGCTGTTCACGTTCCACTATCGTCTGAAGCACAAGCAGAAGCACGTATGCTAATGCTTGCGGCACAAAACATTCTTAACCCTAAAGATGGGAAACCGGTTGTTACACCTTCACAGGATATGGTATTAGGTAACTATTACTTAACGATGGAACGTGAAAGTGCAGTTGGTGAAGGGAAAACATTTAAAGATGCAAATGAAGTTTTAATAGCTTATCAAAATGGTTATGTACATCTTCATTCACGTATTGCTGTATATGCGGGTTCTTTAAATAAAATTAACTTCACAGAAAAGCAAAACAAACAACTGATTTTAACAACAGTGGGTAAAGTTATTTTCAATGAGATTTTACCTAAATCATTCCCGTTCATGAATGAACCAACAAAAGAAAACCTTGAGGTGGCGACACCTGAAAAGTATTTTGTTGACCCAACTGCTAATATTGAAGAGGAATTCCAAAAACGAGAGCTTATTAATCCGTTTAAAAAAGGATTCTTAGGAAATATCATTGCAGAGGTATTCAAAAACTTCCAGATCACTGAAACATCTCGTATGTTAGATAAGATGAAGGATCTAGGATTTAAATATTCATCAAAAGCTGGTATTACAGTTGGTATTGCCGATATTGTAGTATTAGCAGAAAAAGAACAAATCCTTACAGAAGCACAGTCAAAAGTGGATAATGTTCTAAAGCAATTTAAACGTGGTCTCATTACAGAAGATGAGAGATACGATCGTGTCATCTCAATCTGGAGTGCTGCTAAAGATACAATTCAAGGTAAGTTAATGGCGACGTTAGATAGAAGTAACCCGATCTTTATGATGAGTGACTCTGGAGCTCGTGGTAATGCATCTAACTTCACGCAGCTAGCTGGTATGCGTGGTCTAATGGCCAACCCGGCTGGTCGAATCATTGAATTACCAATTAAATCAAGTTTCCGTGAAGGTCTAACGGTTCTTGAGTACTTTATTTCTACACATGGTGCACGTAAAGGTCTTGCCGATACGGCCCTGAAAACAGCTGACTCAGGATATCTGACACGTCGTCTAGTAGATGTTGCTCAAGATGTTATTGTCCGTGAAGAAGACTGTGGAACTGACAGAGGATTACTAGTTGGATCCATTAAAGATGGAACAGAAATCATTGAACCGTTAGTCGAACGACTTGTTGGACGATATTCTCGCCGTACACTGAAACACCCAGAAACAGGGGAAGTTATTGTTACTGAGAACCAACTAATCAACGAAGAACTTTCCGAAACAATTATTGAAGCAGGAATCGAAGAGGTTTATATTCGTTCAGCATTTACATGTAATACTCGCCATGGCGTGTGTGAAAAATGTTACGGTACAAACCTTGCGACTGGTCAAAAAGTTGAGGTTGGCGAAGCGGTTGGTATTATCGCTGCACAATCAATTGGTGAACCTGGTACACAGTTAACAATGCGTACCTTCCATACTGGAGGGGTTGCAGGAGACGATATCACTCAAGGTCTACCTCGTATTCAGGAGATCTTTGAAGCTCGTAACCCTAAAGGTCAAGCTGTTATCTCTGAAATTGATGGTGTCATTACTTCTATTGGTGAAGGAAAAGACCGTCAATATGAGATTACTGTTCAAGGTGATGTTGAAACAAGATCATATACGGCACCATACACAGCTCGTCTGAAGTATGCAGTAAATGATAAGGTCGGTAGAGGTCAAGAAATCACAGAAGGTTCTATCGATCCAAAAGAACTTCTAAAAGTTCGTGATGTATCTGCTGTTCAAGAATACCTACTGCGCGAAGTACAAAAAGTATATCGTATGCAAGGGGTTGAAATTGGAGATAAGCACGTAGAAGTAATGGTACGACAAATGCTGCGTAAAGTTAGAGTAATTGATGCAGGAGAAACAGAAGTGCTACCTGGTACACTTCTTGATATACACCAATTCACTGACTCTAATGAAAAAGCATTATTGGATGGTAAAATTCCTGCAACAGGTCGACCAGTATTGCTTGGAATCACGAAAGCGTCTCTTGAAACAGACTCATTCTTATCTGCCGCATCATTCCAAGAAACAACTCGTGTGTTAACGGATGCAGCGATTAAAGGTAAGCGCGATGAGTTACTAGGGTTAAAAGAAAATGTTATCATTGGTAAGCTAGTTCCAGCTGGAACGGGTATGCAACGCTACCGTAAAGCTGAACCAGTGTTAGCAGAAATTCAAGAAGAAACTGTAACAGTTGAATAGTGAAAGATAAAAGGTTCGGCCCTTGTTTAAGGTAATAACCCCTAAACAAGGGTCGTATCCTTGTACTTCTTAAAAATTATCAATTATTAGGACTTAATTATTTTCTTCATATTCATTGTTGACATTAATTTGTGAAGATGATAATATATTCAAGGTTGCTCCTATTCATTCCAACCTGTTGCTTTGGAGGATATCAAATGTCTTATGAAAAAGTATCGCAGGCCGATAAGGTGATTGTAGGAACTAAGCAGGCAGTTAAAGCTCTCAAAAGTGGTCATGTATTAGAAGTAGTAGTTGCTGAGGATGCAGATCCTAAAGTAATAACAAAAATAATACAAACAGCCACAGAACTAAAAGTACCGGTATCAAGAGTAGATTCGATGCGAAAGCTCGGCAGATCTTGTGGTATTGAGGTTGGAGCCGCAGCTGTAGCTATTATCCATTAAAATGGTTTTTGTAGGTGTGAGGTTATCTACAAAAACTTTGTTTTTACCCAAAAATGAACCACCTGGATGTGTGGGCTTAAAGATAAATGAAGGGAGGATATTTCCATGCCAACTATTAACCAATTAGTGCGTAAGCCTCGTCAATCTAAATCAGCAAAGTCAAATTCACCAGCGCTTAATAAAGGCTATAACAGCTTTAAGAAAGCACAAACTAATGTGTCTTCTCCACAAAAGCGTGGTGTTTGTACTCGTGTTGGTACGATGACGCCGAAAAAACCGAACTCAGCATTACGTAAATATGCACGTGTTCGTTTAACTAACGGTATTGAGGTAACAGCATATATTCCTGGGATCGGTCACAACTTACAAGAACACAGCGTAGTATTAATTCGTGGTGGACGTGTAAAAGATTTACCGGGGGTACGTTATCACATCGTTCGTGGTGCATTAGACACTGCTGGTGTTGAAGGACGTATGCAAGGCCGTTCTAAATACGGAACTAAACGACCAAAAGCTGCAAAAAAATAATCTAACAGATTAATTGCATATAGCTGAACTGAAAGGAGGAAAACACATGCCACGTAAAGGACCTGTAGCAAAAAGAGACGTACTACCAGATCCAATGTATAATTCAAAGCTCGTTACTCGTTTAATCAACAAAATTATGGTTGACGGTAAGAGAGGTAAAGCACAAAAGAAACTTTACGCTGCGTTTGATATTATTAGCGAACGTTCAGGTAAAGACGCGATGGAAATTTTCGATCAAGCGCTTAAAAACATCATGCCAGTATTGGAAGTTAAAGCACGTCGTGTAGGTGGTTCAAACTATCAAGTACCGGTTGAGGTTCGCCCTGAGCGTCGTACAACTCTTGGTCTTCGTTGGTTAGTAAACTATTCTCGTCTTCGCGGTGAGAAAACGATGGAAGAGCGTTTAGCTAACGAAATCCTTGATGCTGCCAACAACACTGGAGCTTCTGTTAAAAAACGTGAAGATACACACAAAATGGCTGAAGCAAACAAAGCATTTGCTCACTATCGTTGGTAATCTTTACTCAACTACTATACAAACAATACTCATATAAGGAAGGAGAAAGACCACATGCCTAGAGAGTTCTCCTTAGAAAAGACTCGTAATATCGGGATTATGGCTCATATCGATGCGGGTAAAACAACTGCAACTGAGCGTATCCTTTTCTATACTGGACGTATTCACAAAATCGGTGAAACTCACGAAGGTGCTTCCCAAATGGACTGGATGGAGCAAGAGCAAGAACGTGGTATCACTATCACTTCTGCAGCGACAACAGCTCAATGGAAAGGTCATCGTATCAACATCATCGATACTCCGGGACACGTAGACTTCACTGTTGAAGTTGAACGTTCTCTTCGTGTACTTGATGGTGCTGTAGCTGTGCTAGATGCACAATCTGGTGTTGAGCCTCAAACAGAGACTGTTTGGCGCCAAGCTACAACATACGGGGTTCCTCGTATTGTGTTCGTAAACAAAATGGACAAAATCGGGGCTGACTTCCTTTATTCTGTAGGAACAATCCATGACCGTCTTCAAGCAAATGCACATCCAATCCAGTTACCAATCGGTGCTGAGGATGAGTTTGAAGGAATTATTGACCTTGTAGAAATGAAGGCTTATTTCTATGAAGATGATCTTGGAACACGCGCAGATGCACGTGATATTCCTGAAGAATACAAAGATCAAGCTGAAGAATACCGCGGGAAATTAATTGAAGCGGTTGCTGACTTTGATGAAGACATAATGATGAGATACTTAGAAGGTGAAGAACTTTCAAACGATGAGCTAAAAGCAGCGATTCGTAAAGCTACACTGACTGTAGATTTCTACCCAGTTGTATGTGGTTCTGCTTTCAAAAACAAAGGTGTACAACTATTAATTGACGGTGTTATTGATTACCTTCCTGCACCAACTGATGTTGCAGATATTAAAGGTTTCATTCCTGACACTGAAGATGAAGTAACTCGTCCTTCAACAGACGATGCTCCTTTCTCAGCATTAGCGTTTAAAGTTGCTACTGACCCTTATGTTGGTAAGTTAACTTTCTTCCGTGTATATTCTGGAACATTAGATTCTGGATCATATGTAAGAAACTCTTCTAAAGGTAAACGTGAGCGTGTAGGACGTATCCTACAAATGCATGCTAACTCCCGTGAAGAGATTTCTACAGTATATGCTGGAGATATCGCTGCAGCAGTAGGTCTTAAAGATACTGGAACTGGTGATACACTATGTGACGAAAAGAATCATGTTATTCTTGAATCAATGGTATTCCCTGAACCGGTTATCTCATTATCTGTTGAGCCGAAATCTAAGGCTGACCAAGATAAAATGACTACAGCTCTTCAAAAGTTACAAGAAGAAGATCCAACATTCCGTGCGCATACAGATCAGGAAACTGGTCAGGTTATCATCGCTGGTATGGGTGAGCTTCACCTAGATATCATCGTTGATCGTATGAGACGTGAATTCAAAGTCGAAGCTAATGTTGGAGCTCCGCAAGTATCTTACCGTGAAACTTTCCGCTCTGAAGCTAAAGTTGAAGGTAAGTTTGCTCGTCAATCTGGTGGTCGTGGTCAATTTGGTCACGTTTGGATCGAATTCTCCCCTAACGAAGAGGGTAAAGGATTTGAATTCGAAAACGGTATTGTTGGTGGTGTTGTTCCACGTGAATACATCCCTGCTGTACAATCTGGATTAGCGGATGCAATGGAAAACGGAGTACTAGCTGGATATCCACTAGTCGATGTTAAAGCTAGACTTGTAGATGGATCATACCATGATGTCGATTCTTCTGAAATGGCATTTAAAATCGCTGCATCAATGGCTCTTAAGAACGCTGCATCTAAATGTAATCCAGCAATCTTAGAACCAATGATGAAAGTTGAAGTTGTTATTCCTGAAGAGTACCTTGGAGATATTATGGGAGACATTACTTCTCGTCGTGGACGTGTAGAAGGTATGGAAGCTCGTGGTAACGCTCAAGTTGTTAAGGCGTTCGTACCTCTATCTGAAATGTTTGGATATGCTACATCATTACGTTCTAACACACAAGGACGTGGAACATATTCTATGCACTTCGATCACTACGAAGAGGTTCCAAAATCAATCTCTGAGGAAATTATCAAAAAAAATAAAGGTGAGTAATTGATTTCTCATCTTTTATAAAGTATAACTACTATTGTAAGCAATGGTAGCTTTGAAGATGGTAGTCTACCATCTTCAAACTTCCAAATAAAATACTTATTTCTTTTAAAATTAAAGGAGGATTTCCAAATGGCTAAGGAAAAATTCGATCGTTCCAAATCACATGCTAATATCGGTACAATTGGTCACGTTGACCATGGTAAAACAACTTTAACTGCTGCTATCACAACTGTTCTTCATAAGAAATTTAACCGTGGTACTGCAATGGCATACGACCAAATTGATGGTGCTCCAGAAGAAAGAGAGCGTGGAATCACAATCTCTACTGCGCACGTTGAATATGAAACAGAAACTCGTCACTATGCACACGTTGACTGCCCAGGACATGCTGACTATGTTAAAAACATGATCACTGGTGCTGCTCAAATGGATGGTGGGATCCTAGTAGTATCTGCTGCTGATGGTCCAATGCCACAAACTCGTGAGCACATTCTTCTTTCTCGTCAAGTAGGTGTACCTTACCTAGTTGTCTTCATGAACAAATGTGACATGGTAGATGATGAAGAATTACTAGAACTAGTAGAAATGGAAGTTCGTGATCTTCTTTCTGAATACGATTTCCCAGGAGACGATGTTCCTGTAATCAAAGGTTCTGCTCTTAAAGCTCTTGAAGGTGACGCAGCTTGGGAAGAAAAAATCTACGAACTTATGGATGCTGTAGATGAGTATATCCCAACTCCAGAACGTGACACTGAAAAACCATTCATGATGCCAGTTGAGGATGTATTCTCAATCACTGGACGTGGAACTGTTGCTACAGGTCGTGTTGAGCGTGGCCAAGTTAAAGTTGGTGACACAATCGAAATTATCGGTCTTACAGAAGAGCCAAACTCTACTACTGTAACAGGAGTAGAAATGTTCCGTAAGCTTCTTGACTATGCTGAAGCTGGAGATAACATTGGAGCACTTCTTCGTGGGGTAGCTCGTGAAGATATCCAACGTGGTCAAGTACTTGCTAAACCAGGTACAATCACTCCACACACAAAGTTCAAAGCTGAAGTTTACGTTCTTTCTAAAGAAGAGGGTGGACGTCATACTCCATTCTTCACTAACTACCGTCCTCAGTTCTACTTCCGTACAACTGACGTAACTGGTATCTGTAATCTTCCAGAAGGCGTAGAAATGGTTATGCCTGGAGATAACGTAGAAATGACAGTTGAACTAATTTCTCCAATCGCGATCGAAGAAGGTACTAAATTCTCTATCCGTGAGGGTGGACGTACTGTAGGCGCTGGAGTAGTTGCTACAATCACTGAATAATTACTTTTAAACACGAAAGTGGATGGGGACGCCCATCCACTTTTTTTTGTTGTAATTTATAAAGGATCTTTTCAACGGGATAGTTTTTATAAATAGAAGGTTTGTATAATCGCTTATAGCTTCGGTTTGGGCCACTGTCTTACAGGACACCTTGCTATTATCTTAATGGTAATAATGCTTGTGAAATCAGTCATTTAATAATAAACGCCGCGAAAAAGGGAAAAAGCCGAAATGACGGTAAGAAAAGAGATCGTACGTGCCGCGAAAAAGGGAAAAGGCCAAAATGACGGTAAGAAAGAGGTCATGTGTGCCGCGAAAAAGGGAAAAAGCCGAAATGACGGTAAGAAAAGAGGTCATGTGTGCCGCGAAAAAGCAAAAAAACCGAAATGACGGTAAGAAGAGAGGTCATGCGTGCCGCGAAAAAAGGAAAAAGCCGAAATGACGGTAAGAAAAGAGATCATGCGTGCCGTGAAAAAGGGAAAAAGCCAA
The DNA here is from genome assembly GCA_024213275.1 of Rossellomorea sp. BNER. Taxonomy (GTDB): domain Bacteria; phylum Bacillota; class Bacilli; order Bacillales; family Bacillaceae_B; genus Rossellomorea. Next base: position 34,440 of record JANAVG010000021.1, read on the forward strand.
AATGACGGTAAAAAAAGAGATCATGTGTGCCGCGAAAAAGCAAAAAAACCAAAATGACGGTAAGAAGAGAGGTCATGCGTGCCGCGAAAAAAGGAAAAAGCCGAGGTGACGGTAAGAAAAGAGGTCATGAGTACCGCGAAAAAGGGAAAAAGCCAAAATGACGGTAAGAAGAGAGGTCATGCGTGCCGCGAAAAAAGGAAAAAGCCGAGGTGACGGTAAGAAAAGAGATCATACGTGCTTCGGAATAACAAAAATTGAAATTGAGTACCAATTCTTTAGCTTTTCCACTTGGTTTTAACCTTCTTTAGCAATATTATGTATAATTCTTCTACATGCCCACATAGTTATGTTCTTCATCGGCAAAATAAAGGTCATTTCTTATACTATCCTACAGAATTTGTCTTTCATCAGAGTTATACGGTCAAGACACAATTGTAATGCAGTCTTTGGCTGGATTGTAAACGGCAAGATATTTGAATGTTGGTTACGGTAAATAAAGGGTTTGACGCGTGAAAATGAAGGTTCAGCATATAAACTAGAATGATGTTAGTAATTTCCGTGCTGTTATTTTCATAAAGGTGGTATCTAAGCTCAAAGCCAAATCATCCGTCCCAATCAGGAATATATTGACCAGTTCACCTAACATGACAAATTTCAAACAGCATATCCATATATGATTCGCTAGGAACTTAACGAAAAATTCATTAATGTGCTTTTTAATTTGCTCATTAACATTCTCCTCTTTTTATAAAATCCCTCTCAATACATATTCATTATTGTAAGAAAAAACACAAAGAATATTAGTTGGGACTTGAAAAGAGCCTATTGGGTTTGTATAATAGAAAAAGTGTGCAAAACACAAAGATTTTCCGCAATAAATCTTGCATCCGCTTTGTGTTTTAGTTATAATAGACAATGTTGGTCTTTGACTGCGATGAAATGGAAGGTTGCTGACACACCCGGCCGCTTTGCCATGGCGAGTGTGTGGGAAATTTCCATGGAGAATGTCTATTTCAAAATAGGCGATAAAGGAGGGAAAATAATGGCAAAACAAAAAATTCGTATCCGTTTAAAAGCGTATGATCACAGAATCCTTGATCAATCAGCTGAGAAGATTGTTGAAACAGCAAAACGTTCTGGTGCGGCGGTTTCAGGACCGATTCCACTTCCAACTGAGAAATCTGTTTATACAATTCTACGTGCTGTGCACAAATACAAAGATTCTCGTGAGCAATTCGAAATGCGTACACATAAACGCTTAATCGATATTGTGAATCCAACACCACAAACAGTTGATGCGCTTATGCGTTTAGACTTACCATCTGGTGTAGATATTGAAATCAAACTTTAATCTTATACAAACATATTTTAGGAGGTGTGACTTATGACCAAAGGAATCTTAGGAAGAAAGATCGGTATGACTCAAGTTTTTGCTGAAAACGGTGATCTTATCCCTGTAACAGTAATTGAAGCTACTGGAAACGTTGTTCTACAAAAGAAATCAGCTGATGTTGATGGATATGAAGCAATCCAAATTGGATTCGAAGACAAACGTGAAAAGCTTTCAAACAAACCTGAAAAAGGCCATGTTGCAAAAGCAGAAACTGCTCCTAAGCGCTTCATCCGTGAAATTCGCGGTATAAACGTGGAAGAGTACGAAGTTGGTCAAGAAGTCAAAGTTAATATTTTCGCAGAAGGCGATACAGTAGATGTAACAGGAGTATCTAAAGGGAAAGGCTTCCAAGGTGCGATCAAGCGTCACAATCAATCTCGCGGACCTATGTCTCATGGATCTCGTTACCACCGTCGCCCTGGTTCAATGGGACCTGTTGATCCAAACCGCGTATTCAAAGGTAAATTACTACCAGGACGTATGGGTGGAGAACAAATCACGATCCAAAACCTTGAGATCGTAAAAGTGGATGCTGAACGCAACCTTCTTTTAGTGAAAGGAAACGTTCCTGGCCCTAAAAAAGCATTAATTAAAGTCAAAAGTGCGATTAAAGCATAATAGAGACTTATAGGAAAGGAGGAAAAAGGAATGCCAAAAGTAGCTTTATTTAATCAAAGCGGATCTAAAGTTGGTGATATCGAACTTAACGATTCAATCTTTGGTGTTGAACCAAACAAACAAGTGTTGTTTGAAGCAGTTCTAATGCAAAGAGCTTCCTTACGTCAAGGAACTCATAAAGTAAAAAACCGTTCTGAAGTAGCTGGCGGAGGCCGTAAACCATGGCGTCAAAAAGGTACAGGACGTGCTCGTCAGGGATCAATTCGTTCCCCACAATGGCGCGGAGGTGGTACTGTATTTGGACCAGTTCCACGTAGCTATAGCTACAAACTTCCAAAGAAAGTACGCCGTTTGGCTATTAAATCTGCATTATCTACTAAGGTAGCAGAAGAAAACATTCTAGTATTAGAAGCACTTGCTTTTGATGCTCCAAAAACAAAGGAATTTGCTAGTGTACTAAAAGGACTATCTGTTAACTCTAAAACATTAGTTGTTACAGACGGACTTGATGAAAACGTAGCTCTTTCTGCACGCAATATTCCAGGAGTTACAGTTGTAGCTGCAAATGGAATCAGCGTACTTGATGTTGTTGGACATGATAAGCTAGTCATGACAAAAGCAGCAGTTGAAAAAGTAGAGGAGGTGCTTGCATAATGGATGCACGCGAAATCATTAAGCGCCCCGTCATTACAGAACGCTCAACTGATCTTATGGCTGACAAAAAGTACACTTTTGAGGTTGATACAAGAGCGAACAAAACTCAAGTTAAAGATGCAGTTGAAGAAGTCTTTGGCGTGAACGTTGCAAAAGTAAACATCATGAATTACAAAGGTAAATTCAAGCGCATGGGACGTCATGCTGGTTATACCAACAAACGTCGTAAAGCGGTAGTTACTCTTACAACTGAAAGCAAAGAAATCGAATTCTTTGAAGTATAATAAAGCAAGCATTTAGAAGAGGAGGGAAAAGACATGGCGATTAAAAAGTATAAACCTACCTCTAATGGTCGTCGCGGTATGACTACATCTGACTTTGCGGAAATTACTACTGACAAACCAGAAAAGTCATTACTAGCGCCTTTACACAAAAAAGGTGGCCGTAACAACCAAGGTAAGTTAACAGTTCGTCATCAAGGTGGCGGTCATAAGCGTCAATACCGTATCATCGATTTCAAACGTGAAAAAGATGGTATACCAGGACGCGTTGCTACGATCGAATACGATCCAAACCGCTCAGCAAATATTGCACTAATTAACTATGTAGATGGAGAAAAACGTTACATCCTTGCACCTAAGTCTATCGAAGTGGGCATGGAAGTAATGTCTGGTCCTGAAGCAGATATTAAAGTAGGTAATGCATTACCACTTATCAATATTCCAGTTGGTACAGTAGTTCATAATATTGAACTTAAACCTGGAAAAGGTGGTCAATTAGTACGTTCAGCTGGTACTTCTGCTCAAGTACTTGGTAAAGAAGGTAAATATGTACTTGTACGTTTAAATTCTGGTGAAGTTCGTATGATTCTTGCAACTTGCCGTGCAACTGTAGGTCAAGTTGGTAATGAACAACATGAACTTATTAACATTGGTAAAGCAGGACGTTCTCGTTGGTTAGGTAAGCGCCCAACTGTACGTGGATCTGTAATGAACCCTAACGATCACCCACACGGTGGTGGTGAAGGACGCGCTCCAATCGGACGTAAATCTCCAATGTCACCATGGGGTAAACCAACTCTTGGTTACAAAACTCGTAAGAAAAACAACAAGTCAGATAAATTTATTGTGCGTCGTCGCAAAAAATAACGGGGTTGAACTACGGTTCACATATAGAGCCGTAGAGCAATCGCGAAGGGAGGTTCAAACATGGGTCGTAGCTTAAAAAAAGGACCTTTTGTTGATGATCATTTAATTAACAAGATCGAGAAACTGAACGAAACAGAGGGAAAAAAAGTTATTAAAACTTGGTCTCGCCGTTCAACGATCTTCCCAGCATTCATCGGTCACACAATCGCAGTTTACGATGGTCGTAAACATGTGCCAGTATACGTCACTGAAGACATGGTAGGTCATAAACTTGGTGAATTCGCACCAACTCGTACTTACAAAGGTCATGCTAGTGATGATAAGAAATCAAGACGCTAAATTGAGAGGAGGTTATCCTAATGGAAGCTAAAGCTGTTGCTAGAACAGTTCGTGTTGCTCCTCGTAAGGTACGTTTAGTTGTAGATCTAATCCGAGGTAAGCAAGTAGGCGAAGCGGTAGCTATTTTGAAGCACACTCCAAAAGCTGCTTCTCCAGTGATTGAGAAAGTATTAAAATCTGCTGTAGCTAACGCAGAGCATAACTATGATATGGACGTTAATAATCTTGTAATTACAGAGGCTTATGTAAATGAAGGGCCTACATTGAAACGCTTCCGTCCTCGTGCGATGGGACGCGCAAGCCAAATTTTAAAACGCACAAGCCACATTACAGTAGTGGTATCAGAAAAGAAGGAGGGATAATTCGTGGGTCAAAAAGTACATCCAGTCGGACTGCGTGTTGGAGTAATTCGTGATTGGGAATCAAAATGGTACGCTGATAAAGATTATGCGAATCTTCTACACGAAGACCTTAAAGTACGTGAATATATTGCGAAACGTTTAGTTGATGCATCTGTTTCTAAAGTAGAAATCGAACGTGCAGCTAACCGCATCAATATTACAGTTCATACAGCAAAACCTGGTATGGTTATCGGTAAAGGTGGTACAGAAGTTGAGGCGTTACGTAAAGCGTTAAACGACTTAACTGGAAAACGAGTACACATCAATATCGTTGAAATTAAAAAAGCTGATTTAGATTCAAAATTAGTTGCTGAAAACATTGCTCGTCAATTAGAAAATCGTGTATCTTTCCGTCGTGCTCAGAAACAAGCGATTCAACGTGCAATGCGTGGAGGAGCTAAAGGTATCAAAACTCAAGTTTCTGGTCGTCTAGGCGGTGCAGATATCGCTCGTGCTGAACACTACAGCGAAGGAACTGTTCCACTTCATACACTTCGCGCTGACATTGATTATGCTCATGCTGAAGCAGATACTACTTACGGTAAACTAGGTGTGAAAGTGTGGATCTATCGTGGAGAGGTCCTTCCTACAAAGAAGAAATCTGAGGAAGGAGGAAAATAATTATGTTATTACCTAAACGCGTTAAATATCGTCGCGAACATCGTGGTAAAATGCGTGGACGCACTAAAGGCGGTGCAGAAGTAGCATTCGGTGAGTATGGTTTGCAAGCTACTGAAGCTTCTTGGATTACAAACCGTCAAATTGAAGCGGCTCGTATTGCAATGACTCGTTACATGAAACGTGGCGGTAAAGTTTGGATTAAAATTTTCCCTCACAAGCCTTATACTGCTAAACCACTAGAAGTACGTATGGGTTCCGGTAAAGGTGCTCCAGAAGGATGGGTTGCAGTTGTAAAGCCTGGTAAAATCATGTTTGAAATTGCTGGTGTTTCGGAAGAAGTAGCTCGTGAAGCTCTTCGTCTTGCAGCGCACAAACTTCCTGTAAAATGTAAGTTTGTAAAACGAGAAGAAATTGGTGGTGAATCAAATGAAAACTAATGAAATTCGTGACTTAACCACTGCTGAAATAGAACAAAAAGTAAAATCTCTTAAAGAAGAGTTATTCAACCTACGATTCCAACTTGCGACTGGTCAACTTGAAAACACTGCTCGCATCCGTGAAGTTCGTAAAGCGATCGCTCGTATGAAAACTGTAATTCGTGAAAGAGAGATCGGCGTAAATAATCGATAATTGAGAGGAGGTTTGCTTCAATGAGTGAACGCAACCAACGTAAGGTTTACACTGGACGTGTTGTTTCCGACAAAATGGATAAAACAGTCACTGTAATGGTTGAAACTTACAAAAAGCACTCACTATACGGCAAACGCGTAAAGTACTCTAAAAAGTTCAAAGCTCATGATGAGCAAAATGAAGCTAAAATTGGCGATATCGTACGTATCATGGAAACTCGTCCACTTTCAGCTACAAAACGTTTCCGTTTAGTTGAAGTAATTGAAAAAGCAGTAATTATCTAATATATGTTCGGATTGATGTTTATTCCGAAGGGAGGTTACCTACATGATTCAACAAGAATCACGTTTAAAAGTTGCTGATAACTCTGGTGCTCGTGAAGTTCTTACAATTAAAGTGCTTGGCGGTTCTGGTCGTAAAACGGCTAACATCGGTGATGTTATCGTGTGCACAGTAAAACAAGCAACACCAGGCGGCGTTGTTAAAAAAGGTGACGTTGTAAAAGCGGTTGTTGTTCGTACTAAGAGCGGTGTTCGTCGTAATGATGGTTCATACATCAAATTCGATGAGAATGCTTGTGTAATTATCAAGGACGACAAAGGTCCACGTGGAACTCGTATCTTTGGACCTGTTGCACGTGAACTACGTGACAGCAACTTTATGAAAATTGTATCTTTAGCTCCAGAAGTTCTTTAATAGATTACTGAATTGGCCATTCAAGGAGGTGCGACAAAATGCATGTAAAAAAAGGCGATAAAGTAATGGTCATCACGGGAAAAGACAAGGGAAAAACAGGTGTAGTACTTGCAGCATTCCCTAAAAAAGACCGTGTACTTGTTGAAGGTGTGAACGTTGTTAAAAAGCACTCAAAACCTTCTCAAGTTAATCCGCAAGGCGGCATCATCAGCCAAGAGGCACCTATTCATGTATCAAATGTAATGCCACTTGATCCGAAGTCTAACGAGCCAACTCGTGTAGGATCTAAGACGGTTGATGGCAAAAGTGTACGTGTAGCAAGTAAATCAGGTGAAGTTTTAGATAAATAGTTCTCAATAGAAGGGAGGTACTCTACATGAACCGCCTAAAAGAAAAGTTCAATAGTGAAATTACGCCTGCTCTTATGAGCAAGTTCGATTATAAATCTGTAATGCAAGTACCTAAAATCGACAAAATTGTTGTGAACATGGGTATTGGTGATGCTGTTCAAAACGCAAAAGCTTTAGACGTTGCGGTTGAAGAATTAGCATTAATCACTGGTCAAAAACCAGTTGTAACAAAAGCAAAAAAATCTATCGCTGGATTCCGTTTACGTGAAGGTATGCCTATTGGGGCAAAAGTTACACTTCGCGGAGAGCGTATGTACGAATTCCTAGATAAATTAATTTCTGTATCACTTCCACGTGTACGTGACTTCCGTGGTGTTTCTAAAAAAGCATTTGACGGACGTGGAAACTACACGCTTGGAATTAAAGAACAATTAATCTTCCCAGAGATTGACTATGATAAAGTTTCAAAAGTACGTGGTATGGATATCGTTATCGTTACTACTGCTAACTCTGATGAAGAAGCTCGTGAATTAATGACACAAATCGGAATGCCATTCCAAAAGTAAGGGAGGCGAAAATGTGGCTAAAAAATCAATGATTGCGAAACAAAAACGCACGCCAAAGCACCAAGTTCAAGCGTATACACGTTGTGAACGTTGTGGACGTCCACATTCAGTAATCCGCAAATTTAAGCTTTGCCGTATTTGTTTCCGTGAACTCGCATATAAGGGTCAAATTCCTGGCGTCAAAAAAGCTAGTTGGTAATACCCTATTTTGGGAAGGAGGTAAAATATTATGACAATGACAGATCCAATCGCAGATTTGCTAACTCGTATTCGTAATGCGAATATGGTACGTCACGAGAAGTTAGAAGTACCTGCTTCTAACATCAAAAAAGAAATCGCTGAAATTCTTAAACGTGAAGGTTTCGTACGTGACGTAGAATTTGTTGAAGATAGCAAACAAGGTGTTATCCGCATTTTCTTAAAGTACGGTTCTAATAACGAACGTGTTATCACTGGTGTTAAACGTATCAGTAAACCAGGACTACGCGTATATGCTAAAGCTAACGAGGTACCTAAAGTACTTAACGGACTTGGTGTTGCTCTTGTTTCTACTTCTCAGGGAGTTATAACTGATAAAGAAGCTCGTGCGAAACAAGTTGGTGGAGAAGTACTAGCGTACGTTTGGTAATATTTTTTGAAATGAATGGAGGTGCAACAATATGTCACGTGTAGGTAAAAAACCTATCGAGGTTCCAACAGGCGTAACTGTTACGATTGAAGGAAGCAAAGTAACAGTTAAAGGCCCTAAAGGTGAATTATCTCGTACATTCAACCCGGATATTAAGGTAGAATTAGAAGAGAATGTTGTAAATATTACTCGTCCTTCAGATGCTAAAGATCATCGTGCATTACACGGTACAACTCGTGCCTTAATTGCAAACATGGTTGAAGGTGTTTCTAAAGGATTTGAAAGAAATCTAGAGCTTATCGGTGTAGGTTACCGTGCTCAAAAACAAGGTAAAAAACTTGTTCTTAACGTTGGATACTCTCACCCAGTTGAGATTGAACCTGAAGAAGGAATCGAAATCGACGTTCCTGCTAATACAAAGGTATCAGTAAAAGGTATCGATAAAGAACGCGTTGGTGCAACTGCAGCTAACATTCGTGCTGTTCGTTCTCCAGAGCCTTACAAAGGTAAAGGTATTCGCTACGAAGGCGAATATGTGCGCCGTAAAGAAGGTAAAACTGGTAAATAATGCCGCATAGGTAGAGGAAAGGAGTGACCTCAATGATCACTAAGCCAGATAAAAATAAGGTACGTAAGAAAAGACATGCTCGTGTACGTTCTAAGATTACTGGAACTGAAGCGCGTCCGCGTCTAAACGTATACCGTTCAAATAAAAACATTTATGCTCAACTTATTGATGACGTAAATGGAGTAACAATCGTAAGTGCTTCTTCTGTTGATAAAGAAGCTGGACTTGATTCAACTGGTAACGTAGATGCTGCTGTAAAAGTCGGAGAATTAGTAGCGAAACGTGCAGTGGAAAAAGGGTTAAAATCTGTAGTATTCGACCGCGGTGGTTACCTATATCATGGTCGTGTTAAAGCATTAGCTGAAGCAGCTCGTGAGAACGGCTTAGAATTTTAATAAAAAGGAGGGACAATTACATGCGTCGTATTGATCCAAATAAACTTGAACTTGAAGAACGCGTAGTTACAGTCAATCGTGTTGCGAAAGTTGTTAAAGGTGGACGTCGTTTCCGTTTTGCTGCTCTTGTAGTAGTAGGAGATAAGAATGGTCACGTTGGTTTCGGTACTGGTAAAGCTCAAGAGGTACCTGATGCAATTCGCAAAGCGATTGAAGATGCTAAGAAAAATTTAGTTGAAGTACCAATGGTAGGTGGAACAACTCCTCACGAAATTATCGGACGATTTGGTGCTGGGGAAATCCTTATTAAACCTGCTTCTGCCGGTACAGGTGTTATCGCAGGTGGACCTGTTCGTGCGGTACTTGAGTTAGCTGGTGTATCAGATATCCTTTCGAAATCTCTAGGATCTAACACTCCAATTAACATGGTACGTGCAACAATCGAAGGACTAAAACAATTAAAACGTGCTGAAGACGTAGCTAAATTACGTGGAAAATCAGTAGAAGAACTGTTAGGATAAGGAGGGATAACAATGGCGAACAAACTAGAAATTACCCTCACTCGCAGTGTGATTGGTCGTCCAGAGAACCAACGCGAAACAGTTAAAGCACTTGGTTTACGTAAACTTCATCAAACAGTTGAACAGCAAGATAATCCTGCTATTCGTGGCATGATTAACAAAGTTGCTCACTTAGTAACGGTTAAAGAAGTTTAATAAGATACTTTTTTTAACAAGGAGGTGCCGACATGAAATTACATGAGTTAAAACCTGCTGAAGGTTCACGCAAAAAGCGTAATCGTGTAGGCCGCGGGATCGGTTCTGGTAATGGTAAAACTGCTGGAAAAGGTCATAAAGGTCAAAACGCACGTTCTGGTGGCGGAGTACGTCTTGGTTTTGAGGGTGGTCAAACACCTTTATTCCAACGTCTACCTAAACGTGGTTTCACTAACATCAATCGTAAAGAATATGCAATCGTAAATTTAGATGCATTAAATCGCTTTGAAGATGGAACAGAAGTAACTCCAGAACTTCTTATTGAAACTGGTGTAGTAAGCAGTGAAAAAGCTGGGATTAAAATTCTTGGTAAAGGTAATATCGAGAAGAAGCTAACTGTAAAAGCACACAAATTCTCATCTTCTGCCAAAGAAGCTATTGATGCTGCTGGCGGTAAAACTGAGGTGATTTAATGTTTCAGACAATCTCCAATTTTATGCGCGTGGGTGATATAAGAAGAAAGATTATCTTCACTCTATTAATGTTAGTCGTCTTCCGAATCGGAACCTTTATTCCAGTTCCTGGTGTGGACTCTGAAGTCCTTAAAGCACAGGATCAAGCCGGACTAATTGGTTTCCTTAATACATTCGGAGGCGGAGCTTTGATCAATTTCTCTATTCTTGCAATGGGAATCATGCCATATATTACGGCTTCAATCATTGTTCAACTACTTCAAATGGATGTAGTTCCAAAGTTTACAGAGTGGTCAAAGCAAGGTGAAGTAGGAAGACGTAAATTAGCTCAATTTACTCGCTATTTCACGATTATACTTGGCTTTATCCAGGCATTAGGTATGTCGTATGGATTCAACCAAATGTATGGTGGAATGTTAATTACAAACCCTAGTGTGACATCGTACTTGCTGATTGCAGTTGTACTGACTGCAGGTACTGCTTTCCTTATGTGGTTAGGAGAGCAAATCACATCCAAAGGTGTAGGGAATGGTATTTCCATTCTAATCTTTGCTGGAATTGTTGCAGCTATTCCGAACACTGTGAATCAAATTTATGCCCAGCAACTTGAAGGAGCTGGAGAACAGTTATTCCTTCGAATCGTTGTGTTAGCATTAATTGTTTTAGCAGTTATTGCAATTGTAGTTGGAACAGTGTTTATTCAACAAGCACTACGTAAAATTCCAATTCAATATGCTAAGCGTTCAACAGGCAAAAATCCAGTAGGTGGTCAATCTACACACTTACCTTTAAAAGTAAATGCTGCTGGTGTTATTCCGGTTATCTTCGCGATTTCCTTCATCATTACACCGCAAACCATTGCTACGTTCTTCGGAACAAATGACATTACAAGTACGATTCAGTATATCTTTGATTATACAGAGCCGATTGGTATGGCCATTTATGTAGCCTTGATTATTGCATTTACTTATTTCTATGCTTTTATCCAAGTAAACCCAGAACAAATGTCTGAGAACTTGAAAAAGCAGGGTGGTTACATTCCAGGTATTCGTCCGGGGAAAAACACTCAGGAATACTTGACTCGTGTGCTATACCGCCTAACTTTTGTAGGAGCGATTTTCTTGGCTGCTATCTCCATTCTTCCAATTTTCTTCATTAAATTTGCCGGATTACCACAATCAGCGCAAATTGGAGGAACGAGCTTGCTCATCGTAGTAGGTGTTGCTCTTGAAACCATGAAACAATTGGAAGCTCAGTTAGTTAAACGTCACTACAAAGGTTTTATTAAATAAAAAGGGTTTTAGGAACAGTTATTGTTCCTGAAACCATAACAGAGACTGAGGGGGAAATACGAGTGAACATTGTGCTAATGGGCTTACCAGGTGCAGGAAAAGGCACTCAAGCCGAAAAGATCGTTGAAAAATACGGAATCCCTCATATCTCAACTGGAGATATGTTCCGTGCGGCTATCAAAGAAGGTACGGAACTAGGATTGGAAGCTAAGTCTTTTATGGATAAAGGTGAGCTTGTCCCTGACGAGGTTACAATTGGTATTGTTCGTGAACGTCTTAGCAAGGAAGATTGCCATAAAGGCTTCTTGCTTGATGGGTTTCCAAGAACAGTAGCGCAGGCTGATGCTCTTGAAAACATGTTATCTGATCTTGGTAAAAAAATAGATTATGTGATTAACATTGATGTAGATAAAGGTATCCTAATGGAACGCCTCACTGGACGTCGAATTTGCAAAAATTGTGGCGCAACCTATCATCTTGTGTTCAATCCACCATCTGAAATGGGTGTTTGCGATCGCTGTGGCGGAGAATTATATCAACGTGCAGATGATAATGAAGAAACGGTTCAAAACCGTCTTGATGTAAACATTAAACAAACACAACCATTACTCTCTTTCTATGAAGAAAAAGGGTATTTAAGAAATATAAATGGACAGCAAGACATTAAACAAGTCTTTGCTGACATTGATGAATTACTTGGGGGCAACTAATAATGATCATTTGTAAAACCCCTCGTGAGATTGATATTATGCGTGCGGCAGGGAAGATAGTCGCTTTAACTCACAAGGAATTGCAAAAGCACATTACCCCAGGAATAACAACCAAAGAATTGGATGCAATTGCCGAGGATTTTATCCGGGCATCTGATGCAATTCCTTCTTTTAAAGGTTATAATGGGTTTCGTGGCAGTATCTGTGCTTCCGTTAATAACGAACTTGTACATGGAATTCCGGGAGATCGCAGTCTTAAAGAAGGCGACATTATTAGTATCGATATTGGTGCAAAATATAATGGTTACCATGGTGACTCTGCTTGGACATATCCTGTTGGCACAATAGATGATGAAACTCAAAAGCTATTAGATGTAACAGAAGATTCTTTATATCTCGGCTTAAAAGAAGCAAAACCAGGCGAACGTCTATCGAACATCTCTCATGCTATACAAACCTTTGTAGAAGCTAATGGATTTTCCATTGTTCGCGAGTATGTTGGACACGGTGTTGGTCAAGACTTACATGAGGACCCACAAATTCCTCATTACGGACCACCGGGTAAAGGTCCACGCTTAAAGCCTGGCATGATACTAGCTATTGAACCAATGGTGAATGCTGGTAATCGCTATGTAAGGACATTACCAGATAACTGGACAGTTGTTACAGTAGATGGTAAAATGTGTGCGCATTTCGAACATACCATTGCCATTACAGAAGAAGGTTACGAGATATTAACGAAAGCCTAAGTGAAGGTGATCTCAATTGATCGAGTCTGAATCGACTCCGCGAATAGGTCAAATCGTAAAAATTAATAAAGGAAGAGACACGAGCCAACATGCTGTTATAATCCAACAGATAAATGAACGCTTTGTTTTGATTGCGGATGGTGAGAAACGAAAGTTCGATCGTCCTAAGAAAAAAAACATCTCCCACCTTACCTTTTACGATTATATCTCTCCGGAAGTTCAGAGCAGTATACAAGAGACCGGGCGCGTCACAAATGGAAAGTTGCGATATGCTCTTACAAAGTTTGTGAATGAGGTCTTAGAAGATGTTAAGAAGGGAGACGAATTCGATGGCGAAAGATGATGTAATTGAAGTGGAAGGTACAGTTGCTGAGACTTTACCTAACGCAATGTTCAAGGTAGAATTAGAAAATGGTCATACGGTACTTGCTCACGTATCTGGAAAGATCCGCATGCACTTTATCCGCATTTTACCTGGAGATAAAGTGACAGTTGAGCTGTCTCCTTATGACTTAACTCGTGGAAGAATTACTTATCGTTATAAATAATCTTTTGCACTCCGTACTATCAAGGAGGTTAGAATAAGATGAAAGTCAGACCATCTGTAAAGCCAATCTGTGAGAAATGTAAAGTCATCCGCAGAAAAGGTAAAGTTATGGTTATCTGTGAAAACCCTAAACACAAACAAAAACAAGGCTAATCTTAAAGGAGGTGCGCTATTACTATGGCACGTATTGCTGGTGTAGACATTCCACGTGACAAACGTATTGTCATTTCACTAACTTATATATTCGGTATTGGTAAAACAACTGCAGAACAAATCCTAGCAGAAGCTGGTGTCTCTGAAGATACTCGCGTTCGTGATCTTACTGATGACGAATTAGGAAAAATCCGTGATATCGTTGACAAATTGAAAGTTGAGGGTGACCTTCGTCGTGAAGTTTCTCTTAACATCAAACGTCTAATGGAAATCGGTTCTTATCGCGGTCTTCGTCACCGTCGCGGTTTACCGGTTCGTGGACAACATACAAAAAACAATGCTCGTACACGCAAAGGTCCTCGTAAGACTGTAGCGAACAAGAAAAAATAATTAAGTAAAGGAGGTTCCTTCTAAATGGCACGCAAAACTAACACTCGTAAGCGTCGTGTGAAAAAGAATATTGAAGCAGGTATTGCACATATCCGTTCAACTTTTAACAACACAATCGTAACAATCACTGACGTTCATGGTAACGCTGTTGCTTGGTCAAGTGCAGGTTCTCTTGGATTCAAAGGTTCTCGTAAATCTACTCCATTTGCTGCACAAATGGCAGCTGAAACAGCAGCTAAAGCGTCTCAGGAACATGGTTTAAAAACTCTTGAAGTAACAGTAAAAGGTCCTGGTGCTGGCCGTGAAGCAGCAATCCGTGCTCTTCAAGCTGCAGGTCTTGAAGTTACTGCAATTAGAGACGTTACTCCAGTTCCTCATAATGGATGCCGTCCACCAAAACGTCGCCGTGTTTAATTTTTCTGTATAAATTTTGTATCCTTGTCAATAATGGGATATGATATATTGATACGTTTCATTCAGAAAATGTTAATCCAGTTGTTGGTGCACAATCGGGAACGTACATGAGGAATTTCGGTTAAATGATCATTTATAGATATTTTACCGGGGTTTCGACGTTTTGAAGGAGGGTAAATATTAATGATCGAAATTGAAAAGCCAAAAATTGAAACGGTTGAGATCAGCGATGATGCCAAGTTTGGAAAGTTCGTCGTAGAACCACTTGAGCGTGGATATGGTACAACTTTGGGTAACTCCTTACGTCGTATCCTATTATCCTCACTCCCAGGTGCCGCTGTCACATCTATTCAAATAGATGGAGTACTGCATGAATTTTCAACAATTGAAGGCGTCGTGGAAGATGTAACATCCATCATTTTGAATATCAAAAAGCTAGCGTTAAAGATTTATTCCGATGAGGAAAAAACGCTTGAAATTGATGTGCAGGGTGAAGGAGTGGTAACAGCAGCTGATATTACTCATGATAGTGATGTTGAAGTGTTAAATCCTGATTTACACATTGCTACACTTTCATCAAATAGTCACTTCCGTATGCGTTTATCTGCACAACGCGGTCGTGGATACAATCCTGCTGTACAAAATAAGCGTGAGGATCTTCCAATTGGCGTGATCCCAATCGACTCTATTTACACTCCAGTTTCTCGTGTTAACTATCAAGTAGAGAACACTCGTGTTGGTCAAATGACAAACTATGATAAACTTTCTCTTGATGTTTGGACTGATGGAAGTATTGGACCAAAAGAAGCAATCTCTTTAGGTGCAAAAATTCTAAACGAACATTTAAATATATTCGTAGGTCTAACTGACGAAGCTCAGAACGCGGAAATTATGGTAGAAAAAGAAGAAGATCAAAAAGAAAAAGTTCTAGAAATGACAATTGAAGAACTGGACCTTTCTGTTCGTTCATATAACTGCTTAAAACGTGCTGGAATCAACACTGTTCAAGAACTTGCTAACAAGACTGAAGAAGATATGATGAAAGTACGTAACTTAGGACGTAAATCTCTTGAAGAAGTTAAAGCAAAGTTAGAAGACCTTGGCTTAGGCTTACGTAAAGACGATTGATCCCTAAACGATTGTAACGATTCAACAAAGGAGGGAACCTTAATGGCATACAGAAAGTTAGGACGTACAAGTTCACAACGTAAAGCATTATTGCGTGACTTGGCTACTGACCTAATTATCAATGAGCGCATTGAAACAACTGAAGCTCGTGCGAAAGAACTTCGTTCAGTTGTGGACAAAATGATCACTTTAGGTAAACGTGGTGACTTGCATGCACGTCGTCAAGCATCTGCATTCATCCGCCATGAAGTAGCAAATGCTGAAGACAACCAAGATGCAATCCAAAAGCTATTTGCTGACATTGCCCCACGTTACACTGAGCGCCAAGGTGGATACACTCGTATCATGAAACTTGGACCTCGCCGCGGTGACGGTGCTCCAATGGTAATCATTGAGTTAGTATAATAGATAAGCGTTACATTACAACAAGGGCGGGAGGACAGTTTGTTAACTGCGCTTCTATGCCCTTTTTGTATAACTATATACGTTACAAAAAGCAGAGCGTTATGATGAGCATCTTCTGAGTGTCTCGTCTAGCTCCATGCACCTCTTCCAACTTCTATAAATAGAAGCTGTTCATCTGATGAACTATGCTGACCTGAAACAAGTGTCAGTTTATGGAAAGGGGTGCAGGCTTTTTTTGTATCTGGAGATATTTTTCACAAGAGCAGAGTTTAGTATGACTTTTTTTCGCAAGAATGTTGTTTATTTTCTAATAGGGTATTTTGAGCATTGCATCCAAATTGCCCCCGCCTCTATTTTAAAGCAGATGTGATGGTAGAGTGCAGTATTATAAGCTTGCGAAAACAATTATAATTGAGACGAGCCCGAGCCTTAGGGGAGGTAAGCTATTGATGAACCAACTAATATCTATAGAGAACGTTTCCTTTCGTTATGATGATCAAAGCCAATTGGCACTTAAAGATATTAACCTTAATGTCTATGAAGGTGAATGGTTAGCTATTGTCGGACATAATGGTTCTGGAAAATCTACACTAGCCAAAATGTTAAATGGTCTGCATTTTCCTGAGAGTGGAACAGTCCGTGTAGGAGATTATTTATTATCTGAAGAAACCGTTTGGGAAATTCGTTCTAAAATCGGAATGGTTTTTCAAAACCCTGATAATCAGTTTGTTGGGACAACGGTTGAAGATGATGTGGCTTTTGGGTTAGAAAATCACGGGATTCCACATCTTCAAATGGTGGAACGTGTTACACAATCCCTTGACCGAGTCCAAATGGGCGAGTTTCTTAATCAAGAGCCGCACCATCTATCAGGAGGACAGAAACAGCGGGTTGCGATAGCAAGCGTTATTGCGCTTGAGCCTGATATTATCATCTTAGATGAAGCAACTTCTATGTTAGACCCTAAAGGTAGACAAGAAGTTCTTCAAACGATTAACGAAATTAAAAAGGATCGAAACTTAACAGTTATTTCCATTACCCATGATTTAGAGGAAGCTGCACAGGCTGACCGGATGGTCGTTTTAAATCAAGGAGAGGTTTATAAGGAAGGATTACCGGAAGAAATTTTCAGGTTGGAAGATGAGTTAATTGCACTTGGTTTGGATGTCCCGTTTACTTTAAAATTGGCAAGAGCTTTGAAAAACAATGGTTTTAATATGGAGAAACCTTATTTAGTAGAGGAAGATTTGGTGAGAGATCTATGGACATATCACTTAAACAAGTAGAATACCGATACTCATTGGGAACACCTTTTGAAAAGCTTGCCATTAAAGATGTTGATCTCGAAATTCCAAGTCACATGTATTTAGCCGTCATAGGCCATACTGGTTCAGGGAAGTCCACCCTTTTACAGCATTTAAATGCCTTATTAAAACCTACATCTGGAGAAGTCAAGATTGGGGATACGACGGTTACATCTAATAAGAAGCCAAAAGGTCTTAAACCCGTTCGACAAAAGGTTGGAATTGTTTTTCAGTTTCCTGAACATCAATTATTCGAGGAAACGGTTTTAAAGGATATTTGCTATGGACCTATGAATTTTGGTGTTTCTCAAGAAGAAGCAGAAAAAAGAGCCATAGAGCTCATTACACAAGTGGGTCTTCCAGAAAGTATTCTAGAAAAATCACCTTTTGATCTATCGGGTGGTCAAATGAGAAGGGTCGCCATTGCTGGTGTACTGGCAATGAATCCTGATGTTATTGTTCTAGATGAACCAACAGCTGGTCTGGATCCACGAGGTCGAAAAGAAATAATGGATATGTTTTATCAGCTTCACAAAGAAAAAAAGTTAACGACCATTTTGGTTACTCATAGTATGGAAGATGCCGCGTCCTATGCAGATGAACTTGTGATCATGCAGAAGGGAAGAATTAAGGGGAAAGGCAAACCAGTTGAAATTTTTTCAAAACCTGAAGAACTACTCAAACTTGGATTAGATGTACCAGATGTGGTTAGGTTTCAGTATAAATATGAGAAACAGTTAGGGCGTTCACTTTCTAAAACATGTCTGTCAATTGATGAGCTAGCTACTGAAATTATGAATGACCGTGAGCGGGGTGACGTCAAATGATGGACAAAATGATTATAGGTCGATATATTCCAACGGATTCTTTTGTACATCGATTGGATCCACGATCAAAACTGTTATTTATTTTTTCCTTTATTTGTATTGTCTTCTTAGCCAATAACGCTATCACTTATACAGTACTCGGACTTTTTACAATCCTATCAATCATAATGACGAAAGTATCCATTCGATTCTTATTTGCAGGTTTAAAACCAATTCTTTGGCTTGTTGGATTCACGTTTCTCCTACACTTGTTTTTTACAAAAGAAGGAGAAGAATTGGTGCGTTTAGGGTTTTTCTCTATATATGAAGGGGGTTTACAGCAAGGGATTTTTATATCTCTTCGTTTCCTCTATTTAATCCTTGTTACGTCATTGCTGACTTTAACTACTACACCTATTTCAATAACGGATGGATTAGAAACATTATTAAATCCTTTAAATAAATTGAAATTCCCTGTTCATGAACTGGCATTAATGATGTCGATTTCTTTGCGTTTTATTCCGACGCTGATGGAAGAAACAGATAAAATTATGAAAGCACAAACGGCAAGAGGTGCAGACTTCGCAAGTGGTCCTATTAAGGAAAGACTTCAAGCAGTTGTCCCATTACTGATCCCCTTATTTGTAAGCTCTTTTAAACGAGCAGAGGATTTGGCTACTGCAATGGAGGCTAGAGGATACCGAGGTGGAGAAGGACGAACAAAGTACCGAGTTCTTCAATGGACATGGAAAGACTCAACGATCCTATTGGTGCTTGTTGGATTAGGACTTATATTGTTTTTATTAAGAGGATAATGGGAGTGGTTATATGCCACGAATTAAGTGTTTAGTTTCCTATGATGGTTCTGGGTTCTCAGGGTACCAGGTACAGCCTAATAAACGAACTATTCAAGGAGAAATTGAGAAGGTACTCAGCAAAATCCATAAAGGTTCCTTTGTAAGAATTATTGGATCAGGAAGGACCGATTCTGGAGTGCATGCGAATGGACAAGTTTTTCATTTTGATAGTCCTTTAAATATATCTGAAATAAAATGGCCAACTGTCTTAAACAGCCTTCTATCTAGTGATATATCCATTCTTTCAGCTGAAGAGGTGGACGTCGGTTTTCATGCTCGCTTTTCAGTGAAGAAGAAGGAATATCGGTATAAGATTAATCTACAAACGGTCAGAAATCCTTTTACAAGACACCAAGCTTTTCACTATCCTTATCCATTGAATCTGGAGGAGATGAAAAAAGCTGCGCATGCTTTAATAGGAGAACATGACTTTACAAGCTTCTGTTCATCAAAAACAGATGTAGAAGATAAGATAAGAACCATTTATACTATTTCATTTCATTTCGATGAAGAAAACTTAATAATTTCTTATGAAGGAAATGGGTTTCTCTATAATATGGTTAGAATCATAACGGGGACACTTTTAGAAGTAGGAAGAGAGAAGATGACTCCAGAAAGTGTTGCAGGAATTCTTAATGCAAAGGACCGTACAAAAGCGGGGAAAACAGCTCCACCAGAGGGATTGTATTTGTGGAAGGTTACTTATTAAAAGGAATGAACCCAATAGAGATTCATTCATTTCTAAAAAGAATTTCTAAAACAACTAATCCTGGTGTAACATTCTCTTGACATCAGCTTCTGAACAAGATATTATAGCATATGGTATGTTATTAACCCCACGATAAGCCCCGGAATCTTATTGTGATTATAAATACTATGAAATTTGATATTTTTAGGAGGGTAAATAATGCGTACGACGTATATGGCTAAAGCTAATGAAATCGATCGTAAATGGTACGTTGTTGACGCTGAAGGCAAGACATTAGGTCGCCTTGCAAGCGAAGTAGCATCGATTCTACGCGGTAAACACAAACCAACTTTTACACCACATATTGACACTGGTGATCACGTGATTATTTTAAATGCATCAAAAATTGAACTAACTGGTAAAAAGCTTACTGACAAGATCTACTACCGTCACAGCCAACATCCAGGTGGTTTAAAATCTCGTACAGCTCTTGAAATGCGTACGAACTACTCAGAGAAAATGCTAGAGCTTACGATTAAAGGTATGCTTCCAAAAGGACCTTTAGGCCGTCAAATGTTCAAGAAATTGCATGTATTTGCTGGCGCTGAGCATAACCATCAAGCACAAAAACCAGAAGTGTACGAACTTCGTGGATAATTAATAAATTCAGAGGAGGGTATTATCTTGGCACAAGTTCAATATTACGGAACTGGTCGTCGTAAGAGCTCAGTAGCTCGTGTACGTTTAGTACCAGGTAACGGTAAAATTGTAATTAACGATCGTGAAGTAGAAAACTACATCCCATTTGCAGCGTTACGCGAGGTTATCAAACAACCTCTAGTTGCTACTGAAACTCTTGGCAACTATGACGTATTAGTAAACGTTCATGGTGGAGGATATACAGGTCAAGCAGGCGCTATCCGTCATGGTATCGCTCGTGCTTTACTTCAAGCAGATCCTGAGTACCGCGGAACATTAAAACGCGCAGGATTATTAACTCGTGACGCACGTATGAAAGAACGTAAAAAATACGGTCTTAAAGGCGCTCGTCGTGCACCTCAGTTCTCAAAACGTTAATATTATTTTCGTTTTATCCCAGTCGAATTATTCGACTGGGATTTTTTGTTTTAATTTGTAATTAAGTGTGCCAGGTACAAAAAGGAGGAAATGTACCAGGTACAAAAGCCTGTATTTGTACCTGGCACCCTCAATGAACTTGGAGTATTTTCTGGAAGACACATAATTGGAAACCATTGCTCGCATGAAGCTTAAAGGATTGTAGGAAAATACGTTCAAAGGGGTGGATTTCTTTGAATGTTATTACAACATTTGATGCCAAGAGAAGAGAAAAACAAATTAAACATGAGAGAACTTTACTTAAAGAGATATCCATAAAGATGCTTCAAGAGAGTGTAAAAAAACACTTTGGTCAAATGAAGATCCAAGGTGGTGTATACATGCAACAAGGATTTGATGAAGCATGCTATGATGTCGCAATTGAAGCTTATTTATTGGGAGGGAAAATTAGTAAGTTTGGTATTAAAGGTGAAGAAATGGACCAGGTCAAACTTAGATGTGACGAAGAAATGAAGCATCTTATTGATACGCTATATAACTTCTGGCTATATTGGTCTGAATTAGGGGTTTCCAACTCGATTGATGAATCATTCTACTATAGCTGTGAATACTTTGTTGAGAATTGGTGGACGGAAGGGTACACCAATGGAATTAAGCGGTACAAGTTAAGGCTTCATTAAAGATTAAGAAATAGGTTCTATTTTTACTCCTTGTCCCATATTTTTTTATAGAGATGGGGAGGGGGAAAAGAATGAAATCGAAGATAAAGATTGTGTCCCTAATAGGAGCTGCTATTATTTTACTTTTTTTGATTCAGTACAAAATTTTAGAAAAGGATACTTGGGAATCCTGGAACCTCCCATTAACGGGGAAAATTATTTATCTTGACCCAGGGCATGGAGGTCCAGATGGAGGTGCTGGTGATAAAAACGCATTAGAGAAGGATATTGCTTTAGATGTTTCTTTAATGCTTAGAGACTATTTTCAAGAACAGGGAGCGTTAGTTATTCTTACAAGAGAAGAGGATAAAGACTTAGCTCCAGAGGGTACAAAAGGTTATAGCAGAAGAAAGGTTGAAGATCTTCATAAACGGTTAAAACTCATCAATTCTTCGGAAGCAGACCTGTTCTTAAGTATACATTTAAACTCGATTCCTTCCTCACGATGGAGTGGAGCTCAAACCTTTTACAATCCTAAATATAAAGAGAATAAAGCCTTAGCTAAATCGATTCAGGGTGAATTGGTGAGGAATTTAGAAAACACGGATCGAGTGGCAAAAGGAATTCAAAATGTATATATTTTAAAAAATGCCAAAAAACCAGGGGCTCTTGTTGAGATTGGATTTTTATCAAATCCTGAAGAAAGAGCCAATCTTATGAAGACGGATTATCAGGAAAAAGTAGCTGCATCCATTTATGAGGGAGTATTAAAATATTTAACTGAACCAACCGATGAAGAGTGAATCTTCGTTGGTTTTTTTGAGCGCGATAGAATTAAGAAAGAAGCGAATATGTTATACTAAAATAAGATGTAAACGAATTCACAGCAAAGGATGTGTTTAGTAATGGTAACAGAGCAGCAGGTTCGTGAATTATTATCGGGTATAAATGATCCATTTTTACATAAATCCTTAAAGGATACAAATGGGATTCTTGAGGTAAGTATTAAAGAGGAAAAGAATCATGTAAGTGTAAAAGTGGCTATTGCCAAAACAGGTACAGCTGAACAACTACAATTACAACAAGAAATCGTTAAATTACTTAAAGATAATGGTGTTGAAACAGTTGGTATTCGTTTTGCTGATTTACCAGCTGATGAGCTTGAAAAACATAGAGGTTCAGGTACAGATTCTGATAGCGGGAATTTATTATCGCCAGCAAGTAAAACGACCTTTATTGCCATTGCTAGTGGAAAGGGTGGGGTTGGAAAATCAACTGTATCTGTTAATTTAGCTGTTTCATTGGCGAGACAAGGAAAAAAAGTAGGACTTGTTGATGCAGACATTTATGGTTTTAGTGTGCCGGATATGATGGGCATTTCGAAAAGACCTGTGGTACGTGGAGAAAGAATCATTCCTGTTGAAAGATTGGGAGTAAAGGTTATTTCTATGGGATTTTTTGTAGAAGATAATGCTCCTGTTATTTGGAGAGGGCCAATGCTTGGGAAAATGCTGAATAATTTCTTTGGAGAAGTCGAGTGGGGCGATCTTGATTATTTATTATTAGATTTACCACCAGGAACAGGAGATGTAGCCCTTGATCTTCATACTATGCTTCCACACTGTAAAGAAATAATTGTAACGACCCCTCATCCAACAGCGGCATTCGTAGCTGCTCGTGCTGGAGCAATGGCACTACAAACAGATCATGAAATTTTAGGTGTCGTAGAGAACATGTCTTATTTTGAAAGTAAAACAACGGGTGAAAAAGAGTATGTATTTGGACAAGGTGGGGGAGAGAAGCTTGCAGAAGAATTAAGAACAGATCTTCTTGGTAAACTGCCTTTACAACAGCCAGATTGGAATGAAGAAGACTTTGCTCCTTCCATTTATGCTGAAGACCACCGCTTAGGGAAAATCTATGGAGACATTGCTTCAAAAGTGATTAATTCCTTGGCCGTTAAATCTTAAAAGCAAATGCCACCTGTTTAGCGGGTGAAGATATAATTCAACGGAGAATAGACTTTAAATCATAAAACAAGGACTGCTCTATAAGAACAGTCCTTGTTTCCATTATTGGCCACCACCGCCGCCTTCCGGGGATTCTGAGCCGCCGCCACTTTGGGCCCCTTGGCCGCCGCCTTGTTCACCGCCACCTTTTTGAGGCATTTCTTCAGCAGCTTTTAATAGAATATCTTCCATTTTGGCTTTAAAGATTGGGCTCTCTAATGTTTCGGTAATCACCTTTTGAAGATGTTCGCGATATTCCTTACTTTTAAGAACTTCCCCAATTTCTTTTTGGATTTCTGGATCTTTGAGAATGTCCATCATCATTCCTTGGTATTCTGGATCTTTCATTAAGTCTTTTAATAGCTTTTCATTTCCGTCCTTCATGCTTTTAGCCATGGATTCAGCAAATTTCGGATCTTCAAAGGATTTTTTCCAAAATTCTGTTCCCTTATCGGACGTTAATGTTTTTGTAATGGTTTCATTTACGATAGCCTGATCCATAATCAAACTTTGTTTCACTTTTTCATCGCCCATGATTTCTTCAATCGCTTTTTTTCCATCATCGGACTTTAATATATCGACAACCATTTTTTTTGTTTCTTCATAATCCATTTGCCCACTACCTGACTCTCCTCCGCCACCGCCACAAGCGGTAAGGATAAAAATCAGGAGAATAAGGAGAAAGGATAATTTTTTCATAAAATAAACTCCTTTCATCTAATCAAATACCCTTATGATTAATATGAGATAAATGAAAAAAAATATACCATGACTAGCCTATGTGTAGATTTTTCAAAAACTGGTTGGTACAATCAATAGAGTGTAGAAAATAGTAATGGAGGATTAAGAAGTGACCATCCGAAATTGGATTCGATTATTTTTTTCCACTTTATTTTTAGGTGGGTTTGTTACAGCGATATTAGGGATTATAGTTAGATGGAATGAGTTTGCACCATTATTTACAAATATGGAAATTGGCAGGATCATCTCTACATTTGTCTGGTTTATTTTTGTTGGTTTTACGTTTAGTGTCATAAGTCAGATGGGTTTCTTTGCCTATCTAACGGTCCATCAGTTTGGATTAAGGATGTTCAGGTCTTTATGGAATCCTGTGCAATTACTGGTGATCGCCATTGTATTGTTTGACCTTATTTACTTCCGTTTTAAAGCCTTCGCAGGTGAAGAAGAGTCTCTTCTGCCTTATATAATCTTAGCGATCTTTATCTTTGTAGTAGGAGTAGTTGTAGCGTTTTTCAAAAACAAACAATCACAACAAAACACATATGTATCTGCTTTGTTCTTTATGGTGGTTGTTACCGTCCTTGAATGGCTTCCGGTACTTCAAGTAAATGCAAGTAAATGGTTATACCTGATGCTTTTTGCATTATTAGCATGCAACGCTTACCAGCTATTAATGCTTCCAAAATATAATACCCGGTCGGTTAAAGGTAAAGGAAATGGGAAAACTTCAATCAACTGATAAAAAGACTGCCTTTTGTGAGGCAGTCTTTTTGCTGTATAAAATATAAATAAAAACAAGTGAATCATTCCGAAATATCCAAGCGTAAGGTGACTGGTTTTTCTTAGATTGATGGTATGGATTTTGCAGGTGTTCTTTAAATTAGCATTTTTTCACTGAACCATCACTCCACTATGGAATTAAAGTCGTTTTCGTTTTACCATTGGCAATTAATTCAGATACAGTTACAAACTCCCCTTTCCCTTTCAATTGCTTTACAATGCTCGGCAAAGCATCTTTCGTTTGCTTAGCAGAATCTGAAGCATGAAGAAGAATAATATCTCCTTTTTTAGATGGTGCGACGTTCTTAATAATTTCATCGACGCCTGGGTTTCTCCAATCTTGTGAGTTTACACTCCAATGTACAACCGTAAGTCCCATTTTTTCAGCTACCGCTAAAGTTTTTTTATCAAAATGCCCGGTAGGAACCCTTAGAAGCTTTATCTCTTTAATATTAAGTTTTTGAAAAACCTCTTGAGCCTTTAAAATGTCTTCACGGATTTTTTCTTCTTCCATCTCACTATAATCACTGTAGGCATATCCTAGGCTCCCGATCTCATATCCTTTTTTCACCATTTTCTCTACTAGTTCTGGATGTCTTTCCGCCCATGCGCCAGAAAGAAAAAAGGTAGCGGAATCTACACCTTGTTTTTCAAGTTCTTCTAAAATCGGTTCGGCTTTTTCATCTCCCCAACCAACATTAAATGTGAGAGCTATCCCTTTTTCCCCTTTATAAATCGCTTTTGGTCCATCTTCTGTAGAAAATACGGGCAAAATGGATAAACTACCACTATAAATAAATAAAGCAGTAAAAAAGGAAATAATCAGTATTAGGCTAAGCTGCTTAAGCTTTTTAGCGTTTAAAGTATAAAAGAAATTCATTTAAATCCTCCTCAACACACTAGTTCCTTATCTAACCATATGCATGTCCGAGAAAAAAATATGACTAGATTTCAAAAAGTCATTCATAATTTAGTTATAATTGGAAAAAACTACAATTAATCACTAAGAAGGGGTGAAGTAATTGCTCGGTTTTTTGATTGATGAAAGAGAGAGACAAGAAATTGAATACTTACTAAAGAGAGAGATGGATGAAATCTTATTCGATCTTAAGGACAAAAGAATTGACGCAATCGTAAAGAGGGCAATGGAAGAAAGGTATAAAATATTATTTTCCCTTTTTAAAAGAGTGGGGACACATCGTGATTGTATAAAATATATGATGACCTCAACTAATAGTAAAGAGAGATTATAATGATTTATTTTCAAAGTGTTTCAATCACCTTAAGTTTTTTGAAACACTTTTAATGTTTATATAATATTTTTTTAAAAATGTTATTGACGATGTTTAAATATCCTGATATATTTATAAACGTCGCAAATGAGCGGCTACATATTTTGGAACAACTACTTAATTAATCCTTTCATAAAATGAAAAAAGTTGTTGACATTAAGATGTGTATAATGGTATATTAGAAAAGTCGCTTCAAACGAGGCGAACACATTGAACCTTGAAAACTGAACAAGACAAAACGTCAACGTTAATTCTAAAAAAGATTTACAACGTAAGAACATAGTTCTTACACAAATGAGCAAGTCAAACTTCTATCGGAGAGTTTGATCCTGGCTCAGGACGAACGCTGGCGGCGTGCC
>JANAVG010000022.1 GCA_024213275.1 Rossellomorea sp. BNER
TTTTTAGAATTAACGTTGACGTTTTGTCTTGTTCAGTTTTCAAGGTTCAATGTGTTCGCCTCGTTTGAAGCGACTTTATTATCTTACCACCCTGCAAAGTCAGTGTCAACAACTTTTTTTGGGATGTTTTTTTGTGTTAGCCCGCTTTTTTGCGGCAACAGATATTAATATACCACCTAATTTATATCCGCGCAATAACTTTTTTCTTTTTTTATACTTTTTATTTACCCAAATGTTTTTTATAAAAACTCAATGAAGAATATTCAACCATAAAAACTTTAACTTCCTTATTGAGAAGCGGAAGCGTCCTTGTACAAAGGAAGAAATGAGATTTCAGCACGCCCTCTGGCAATCACTTTCCGACCCACGTTGGGTAGGCCCATGAAAATCATAAGTAAAAGAGGAAGACGCTAGTTCTATACACTGATCATCCTTATTTATTAGTAAACACGTTAAAACCTATTTTCTTTTATATAGATAGAAATAAAATAAGCTGATCCTCTTGTGAGGATCAGCCTTAATTACGATTAATCACGATGACGCATTAATGGAAACAGTAGTACGTCACGAATTGATGGGGAGTTAGTCAGTAACATAACCAATCTGTCTATACCGATACCTAGTCCGCCTGTTGGAGGCATACCGTATTCTAATGCTTCAATAAAGTCATCATCCATCATATGTGCTTCGTCATTTCCTTGCTCCCTCTCTTTTAGTTGAGCTTCAAAGCGTTGTCTTTGATCGATAGGATCATTTAACTCAGTAAAAGCATTAGCATGCTCACGTCCGACAATAAACAGTTCAAAGCGATCTGTGAATCGAGGGTCTTCGTCATTCTTTTTCGCTAATGGAGAGATTTCTACCGGATGACCATAAATGAATGTCGGTTGAATTAGTTTTTCTTCTACTTTTTGTTCAAAAAACTCATTTAATACATGACCAAATTGCATGGTCTCTTTAATCTCAATTCCATGTTCTTTTGCAAGTTGTCTTGCTTCTTCGTCGGTCATCTCTTTCCAGAAGTCTACCCCTGTATATTCTTTTACGGCATCTGCCATATGAAGTCTTGTCCATTCCGGCTCTAAGTTAACTTCATAATCACCATATTGAACGGATGTAGAACCAAGAACCTCACGTGCGATGTGAGCGACAAGGTTTTCTGTAAGGCTCATAATGTCACGGTAATCCGCATATGCTTCGTAAAGTTCGATCATCGTAAACTCTGGGTTATGTCTAGTAGAGACGCCTTCATTACGGAATACTCTTCCGATTTCATAAACCTTTTCTAATCCACCTACAATTAGGCGTTTTAGATGTAGTTCAATCGCAATACGCATAAACAATGGCATGTCTAAAGCATTATGGTGGGTCGTGAATGGACGAGCCGAAGCCCCGCCAGCAATGGCATGCATCATAGGTGTTTCAACTTCTAAGTATCCATGATCGTCTAGGTACCTTCTCATTGATTGAATGATACGGCTACGAGTAATAAACGTATTTTTGCTTTCCTGGCTTGTAATTAGATCTAGGTAGCGTTGACGATAACGTTGTTCTACATCTTTTAAGCCGTGGAATTTTTCCGGTAGTGGACGTAAAGATTTTGTTAGTAACTCGAAGCTCTTTGCTTTCACTGAAAGTTCGCCAACTTTTGTTTTGAACACAGTTCCTGTAATTCCAATTAGATCCCCAAGATCCGCAGTATTGAAAAGCTCATACTGTTCTTCCCCAACAGCATCTTTTCTCACATAGATCTGAATTTGACCCTGTAAGTCTTGAACATGAGCAAAGCCAGCTTTTCCTTTTCCGCGCTTTGTCATAATTCTACCTGCAATGGTTACGGAAGCTTCTTTTTCTTCTAGTTCTTCTTTTGAGAATGTATCATATTCAGCGATGATCCCTGCTGAGTTATGAGAACGGTCAAAACGTTTTCCAAAAGGATCTCTACCGCCTGAACGAATCGATTCCATCTTTTCACGTCTCACCCGTAATTGGTCGTTTTGTTCTTCGTGACTCATGTTTTCACTCCTATTCTATTGATTTATCTATTATTTTTTATCTCTTATATACCATCCTATTTTACACAATATAAGGAAAGGACACACCCCTAAAGTTTTATATGGAAATAAAGTTCAAGGTAACAAATCTTATCATGACAAATATTTTAGCTTAAATCAATACGAATACTAAAAAACAAGGACTGTATCGTGTAGGCAGCTTCACCTGAACGATCAGTCCCTTTACTTATCCTGCATTGGGTTGTTGTTTTGCCTCTACATCTTCAACTAGCTGTTCAAGCACTCCAACAAGCTCTGCTCTTGTATCACATTCGTTAATGGCGTTACGCACCTTGGCATTTCCTCTAATTCCTTTTAAATACCATGCTGCATGTTTTCTCATTTCGCGAACGGCTATATTTTCATTCTTTAGCGAAATTAGACGGTCAAGGTGAAGAGTACATACATTGATTTTTTCTCTTACAGATGGTTCAGGAACATATTCTCCCGTTTCAAGGTATTTAACGGTTTGATAGATCATCCATGGATTACCCAATGCTGCTCTACCAATCATAACCCCATCGACTCCTGTTTCATCAAGCATACGCTTTGCATCTTCTGGTGTTTTTACATCACCATTTCCGATGACCGGAATATTCACAGACTCTTTCACTTCTTTGATAATATCCCAGTTTGCAACACCTTCGTACATTTGTACACGAGTACGTCCATGAAGAGAAACAGCTTTCCCGCCAGCACGTTCAATCGCACGGGCGTTTTCAACAGCATAGATATGGTCATCGTCCCAACCCATTCTCATTTTAACTGTTACAGGCTTATCCACTTTATCTGTCACAGCTGCTACCATTTCGTAAATTTTGTTGGGATCAAGTAACCACTTTGCTCCAGCATCACATTTTGTAATTTTTGGAACAGGACATCCCATATTGATATCAATAATATCTGCGTTTGTATTTTTATCAACAAATTGAGCCGCTTGTACCAATGTGTCTTTTTCTCCGCCAAATATTTGAAGGCTCAACGGATTCTCACGCTCATCTATATAAAGCATATTCATTGTTTTTCTATTTTGAAGGACAATACCTTTATCACTAATCATTTCGGCGCAAACTAAGCCGGCACCGAATTCTTTGACAGTTAAACGAAAGGCTGAATTACAGATACCTGCCATCGGAGCAAGGACTACCTGATTATCCATTTTAATATCACCAATTTTTAACACACAAATAACCTCCTTTTTCCAGCTTTTAATCTATCTATTCATCAGGTGGAGTTAAATCCGATACTGAAATTGAAAGGGTTTCCGCTACTTTTTCAAGGACTTCTTGAGAAGGTATGCGATTTCCTCTTTCTATTTCACCTAATACAGATACGGATATGCTTAACTCCTTTGCTAAACCTTCTTGAGTATATCCTTTTAGTTTCCTAAATGCGCGTATGCGTCTTCCCCATTTATCTGTTTCCATAACCGAACTCCTTCTTTATCAGGTGTATTTTCTAGAAATTCTTTGAACGGTGTTTGGAACATAGGGTGCATTAAATCTTTAGATACCTCTAAAAGAGGCACTAATACGAATGCTCTTTCATGCATCCGAGGGTGTGGGAGTATAAGTTTCTCTGATTCAATATTTTCGTGATTATAGAGTAAAATGTCAAGGTCTATTATCCTCGGACCCCACTTGAATTCCCTCTTTCTCCCCATGTCAATTTCGTTTTGTAAACACTGATATAACAGATTTTCAGCTGATAAATCCGTCTTAATTTTTACAACTAAATTCAAAAAACTACCTTGTTCCGTATATCCAACAGGATCCGTTTCATAGATAGAGGACTGTCCAATGATGGTAATTCCTTCATGACTATCTAACAGTTCAATGGCTTCCTTTAAATATCCAAGTCTATCACCAACATTAGAACCGAGTGATAGATAAGCAACATTATTCATATTATCTGCCCCTTGTAATTTCCACCGCAACCGATTGATAGTGTCCAGGTATTGGTGGATCTGGCTTGATGAGTTCAATTGTACATTCTTGAATTAATGAAAATTCATTTAATAGGCTATCTGCAAGTTTCCTTGCAACGGTTTCCACTAAATTATAGGATTCGCCTTCCACTACCTCTTTACACACAGTATATACTTCACCGTAATGAACGGAGTCTTCGAGGTTATCACTTTTTCCCGACTTCTCTAAATCAAGATATAAGGTTAGGTTTACTCTAAACCTTTGCCCCAATCGATTTTCTTCTGGAAAAACTCCATGATATCCATAAAACTCTAAGCCATTTAAATAGATTTTGTCCATGAGCGATCCCTCCCTATTAGTACATCCATCATTTTTGTCATTCGGCTCATTTCTTTAACATCGTGAACACGAATCATATGACAACCTTTTTGAATTCCATAACAGACGGTAGCCCCTGTTCCTTCCATTCTTTCCTCCACGGGTAGATTGAGAATATGTCCGATCGTTGATTTACGTGATGTTGCTAATAGGACTGGAAAATTCATTTCAACCACTTTGTCTAGGTTCTGCATCATTGCCATATTTTGTTCCACATCTTTAGCAAATCCAATCCCCGGATCTAAAATAATCTGCTCTTCTCGTACCCCTGCCTCTCTCACAATCCGAATACTTTCTTCCAAATCCTTTATCACATCTGGAATAAATTGATGATAATCTCGTTTTTCACGGTTATGCATAAGAATAATAGGCACCCCGAGTTCCGCTGCTACTTTTGCCATATCAGGGTCTTTCTTAGCGCCCCATACATCATTAATGATATGGGCTCCTGCCAAAACCGCTTGCTTTGCCGTTTCTGCCTTATACGTATCAATGGAAATTGGAACAGAAACTGCTTTTGAAATCGCTTTGATAACAGGGACCACTCGGTTGATTTCTTCCTGAACCGAGACAGGGGCATGTCCGGGCCTGGTTGATTCGCCACCGATATCAATCAGGTCTGCTCCATCATGTACCATTTGTTTTGCACGCGCTACCGCTTTTTCTATTTCATTAAAATGTCCACCATCAGAGAATGAATCAGGAGTAACATTTAAAATTCCCATAACCATTGTTTTTTTTTGTAAATCTAATTGAAAATTACCACAAGAAATAATTGAGTTCACTTTCTTTTCTCCTACTCTATTTGTTTTCGGGACAATAAACATTCTGTATGACTATCATACATCTCATAGAACCTCTTAACAAAGCTCCCTTTGTTTCCTGGAAAAGCATGATCCTCAAGTAGTTTTAAAGGAGTGATTTCTTGAATCGAATTTGTAAAAAACACTTCATCAGCCCTAAATAAATCCTCTTTAGGGAAAAAACCAATCTTAATTTCGACCCCTAAAGCTTTAGCAAGACTGATGATATATTGCCTTGTCACTCCGTTTAAAATACCCGTTTCCGTAGTCGGACTATATAGGCATTCATCCCTTACCCAAAAAAGATTCGATGTAATTCCTTCTGCAATGGCATCATCTGCTGTTAGGAAAATTCCCTCTGTTTGTTTAAGGTCTCCAATTTCCCTTTTCGCCATAATATTATTTAAATAGTGATGTGATTTTAACCGTTTTGGTGTTTCTGGAGTATTTCGTCTGGTACATAATATTTTTCCGTTTTTTTCTGCTAATGGTGACATGGGTGGAAGCGGCTTCTGAAAAACGATCCAATTCGGCTGCAAATAAGGCTCAACTTGTAATCCAATCTCTCCTATACCAGCAGAAACATTTAAACGGATATAGGAATTCTCTAATTGATTACGATAGCAGAGAGTTTCAATAACCTTTAAGATTTCCTCTCGGTCCGCTTCCCATTCGACATTTAAAGTTTTTAAGCTTTCTTCTAATCTATCAAGATGGTCATTTAGTAGAAAAGGATGACCGTTGTAAGTTCTAAAAGTTTCAAATACCCCTAAACCATATAGGAAGCCATGATCAAAAGGTGAAATTTTTGCTTCTTCCTTCTTGAAGACTTCTCCATTCAAGGCAATATACAAATTTACAACCTCCTTTTACATTGCAACAGGTTGCTTCTTATAAGAGTTCAAAAAGTTCTTTAATAGTTCTTTTCCGTATTCGGTCATAATCGATTCAGGATGAAATTGAACCCCTTCAATAGGAAGTGTTTTATGGCGAATCGCCATGATTTCTCCTTCTTCGGTTTCCGCAGTAATTTCAAGACAATCAGGGATTGTCTCTTTTATAACAATTAAAGAATGATAACGAGTGGCATTAAAAGAGGACGGAATATCTTTAAAAATCGAATGTTGGTTATGAAAAATCTTCGACGTTTTTCCATGCATAAGATGTTCTGCCCTAATTACCTCTCCACCAAAAACTTGGGCAATGGATTGATGACCAAGGCAAACCCCGAATATTGGAATCTTCCCTGCAAAATACTCAATCGCTTTTAGACTAATCCCTGCCTCATTCGGACTGCAGGGGCCGGGGGAAATCATTAAATAATCAGGGTTTAACCCTTCTATTTCTGCTAGATTGATTTCATCGTTTCTTTTTACGACGAGTTCTTCCCCTAATTCACCTAAAAACTGAACAAGGTTATAGGTGAATGAATCATAATTATCTATCATTAAAATCATGTTCATTTCCCCCTTTCTTCTCAGCTAACTCTTTGGCATTCCAGAGTGCCCTTGCTTTTTTTAACGATTCTCTGTATTCGTATTTAGGGTTTGAATCAATAACAACACCTGCTCCGGCCTGGATGTAAGCTTGTTGATTTTGAACAAGCATGGTTCGAATAATAATATTCAATTCCATGTCCCCATTAAAACCAATCCAACCAACTGATCCAGTGTATATCCCCCGGCGTACCGGTTCTAACTCTTCAATAATTTCCATCGTCCTTACTTTTGGGGCTCCTGTAATTGTCCCGCCAGGAAAAACCGATCTAATAAGGTCATAGCCACTTTTATTCTTCGCTAAGCGGCCCCGAACATTCGAAACAATATGCATGACATGTGAATATTTTTCAATCACCATGAATTCATTCACTTCAACCGTTCCGTATTCACATACTCGGCCTAAATCATTTCTTTCCAAATCAACAAGCATAACGTGTTCTGCTCGTTCTTTTTCATTTTCGATTAATTCATCCGCTAGTTGTTGATCCTCTATTTCATCTTTCCCACGTGAACGAGTTCCTGCAATTGGTCTTGTGCTAACATTTTCTCCATCCTTTTTTACTAATAGTTCAGGCGAGCCTGAAACGATTTGAAAATCGGGAGTTTGAATATAACTCATATACGGAGAAGGGTTAAGGGTCCTCAATTGTTTATAAACTTCAAAGGGGTGTACCAACAAGGCTTGATTTTGCCTTACCGACAGATTCACTTGAAAAACATCACCCTGCGAGATATAATTTTGGATTTTTTCTACTGCTTCTTTAAACTGAGATTCATCCATTGAAACACAAATATCACTTGGTGAGGTTAAAGCGGTTTTACTATACACATGCTTCTTTTTGCTTAAAGCCTCTCTCCAAGTACTTGTCCACACATTGAGAAATTCTTCTCCACAATTTTGATCAGCAATAACCATCATCCAGAGCTGTTCCTTTTGGTGGTCGAAAACAACCCATTGGTCATAAATAAAAAAGTAAAGTTGTGGAATTTCTATATCATCCTTCGCAAGGTTCGGTAGTTTTTCAATATTACGGGCATAGTCATAGCTAATAAAACCTATTGCTCCCCCTTGGAAATCTGGTAAATGAGGCTGTTTGTCAAGGGTATAGGGTTGTATCCATGAATATAAAGCTTCTAAAGGGTCACCTGTTATGAAATGATCGCCATCTGACTCTTTCACTTCTAAACCATCTTTATTTGCTTTTACGATCTCCTTTGGCTTAAGTCCTGCAATACTGTAACGGCCGCCTCGTCCACTTTCTAATAAAAGGTGGTACTCTTCTGTAGAACTTAATAGCCCATAGGCATCTATAAATTGTTCAATTGAACAAGAAAAAGTTTGATAAAAAAGGTGTTTATCTTCCACCGATGTTCACTCTCCTAGAGATTGTCTATGTTTCCATCATACATGAAGTTGTTTTCTGTTTCATCGGTGAATCTTTTCCTGAATAAAAAAAACTGACCTAAAAGAGCCGTTTCTTCCTGGAAGTAGAAAGCTCTTATTAGGTCAGTTACATATAATTCCTTAGTTTTCTTCAAATTGATAGAGTGGAGTGCTTAAATAGCGCTCACCATTACTTGGAATAATAGCCAAAACTTTCTTTCCTTTTCCTAGCTTTTTAGCCACTTCTGCAGCTGCGTAGATGGCTGCTCCTGAGGAAATCCCCCCTAGAATACCTTCTTCTTTCGCAGCTCTTCTTGCCCAATCAAAGGCTTCATCTTTCTCAACACCAATGACTTCATCATAAATATTAGTATTTAGAATTTCTGGAATAAACCCTGCTCCAAGCCCTTGGATTTTATGTGGTCCTGGTTTTCCGCCTGCTAAAATGGGAGAATCGGAAGGCTCAACTGCGTAGATCTTAATATCAGGGTACTTTTCTTTTAACACCTGACCTGCGCCTGAAATCGTTCCCCCGGTTCCAATTCCAGAAACAAATGCGTCTAGTTGATCACCCATTTGTTCAACAATTTCTTTCCCAGTTGTACGTTTATGAACTTCGGGATTCGCTTCATTTTTAAACTGCTGCGGCATGAAGTACCCTTTTTCGCTTACTAATTCCTCCGCTTTTCGAATAGCACCATTCATTCCATCAGAACCAGGTGTAAGGACAAGTTCAGCTCCATAGGCGCGAAGAAGATTTCTTCTTTCCATACTCATTGTATCAGGCATAACTAATACGGATTTGTATCCTTTTGCTGCAGCAATCATGGCAAGACCGATTCCAGTATTACCACTAGTTGGTTCAACAATCGTATCCCCAGCTTTCAAATTTCCTTCCTCTTCAGCTGCTTCAATCATAGAAAGGGCAATCCGATCTTTTACACTGCTTCCTGGATTCATATACTCAAGCTTTAAATAAACTTCTGCACTATCTTCACCAATTAAGCGATTCAGTTTAACAATCGGTGTTTGCCCTACTAATTCTGAAATAGAATTTGCCACACGTACCATTTGTCTCCACTCCTAATTCCAAGTATTTTTATTGGTTTTATTGTAAATTTATCAATATTCAGTCTTCATGTCAACGATCAAGTACTATTATTCCTAATTCCTTAGTCAAATATATGTCTTTTACATCTCATTTAATCCCAATATAAAGTAGAAGAGTTCAAAACGTAGAAAGACACTCATATAAAAGCCAATGAAACACACATTTCTCAAAAATTTTCTCTTCGATCACGAAGTCCAGCACACTCCAGTCAGGAGCATAGGGGTCCGTCACTCTCAAAAAATCTCTTTAAAAAGATATGAAATACATTCATTTCTTATAAAAGCTCCTCGTCGGGAGGGACTGACACCACGAATTCAAAAAAGGAATGACCCTAAACGGACCACTCCTTTTATGAACATTATTGTTCTTCTTTATAAAACCAATCCACGCCAACCTCTTTCCAAAAATCTTCGGGAGTAAGGGGTTGATCTACTTGGTCTAATGCTAACTGTCTTCTGATGGTATCACTGACATCTTTTAAAGCATATGTTTTTCCTTCAATTTTCTCATGCAAAAGAAAGATATAATAACCATCATCCATTTTGGTTGGAGTAGTCCATTCTGATGGACCCAAATCCTTTATCTTCTTCTCTATATGGTCTGATAGTAATTCAGCGTCTTCAGGAATATAGCCGAGAACCCCACCTTGTGTAGCGGTTTGAGCATCAATCGATCGTTCAATAGCCATAGCTGAAAAACTTGAGCCCTCTTCTAATTCCGTAATAACTTGTTCCGCTTCTTTCTTAGATTTCACGACAATTTGCGAAAGCTTATACATTGTTGGAATGGAATATCGCTCCTTGTTCTCCTCAAAAAAAGCCTTAACGTCTTCTTCGGAAATATTAACATCTCTTGTCATTATTTCTTGAAGCATAAGTTCCATTCTAATCTCTTCTTTGGCGAAGACATCTTTGTGATCGGAATGATCATTCTCACCTAAAGAACGATACAGTGATTGGAGAAGTTGAATTTCCTTTTCAACTTGTTCGTCCGTAATGACAATATCGTATTTTTCCGCTAATTGTTTCATTACCGATTGATTCACTAAATCCTGAAGAACTACTTTTCCGTATTTTTTATCCATTGAGTGGAGCCATTTTTCTCGAGATATTTGTTCTTTCCCTACGGTCGCGACAATTTCACTACCCGATTGCACAGTATTACCTTTAGGGTTATTCATTAACCATAAAGATAATGTTATGACATTTGAAAGTAATAACAAAACGATTAGGAGCATTAAACCTCTTCTGTTAAGTTTTAGTTTCGTCATCTGCATTCACCTATTCGTTTGAAGCCTCTTGCTTTAATTGTTCTAATTCTTCTTTAGAGAACTGGTAATTTTCATTACAAAAATGACATTGTGCTTCTGCTTTCTCATCCTCATCGATCATTTCTTGAATTTCCTGGGCACCTAAGCTAATAATTGCGTTGCTAAAGCGCTCTTTGGAACAACGACACTGGAATTTAATTGGCATTTTTTCTAAAACTTTCACTTCGTCTTTACCAAGTAATTCTTCAAGCAATTGTTCTGGGGAAAGTCCTTTTTCAATAAGTTTTGAAACAGCTGGAATTGTTTTTAATCGTTCTTCGATTTTCGTTATCGTTTCATCTGAAGTTCCTGGCATTAACTGAATGATGAATCCTCCAGCAGCAAGAATGGAGTTATCTGGATTTACAAGTACTCCAACCCCCACCGATGATGGAACTTGTTCAGATGTAACAAAGTAATAAGTAAAATCTTCTCCTAGTTCACCTGAAACGATAGGGACCTGACCTGTAAAATGCTCTCTCATTCCTATATCTTTCACTACAGTAAGTGTTCCCGAAGTTCCTACCGCTCTTCTGACATCAAGTTTCCCATGTTCATTAAGGTCAAAGTGGACTTGAGGGTTTGTAACATATCCTCTTACTTCCCCTTTTGAGTTACTATCCACTAACATTGGACCAAGGGGACCATCACCTTCCACTTTAATGGTAAGTTTATCTTCCCCTTTTAGCATTGCCCCCATCATAACACCTGCACTCATCGCTCTCCCAAGAGCAGCTGATGCAGTTGGCCATGTATAATGCCGTCTTTGAGCTTCAGAGATAGTCTCCGTACTCCTTACAGCATAAGCACGAACTTGACCATCGTATGCTAAAGCTTTTACTAAATAATCACTCATCTTATTGCTCCTTTCCATGTTAACGATTTCGATTATAGATTAGCCTCAATCCCTTAAGAGTTAAGAATGGATCGACAACATCAATCACGTTGGATTCTTTAGAAATTAACGTAGCTAATCCACCTGTTGCAATGACAGTTGGCTTTGTACTACTTTGTGCTTTCATCCGTGAAACAATGCCCTCTACTTGTCCAACATACCCATATAAAATTCCTGCTTGCATGGCGCATACAGTATTTTTCCCAATAATATGATCAGGGCGAGCAATTTCAATTCTAGGTAGCTTTGCTGCTTTTGAATATAATGCCTCTGTTGAAATCCCTATACCAGGTGCAATCGCACCACCCATATACTGTTTTTCCTCATTGATATAGCAATAGGTAGTAGCAGTACCGAAATCAACAATAATAAGTGGCCTTCCGTACTCATGAATGCCAGCTACTGCATTCACTATTCGATCAGCCCCCACTTCACGCGGGTTTTCATATTTTATATTTAAGCCTGTTTTTATTCCAGGGCCAACAACTAATGGAGTCACATTAAAATATTTTTGACACATTCTTTCTAAGGAAAACATAATCGGTGGCACAACGGAAGAGATGATGATCCCATCAATTGCTTTAAAAGATAATCCTTCATGATCAAACAAATTTTTCACAAGCATGCCGTACTCGTCTTCTGTTTTATGACGATTTGTTTCAACCCGCCAGTGATATTTTAACTCATCATTTTCATAAACACCCAGCACGATATTAGTATTACCTACATCAAATACGAAAATCACTATTCTCACCTACTAAATCTATTGTTTTCACACTGCCAACATCATACCATAATTTCTTCTGCATGAGATAGTTCTCTAAATTCAAATGATAAGCGGTGTGTCGTTTAGAGCCAGTTAGAAAAGCTGCCGTTTTCCTTTCTAGGAGGCTAAGATTATGTCTCGAAGCGCTGAAGCTGGATAGTTGAAAAGCGGAAGCGCCTTGAACAGGCAAGTCATTTTTGTTTTTCACGACCTCAATCGACTCCTTTGAGATCCTCATTTTGGCTTTTTTGCTTTTTCAGGGACTCAATCGGCTCTATTGAGGTCCTCATTTTGGCATATCTACTTTTTCAGGTTCTCATTGGACTCTAATGAGGTCCTCATTTTCATGTTTCCGCTTTTTCACGACCTCATTCGGCTCTTTTGAGGCCGTCATTTCAACTCTTACACTTTTTCACCGTGTTGTTTTTTATACTTTTTTACATTCAAAAAAGACGCCGCTTCTGCGACGCCTTTCAAAGTTTATTCTTTTTTATCGTCCTCTGTAGAAGAATCTTTATGGTCTACATTTTCTTCATCAGACTCAGATGTTAATTCTTCATCGTTCTTTTTTTGGATAGTAACTTTTACATCACTATTGCTTTCTTCTTTATTAGAAGGAGTTTCACGATCAGGTAATTTTCCATGATCATATAGATGTTTAATTTGTCCAGCATCTAACGTTTCTACTTCTAGTAAAGTATTTGCAATGAGCTCGAGTTTATCACGATGCTCAGTAATAATGTTTTTGGCACGGTCATAGGAATCTTTAATGAATCTTTGGATTTCTGTATCAATTTCATGAGCGATTGAATCTGAATAATTCTGTTCGCTATTGATATCTCTTCCAAGGAATACTTGACCGCCTTGTGATTGGCCAAATTGTAGTGGACCTAGCTTTTCACTCATACCAAATTCAGTCACCATACGTCTAGCAATCCCTGTTGCACGTTGGAAGTCATTAGAAGCTCCTGTAGAAGCCTCCCCGAAAATTACATCTTCTGCTACGCGCCCACCAAGTAATCCAGTAATTTTGTCTAGAAGCTCTGGCTTGGTCATGAAGTAACGATCTTCCTTAGGAAGCATTACTGCATATCCGCCAGCTTGACCTCGAGGTACGATGGTTACCTTATGAACCATCTCTGCTTCATCTAGAACAAGTCCAATCAATGTATGACCGGCTTCATGGAAAGCAACAATTTTACGCTCTTTTTGAGAAATTACGCGACTCTTCTTAGCTGGTCCTGCAATAACACGATCGGTTGCTTCATCGATATCACTCATATCCACTTTCTTTTTATCCTGACGAGCTGCCACTAACGCTGCTTCATTTAGAAGGTTTTCAAGATCAGCACCCGAGAAACCTGGTGTTCTCATGGCAATCGCTTTTAAATCTACATCGTCTGCTAATGGTTTATTTCTTGCATGTACTCTAAGTACTGCTTCACGACCATTTACATCTGGGCGATCCACCGTAATTTGACGGTCAAAACGACCTGGACGTAATAAAGCTGGGTCAAGAATATCAGGTCGGTTGGTTGCGGCAATCATAATAATTCCTTCGTTTGCTCCAAACCCGTCCATCTCAACTAGTAATTGGTTTAAGGTTTGTTCACGTTCATCGTGCCCTCCACCTAAACCTGCTCCACGTTGACGACCTACAGCATCGATTTCATCAATAAAGATAATACATGGTGCATTCTTCTTGGCGTTTTCAAATAAATCACGGACACGAGAGGCCCCTACACCAACGAACATTTCGACAAAGTCAGAACCACTGATAGAGAAGAATGGTACACCAGCTTCTCCAGCAACAGCACGTGCAAGAAGCGTTTTCCCTGTTCCAGGAGGTCCTACCAAAAGTACCCCTTTTGGAATACGTGCTCCGACCTCTGCGAATTTACGAGGGTCTTTTAAGAATTCGACAACCTCAACAAGTTCCTGCTTCTCTTCATCTGCTCCAGCAACATCTTTAAATCGAACCTTTTTCTTCTCTTCGTTATACAACTTGGCTTTACTTTTACCAAAGTTCATAACTCGGCTTCCGCCGCCTTGTGCTTGGTTCAGCAAGAAGAAGAATAGAATAAAGATAATGACAAATGGAATGATGGTTGTGAAGAATGATACCCAACCACTCGTCTCTTTCGCCATTAAGACGTCAACTTCGACACCTTTTTCTGCGGCGGCTGAATAGACTCTTTCTATGGCTTTTGTATCTGAAGGCAACACATTTGTAACAAAGTATTGGTCTTCCTCATAGCCTTTTAATTGACCTCTTACCTGATACACACTACGTTCAGGCTGTAATGAAAAGGACTCAACTTCTCCCTTTTCTAAGTAACTAAGAAATTGATTGTATTTTATGTTTTCTGTTGGTTCGTTGTTGTTATTGAAATAACTCACCACACCTATTATGACGAGAAATACAAGTAAGTAGAATATGGTGTTTCGAAAAATCCGGTTCATCCCTTACCTCCTCCCACGGGTAAACAAACTATTTAAAATAGTATCATAGAAAATCATGGCATTACAACAATTTGCATTTTTGATTATTCTTACTTTCATTATAATAGAGTTCACTTATTCACCCGTACTATACACTTCAGGTTTAAGAACTCCAATATACGGTAGATTTCGGTACTTCTCAGCAAAGTCCAATCCATACCCAACCACAAATTCATCGGGTACATTAAACCCTACATAATCAGCTTTGATATCTGCTTTTCTTCCAGTAGGTTTATCCAGAAGCGTAACAATTTTGATTGATTTTGCTTTGCGATAACGGAATAATTCCACTAAATAGCTTAATGTTAAACCGCTATCTATAATATCTTCAATGATCAAGATATCTCTATCTTCTACTTTTGTGTCTAAATCTTTAACAATTTTCACTTCTCCAGAAGAAACGGTAGAACTTCCATAACTAGAAACATCCATAAAGTCCATTTCCATGTAAGCATCGACCCGCTTTAGCAAATCTGCCATAAACGGCATTGCTCCTTTTAGAACCCCAATTGCTAATGGAAAACGATCTTGGTATTCTTCTGTTAGCTGGTTCCCAAGTTCGTTAATCTTCTTTTGAATTTCTTCCTCAGTGATCAGTACTTTTTCAATATCTTGGTTTAACACTACACTTGCCTCCTAGAAGATGTTTACTGTTTATAATGTAATATGATTTGTGATTCTGCGTCTTCACAAGTATCCAGCACTGATTTCTTTAAACCTGGAATCCACAGAATAACTCCGTTAGAATCTTGAACGATTGGCCACTGATCTCGTAAATGAAGTGGAACCTTTTCATCAATAAAGATATCTTTTACTTTTTTTGTGCCATTCAATCCTTTTATTTTCATTCGGTCTCCTGGTTGCCTTGATCGAACGATAATAGGAAGTGACACAGATTCCTCCTTAATCTTCATAATATAAAGATCATCATAATGTATTATTCGCGACCTGTTCGCCATTATGGAGGCTTGATTAGGAAGTTCCACTTCTTTACCTTCTTCTACAATATAGAAAAATGGTTCTACATTGTATAATGATTCAAAATGGAAGATCCCCTCCTGATATGACCGTGTGAATTTCAGTCCTTCAGGTAAGTCAATCGTAATTGTTGGACCCTGTTTGTGGATCATTTCCAATATTTCTTTAGTATGTACAAATGTTAATGAAGACGGAACATCTTTGTAAAGATAGTTTAATATTAGATGAATCGACCTTCTTTGTAAAGGAAGAGGCATTTCATCAAACCTTATGATATCGATTGATACTTTGTTGCCTAGTTTATTCCATATATTATTCAACTTTTTAAGGGTTAATTCCTGTAAAAAAAGTTCATCTTCTAAAATTTCTTTACTGAATTTTTGGAATTGCTCATGGACAAGGGGATTTTCTTCTTTCAAAAAAGGAAGAACCCTATTTCGGAAACGATTACGTGTATAATCATTCTTATTGTTACTAGGGTCCCTTCGAGGAACTAACCCATAGGATTCGCAATACTCTTCAATGATTTTTTTGTTCATGCTTAAAAGGGGACGAATGATTAATCCGTTTGCAAATGGTCTCTTAATAGGAATTCCTGCTCTACTCATCCCAGAGCTCCCTCTAGTTAATCGCATTAAGATGGTTTCTATTTGATCATCTCCATGATGACCTAACACTAATTTATTCGCATTTGAGCTGGACATGACCTCTTGAAAGAAAGAATAACGAAAATGTCTCGCTGATTCCTGAAGACTCCCTTTTCGATGCTTCATCTTTTCCGAAATATTAATTCTCTTTTGATGAAAAGGGATATTATATTTATCACAGACCCCCTCTACAAACTTCAAATCCTCATACGATTCCTTACCTCTAAACATATGATCGACATGAACAGCCTCAATGGATATGTCATATTCTTTTCTAGAATGATGAAGAAAGTGTAATAAGGAAAGAGAATCGGGACCACCAGAAACCCCTACAAGCAGTGTGTCACCCTTTTCAATCAATTGGTTTTCTTTAATGAAATTTTGAATCGCTTTTTCATATACCAACACAGGCATCTTCCTAGTTCTTTACTTTATTAAGTATTGTATCAATTTTCTTTGATGATTTCACTTCAGGAATACACGCCTACA
This sequence comes from Rossellomorea sp. BNER, assembly GCA_024213275.1. Lineage (GTDB taxonomy): Bacteria > Bacillota > Bacilli > Bacillales > Bacillaceae_B > Rossellomorea. The sequence goes on from JANAVG010000022.1 coordinate 16,744, forward strand.
TAATTTCCCCATAAATATATAAAACATAAAGAATGGCGACTATGAAAATAATTAAAATGGTCTCCATTACTCCACCTGACTTTTTCTTCTTTTTCAGTTGTTGGCGACTGGCCGTTACCGTTTGAGAAGTTGATCTAGTGCGAATATTTTTATTACCAGTTGATACCTCTAGCATTTTCATTCTCATTTCTGTAGCTGAACTAAACTTTCCTTGAAGGGCCATAAATAGGGTTTCCCGATAAGGGATTAACTCCTTTTTAGATTCAATAGCCAATTTTAATTGTTGATAACCACCCTGTGTTTTATTAAACCTTTTTGGATAAGCAAGATTGAGGATAATCATTGCCACTGAGAACAAATCATAAGTTGGCTCAGCTTTCCTTGATCCTGAAACCCAGTATCCACGGTCAAAGAACTCCGTAAATTCTTTAATCGCTCTTCCTTGGAGCGTTGTTCCTCCAACATCAATACAACGAATTTTATTTGGTGGCCCTGTTATAATTAAGTTTTCAGGCTTTAAGTCTCCAAATATCCACCCTTCTTGATGAATTCTTTCCAAGTCATTTAAAAGTTGGATAATGAGAACACCTGTCCAAGAAAAACCTCTCTTGTTTATAAACGTTAATAAATCAGGCCCTTTAATATACTCCATCACATAAAAAGGAATTCGCTTTCCTCGTGCCTCCCAATCGTCCACATCTAAGATGGAAGGCCCTAAGGCTGAACCCTGGGCCTTACTAAATGCTTTCAACACATTGACTTCTGATGTGATCGACATACCGTTCTCACTCATTTTAAGTGCAACATAACCATTGTGTCCTTGAGCAAGATATACGGTTCCATTTGCTCCATAACCCAGTTCTTTAACAAGGACATATGGTTTGTTATGCCATTTCCCAACAATTCTTGTCCCAGATGGAAATTTAAATGGATTCTTCAAAGTATTGTTCATCATCATCACGTGAGAGCAAGCCCTTTAAAGAGCGTTTTTTATTAAAGTGTGAAACAGCTTCTCGAATAGCTGGTCCAGTCGGGGTAATCCCTCCGGTAGTTAGTTTCGAGAAAATACTTGTAAGGGATTCAAGCTTAGGTGTCCAATCTAACAATTTTTCGACATCATTCCTTTTCCCGGGAAATACAAAAACTGAAAATCGGTTATCACCCATACGTGCATTTAGACTTAATGACAAGTCTAATAATGCTTCTTTCACTGTTGGTAATTTATGTTTCATACTTGCACTTGTATCGACAAGAACCAACACGTCTAATTCAACCGTTTCACCTAATTCATCGACAACTTCTAGGACCTCACCTCTTTTTTCTGGGGGTAATTCTTCCATTGTGGTTTTATTTCCTAAGATCTGTTTCAATTCATTATTGACTACACCTTGTAATGTTTGAGTCATTGCCTTTCTTGTTACCATTTGCACCGTTTGTGACAGCTGCTGAGAGTATACAACCTGACTTACTCCACCGCCAGACATCGCAATACCTTCAATTTCTTGCATGCCTTTTTCATCAATCACATCATTTTCTACAACACCAATAACATTAACTGTTATCCCTTGCTCTTGAGCTAATGCAGCCATAGCAATAGGATCATCACCGGAATTTGAACATCCATCTGTAATAAGTAAAATTTGTCGAAGTGTAGCAGTTTTCACTTATTTCCCCTCCAAACAATTATGATTGCTACCATCTTCGCCGGTTTTGAGGGGAAATATACTCTTCTATAAGTTTATATCTAGAAATGTATGGCCGTTTTAATCATTCATCTCCTTTCAAGTTGAGAGAATATCTATCTATGAAATCCTAGTATTTTGTTTCTGGTTTACCGGGATCGAAGCCCATTTCGGGGTATTATGTTTAACTTTTGATACCACAATCGTCATATCATCCTCAATTTGTCCAGATCTAGTTCTAATCACCTCTTCCATAATTATATCGGCAATTTCCTGTGGATCCTCGGTTTGCAAGTTTTTCACCTTCCTTTTCATCCAAACATCATAGTTTTCAACATGTTTAGGTCCCTCAAATACGCCGTCACTCATCATAATTAATAAATCGCCGGCTTTTAATTGTTCTGAAACAACATCCACGTCAAACTCATAGAACATCCCCATTGGTAGATTACTTGCCTCGATTTTAAATATTTTATCTCCTCGCTTTACAAAGCTAGGGGTTGACGAGATTTTAAGAAATTTTGATGATGCATCTTGTAAATCAATCATTGCTAGATCAAGTGTTGAAAAAATTTCATCATTCGTTCGAAGAGATAGAATTGAATTTACTGCTTTAATAGCGACCTTTTCCTCAATCCCTGACTGAAGAATTTTCTGAAGCAACCGTAACGTCTCATTGCTTTCATAGTGGGCCCGTTCTCCATTCCCCATTCCATCACTTATTGCCACAGCAAATTTCCCTGCTCCTAATTCAATCATTGAAAAACTATCGCCTGATACCAATCCTCCTCCTTTTGCAGCGTGAGCCACACCTGTTTCAACAACATAGGCCTTTGCTGACCGGAAAGTGACATGACAATACCCGTTCGGGAAGGAAGCACAATCCTCCTTATGAACAATAATCGTTTCTTCTAAAATATCAGAAAGCATTGGAGCAATCAGTTTCTCTCCTTCACCATGGCCCCCACAATATGGAATGGTCATATCAATATCAACATTTCCTTGCTCTAGGCTAAAAATTTCAACATTATCTATTTCAACCCCAAACTCCTGGAGAGCATCTAAAATTTGTTCTTCTTGTTTATGATGGTTCTCTCTTTCTCTTTGAATCTCTTTCGCAAAGTCCCCCATGACTTCGGAAACACCCAGCAGTTGATCTGCTACAAGCTTTCTACTTTCCTGAACCTGCTTTTTCAATTTTATATTTGCTTGATAATGGGTGAGCTCTTGATAAATGGCATCCTGAACCTTTTTCCCCCTTACACAGTGTGCATCAAGATTTCTTGCAACCTTATGAGATAATGGGATATTTCCTTGGTCAAATTCATACATGATATCCTTCATTAAACCATAGGTTTCATCAAAATTACGGGACCAACATTGCTCCTTTTTAAAACATGTTTGGCAGCTTTTTTCTGTGACATTACTTAAGAAATAATCCAATTCTTTTTCCTCATATTCTTCGTCTATACGTCCATCCATTTGAATAAAACTATTCGATAGTGCTTTGAAAACAGAGGAAAATTGTTCTACTCGACTAGCTGTGACATCACGCACCTTTCTTATATATTGTTGTTGCTCTTGTGCATACTCTGTAGTACCTGGAATATGTTTGGCCAATTTATTGGTTAAACTTTGTGGAGTTAGAAATAACAATAGAATAGCGACACCCGATTCATATAATGTTTTGGCAAGTGCCGCCTCACCGCCCCCATACATTCCCATCAACAAAGTGGCAATTAATAGACCAATTGCTGCTCCAAATTTCTTCCCTTCTTTCAACAACCCTCCTAATAAGCCAGCAAACGCAAGTAAACTCATTTGGTGGAAGCTTGCGACATTTGCTAAGCTAAAAATAAGTCCTGTGACTACGCCAACAGTAGAACCCATCGTGGCTCCAGCAATGAAACTAAATAATATAACTAGATATCTTGAAAGAATATGTTCAACTGATAGTTCATAAACTGCCCATCCAATCGTTCCCGTCATGACAGACGAAAGTAAAATAATTAAACTAACAACCTCTTCTGTCTTTAAAGATTTTTTTCTTCTGTTCATTGATAACAGAGGAATGCTTTGAATGAAGATCAACGTCAAGATAAATGTCAGGGTCGCTTCTACCCCTGCCATGGCACCGTTGTAAATGGAAAGTGATTGCCCTTGTTGGATAAAATCAAAACCTAGCTTTACGAACAGGGATGTAAAGAAAACAAAAAATGGTAAGGCCTTAAAATCATCTTTTCTCCATTTTTGTGTCATACGAAAAACAATTAAGAATAGAATAGTACTACTAAAGGTATAAGCTATGTTGGGAATGGATAACGTTAGTGATCCTGCAAGTAATCCTATTAATGCAAGTGGCGAACGGTCTCGTCTTACCATGTAGACTGACGCAAAGAACGGGAGAGCAAAAGGAGTTAAGTGAGAGAGAATTAAAGCTCTGCCGAGAAGGAAACCAATTCCGAACAGTAAGATCCCCTTCTGGATAAACAGCCATTCCAGTTTTCCCTGAAGATGCTTTACCCCTTTCGAAAACTCTACCTTAGTCCGCTCAATATCTACATTACTCGTTGGCTCCATTACATTGTGTTCTGCTTTTTCCATGTAAATACAACTCCCTCATCTAGATATCTTGTAGCCATTATAAAGTGGACAGGCTTAGAAGTTTGTCAAAATGAGGAAAGTAATTGCAAGAAAAGTTCGACTTCTTTCAGCGAAATCAATATTTTTTTGGAGAACTTTTGTAGGATTTCCTCACTCCTTCTTTTGAAAATAATTTAAAACCCAATGTTTTCTAGGGTTAATTGATTAGACATTTTTCTAAAAAACATATTGACAAGTTTTTTATCTGTATGTATTATTGAAATTGTGTTTTGAAAATATGGCGGTGTAGCTCAGCTGGCTAGAGCGTACGGTTCATACCCGTGAGGTCGGGGGTTCGATCCCCTCCGCCGCTACCATATAATATAACACGGCCCGTTGGTCAAGCGGTTAAGACACCGCCCTTTCACGGCGGTAACACGGGTTCGAATCCCGTACGGGTCATAAGAAAAGCGGAAGCACCTCAAACATTGACCAACTTCTTGTTCGTACACGTTCTGAATTCTTTTAAAAACGTTGTCACATTATGTGGCTGCGTTTTTTGTTTTTATTTTGTGCTTTGGTTCGAGCAAGTGCTCGTCTCAAGTGCGTGGTGTCAGTCCCTCCCGTCTATGAGGGATTCTTTGATAGAGCTTGTATTTCATATAATTTTTATTGGGTTCCCTTGGGAGTGACGGACCCCTATGCTTTTGAGTAAGAGTGCTTTACCCCGTGATCGAAGTAAGTTTTTTTGAAAGATGTTTGTTTCATGGTTTTTTAGATTGGGGGTGTTTCTGCGTCTGATCTGTCCTGCTTTTGTAGTGAAAGTGCTTTTTCTGAGAAAAAAAGAAGGAGCGACTTTTCATAAAGTCACTCCTTCTTTATCTCATTGGTTAACACCTGCTATATATAAATAGACAGCAAGTTATCCTCTTTTAGCACCCCTGCCTCCACGTCTTGATTCTGTTTGACGTTTCAGAGAGGATAGGCGATCTTCACTATCTTTTAAGAAACGTGCCATTTTTTGCTCAAAGTTCTCTTTGTTATTGCGGTTGTCATTTGCACGATTCTGACGCGGACGCTGCTGAGGACGTGATGGTCGTTGTGGCTGGTCCTTCGCTTTTCGAATTGATAAACCAATCTTGCCGTCACTCTCCACATTAATGACTTTAACTGTAACCTCGTCACCAACTTTTAAATGCTCATTAATATCTTTTACATAATTGTCAGCAACTTCACTAATGTGAACAAGCCCTGTTGAGCCCTCCGGCAATTCCACGAACGCTCCAAAATTTGTAATCCCTGTTACCTTTCCCTGTAACTTGCTGCCTACTTCGATTGACATAAAAAGAATGCTCCTCCTTAGAATATTAAATAAACCTTACTACATATTATAGCCAATGAAAAAAAAGAGTGTCAATATGACGACTCTTCTTCCTCCTTTTTCTTTTCCTTTTCAGGGATATTAAAGATCACTTCCCCTTCGTCAGAAAAGAAGTAATCTCTACGTGCAATCTTAGCTATATAGTCATCATCATTGAGTTTAACAATTTCTTCTTTCAATACTTTTTCTTTTTTTTCTAATTGAACTAATTTTTCTTCAAGTTTTTGTTTTTCTGCTTTCTTTTCTTCAAGGACGGAAGCACGAGATATGAGGGAAGAAATTAAAAACCCCGTCAAAGTAAAGGCAATTAGAAAGAAAACAACAAGTCGACGGAATAATTTTTTCTTCCTGTTCGTTCTTAATTTTTGTTTGCTTTCTTCTTGACGGACATATGCATTTTCCATTGATGTCACGTTTTTCTTCTGATCACCCATCCTCAAACCTCCTTACTTTTTCTTCGTTTTCTGGAACCATTTATTCCATACATTTTTTAAGCTTGTCTTAATAACTTTTACAAATGGATCTAAAAATCCTGCCCATTTATTATATAACTTCTCGACGATATTTTTAATATTTTTCGGCACTAAATGCCATAGAAGTTTTCCAATCCAATGAAATGGCTTCAATATTAATTTTACAAAAAATCTTATGATTTTAAAAATAAAAAGAATAAGTGACAACAGGCTTTTTAATAAAAAAAGAACTAAAGATATAATTAGAAATATCATCCATTTTATAGGTGAATAGACCAATTTCTTTAGTACTTTTACTATAAAATCATAGATCGATATAACCAATTTTATCATAATTTCTAATAAATGTAAATAATTCCTTTTTAATAATGCCTGATAGGCGGAAAAACCGCAAAGAAGTGCAAGAAAGATATAGATTCTAACTTCTCCAAAATTTACCGAAAATAAAATATAAAAAATCAAAAGGGCTTGTAAGATCCAAAACAAAAAATCGTTTAGAAATACAAGCCATTTCTTTCTTGCTGAACGATTCAAAAATCGTTGGTACGTATCAAGCATTGCTCCAAATAATGCCCCCATGCCAACCATTGCCAGCATAGTGTAAAATTGCGTTGTAAGAGTCATCGGAACAGCTTGCTAAAGAATCCTTTAGCTTTCTCCCCACTCTGTTCATCTAGATACACAATATCGAATACTTTCCCTTTAATAGAGACGATTCCTTTATCAACGTCTAAGTTTTTCATCTGTAGATCTTGCCCTCGAACGGAAAGAAAACCCATAACTGTTTCCAATAGAAATTCTTCATTATCGAAGCTTTCTACTTGTTTAACACCTGAAATATCTAAGAGTTTTCTCCCTCTCATCATGATGTCATGCTCAGGCATTGTGCCTTTTTGAGACTGGTTTCCCTCATAATATTGATTCATCTTTTCATCCCTCACATTCACATAGTACAAGCTTTGTAACTATGTTTATGTGAAAGGATAAAAAATAGAACTTTATATCTCCTACCCTAACTAAAATGGAACTAAACTTAATAAGCCTGTTCTTCGTCTATTCTTTCCTCTCGAACGATCGAATAAAGACTATTTGCATCTTCTTTACGTGTTGTTTCTTGAAGTCTCTCAATCTTAACGGTTACTAGCTTTTGCCCAAATCGAACTTGAAGCTCATCGCCCACTTTTACATTTGAGCTCGCTTTCCCTTGAACTCCATTGATGGTTATTCTTCCTTGATCTGCTACCTCTTTTGCTAATGTGCGCCGCTTAATTAAACGTGACACTTTTAAAAATTTGTCTAATCTCATTGTAGCCATTATTACACACCCCTTATAAACCTTTAACTTTTGCTTCATTCCAGTATTCATCTAGTTCTTCTAATGAGAAATCCTCCATTTTTTTACCACTTTCATTTGCTCTCTCTTGAACATAAGCAAATCGGCGATAAAATTTTTGATTTGCGCTTGCTAGGGCTTCTTCAGGATGAATCGAATAAAAACGAGATAAATTGACGAGCGCAAACAAGAGATCCCCAAATTCACTTAGCTGCTTATGCTTATTTCCATTCGATACTTCGTCTTCGAACTCCTTTAATTCTTCCCATACTTTTTGCCAAGCCCCACTTGGATCTTTCCAATCAAATCCAGCCTTTGCTGCTTTCTTTTGATATTCGTATGCCTTTACTAAAGCGGGATATCCTTTTGCAATTCCTGTTAATATATTTTCCTCTTTGCCCTCTTTGCTTTTTTCTTTTTTCTTAATTTGCTCCCAATTTGAAACAACATCGTCTGCATCTTCCACTTCGGTTGTTCCAAAAACATGCGGATGCCTTCTCACCATTTTTTCCGAGATTTTTTCAATCACTTCCCGAATCGTAAACAACCCTTCATCTTCTCCAATTTGAGCATGAAGCATAATTTGAAGTAAGACATCTCCTAGTTCTTCAATTATATGATCTATATCATCTTCTTCAATGGCTTCTAAAAGCTCATACGTCTCCTCTATTAAATATTTCTTCAAAGTATGATGTGTTTGCTTCTGATCCCACGGACAGCCTCCTGGCCCCCTTAGAGTCGAAATAATCGACTTAAATGTCGTAAATTCTTTATATCTAACTTCCATCTCTTTTACTGGCGGAACATAAACACTTGTAAGATTACTTAGCGAAGCTTCTCTATCAAGTTCAAACAAGGAAACTTCTTTTACTATTTCATTTTGACTCCCTGCAGCAGTTACAATTTTCACCTTGTAATCATATGGGTAGAGCTCCATTAAGGTTAGCTTTACATCAGAAGCAACGAAGGCATCATATACTTGTCCAATAATGAGATGTTGATTCATCTTAATGTCTTCTAACTGTAACTGTGTTCCATCAAGCAGTTGAAATCCTTCTATTGGATCAGCCTTTACGGATGTAAAAAGAGCATCAATGAAACTTTGCCCTCCACCAATTTCAAGCTGAATCCTCTGTTTACTTGCCTCTTCGATCAATAGCTGCACCGTTTGTTCGGCTACAAGCGGGTGACCAGGAACAGCGTAAACAAGGTTCGATTGTTGAGATTCCTTTACAAGAATTTCAACAATCTCTTCATAAACCTTTTGAAAGTGATCATGTTTTTCATAAATCTCATCAAAAGATTGAAAGTGAATTCTTTCCTTTTCTAGATCTTCGATTACTGGATGTTCTTTCGTTCTGAGATAAAGATTTTGGGCGGATTTTAATTCTCTGTAAACCCCTAATGACAATTGTAAAAGATCTCCTGCACCTAAACCTACGACGGTAATTTTATGGCTCATTTATTTTCACCTAACTCTCTCATTAATTACTTCATTTTTTTTGAAATCGACATTAATTTTTCTCCAAATGGTAGAATGGACAACTCCTTGGATGTAAATACGTTTCCTTTTAATGTAATGTATAAATAAATCATGGCCCCCGCAGACACACCTGATAGGGAAAAAAAGGCTGCCATCAATCTTTCATATAGACCCTGATCAATCGCCACGAAATATAGAGTGTTCCACAGTTGTAAGAACATGGTCATTACAACCCCAGCAATCCCCATTTTTTTACAAAAACTCCAGTCTACTAATCGAAATCCAAAATGATTTCTTAGTTTTTTAACTAGAAGGACAGTCATAACAGATAGGGCTAGTATAGTTGCAATCGCTGCTCCCATTGTATTTAACAAAGGAACAAGCAAGAGATTTAATATAAATTTCATAATAATTCCAGATAGTATCACGATTGCTGGATAATAGATATCACCTATTCCCTGAAAAACTCCGGACATCGTTAATATCATCGAGCTAAACATAATCGCTAAGCAGAAAACAGCGATGACAGCAGAGCCTTCTGCATTTTTAAATAGCATAGTGTTCGTTGGTACGATGATATTCATCATCCCAATCGAAGCCGCAAAACCTACAAATAAACTAACTTTGAGAGCTAATTGTGTTTTCTCTTTCACTAATTCCAAATTCTTTTTCTTATAAGCACTAGTAATGATAGGTACAAGTGTTAATGAAAGTGAAGTAGCGACAACGGTTCCAAGTTGAACAAATGGCTGACCGCGGTCATACACCCCTTTAAGCTGTTTTGCCAACACCTCTTCCATTCCTTGCTGTGTCAGTAACATGTATACATTTAGGGAGTCTATAAACTGCAGTAGAACTAACAACATTCCACTTATACAGATAGCAGTACCCTGAAAAAAAAGGGTCTTCCAAATTTGAAGCATTTCATTATTACTTTGTGGTCGTAAGGGGGTTAGCAGTCTATCCTTTCTAAACCAAACGAAAGTAATTAAAACGAAGATTCCAGCCATTCCACCTGTTAATGATCCAAATAGAGCTCCTAACGAAGCGGTATAAAGAGAATATCCACTATAAACTAGCAATGTGGAAAACACTAAAATAGTGGCTACTCTTATAAACTGCTCTGTAACCTGAGAAACAGCGGTTGGAAGCATATCCCCTTTCCCTTGATATATTCCTCTTAGTATTGAAGTAAACGGAAGAATAAGAAATGAAACGGAAATAACCTTAATAAGTGGTGTTAACTGAGAGTCCCCCATCATGGTAGCTAGGTAAGGCGCACCAAAAAATAGCAAAAGGAACCAGATAAAACTAATGACAAGGAGAAAGAGAATAGAACTCCTTATAATTGTCGTGACTCCAACCGAATCGTGGCCATCTTCCTTTTCAGCGATCATCCTAGAGATAATGACAGGAAAACCATATGTAGATAAAGCCAGTACAATTCCATAAATGGGGTAAACTTGCTGGTAAATGTAAAAACCTACGTCCCCCACAATATTTTGAAAAGGGACTCGATACACAGCACTTAATATTTTTGTAAGTAAAGCACTTATCGTTAGAATCATAGCCCCTTTCATAAAGGTCTTAGAACTAGTGTCATTCGGCAATATTTCTTTTCCTGCCTTTCTATACTTAATCGAATGTATTATAGCATATGGTTTTTGGATAATCGTCTAACCTGTATTAGATGATAGATGCCTCTTCCCTTTTCATTTTTAGAAGCATCCGGTTTAAAAGCATCCGAAAAAAAAGAAGCGACAAAAGTCGCTTCCAATGATAGCTATTGTTCCATTTGTCTTGCTAAAAATCCAGCTGCCGTTTCTACTGCCTTTTGCTCTACTTCTCCAAGTGTGCGGTCTTTCGAGTAAATGGCAACCGCTCCAATTGGATCTCCATTCGCAATGATTGGTGCAATGGTGTAGGAGGATAATTCTTCATCTAGGCCATCTACTAATTGTGCTTGTCCTTGTTGAGTGTTCAGTACAGATGAACGGTCTTCCATTGTTTTTTCAACGAGTTCACTAATACTTTTATTAAGATATTCTTTTTTTGAACTACCTGCAATGGCAATCACTGTGTCGCGATCACATATGAGCACTGTACTTCCTAAACTATCATATAGGGCTTCTGCATACTCTCTTGAAAAATCACTTAGTTCACTAATAGGAGAATACTTTTTAAGAATCACTTCGCCGTCTCGATCCACAAAAATTTCTAACGGATCTCCTTCTCGAATTCTTAAGGTCCTGCGAATCTCCTTTGGAATAACGACACGACCTAAATCATCAATACGACGAACAATACCAGTTGCTTTCATCTATAGTTGCCTCACTTTCATCAGATGATTTTTATTTAGTAATGAACCCTTGTAATGAATTCTTTACTAATGTTGATGTTAGTATCTTACATATGGGAAGTTCTATACACAAACAACTAATTTTTCTGTAATTTCGTTTTCGTTCCTTTTAAGGGTAATTTTTCCACATAGGCAGCTGCATAATAACTAATACCCTTATTGTACAAGACATAAACGAGTGAAACAGTTACATTTTGATTACAGAAATTTTTCCTTTTTAAGAATGAACTTCCTTTATCTTTTTGGCATTTTTAAGATTTTTTACGATATCATAAGCAACCTGAAACCACTGGTTTGTCGTCATTTTAGCCGTATTGATTGTGATTTTTAATTTTTGATTTTCCATTCCAAGACCAACCGCGCGTCCATGTTTATTACAAAGATCAAAAACTTTTGAACCATCAATAACACTTGTTCCATCTTCCTTCATCAAAATGGTAATAATTTTTTTGTTTTGTTTGATTGATTCAAGCTTAGATTCTATCGCGTATATCTTCATTTCGGAAATTTGGAATAAGTAAGCTACTTCTTCTGGATATTCTCCAAATCGATCGAGCATCTCTTCTCCAAGCTCTTCTACATCCTCTAACGATGAAAGTGAACGGAACCTTTTGTACATTTCAATCTTTTGATGACCATCTTTAATATATCGATCAGGAATATAAGCATCTATTTCGATGTCTACTTCAAATGAAGCCTCCGGCTGTTTTGGTAGATCTCCTTTTCTTTCTTCAATCGCTTCCTTAAGCATTTGTGAATACAGATCAAAACCAACAGAATCAATAAACCCATGCTGTTGAGCCCCTAATAAGTTCCCTGCTCCACGAATGGTGAGATCTCTCATAGCAATTTTAAAACCAGAGCCTAGTTCTGTGAATTCTTTAATAGCCTGTAATCGCTTTTCAGCTACCTCTGTTAACACTTTATCTTTACGATAGGTGAAATAGGAATAAGCAACTCGGTTTGATCTGCCAACACGACCTCTTAGTTGGTAAAGCTGGGAAAGACCCATACGATCTGCATCAAAAACAATAAGAGTATTTACATTTGGAATGTCTACTCCTGTTTCAATAATGGTCGTAGTTACGAGCACATCATATTCCCCATCCAAGAAGTTTAATATCACCGATTCAAGTTCATTTTCGCTCATTTGACCATGTGCATACGCAACTCTTGCATCGGGAACAAGCATAGAAATTTCATCCGCTTTTCTTTCGATATCTTCGACACGATTATATAAGAAATAGACCTGTCCTTCTCGAGCTAATTCCCTTTCAACTGCTTCTTTTATTAGTCCTCCGTTATACTCCATTACATATGTTTGAACCGGGAAACGGTTTTCTGGAGGTGTTTCAATAACGGATAAATCCCTAACCCCGAGCATCGACATATGTAATGTTCTTGGTATAGGTGTTGCTGTTAAGGTCAGTACATCAATATTCGTCTTTAACTGCTTGATCTTTTCCTTATGAGTCACTCCAAATCGTTGTTCTTCATCAATAATAAGAAGGCCTAAATCACGATATTGTATATCTTTAGATAGTAGTCGGTGAGTACCCACCACGACGTCAATCGTTCCCGCTTTTATTGCCTTCGTCGTTTCTGTTTGCTGTTTTTTTGTTCGGAATCGACTTAATAAACCAACTTCAATAGGGAAATCTTGAAACCGCTCTTTCATCGTTTCATAATGCTGTTGGGCTAGAATTGTGGTAGGAACAAGAATGGCTACTTGTTTCCCATCTGAAACGGCTTTAAAAGCAGCTCTAATGGCTACCTCTGTTTTTCCATAGCCAACATCACCACATAAAAGACGGTCCATAGGTCTTTCTTTTTCCATGTCCAATTTAATTTCACGTATGGATCGATCTTGATCTTCCGTTTCTTGATAAGGGAATACTGCCTCAAATTCCCTTTGCATCTCTCCATCAGGACTAAATGCATAACCTTTAGCCGCTTCTCGCTCTGCATAAAGTTTAATAAGATCATCTGCAATATCTTGAACAGAGGACTGAACTTTACTTTTCACTTTCTTCCATTCAGATCCACCTAATTTGTATAGCTTGGGATCTTTGCTTTCAGACCCAACATACTTTTGAACAAGATCGATTTGGTCTACTGGAACATATAGCTTGTCGTTTCCTTGATATCTGATATGGAGATAATCTTTGTGTACTCCATTAATCTCCAGTGTTTCAATTCCAAGATATTTTCCTATTCCATGATTAACATGAACCACGTGATCGCCGGTTTTTAGTTCAGAATAACTTTTAATTCTCTCGGCATTAGAGAGTTTTTGTCTTCTTGGAGCTTTTTTAGTCTTTTTATTAAATAGCTCTTCCTCGGTAATGACCGCTAATTTCATCATCGGAAGTTCAAATCCGCTATTTAAACTTCCATGAATAATTTGAGCCTTCCCTTTTAAGAGTTTATTGGGATCCTCTACATGAGCCACTTCAATATCATAATCATTTAGAACACGTTGAAGCTTTTTGATTCTTTCTTCATCAGGACCTAATAAAACAAGGGTATAGTTTCCTTTTTTCCATCGATCTAATTCCGTTTTCAGCACATGCATTTGTCCATGAAAGCTTTGCATTGGCTTACATGAGATATTAAAAATATTTTGTGGGCTTGTATTCGGAATATGTCTTAAAAAGATGGAAAAATAAACTTTAGGAAGAGTTGTTTTTCCGGTTATTTTGGGAAGATGATGAGAGACTGTGATATCATGAACCACTTTCCCCTCTTGTAACAAAGATGTATACCAATCGGCTTCTTCTGTATCCAATGACTCACTCATTTCTTGTATACGGCTAAATTCATCGAGAAATAAAAATCCATTAGAAGGTAAATAGTCTATTAAACTATTATCATCAGGATATGCAAGTGATAGATACTTGAAGATTTGCTCTGGAACTTGACCATTTTGAAGCTGTTCCAACTCATAGCTTATATTTTGAGTTAATTTTTCTTTTACATCAGCTGCTTTTACCTTTTTTAAACTATTGGACAGACCCTTTTCAAGCTCATGAATAACTCTCTCTATATGGTTTGTTTCTAAAACAACCTCTGACGCGGGGCCAATTTCAATGCTGGTTAGTTTTTCGATTGAACGCTGATCCTCAATCGAAAACGTTCGAATCGAATCAACCTCAGTATCGAATAACTCAATACGGACTGGATCAGACGTTGTTAAAGGATAAATATCTACTATTCCCCCACGGATACTAAATTCACCTGGGGTATTCACCATATCAGATCTTATATAGCCCATTTTAATCAATTGATTTAAAGTAGTGTCTACATCAAGATCTGAACCAAGGGAGATTGGCAGTTGATACTTTTTCCATAGCATTTGTGGAGGTAGAATCTTCCTGAGTCCTGCTATCGGAGCAACATAAATTCCTGATGAACCCGCTGCTAATTTATTCAGCACCTCAATTCTCTGTGCTTTCAGTTCGGGACTGGCAATACTTAATTCTGCAGCAATCAATTCATTTGCTGGATATAAGAATACCTCGTCTTCAGACAAAAACTGGAGTAAATCATCATATACTTTCTGGGCTTGTAAAAGATTGTGTGTGACAACAAGGATTGTTTTCTTTGTTTTTTGATAGACAGACGCAATATACACACTTCGGGAAGAGCCTGATAAACCTGCCACTAGCTGTTCCTGTAGACCTTCTTCTACACCTGTTACCATTGATTGTATATCTTCGTTTTTATGTGCAATTTCTAAAATACCCTTCAATGAATGCTCCTCCCCTCTCTATAACTTTTGTTTACTAGTTAAAAAGAGCGATATTTTTTTGTTCCTAGATAAGCAGCAAAAACGGGGGATGACCCTTTGGCCAACCCCTTTCTAATGAATTATATAATCTGATTGGTGAAAGTCTGGATTTCGATTTAAGGCCTCATGGCAGTCTTCACAAATCGTCTTTATCCTGATATCACCGTTTTGGTCATATGAAATCATTTCTAAGCGGTCTTCATCTGTTAATTTATGAAGGCCGATCTGTTCAGAGTGTACAGATGTTTGGGAAAGCGTCCCAACATTTGTACCACAATGACGACATTTGTAATGAATCGCCACTACAGAATCCTCCTTTAAACACATTTAAAATTAGTATAAACGTGTTTAAAGGGAGTTATACAATTGTATGCTAATTATATTCATTCATTACTTCAATAAAAGGTTTTTCTAGCCATCTCTCACATGCCTTAACACTTGTTTGCATCACTTCATTCATGACATCTTGTTCTTCACCCGTAAACTTTCCTAAGACATAGTCTGAAATAGACATTCCATTTGTTGGCCGGTCAATTCCTACACGGATTCGGTTGAAATTTTGTCCACCAACATGAGCAATAGTGGATTTAATTCCATTATGCCCTCCAGCACTTCCTTTTTGTCTTAAACGAATTTTGCCAACTGGTAAATCTAAATCATCATAGATAACTAATAAATTCTCTATTGGAATGTCATAGTAATCCATAAAAGGTCTGATGCTTTCTCCGGATAAATTCATATATGTAAGCGGCTTTAACAGAATCGCTTTTTCACCGTGATGATGTATAGTTGTATAAACACCTTTAAACTTTGTCTGATTTAGTAAAGCTTGGTTTGCTTTAGCTAGTTCATCTATAATATCAAACCCGATGTTATGTCTTGTTCTGTCAAAACGCGAACCCGGATTTCCTAGTCCTACAATAATCTTCATGATAAACACCTCTTTTTCCTGCATAACACTAGCATAAACTATAAAAGGCGTAACCCGCAAAGAGTTACGCCAAAAAAAATTTTTATTCTTTCGATTCGCTTTCATTACTTGCTTTCGTTTCTCTGCCTTCTTCATTTTCAGGTTGACCAGCTTCCTGCTCTTCACCTGAACTAATTTCTTCTTCCTGTCTCGGTGCCAATACAGAAGCAATGGTGGTTTCATCTTCAGAGTTAATCTCTACTGAGTAGCTCTTCTTAACATCTCCAATGGTAATGGTATCTCCAACTTCTAAAGTAGAAATGTCCACTTTAATGGAATCTGGAATATCATTTGGTTTCGCTGTTACGGATACCTCATGTAAGGATTGTTGAAGAACTCCTCCGTCTTTCACCCCTCTTGATTCTCCAGTAAGCTCAATACGGACATCTGCATCAATTTCAGCAGCCATATTTACTGCTAGGAAATCAATATGGATGATTTGATCTTTTAAATAGTCTTCCTGATAATCATTTAAGATCACATTCTGTTTTTTTCCATTAATATCAAGTGAGATGATTCCGTTACGTCCTGATTCTCTTATTGTTTTAATAAACTCTATTGAATCAACATACACAGGAGTATTCTCGACTTTATAACCATAGACAACAGCAGGTATATTTCCTTCATGACGTAATTTTGTTAAGGATGAACGTTTAAAATCTTCTCTATTATTCGCCTTTAATTCAATTGCCATGTTTACTCCAACACCTTCCTCATTTTTCTATACAAATGTCTATATATAAAATTACCCTAAATGAAAGATGATTAAACATTTTTTAGGAAAGTTCTTTTAATGTAAGGGACTTTGAGGGAATTCATATAAAAGGGAAGTTACGAAACAAAGCTCTGAATAGGTAGGGAAACGCTTGGCTGTTTAGCCTTAAGCAACAGGGAGACTAATTTATGCGGAATAGCTTTTATTTGTCCAAAAGCAAGGATGGACTTACTTATTTGTCTATTTTCAGTAATAATTTGTCCGTTATCCAGTTTAATTTGTCCGTTGCCCGCTATATATTGACCGTTCGACATAAACGGTCAAATTTTGCACCCAACAGCACCATTTTCACTTACTGCATAAGAAAGAGCTAAGAAATTAGCGATTCGCTCCCTTCTTAGCTCGGTTAGATCCATATGATTTTTAGTACTTGCAAACGCAATTTTGTAACGATTTAATCAAATAGAGTACTTACAGATTGCTGTTCATAAACTCGAATAATAGCTTCTCCAATTAGTGGAGCTACAGAGAGTTGAGAAATTTTATCGATTAATTTGTCTTCATTAAGTGGAATAGAGTTCGTAACAATTAATTCCTTAATCTTAGAATTGTCGATTCTTTCGATTGCTGGTCCTGAAAGTACAGGGTGCGTACAACATGCATAAACTTCTTTTGCTCCATTCTCAACAAGAGCATTAGCGGCTAATGTAATCGTACCCGCTGTATCAATGATATCATCAATAAGGATGGCAATTTTCCCATCAATGTTACCGACAATATTCATGACTTCAGCAACATTTGGCTTTGGTCTACGCTTATCAATAATGGCAATTGGAGCTTTCAACCTTTCAGCTAACTTACGTGCTCTCGTTACTCCTCCATGATCAGGTGAAACAATGACAAGATCTTCGTTGTTAAAGCCTTTTTCTAAGAAATACTCACCTAGGATCGGAACACCCATGAGATGATCAATTAGAATGTCAAAGAAACCTTGGATTTGAGGTGCGTGTAAATCAAGCGTGATGACACGAGTAGCACCTGCTGTTTCAAGAAGGTTTGCCACAAGTTTTGCAGTAATTGGTTCACGAGCACGAGCTTTACGGTCTTGTCTTGCATAACCGTAATAAGGCATAACGATGTTAATTGTTTTTGCAGATGCACGCTTAAGAGCATCAACCATAATTAAGAGTTCCATCAGGTTTTCATTTACTGGTGAACAAGTGGATTGAATAACAAAGACGTCACAACCACGAATACTCTCCTCAATATTGATTTGAATTTCACCATCACTGAATTGCTTTACTGTACATTGACCTAGTTCGACTCCAACTTCTTGAGCAATTTCTTCCGCTAAGGATTGGTTGGAATTTAAAGAGAAAATCTTCAACTTTGAATTTAAATAAGAATTGGGCATGATGGACCTCCATTTATTTCTTATGATTTAATTTCTCTACATAGTTTTCTTTATTTACTTGACGTGCTCTAGCAATCGACAGGGATTCACCTGGTACATCTTCTGTAATCGTGGACCCAGCTGCAATATAAGCTCCTTTTCCAACTGTTACAGGAGCCACTAAGTTGGAGTTACATCCAACAAATACACCATCTTCGATTTTCGTTAGAAATTTGTTTTTTCCATCATAATTAACGGTAATGGATCCGCAACCTAAATTAACATCTTTACCAATTTCCGCATCACCAATATAACTTAGATGTGATGCCTTACTACCTTTACCGAATGTAGATTTCTTTACTTCAACGAAATTACCAATCTTTACTTCATCTTCGATATTAGACTGAGGACGGATGTGGGCAAACGGACCAATGGTTACATCCGCTCCTATTGAACTATTGTGAGCAACAGAATGCTTAATATGAGTACGATCCCCAATGATACTATCCTTAATCTCTGTATGAGGGCCGACAATGACATCTTCTCCGATTTCTGTAACTCCAGAAAGGATTGTTCCTGGATGGAGAATGGTATCTCTTCCAATCTTCACATCAGGACCAATATACGTGTTAGCTGTATCTAAGATCGTGACACCATTACGCATATGCTCTTCGTTAATTCTCTTTTTCATTACCTGTTCTGCTTGCGATAAGGCAACTCGATCGTTAACTCCAAGTGTTTCTTCAAAGTCCGAAGTCTGATAGGCACTTACAATCTCGCCATTGGACTGTAGAATCTCAATCACATCTGGCAGGTAATATTCACCTTGAACATTATCATTTGATACTTTTTTCAGCGCTTCAAAAAGAGCTTTATTATCAAAACAATAAGTTCCTGTATTGATTTCTTTAACTTTTCTTTCATCTTCTGAAGCATCCTTGTGTTCAACTATTCTTTCAACAAGGCCTTGTTCGCTTCGAAGTATCCTACCATACCCATCAGGCTTTTCTGTATAGCCTGTAAGAATAGTCGCTTTCGCCTTCGCGTCACCATGGTGATTTAAAAGCGCTTCCATTGTTTCAGCTTTAATAAGTGGAGTGTCACCACAAACTACTAGCGTGACACCGTCTAACTCAGATAAAGTATTCTCAGATTGCATTACGGCATGTGCAGTACCTAGTTGTTCCTCTTGTAGGGCAAAATCACTCTTACCTTGTAAATGTGATTTAACCAAATCTGCTCCATGGCCGATAACAGTAACCATTTTATCTATATTGAGTGTTGAGATTTGATCGACTACATGTTCTACCATTGGCTTACCACATACAGGGTGAAGTACTTTATATAGCTTTGATTTCATTCTTGTACCCTGTCCTGCAGCTAAAATAACGGCATATCGTTTCGTCATATAGGGGCCTCCAATAACCTTTTTATCCATAACGAATATATCTTAAATACTCAATGATTTCAAGAAAACTAATGAATATACATATTTTTGTCAATTAGTAAAGCTGAAGTCCCTCGAGAGAAACTAGACCTTTACATCAGTATCTGATTGTCGAATTAGGCTGGATGAGAATTAGAAGGGGCTTGATGATGAGGAACTGAAGGAAGGTCAATTATCGAAGAAGTCATTATGGATACATCATTAGTACCTATTTACCACCATAGAAGAGCGGTTATATTTTTACAGTCATGATTACACAAACAGACGTTATATTATGGATAGAACCAAGAATTAGGTTTAATAGATCCTCCGAAATAGGAGGTGAGTGAATAGAAGAACGTAATAAAAAAACAAAAAAGAGCCTTGCAGGAAAAAAGGCTCTTGTTGTAAATTATTTATTTATGAAGCCCCAGCTTCTTCTAGTTCTACTTCTTCTATCTCACCTAAACGATGATACTCTGTTAAAACAGCATCTTGAATCTTTCCACGAGTACCTGAGTTAATAGGATGAGCGATATCTCGGAATTCTCCATCTGGAGTTCTTTTACTCGGCATAGCTACAAATAAGCCATTATTCCCATCAATAACACGAATATCATGAACAACAAACTCGTTGTCAAGTGTAATAGAAGCAATAGCTCTCATGCGACCATCCGTATTAACGCGGCGTAATCTTACGTCAGTTACTTCCATTTTGTTCACCACCTTTTTCCCTAGATGAATTCTACTTTATGTATTCAACGAATTATTAGATATTCCTGCTTTAATTGTAAAATATTTTGAAAAATTTAATAATATTTTTTTTGAAAGAAAAAAATAGGCAAGCACCTTGTTTAGAGGAAGAAAGGCTAAGTTCGTCACGACATGTGGCAGCGACTTTCTGACTCATACCCAATGGGTATCAAATCTTGCATGGATACGCATGAAGGAAGGGAGGTCTTGCTCGAATAAACCAAGAGAGGCTTTTACGCTGGAGTTGATTAGGACAAACTTACTTAAGCTATCAAAGTTTTTTATAATAAAAAAAAGCTCGTGATTATTTCACGAGCGCTACTACTTCAATTTCAACAAGAACATCTTTTGGGAGACGAGCTACTTCTACACATGATCTAGCCGGTTTATGAGAGTGAAAATACTCACCATAAATCTCATTAATAGCTGCAAAATCATTCATATCTTTAATAAAAACAGTTGCTTTCACTACCGATTCGAAGGTAGCACCTGCTTCATTTAATACGGCCTCTAGATTTTGAAATACTTGATGAGTTTGTGCTGTTACATCTCCACTAACCAATTCACCGTTGGCGGTTAATGGAATTTGTCCTGAGCTATAAAACAAATTATTCACAATCATCCCTTGGGAATATGGACCAATTGCAGCAGGTGCTTTTGTAGTGGATACGACTTTCATGTAAATTCCTCCTCAACTTAAAAAAGTAGTGTCTGAAGTAAAATAATTCCCTTCTGATACGGTAATACTTTTCTCTTTTTCATTTACATCTGTTAGTTTTGTTAATGAAATATAATCATCTACTAAACGTTCATCGACATTTTCAGATTCGACTAGCACAGCCATACCAGAGACAGTAGCGGAAAACTCCTCTAATAAGTTTTTCATTCCGTTCACTGTTCCACCGGCTTTCATGAAGTCGTCTACGATCAAAACCTTCGATCCTTCCTTAAGACTTCTTTTCGAAAGAACCATTGTTTGAATTCGTTTTGAAGAACCTGATACGTAATTAATGCTTACTGTCGACCCTTCTGTCACTTTACTATCCCTTCGAACAATCACAACAGGGACATTTAAGTGGCTGGCAATGGCATTGGCAATTGGTATCCCCTTAGTGGCCACTGTCATAATGACATCGATCTCTTTTTCTGCATAAGCAGAAGCCAACAGTCTTCCTACCTTGTTCATTAAAGAAGGGTTCCCTAATAAGTCGGTCAAATAAAGATACCCTCCAGGTAATAAGCGATCCGCGTTACCAAGATGAGTTATTAATTCCGATACCATCTTCTTAGCATCATTACGATTCACTTTTGTTATATATTTTACACCACCAGAAGCACCTGGTACAGTTTGCAAATTCCCAATACCTCTTTGCTCGAAGGTTTCTTTGATAATGGCAAGATCCTCACTAATAGATGATTTAGCCGATCCATATCTTTCAGCAAAAAAAGTAAGAGGAACTAATTCATGCGGGCGCTCAAGTAAAAAATGCGTTATGTCTATTAAACGTTCACTACGTTTAAACTTCACTTCAAAGTAACCTCCTGTAAAATCCGAATGTTTTAATTAAATATATCATTAATATACGGATTTAAGCAAGTGGGTTTCGTTCTCCCATCATTCTAACTGCAAAAACCTGATCACAAAATCCTCGTAGCCCATTATAAACTCGTTGAACCTTGGATTCGAATTGAACTAGTCCAAATACTGTGGGTCCACTTCCACTCATTAAAACCGCATCAGCTCCAAAACGTTCCATCTGTTCTTTAATCTGCGCCACTTCAGGGTGCATAGATAAGGTAACACTCTCTAATACATTCCCTAAGTTCTGACACATGTAATCATAGTCTTCCGTTTTTAACGAATGAATCATTTCATGAGTATGTGGATGTTCAATTGCATTAACATTTAAATTTTTATATACATCCGCTGTTGATACTCCTATTGTTGGTTTCGCTAAAATGACCCAGCAGTTCGGCGGAGCAGGTAAATGTTTAATCTTCTCTCCTCTACCTGTTGCAAGTGCTGTACCCCCGTATACACAAAAAGATACATCAGAACCAATTTCCGATCCCAGCTTGGCCAATTCTTCTAATGAAAGCCCTAAGTCCCATAGTTGATTAAGTCCTCGTAGTGTCGCAGCAGCATCACTGCTTCCACCCGCCAAACCTGCAGCTACTGGAATAACCTTATCAATAGAAATGGCAACCCCTTTGTTGATTTGTAGACGATCCTTAAGCAATCGTGCCGCCTGGTAGGCTAAGTTTCGTTGATCGTCAGGAACAAATCGATTATGGGAAAGTATCCTAATGTCATCTTCCTCTAATTGTGTTAGCTCGATTCTGTCAGCCAAATCAATCGTTGTCATAACCATCTCCACTTCATGAAATCCATCTTTTCTTTTATGCAAAACATCAAGTGAAAGATTGATCTTGGCAGGAGCTTTTATTAATGTCTTCAAATTTCCATCACCTACTTACTATACGTTTAACTTTAGACTATTTTAGCACATTACACTCCAATACAGGATACTTTCCTCGTTATGTAAATGAATAGTTGAAATCGAATAAAAAGGAAGTTTCAATATTGAACCTCTTTCTTTTATAGATAAAAGAAGTCACGAAACAGGCGAAAAAGTAAAGGCTGTTTTCGTAAACTTTGTTGCTACTTTTCAGAGAATGATTGATTGCAGCGAAAGGTTGCTCGCTATCCGCGGGGCGGGCGGTGAGCCTCCTCGGCGCACTAAACCTATGGGTCTCACCTTTCCGCCGCTCCCGTCTCGTACCTTCCACTCCAATCAACTTCTTTATAGATAGTTTGCTTTCATAAAAACAACAATCTTTTAGAAAAGAGCCAAAGAAAAAGAGGAACGGCCGTTTAGACCTTCCTCTTTTGCGGCACAAATATTGATAACGTAAACTTAAAGAATGATTTTGGTTATAAAGCTATTTATTTTCCGAGTTGCTGTTCTGCAAGTTGAATGGCTCTTTTCACCATATTACCAGCATCCCTTGATCGAATGCCGCCCCAACCCTCTTGCTGGACGACATCATAAAATCCTAAGTCTTTCGCCAACTCTTCTTTAAACTGGTCAGACATTATTCCTCTTCTTCTGCCCATTGTTTATCCCCCCAAAATTTTAGCCGCATTATTACTATTCGCGAAAAAACAGAAGATGTTACTAGGGGATCTTCTCCTGTGTTACCAATTATGTATAAAGAACAAAAAGAGTAAGCGTCCCATTTTGCCCCGACAAGCATAAGCCGAGGGACTGGGCGCTGGAGCTGGATTAGGAAAGGCTTATTTCAAAATTATCAACATATTTGTATTTTATAATTTTTTTACAATAAAAAAGCAGCAAACATTATTGTCTACTGCTGGCTTAAAACGATATTCCCCGTTGTCTCATCATAGAAGGTTAATTGAACAGTCTCTGTGAGTACATCTGCATAGCTATAAGAAACTCTTTCAAACGCATTCTCTTCTTGATCCAGTTGAACAACGAATACAGAAGGATACGTTTCAGAAAGTACACCACAACGCTCAATAGTCTTACGTCGGCCACCATTGGCTTTAAGCATTAATCTTTTCCCAAGGTTAGAATCAAGGGCTCTTTTAATGTCGGCTAATGTTTTTGGCATTTCGCTTCCACCTCACTGTAATTAGTGTAGCACATTTTTCAATTTCAGTCAAATAAATTTATTATTTTATCAATACTACTTAACAAATGTCAATGGTTTTTATTCTACAAATTCCTAATTTTTTCAACAAAATTAGCATACCCCTGAATATAAGCCTTTATGTATGTGAGTATTTTACCAATAAATTCAATACAAGGTGAAAATCTTGTCGAAAAAAATTTGCGCTAAGAAAGCTTAAATGAGGGAAGTGTGGACAGTTCTCAAGGATGCTGACATATCTTATACAATATAAACGCCATTTGGAAATATGCCCTTTGAACAAAACAAAGTGCCCAAACCCAATCTCAATATATAGAAAAATAAAGATTACTATCTATATACTGATAAAATGTGGTCTGAACACTTTTTGAACATTTCCATCCCTTAATCGTCCACAACTGGCTTATAAGGCATTCCTGTTCTTAATACTCCTCTTGTTTCAATTCCTCCCAATCCTTTATCCCCTGTTAATGTATTTCTAAGAACATCCCATACATTAACTGGCTCAGTAAAGGCTGTAAAACTAATTTTAGCAACAATATAAACTGGATCTAAGGCATGAATATTCACTCTTTGAGGAGAACTGGCGAAATTTGCCCCAGCATGAATAAGGGATTCAAAATGCGATTGGCATGCCCCGGCAAAAATAACCAATTGATCAAGATGAGGAACCTTCCTCCGTGCCTCACTTACCGTTTTTACAAAGTAGCGCGAGTGTCGATATGCATTAATGTCTGACTTTTTCCCTTTTGACTTAGAGTAAGCGTCATGACCTGTGATAACAAGAATATGTGGTCGATACTGCTCAATCAAAGCAGGTATTTTTTCAGGCATCTCTTTCTCCTTACAATGAACACCATTTACAGGGACACCTATTCTTTCATACAAGTCTAGACATTTTTGCAAATAGGTAGGGTCTCCATCAAGATGAAGAACTTTTCCGGGAATTTGAAAATAATTAAGGTCTTCTCGATAAGCATTGGTCTTGTGATACTCCTGCTTTTCCTTTAACAGGTGTATATCTTGACGAAACAATTGAAGGGACTGCTCCTCCAATGATCGAAACTCCTGATTTCTTCTCATTCTTTCCTTATAATCAATTGGAGTTAGATCATCTATCGGTGAGTCTGCCATCAATCTATAGTCTTCTCCAAATAAAATAGCCGTCTTCTGGCCATTAATTTCCTTTATATCGATTACACGGAATAAAACATCACAACCATAAGATAATCGACCTACAGTGGCATTGATTTCTATACCCAAGTTTGTCAACTCCATTAGGACTAAGGCATCCTCTAAGTAAGTAATCCTCTTCATACACTATGCATCCAACTAACAGGAGGTGTCATGGTAATTAGAAAAGCGGAGGCGCCTCGTACAGCTCCGACAAGCATATGGCGAGGCACCAAGTAAGGGTGCCCTTCCCCTTACTTGGTGCCTTGACTTATGTCTCGAGGAGCTAGGCGCCGGAGCTGGACATTAGAAAAGCGGAGGACTCGGTTTAAAGGATGAAAGGCTAAGTTCGCCACGTCCTGTGGCAACGCCTTTCTGACCTACATCCTGTAGGCATCCGACAAGCATAAGGCGAGGCACCAAGTAAGGGTGCCCTTCCCCTTACTTGGTGCCTTGACTTATGTCTCGAGGAGCTAGGCGCCGGAGCTGGACATTAGAAAAGCGGAGGACTTGGTTTAAAGGATGAAAGGCTAAATTCGTCGCGTCCTGTGGCAACGCCTATTGTAGGCTACGGGCATAGCATAAGGTGAGGCCGCATAGAATGGGTGTCTATTCCCTTCCCATGTCCCTCGCCTTATGTTTAGAGGGCCTAATAGGCGCTATAAACTAAGACACAGAGAAAAAGCGCTAGCAGCTAAACTCCACCTCAGTCATAGTATTTGATGGTAATAGAAGGAAGGGTGTGTTTCCCTTCCTGTTCACGTCCTATGATCATGAGGAGCTAAGCTGCTAGCACTATAAAATTTTTTGAAAACATAATATTACTTGCTTACCTTTTTACAAAAGTTCGAATTACTTTAAATGTCCTGGAATATTTATGAGTAAAGAATCATTTAAATAACGGTAAAAGAGCATCACTTAATTTTCCAAACTCCCCAACCGACAATGTCTCACCTCTTCTTGTTGGATCGATGTCTATTGATTCTAAGGCTTGAATGATCGATTCCTTCTTCTTTTTTCCATCTGGGAGCTGACTCGTTAGGTTATTCAATAATGTCTTTCTTCTTTGAGCAAAAGAAGACCTTGTAACAGTAAAGAAAAACTCTTCATCTTTAACTTTTACTAGTGGCACTTCTCTTTTGGTTAACTTAATAACGGAAGAGTCCACATTAGGCTGAGGCATAAAAACCGTTTTGGGTACTGTCATAACCGTTTCAGCCTCTGTATAGTATTGAATGGCGATCGACAGGGAGCCATACTCTTTAGTCCCTGGAGAAGCTGCGATACGGTCTCCTACTTCTTTCTGAAGCATGACACATATCCCTTTAATCGGGAGTTGATCTCCCAGTAATTTCAATATAATTGGTGTTGTCACATAGTAAGGGAGATTCGCCACAACCATAATATCCTTGTAACCTGATAACTCCTGTTGGATGAGTTCACGAACGTCTGCTTTTAATATGTCTTGATGAACCACCTTAACATTATCGTATGGGGAAAGCGTATCCTCCAAAATAGGGAGTAATCGTTGATCAATTTCAAAAGCTAAAACCTTACCCGAAGTTCTAGCTAAATGCTCGGTTAAAGCTCCTATCCCTGGACCGATCTCAATAACCGCATTCTCTTTTGACAGACCTGCATATTCTGTTATTCGTTTAAGTATATTAGGATCAATCAAGAAATTTTGACCTAAGCTTTTTTTAAAAGAAAAACCATATTTCTTTAGTATTTCCTTTGTTCTTATCGGTGTTGCTATATCTTTAAGCATTTTCTTCCTCCTGTAATATAAGCTTCAAAGCCTTTGAGAATTGGCCACGGCTGATTTCAAACATAATCAATCTTTTGTGTAATTGTTTACCGTTCGTATAACCAATCCTTAGAACTTCTCCTAATCGTTCTCTACGTTCTTTCGCTTTAGGGTGACCAATTAAGCCCGCCGTCACCAAATCATCTTTTGTGATTTCTTCTTTTTGTAGACTTTCAATTACATGCGCATGGTTTAAAGCATCCCTTATGACCTCAGGGGAAGCATGTTCCACTCCAATTCCTCTTCCACGCTTCGGAAGAGCGTCCGTTTTCTTTATAAAAGCATGTCGGCACCCTGGCACCTTTTCACTTATGATCTTTCGAATGCGCTCTCCTGGATAGTCTGGATCAGTTAAAACAATAACACCTCTTTTTTCTTGAGCGTGCAAAATCTTATTAATGGTATCCTCCGAAACAGCTGATCCGTTCGTTTCAATTGTATCTGCATCTACGGCCCGTTTTATTGCTGTGGTATCATCTCTTCCTTCAACGACTATAATTTCTTTTATTTTCATATTTCCTCCGAAGTTTTTGAAACATTTTTACGACCTAAATCGTCTAATCTAATGAGACATATTTAATGTTTAATTATAACGAGTAAAATGGTAAAGAAAAAGCAAGGAAGAAAATTTCCTTTTTTAACCCATAAAAAAAAGCAGGGTGAACTCCCCTGCTCTTGCTATTAATTAAGGATTTTGACCTTTACACTTTTTCTTCCCCATGAATAGGCATCTGACTTTGATGAAAAGAATACATCTATCTTGTTTCCTCTAATTGCACCACCTGTGTCTGCTGCAACAGCATAACCGTATCCTTCAACGTACACTTTAGATCCTAGAGGAATAACGGATGGATCAACAGCAATAACTTTCACACCTGGGTTTGCTTTTAGATTAATGCCTGTAGTCGTAACACCTGAACACCCATTACAACTAGCCGTATAAGCTGTCGAGCTAACATAAAACTCTCTTTCACTTGAACTTTCTTGGGAAGATGAATCGCTTTGTCCACGTGAGACTTGAGCAACTATCGTTTTTGTCCCTACGTTAACAATTTTATCCGTGCTATCTTTTATAACTCTTTCACTAAGCAATTTACGAGAAACTTCTTTCCCGTTCTCTTTAATAATCTCATATTTCATTTCCTTCAGACCCTTTTCTCCTTCTTGAACGACTTTTTCGTTCCCTTTTGTGAGGTCTGAGTCTTTCTTTGTCACTACTTTAAATGCCGTTGGTTCTTCCACTACATCGGTGACTTTTTCAACCCGAACAACATTTACGACATCGTTCACTTTGATCACTTTGTCCAGAGCAGGTTCTACGCGGTCTTGTTTATCGAGTGTAATACCTTGTTGTTTTAAAAAGTCAGCGACCGTAGTCGAAGTCGACCACGCTTCTTTTTCCTTTCCTCCTTCAACAATCTTAACAGGAAAGGCGGGTTCAATATGGATCTTCGTCTCACCAGTAACTTGTTCATTAATCCCTGGCTTTATTTTGTCATGTTCCCCAATTTCAATTTTATTTTCTCTTAGTAATTCTTTGACAGTGGAAGCTGTTGTCCAAACTGTCTTCTTTTTGTCTCCTACCGTCAATTCAACCTGTTTAGCTGGTTCCCATACGACTTTCATGTTATTTGTAACCTCCGTACTTGCCGAGGGATACAAATAGTCTTGTGAGTGTGTAGAAATCTCTAAGTCTTGTAATATATCTTGAATGGTGTTTGCATGCGTTCTGATTTCTTTTTCCTTGCCATCTATTGTCAATGCAACAGTCTTTTTAGATCCCTCATAAAAGAGAAACCCAACGGCTGCCATAAAGACGACGATACTTGCTGTAATGATGGCCCATTTACTATTACTCATAGACTTTGAAAACAGGTTTTTCATGCTTTTTGTATTCATGAAAAACGCCTCCTTTTCTCGGAGTGATTATATAGAGTATTGAATAGACTGTCAACCCAATCCTCTATCTTTCTAAAAATCTAGCAATTTTGGGAACATATTCCTCATTATGCATAAAAACATTTCAAAAAGAAAGGGAGACTTCTCGACATGGTTATCCTATGAATCAAATAAGTCATGTAGAACTTTTTAGATTTAGACACTTTTTGGACAAGCTCCCACAAGAATCGACATCGAATTATATCAATTTATGGCGAATAACTTTTTGGCATTTTCCGTTGTTTTTCGAGCAACTTCTGCAAAAGAAAGCTCCTTAATTTCTGCAATTTGCTCCGCTACTAATTTCACATAGGAAGGCTCATTTCTTTTTCCTCTATACGGATGAGGTGCTAAGAATGGGCAATCCGTTTCAATTAGTAACCTTTCTAAAGGAATTTCAGCAGCTACTTCTTTCGGTTTCTTTGCATTTTTAAATGTGACCGGACCTCCAAGGGATATGTAGAAATTCATTTCAACACATTCTTTTGCCACTTCAGGGCTTCCGCTATAACAATGCATGATTCCACCAACTTCTCGTGCTTCTTCCTCTTTTAAAATATCAACTATGTCCTGTGTCGCTTCTCGATTATGAATGATAATAGGGAGCTGTACCCTTTTAGCTAATTGAATCTGTTTGCGGAATACATCTTTTTGAATATCTTTAGGGGACTTGTCCCAATGATAGTCTAGCCCCATTTCACCAATAGCCACTACTTTGGGGTGGTTCGCTAACTCCTCAATCCACACTAAGTCTTCATCCTTCATATCAATCGCATCAACAGGATGCCAACCGATACTAGCGTAAATAAAATCGTATTTTTCTATTAGTTCCATTGCTTTCTCAATGGTTGGTCGGTCAAATCCGACAACGACCATGTTTTGAACCCCTTCTGAAACAGCTCTTTCAATTACTTCTTCTAAGTCGTCATTAAATTGATCTGCATTAAGGTGCACGTGTGTATCAAATAACATTGAGAAAAACTCCTTTAAATGAGTTTAGTTTAATATAAATCAATATAACTTTCATCACAGGTAGATGACATTTATATTACAATTGAAAGTAGTTAATTTGTCGATACTAACTTTTATATAGATTAATTTTCCGCAAATATCCAATATTATTTATACTTCTTGTCGAAAGTTTCTATTAATACTACTTACGAGTTACTGTGTATATATTATAGTAATAAAATTTATCACAACCTAAGTACACAGTTAATGATCGAGATTGTTATTCTAAAATAAAAAACATAGAGGTTTCCGTAGAAAAGATGTTCCACGTGAAACACTTCTATGTTTTTAATCGTTCATGCTATTATTTTACTTTTGATCCATTAGGAAGGGATTGATCTACACCAGCTAATGATAAGACTCCATTTTGTTCACCAGCTAAAATCATTCCTTCAGATAATTCTCCACGCAATTTTACTGGTTTCAAATTCGTCACACAGATAACTTTTTGTCCAACTAATTGTTCTGGTTGGTAATGCTTAGCAATACCCGAAACAACTTGGCGTTTTTCATAACCTAAATCTAGTTGAATTTTAAGAAGTTTATCCGCTTTTTTTACTGGTTCAGCATGGACCACTTCCGCGACTCTTAAGTCTATTTTCATAAACTCATCGATTGTAATTTCATCCATTTCATCTTTTTCAGGTAATGCTTCTTCAGTTGGAGAGGAACCTTTCATCTTATCTTTAATGTAGTCAACTTCCTCTTGTAAATCCAATCTTGGGAATATTGGTTCTCCTTTTTTTACAACGGTTGTCCCATCAGGAATCATCCCAAAACTTTCTATACTTTCCCAAGTGCGATCATATTCTTTCTCCAAGTTCAATTGTTGAAAGATTTTTGTCGGGGTTTGTGTTAAGAATGGTTGAAGCATAACAGCAACACGCCTTAATGACTCAGCTAAATGGGCCATTACGCTTCCAAGCTCATCTCTTTTATCTTCTTCTTTTGCAAGAACCCATGGTTGAGTTTCATCTATATATTTATTCGTGCGACTAATAAGCTGCCATATATTTGAGAGCGCAACCGAAAACTCCATATTTTCCATAGCGCTTTCATAGTTTGCAGTAGTGTTATGGTTAAACTCAAGAAGTTGTTGATCAAACTTACCATTTGAACCTTTATAGGTTGGAATAACACCATCAAAGTATTTATTAATCATGGCAATCGTTCGGTTTAAGAGGTTTCCTAAGTCATTTGCTAAATCAAAGTTTATTCTTTCTACAAATCCTTCAGGTGTAAATACACCATCTGATCCAAACGGAACTTCTCTTAACAAGTAATAGCGTAGTGAATCTAAACCATAACGATCAATAAGGGTAACTGGATCTACTACATTTCCCTTTGATTTGGACATTTTTCCATCTTTCATTAGTAACCAGCCATGAGCAAATACTTTTTTAGGAAGTGGCAGTTCAAGAGCCATTAGCATGATTGGCCAATAAATCGTATGGAAACGAACAATTTCTTTCCCTACAAGATGAACGTCTGCAGGCCAATATTTCAGGTATCTCGTATCATTCTCACTTCCATACCCGAGTGCCGTTATATAATTTGATAAAGCATCAATCCATACATAAATGACATGTTTTGGATCCCCAGGTACCTTTACACCCCAATCAAAAGTTGTTCGGGATACGGCAAGATCCTCTAAACCTGGTTTAATAAAATTATTAATCATTTCATTTTTACGAGATTCTGGTTGAATAAATTCTGGGTTTTCTTCGTAATATTTTAAAAGGCGGTCTACATAGTTACTCATTTTAAAAAAGTAGGATTCTTCTTTCACTTTCTCTACAGGTCTACCGCAATCAGGACATTTTCCATCTTCAAGCTGGCGTTCTGTGAAAAAGGATTCACAAGGGGTACAATACCATCCTTCATATTGATCAAGATATATATCTCCTTGTTCAACCAATCTTTTAAAGATTTTTTCAACAATTTCTTTATGCCGTGGTTGAGTCGTTCGAATAAAATCATCGTAAGAAATATCCAACTTTCCCCATAAGCGTTCTATTCCCTCAACAATATTATCGACGTACGCTTGAGGGGTGACGCCTTCCTCTTCTGCTTTCCTTTGAATCTTTTGGCCATGTTCGTCTGTACCAGTAAGGTACATAACATCAAATCCACGCATTCTCTTATACCGAGCCATTGCATCCCCAGCAACAGTTGTATAGGCATGTCCAATATGTAAATTGCCACTTGGATAATAAATCGGTGTTGTTATATAGAAAGTATTCAATTTTTCCTTCATTTTAATCCTCCTTTATTTTATCCCTCTATCTCAAAAAAGACTGATAGAAGACCAGTCTTTTTCTTCATAAGAAAACCTATTAAATCAAGGTTTTTTTCTATGAATTTATACTTTTTAGCTTAACCTCTTATATCATCAAAATATACCTAAAAAAACCTCATTCTGCAACTATAAGGATAGATTGTCGAATGAGTTATCGTTTCAATATGGATTTTGTCGTTTATTGTCGAATTTTATCGTTTCTATTCGACAACCAAAATCTTGTTGTTTTTATTACGATAATATGTAATTGGAAATTTAAAATTTAATAAATAGAGAAAACCGCTATATGTTAAGCTTCTGACAACCATTTTTTTTAAAAAATTGACAAATAAAATTATTGACGTATATGGGAATCGCTGGTATGATAAAAACACAATCAAGAAAATTGTCGAATAATGACGAAATAAAATAAAATATAAAAAAGTTTTGGGAGGAGATTTAATCATGAAATCTACAGGTATTGTACGTAAAGTTGACGAATTAGGAAGAGTTGTAATCCCAATAGAATTACGACGCACATTAGGAATTGCTGAAAAAGATGCTCTAGAAATCTATGTTGATGATGAAAGAATTATCTTAAAAAAATATAAGCCAAGTATGACTTGTCAAATTACTGGTGAAGTATCTGATGATAACATTAAGCTTGCTGATGGCAAATTAGTTCTTAGCCGTGAAGGAGCAGAAAAATTAATTCAAGAAATTCAAAGCTCATTTGAAACGATTAAATAATAAAAGGTTCACCCAAAGTTGAAGGTGACCCATTAAAGTCAGGAACCACATTATAGTATTAATATATTGAACTAATCTTATGGGGGTTATTTTAAATATTAATATTGGGGTTCCTGACTTTTTTATTTTAGCGTTACCTTTTATGATATACTCATGCAAACATTTTATTATTCTACGATATGATAAGCTTGATAGACCTCTCGTTTTGGAATTTTCCTATCCTTGGCCACCATTTTGATTGCCTCTTTAGATGAAGTCCCTTTTTCACTCATAAAATGCTCGACATGCTTCTGTATCGAAAGATCCTCCCACCATTGGTTTTCCTCTAATACCTGTTCTGACGCACCCTCAATTATGATACAAAATTCTCCTCTAATCTCATTCTCCGCTGACCATTGAAGCACCTCTTCAACAGAACCTCTAATAAACTCTTCAAATTTCTTCGTTAATTCGCGGCTAAGAACGATTCTACGATTTCCAAAAATTGATTTCAGCTCATTCAACGTGTCTTTCAAACGATGTGGAGATTCATAAAGAATAATCGTAGCCATCATTTTAGCTAATTGCTCAAGTTCTTCCCGCTTATTTTTCTTTTGGCGTTGAAGGAACCCATAAAAATAAAACGGTTGAGGATTAATCCCTGATGCAATCAAAGCCGTCAATGCGGCATTTGCACCTGGTAATGGAATAACTGATACCATTTTTTCAATGGCAAACTGTACAAGTTCATATCCCGGATCGGAAATACATGGCATTCCTGCATCACTTACAAGAGCAACTTTCTCACCTTGGACCATTCGTTCTATTAATTTCGCTCCACTTACTTCTTTATTATGCTCATGATAACTCACAATAGGAGTATCAATCTCAAAGTAATGGCATAATTTTTTTGAATTTCGCGTATCTTCAGCAGCAATAACATCAACGTTTTTCATTATATTAATGGCCCGAAATGTCATATCTTCTAAATTTCCAATAGGGGTTGGAACAAGATATAGACAGCCTTGTTCTTCATTCTGAAAACTTTTCTGTTGATGCACATTCTTCACCTTCTTTCATTTCGGCTAAAAACTCTTCTTTCTTTATTCTTGATAATTGTTTAAAAGCATATTCTGCTTGCATGGCTTCTCTTTTTGTTGAATAAACCCCGAAATGTACAAGTTCAACTGGTTTTCGTGCTCTCGTATACTTTGCACCTTTTCCTTCGTTATGTTGCTTTATTCGTCTATTAATATCTGTAGTATAGCCCCCGTAGTATGAACCGTCCTTACACTCTAATACATAAAAGATGTGGTGATCATTGCCCTTTTCCATAAAGTATTTCATGCACTTCCTTAGAGTATTGATTTTTTTGATCAAAAACATATAGGGGAGGTAAAATTTTTAAATCAGGTTTCGCATCTTTTGCCCCTTCTATTAAAATCGTATTCGCTTCTCGTCCTTCCTTTGGATAGACAAACCGAAGTCTTTTAGGTTCTAAACGATATTTCCTCATGAGAGAAAGTATCTCTAGTAGCCTTCCGGGTCTATGAACGAATGCTGCTTTGCCACCTTGTTTCAAAAGTAAGCTAGCGGATTGGATTGCGTCTTCTAATGTACATAGAATTTCATGGCGGGCAATCGCTAAATGTTCATTGTCGTTGATCTTGTCACGGTCATCTGTTGTAAAATAAGGTGGATTACACGTGACGACATCATAACAACTATGTCCAACTTCTTTATAAAGTCCTCTTATATCACCATGAATGAACTCGATCCTAGTTTGAAGTCCATTATAGTCTATACTTCTTTGAGCCATATCTACTAATCGTTCTTGGATTTCTACAGCCTGAATCTTTATATTTGTCCGTTTACTAAGAAGCAGGGGTATAATTCCATTCCCTGAACACAGGTCAATAATCTTACCTTTATGTTTCGGAATATAAGAAAAGTTAGCTAATAATACAGCATC
The DNA here is from genome assembly GCA_024213275.1 of Rossellomorea sp. BNER. GTDB lineage: Bacteria > Bacillota > Bacilli > Bacillales > Bacillaceae_B > Rossellomorea. The sequence goes on from JANAVG010000022.1 coordinate 51,671, forward strand.
TAATGAAAAAGAAAAAACAGTAGGACTTTGAATGATCCTTAAATCTTCTGCTAATAAATAATCTAATCTTTCATCACCTTTTAACAAATCCATTTTAACCCTCACAGTTTCACAATCATTTCTCTTATTTTACACTTAACATTAGAAGAGCGAAAATGCCTTGTAAAAAGAAAGGCATGTTCACGTCATCTTTCCCAAATCCCGCTGGCCGCAAGTATAGCTTAAGAAGAGGATCTTTTCCATCACCTAAAAGCTTCAACTCGCGACTTTGTGTTGTAGCTAAACAATATGTTATATCCACCTGTCCTTTTTGTCTTTAAAAAAACCTCCCTGATTAAAGCAGGAAGGTGTGTAAAACTATTTTTTATTTAAAAATGATAAACAAAACAAGCAATCTTCATCTTTTCGCGGGCTTCCAAAATGGAGATTACAAATATGGAACCCTTCTTGATAAAGGCGAGCAAGGTTGTCGTAGCCTTCTCCAATATCCATTGTCCTGTCGTCAGAATCTGATTGACTTGAAGATGCTTCGTCCTCAAATGTAGCGCCTTTTTTCGATGAGTTCCTTGTTTGTTCCAGTCTACGACGCAAATGATCATTTTCCAGCTTTAGAGAATTATTTTCTTCTAACATCTCGGCTAAACCCTGTTTTAATTCGCCTAATTGTTGATATAAATGTCCAATTTGTTGCTCCATATTTGTGACTGAATCGAAGAACTCTTTTTTATCCACTAAAAACCCACCTCATTACTCTGTGGCTTGAAATGAAACGGCACCTTCATTTAAGATTTCATCCAATGTAAATTCTAATACTCGCTCTTCCTGTTTAAACTCTACTTGAAGAACTCGCTCTAGAATATTTAAGCCTACCACTTTTCCTTCTCCATTAGGAGTTTTAATAACTTCCCCTAAATCCGGAAGCTCTTCTTTCGCTGATTCATACTCATCGTTTTCATATTTTAAACAACACATTAAACGACCGCATAAACCTGAAATTTTCGTTGGATTTAGGGATAGATTTTGATCCTTCGCCATCTTGATAGAAACCGGTTCAAAATCCCCCAAAAATGTTGAACAGCATAGCATACGTCCGCATGGTCCGATACCACCTAGCATTTTCGCTTCATCTCTAACACCGATTTGACGAAGCTCGATACGTGTGCGGAAAATGGAAGCCAAATCTTTTACAAGCTCACGGAAATCCACCCTTCCGTCAGCAGTAAAATAAAAAATGACCTTATTACGATCAAATGTATATTCAACGTCTACCAGTTTCATATCTAACTGATGTTCATTGATTTTCTCACAGCAAACTTCATAAGCTTCAGTTGCTGCTTCTTTATTTTCATCAACAATCAAACGGTCTTTTGGGTCAGCAATTCTAATGACCTTTTTCAAGGGAAGAACAACATCATTCTCATCTACCTGTTTTCTTTCAACGACTATTTTACCGTACTCTATCCCTCTTACCGTTTCAACAATGACAAAATCGTTCTTTATTACTTCCAGTTCTCCTGGATCAAAATAATAGATCTTTCCCGCCTTTTTAAAGCGGACTCCTACTACATTATACAAAAGGAAATCACCCCTGCAACTTTAACACAAGCTGTTCTAACAACAACTGCGCATTCATATTTGCGTTTAACTTGCGCTTTGCATCAAGCACATTTGTCATTTGCTCTGACAAACGATTGGTGGATGCTTGAAGTGCATCTGACTTCCATTCTGACCATTGATCAGGGTATGCTGCCTGATCTTTTTTTTCTAATTGAATATAGAGTAGGTCTTTATAAATAAGCAATAATAAATCTAACGCACGATCTATTTGATGCTTTTCTTTAAAGTGAACGTAAAAGTCCTCTTGTAGTTTTACCATAGCTTGGAAAGGACTTTTCCGAAGGACTTCATATAATTTTAACACTATTGCTCTAGCTTGTGCAAACCACTCATCGCAACTTAACTCTAATGCCTCCTGGTAATTATTAGTTAGATTAACTACTAGGGATGCCATTGAAGAAGGAACATCTTCATCCAAAAGCTGTTTCTTCAGAATATCTTTTGGAAGAGGTTGAAAGGAGACAATTTGACATCTTGATATGATTGTTGGAAGAATTCTGTGTAGTTGTTCTGTAATAAGGATAGCTGTTGTTTCAGAGTTTGGTTCTTCTAAAAATTTCAGCAAACTATTAGCAGCATTCGGAGTCATTTTATCACTATGAATAATGATATAAATTTTCTTCTTAGATTCTACTCCTGTTTTACTAAACTCTTCTTGTAAATTCTTAATTTGTTCTTTTTTTATGGACAGACCATCAGGTTCAAGTAAATGAACATCAGGGTGGTTTTGTTTAAGGATCCTTTTACAGTTCGTACATGCTTGGCACGCCATTCCGTCTATAGGTTTCTCGCAAAATAGGGTTTGAGCAAAAAGAAGTCCCATCTCTTTCTTTCCTGTCCCTTTTTCACCTTCAAATAAATAAGCATGTGCCACTCTATTTTTATTTATACTATTGGTAAGCATTTGTAAAACAATAGGTTGAGTTCGCCTCAACTCCTCCAATGTAGTCGACAATGGCCATCACTCGCTTACATATATAAGTTTATTAATAATCCTTTTATTTCTCCTAGCTTGCCTAGAATATCAATCGATTCTTTTTCTTTTTGAATAAGGCCCTCTGACAATTGAATGAGCATTTCATCTACCGTTTCGATGATTGTTAATTTACGACCTTCACCAAATTGATTCCAAGTATGGGATTCTTTTAAATCCATTCCATAGTCTACAGCTTCTTTTAAAAACCGTTTAACTAAAGTTTTATATTTTGCCAGATCCTTGAATGTCCGTGAGCGAGAAAGCCTTTCCCCTGCTACTTCAATATCTGATAGTAGTCTTCCGAGATGTTCCACCTTCATTTTCTGGTTCTGCTTTTGCACGAGGGCACCAAATTTATTCGCTACAAGAGGGTTCGTCTTCTGATCTTGCCTAAATTTATCCACTCCGACTCGTAGTTCTTGATTAATCTTCATAAGAAGACCCCCATTTAGTTAAGACTAAAATTGAAGAAATTGATCAACAGGAAGCACAAACACCGTCGCTCCCCCAACTTCTACCTCAACGGGATACGGAACATAAGAATCTGCATTTCCTCCCATTGGTGATACTGGAGCGACCATTTGATCCCGTGATTGACAATTTTCCTTAATCACCTGTAATGCTTTTTCAACTCGAATATCATCTGTTCCAATCAGGAAGGTTGTATTTCCAGAACGTAAAAATCCACCTGTACTTGCGAGCTTAGTGGATCTAAAATTATGCTCCATCAATGCGTGTGATAAACGATTACTATCTTGATCTTGGACAACAGCTAATATTAATTTCATAAAGTATGAATCCTCCTATTAAGTGTCCACTCATTTCCTTTCATTATATCAGATTTAGCCCGTTTATATAATCTTTCAAGAGAAAGGAAAGCATTTTAATAATAGTGGAAAAGCCTTTAACAGGCCTAACAATCATAATGCGAGTCAAAAGAACCCTTTCCGTGTGGTTTCGTTTATGTCTCGAAGGCTTAGTAATCAGCAAATCAATATGCTTACTTTCTTTTTAAAAGGAGATGTCCAAAAAACAAGGTGTCAGGAACCATAACTTATATATAGAATAAACTCTCAAGACATCTTCTATATATGAACAATCGTAGTGGTTCCTGATACCTTATGGACAGCCCCTTTAATCATGTGATAGATATTCTATTACAATTCCATAAGTGATTTGAAACACTTCATCCTCTGAACCACTAGCATCAATTTTTCTCATTCTATTAGAAAATTGGTCCAATAATAAATGATAGCCTTCTCTCACCTTGTGATGAAATTCCAATGCTTCTAAATCTAAACGGTTCACTTCCCTATCGTGATGTTTATTAATCCTACCGAGTCCTACTTCTGGCTCGATATCAAAATATAATGTTAGATCTGGCATGGTCGATTCAATAGCAAACTGATTAATACTATACACTTCTTCCATTCCAATACCTCTTGCATATCCTTGATAGGCGAGCGAGCTATCAATAAACCGATCACATAAAATAATCTTTCCTTCATTTATAGCAGGAATAACCTTTTCCACTAGATGTTGCCTTCTAGCTGCTGCATATAATAAAGCCTCTGTTCTTCTTTCCATCTTTGTGTTTGATGTATGAAGAATGACTTGTCGAATTTGTTCTGCAATCTCAATTCCCCCAGGCTCTCTTGTTAAAACCACTGGGTATCCTTCTTCTTCTAACTTTACAGCTAATTTATGGATAATTGTTGATTTCCCTGCTCCCTCAGGCCCTTCAACCGTTATAAACAAACCTTTATTCATTTAATGTTACCTCCGATTTTGTTTAGTACAGCTATTTTCTTTTCATGAAGCAAATGTTCACCTTGAAACTTAGCACCTAGATTGAACAGCTGCTTCAAGTACTCTATAGAACCCCCTGTTATCTCTTCTCCTTCAACAAATAGCGGAATTCCTGGAGGGTATGGTGTAATCATTTTAGCAGCAATTTGCCCGATTGCCTCATCAAGGTTTACCCACTTAAAGTCTTTATTTTCAATCTCCCGATATGTTAGCGATAGAGTTGATATTTTTTTATCTGTATCTTTATAAAATGGTTGAATATACTTTAATTCTTTAGGTGTGACCGTCTTAAGCGCATTATTTATTTTTTGAGAAGCTTGAATATAACTATGTTCCGCGCCATTTTTTAATAGTGGCAATATCATGAGCACTTGGTACGGATCTGCTAACTCACAATAGACTCCCTGCTCTTCAAATTTCTCAAGTAACTCATATCCCGTCAATTCTTCATACCTTATCAGAATTTTCAAAGGGTCATTGGATTCTACCAATTTTATTCGAGTATTCATTTCTACTAGTGACTGTTTGAATTTTTCCATTTCATTCAAAGTGTAGATTAGATCATCACTCTGATAGGTTGCCAGATACGATCTCGCAAAATCCAACGATGCCATAATTAGATAAGAAGGACTACTCGACTGTAGTATGGATAAAAAATACTCAATACGCTTATATGGCACTGATTTGTTGTTAACGTGTAAATAAGACCCCATTGTCATAGCTGGTAGCATTTTGTGGGCAGATTGCACGGTGATATCAGCACCTAATTCAATAGAGGATTTAGGAAACGTAAGTGTAAATGTAAAATGGGAACCGTGTGCTTCATCAACTAAAACATAAGCGCCATGGTTATGTACTTCTTCAATTAAAAGCTTTAGTTCATATGTCATTCCATAATAAGTTGGATAAGTAAAAATACACGCTTTACAGTTAGGATAATCGCGAAATGCTTGTTGTAGGGTTTGAAGTGATATACCCGTAGGAGTTAAGCTAACTGGATCCCATTCAGGCTCCAAAAAAACCGGTTGAACCTTTGCCAGCATCAAACCATTAAGAATGGATTTATGGCAATTGCGCTGTACAAAAACAACATCATTTTCTTCACATATTGCTAGAATCATTGCTAAATTCCCCACAGTGCTGCCATTCACTAGAAAATAACTCTTTTCAGAATTATAATGATCAGAAAGCAGCTTTTGCGCCTCTGCAATTGCATCAGTTGGGGAGTGAAGATCGTCTAGCCCTGTTAATTCAGTAACATCATATTGAAAGATCTTGTCCATACCAACTGGAGAAATCAACCCATTCTTGTGTCCTGGTACATGAAAAGAAAGTGGGTTTTTCTTTTTATGATTTTCTAAAGCCTCAATTATAGGCATCCGTTTCTGATTCATTACTTTATACCTTCTTTAATCACCATTTATTATCCTTTTATATGGTATCATAATCCGATCCTTCACACATAAAAAAGTGGGGGCGCCTTAAAATAAGGGAAAAGGCAAAAGCGCCTCGTCGTGTGTGCCTTCCGACAAGCATAAAGGAAAGTCGCTTTCCCCACCCTTTATGAATTGATTTTTTATATAAAAGGTGCCTGGACACTGCGAATTCATACCTGAATATCCCCTTCAGATCATTTAAATAAAGCCTATCCAAAATAAAGGGTTAGACACTATCTCGTTCATTAGTAGTGCCTAACCCTTTATTTTCAGCTTTTATGAATAAATTTGCGGAGTATTTATTTTCTTTAGTCGATTAACGTAAAATTTATATTCAGGACTATTGGTTTCCGTACGAATCATTTCTTTTTCGCAGTCAACGCAGATAAAAGAAGTGTACAGATGAATCCCAAAATTTTTAGTTTCATTGCAGACAATACATAATTCCCCAACTTTTTTATCTGTCTTAAGCATCGGTATTCTCCACCTCCATACACCCTATTCTGCCCGCTCAACAAAATTGTATACATAATTTCAAACATTTCAACTAACCGAAAAATCTCATTCCCTTAATCATATGTAGGCTGAATGTTGTCTGTGTATGTCTAAGTAAAATTTGTTTTAGTATTAAAATGAAAGGGCTATGTATAGTAGAAAGTGAACCTAAAAAACTTACATAGGTCGCCCTGAATCAAAATAGGATTATTTCATCTATTCAAATACGTTTCTAGTGTCCGAACTACTGCCCTATCGCTTATTACTGATAGCCTGTGAAATAGATTCCCACAATCGCTTTCAGCAAACTCTTACCTCACTCATTACCATAGGGGTCTTTTTCATTTCTAAATGGAGGATGATACTGATATTTTTCAAGATTGATACAGTTTTGACCTGTAAAATTGATTCCTTCACTTTCTAAAGATAATTTTTGGACCAAAAATAACTCCTCCTCTTTAATTCCAATTTGTCCTTTAGAATTAATCACCCTATGCCAAGGAAGCTTATACTTTTGACTCATTGAATGGAGGATACGGACTACTTGTCTTGCTCCTCTCGGACTTCCAGCTATCCTTGCAATTTGCCCATATGTCATTACCTTACCAGATGGAATATGTGCTATTATTTCAAGTACCCTTTCAGTAAATCTCGTCAAATAATCCCCCCTATTTTTAATTAATTTTATAAATTAATTTTACATGAAGTACTCTTATTACAACAATTGCTAACTTCTTTTTTAGTTAGGATTATTGTCGTTACAACCTTTTATAAGAAATTACAATACGGAATAGTCTTTGCTGAGTTACTATTAATCTATTTACAACGGGATCCCCCAACTACCATTGGCGCTGGCTGCGGCCTTAGATGAGCTTCGGATCCCTTCGTCCGCTTCTCTCTTTCAGATCCTCGTGGGGTAACCCCACTCCGGCCTTCTTTCGTTCGCGTCCTCGACCTCCTCGCTCCTCGAAACCCTCGCTCTACCTTGAATGGGGCTACTGCTTCTACCAAACACTTTGAACACCCTTGCGGGTTTTTATTTTAAAGCACACAAAAAAAGAGTAACCTTCTTGGGCTACTCTTTTCCTATTTGCCTGGCAATGTCCTACTCTCACAGGGGGAGATCCCCCAACTACCATTGGCGCTGAAGAGCTTAACTTCCGTGTTC
>JANAVG010000023.1 GCA_024213275.1 Rossellomorea sp. BNER
GCTTCTCTGAAACAAGTGTTCACCAGCGGTGAAGTCTTAAAGACCACTCACGCGAATACGTTTCATAAGCTGGTGAAGGACGTAAGGCTTGTCAATTTATACGGACCGACGGAAGCCACGATTGATGTGACCTTCTTCAACTGTCCGCCAGAACAGCTGTCCTCCATCCCAATCGGTAAGCCGATTGACAATACGAAAATGTATATTGTGGACCGCCATCTTCATATGGTACCGGTCGGTGTGATGGGTGAACTGTGTATCAGCGGGGATGGAGTCGCAAGAGGATATCTGAATAACGAGTCCCTAACGGCCGAAAAGTTTATTGACCATCCGTATGAGCCTGGCACGAAACTGTATAGGACAGGGGATCTGGCCAAATGGCTTCCAGATGGAAACATCGAGTATTTGGGACGAATGGATAGTCAAATTAAAATCCGTGGATTCAGAATCGAGCTCGGTGAAGTGGAAAAAAGCTTGTTGGCGATAGAGGGAATTGAGGACGGAGTCGTCGTCGTGAAGGAAAACCATGACGACAAGCATTTAGCGGCTTACTATTTAGGCGATGCGGCGTTCTCAGCCGAAGAATTACGAAAGAAATTGAAAGCCTTCCTTCCAGAATACATGATTCCGACGTATTTCGTGAAACTGGATCATATGCCAATGAGTGCGAATGGCAAAATCGATCGGAAGGCATTGCCGGAGCCGGATCATGATAGTCTGGTTTCGACCCGTTACGAGGCACCGCAAAACGAGCTTCAAGAAAAGCTGGCCACCATTTGGTCGGACGTGTTAAAAAAGGAGACCATCGGAATCCATGACAATTTCTTCGAAATCGGCGGCCATTCCTTAAAAGCCACCGTCGTGACAAATAAGGTGTTTCAAGTCTTACAAATGGATGTGTCATTGAAGGCGTTCTTTGACCACCCAACCATCAAGGAATTGAGCGACCATATAGAGGGTCAAGCCGAACATCGCTATGAACAGATTCCCGTGTGCGGCGAACAGGATGTCTATGAAACCTCTTCTGCCCAAAAGAGAATGTACATGGTCCAGCAGCTAGAAAAGGGAACGGTCTATAATATGCCGGTACTATTTGCAGTCGAAGGTGACAGTGAACCGGAACGAATAGAAGAAACCTTCCAGAAACTGGTGAGTAGGCATGAGTCTCTGCGCACTTATTTTGCGGATGTGAATGGAGAAATTGTTCAAAAAATCCATCCGGATCTCCCTTTTACAATGGAAAGAAGAGATGGAAGTGGCAGGACAGTGGAGGCTTTGGCGAAAGACTTTGTCCGCCCGTTTGAATTGGACCAGGTCCCTCTCTTTAGAGCGGAGCTCGCAGAGTCCGATGAAGGGACATATGTAATGGTGGACATGCATCATATCATCAGTGACGGTGTCTCGATTGAACGGTTACTCACTGAATTTAATGAGATATACAACGGGAAGGAACTTGAACCGTTAAGAATCCAATACAAAGACTTTGCCGCATGGCAGAATACTTTCCTGAAATCAGACGAGCTTAAAAAGCAGGAAGCCTATTGGATTCAACAATTTAGTGATGATATTCCGGTGTTAAACCTGCCTTACGATTACAAAAGACCGGTGATGCAGCGCTTTGAAGGGGATGAACGGAGATTCACCTTCAGTGAAGAACAAACCGAAGCCTTGCGCACAATTGCCAACGAAACAGGCAGCACAATGCATATGGTCCTGTTGTCGGCCTTTTATATCCTGTTATCTAAATATAGCGGGCAGGAAGACCTTGTGATTGGGACTCCTGTGGCAGGAAGGCCGCACGCCGATCTGCAGAATATTATCGGCATGTTCGTCAACACGCTCGCCCTCAGGAATCAGGCAGGGGGAGAAAAAAGCTACATTGAATTCCTGGAGGAAGTCAAACAGAATTCCCTGCATGCTTATGACAACCAAAGCTACCAGTTCGAAGAACTCATCGACAAACTTCAAGTGAATCGGGATACAAGCAGGCACCCGCTGTTTGACGTCATGTTTACGATGAATCACCGTGAAGAAGTGGGAGAAAGGGAATCCGAAGGATTGCAGTTAAACCCGGTGCTTCAGCCAAGCAATCAGTCTAAATTCGATCTTACCCTCCATGTCACAGAGGGACATCGGAAATTGAAGGGAAGCTTTGAATACGCTGCCAGCCTTTTCAAGGGTGAAACCATCGGAAGAATGATTGATCATTTTACGGAAATTGTGGCCTGTATCTGCCGGAATAAAGACGTCAGATTATCGGAGATAGAGATGATGTCGGAAGCGGAAAAACATCAAATCTTACATGACTTTAATGATACGAAGGCAGATTACCCAAGAGAAAAGACGATCGTCCAGTTGTTTGAGGAGCAGGCAGCCAGGACTCCTGATCATATTGCGGTAGTGTTCGAGGATAGTCATGTAACTTATTCTGAGCTTAATGAACGATCAAATGCATATGCAAGGATGCTAAGGGACAAAGGTGTAAAAGCAGGAGATTGTGTAGGTATAATGTTAGAAAGATCAATGGAAATGGTTGAAGGAATAATCGGTATTCTAAAATCTGGAGCAGCATACTTACCTATAGACCCAAAAAATCCGAATGAACGAATCGAGTTTATGTTAAGAGATGCAACTATAAACATTTTATTAACTTCTTCAGAATTCTACGGCCGGTTTGATTTTGCGGGCGAGATGGTCGATGTAATCGATATAGAGAAATACGATGAACATATACAGAACCTAGAATTAGTGATTAAACCAAATGATTTAGCCTATATTATATATACGTCAGGGACAACGGGACATCCTAAAGGTGTAATGGTTGAACATCAAAGTCTCACTCAGACAATGTTATGGGAAAAAGACGAATACAAATACAATGAAAAAAATGTAGTCCTTCCATTAGTAAACTATGCATTTGATGGGTTTAACATATTATTTTATACACCGCTTATCTCGGGAAGTAAGGTAGTGTTAGTAAATAATGAAGATATGAGCAATCCATCAAAAATAAGTAAGTATATAAGACAGTACGGGATAACCGATTATTTTAGTGTTCCATCGATTTACTTAATGGTTGCGGAATATCTAATACAGTACGAACGACTGGACTTAGGTTTCGTTACTTTGGTTGGGGAAGAAATGCCTGAAAAAGCAATCGAATACACCAAAAGATTAAGTGCAGAAATCGAAATCGTTAACGGTTATGGACCGTCAGAGAGTACTGTATGGACTACGGTAAAGAGGCGGGTTGAACATGATTGCAGGGATCTTATAGGAAAACCAATTGCAAATACAAGTGTAATACTCTTGGATAAAGGTCAGAATATAGTCCCGATAGGTATTCCTGGAGAAATTTATATTGGTGGAAGCAGATTAGCTAGAGGATATTTAAATAATCCGGAACTCACAGTAGAGAAATTCATTGAAAACCCATTTAAACCGGGAGAAAGATTGTATAAAACTGGAGATGTTGGAAAATGGTCAATTGATGGAAATATTCAGTTCCTTGGAAGGGAAGACAACCAAGTAAAAATAAGGGGGATTAGAATAGAACTCAAGGAAATAGAGGCTGCATTACTTCGCTATCCGAATATAAAAGAAACAGTGGTTATGGTAAATGAGAGTAAAGAGCACGGAAAATACCTCTGTGCTTACGTTACCGTTACAAGTGCACTGGAAAAGGTCAAACTAAAAGAATATTTAAAAGAAAGCTTACCTGAATATATGGTTCCCTCTTTTATAAAAGTTATTGAGAATATTCCACTTTCAAGAAATGGGAAAGTGGATCGCAAATCACTTCCTGAACTAACAACTAATGATTTAATTTATGGAAAGTATGAAGCACCAAGAAACCAAACAGAGACAAAATTAGCTGAATTGTGGAATGATGTTTTAGGGACAAATAGAGTGGGAATTGAAGATAACTTCTTTGAATTGGGAGGAGATTCCCTAAAACTAATAAAGCTATTATCTAGAACAAAAGACATTTTTGGTATCGAAATTGAACTGAATAGATTGTATAAAAGCCCTACTATAGAATTTATGGCAAAATATATTCTAAATGAAGAGTACAGCAGTAAGTATGGTGTGGATATGTTACAGTTACTGAACAAGAAGCAAGATAAAAATATTTTTGCTTTTCCAGCAGTAGGTGGGTTTGGAATCGTTTATAGCGATTTGGCAAAGTCAATCCAAACTCACTCCTTTTATGCATTTGATTTTATTGAAGGAGAAGAGAGAGTTAAACAATATGTGGAACTAATTCTAAGCACACAACCTGAAGGACCTTATCAATTATTGGGTTACTCGGCAGGCGGTAACTTAGCATTTGAAGTTGCAGTGGAATTGGAACGTTGGGGAAAAGAAGTATCAGATCTCATTCTATTGGATAGTTATAAGATTAATAATAAACAGACAGAGATTCAATCAGCTTATTTAGACAACTTGTATCAGAATATCGTAGAGGAAGCAAAGAATGATCCGATGTTTAAAGAGTATCTTGAAATTGAGTACTTTAGAGAAAAAGTAATAGCTAGGGTAAAAGCGTATACTCAATTTCTAAACAGCCTTGCACATGAACACATCATTCATGCAAACATCCATTTTATTAGAGCAGAAGAGAATAAAGAGGAAAAAGATAATGATCAATTTATACTGCTTGATTGGGAGGACTTTACTAATAGAACAGTAGAGTATTTTAATGGATTTGGAGAACATGGAGATATGCTTACTCATGATTATTTACCTGGTAATACGGTATTGATAAGCGACATTTTAAAGAATACAGAACAATATTCATTACCCTATAAAGCATAATCAGGACATATAAAAAATAAGTAGAAAGAGGCTGTCTCATAGGGGGGCGGAACCACTGCGATTGTTCATATCTAGAAGAAGATTTTTAGGGTTTCTTCTATGCTATTGAAGTTGTGGTTCCTGACACCTTGAATTTGAGGCAGCCCTATTTTTTTATTGCTCTGTACAATGTTATTGCATATAACACTTGAAAAATGGAAGTGATTTACTGTAACTTAATGTAGGGATAGCATTTGACCAAGTCAAATGCTTGATGTAAGAAAAAGCAAAAGACTGAACCGTTTTTAATGAGTATTAACCATTATAGAAGAAGGTGAAATTTTGGAGAATACATACAAGCTGTTGATCATTGAAGACGATAAGGATATGGCCGAGGCATTACAAAATCTTCTTGTTAAATGGAAATTTGACACCGTTATATGTAAAGATTTTGATAATATACTAACAATCGTTGAGAAAGAAGAACCGCAAATCATATTGATGGACATTAATATCCCTTCCTTCGATGGTTTTTATTGGTGTAAAAAAATAAGGGAAATTTCAAGTGTGCCTATTATTTTTTGCTCTTCTAGAAACAGTAATATGGATATCGTCATGGCTATAAATAATGGAGGGGATGATTATATTCAAAAGCCGTTTGATAGTCATGTATTGGTGGCTAAATTACAAGCGATCATAAGAAGAACCTACGAATACAGAACAACTGAATCTCAGTTAATCGAATCCAATGGTGTGATACTAAACCTAAACGATACAAAAATATACTATCAAGATCAAAGTCTAGAACTCACCAAAAATGAATTTAAAATTTTAAAAACGTTAATGGAAAATAAGGGCATGGTTGTTTCGCGTGATAATTTAATGAGAACGCTTTGGAATGATGATATTTACGTAAATGAAAATACATTGACGGTAAATATAAATAGACTAAGGAATAGATTAGAGGGGATCAAGGTACATGATTTCATTTTAACCAAAAAAGGAATGGGATATATAATTCAATGAAATTAAGTGATTATGCAAGAAGTCATAGGTTATGGATTTTATGTCATTTACTAATTCTGATAGTGATCAATGGGGTATTGTTTACAAGTACCTTTATCCATCAAAGTTATAAAGACATTTTTTATTTGGATATATTGATCGTAGTTATTTTGCTGTTCAACATATTCTATGGGTTCATCAATGAGAAAAAAAAATATGAAGTCGCTTTTACTAGTTCTATAGAAACATTGAAAAAAAACGGAAGTAGAAATGATTATTTTATAGATATGCTTGTAAAAGTCTCAAAAAAACAGCAAAATATATTTTTAGAAATTGAAGAAGATTACAAGAATGGCATTAACGAAATACAAGACTACACTACTCAATGGGTCCATGACATAAAAGTTAATATAGCTGTATGTGATCTTCTGCTAGACGAGATGGAAGCGGAAAGCAGTAGAGAGTTCCGTAATCAAATCGAACAAATTAAATTTAGGATCAACCACATATTACATGTGACAAGGGCTAATCACTACGATCAGGACATTTTAGCGGGAGAAGTAGATGTTTGTCATGTTTTAAGAAGTGCCATCAAAGAGAACGCTCTTTTCTTTATTAATAAAAACATTGAGATTGAGACTGATTTGAGTCCATTTAGCGTTATCAGTGATGAACGTTGGATTTATTATATTTTTGGCCAAATCCTTAATAACAGCAGTAAATATACACCTGAGGGAGGGACGTTGACCATTAAAACAAATGAAGATAACCAAGCCTATTATGTAACCATCAAGGATAATGGAATAGGGATTTCGAAAGAGGATTTATCAAGGGTTTTTAATAAGGGATTTACAGGTAAAAATGGAAAGATTGGAACGAAATCTACAGGTATGGGATTATATTATGCTAAAAAAATGGCTGAAAAGCTAAGTGTAGACATTAAGGTGGATAGTGAGGAAGGTAAGTATACTGAATTTTCCATCATATTTTATAAGCTATCCGATTATTATAAAGTGTCAAATGAGGCAATACATATTTAATCCATAAAATAGGAGGTAATCGAATGGGAAAAGTAAAACTATTTTGTATTCCATTTGCAGGTGGGTCAGCAGTGATTTATTCTAAGTGGAAAAAATGGATGGCTCATTCTATCGAGGTAAATGAAGTGGAACTCGCAGGTAGGGGGAGAAGAATGAACGAACCCTTAATAGAAAATATGGAAGAAATGGTCGAGGATATATATGATTCTATCAAGAATTATATAACAGAACCCTATTCCATTTTTGGACATAGTATGGGAGGGCTTCTTACATATGAGCTTTGCCATAAACTACAAAAAGAAGGCTACCCAGCTCCCGTTCACGTATTTGTCTCAGGTAGAAAAGCTCCACAGTTGAAAGCAAGAAAAAAACTAATTCATAGCCTGCCAGATCAAGAATTTATTACTGAGATTCTAAAATATGATGGGATGGATAAGAATATTTTTGAGAACAAGGAATTGGCGAATATCTTCCTGCCGATTTTGAAAGCTGATTTTAAGTTAATTGAAACCTATAAGTTCAATCCTCCATTTAATTTACTTAAATCCAATATTTCTGTTTTTCATGGAATGGATGATAAGACAGTTGATGTTGAGGAGCTATCTCTTTGGAGTGAAGTAACCAAAAAGGAAAGTAAGATTTATACATTTCCAGGCGGACATTTCTTTATAAACGAATATCCCGAACAGGTAGTGAACAAAATCAATGAAACCTTGAGCGGTCTAAAAGAAGAAGTGAAACAGAAAGCAACCATGATGTAGAAAAGCCTTTCTTTAATTTGATGAAGTTGTCATTATTCTATACAAGTGGTGGTATTGTAATGGGTGATATATTTTGCGTTCATATTAGTGAGGATTTAGATCCTTCTATTTTTAATAGATTAAAAGAGTGTTTGTCTCTAGAAAAGAGAAGAAAAATTGAAAGGTTTTATCATTTTAGTGATGCACAAAGGGGGCTATTCTCAGAATTATTAATACGTTACATCATTAGAAAAAAAGGGTTTTTAGGTAAAGAAATTCATTTTGAAGTAAATCGTTATGGAAAGCCGTTTTTTTCGAAAATTTCCGATTTCGAGTTCAATATAAGTCATTCGGGAGAGTGGATTGTTTGTGCGGTTGATCAAAGTCCTGTTGGAATTGATGTAGAACTGGTTAGTACTATTGATTTTGATATTGCTCATCAATTTTTCACAGCGAAAGAATGTGAGTATATATTTTCATCTGAAGAACAAAAACTATCTAGGTTCTATGAGATATGGACACTAAAAGAAAGTTATATAAAAGCAATTGGTCTTGGCCTATCTATTCCTCTAAATTCATTTTCAATCATCAAACAGGAATCATATTTTACAGTTGAAACAGAGAAATCAATGGATGTGCCACTTTATTTAACACAAATAAAACTTGATCACGCCTACAAGTTGGCAGTATGTTCCTATAATAGGTATAAATCTAATCAACTTACCCTCGTTCGTTCAGCAGACTTGGTTGAATTTACGCTAAAAGAAATTCATCCCCTTTATGAAACATAAGGAGCAATTCCGCTCCTTATAGCCTCTTAATGCCTTACCTGCCATACATCTTTTCTTCTGCTTGATCTTCTTAGTAAAATAACGGATACAAAAAATCCATTGTCCTCTTTCATCTAACCTCAATCTAACATGAATGTCACATTCCCTTTTAGAAATGTAACCTAAATCGATAGTAGCGTTCTTTTCCTCTAATTTATAATTCAACTATAGGAACCAATCTGATGATAATTTTAATGTCCATTAGTATAGGCAGATTTTATGGAGGTTGTATAGATGAAGAAAATAGTAGAGGTATCAAAAGTGATCAAGGAGTATGGGGAAATCGGCAGTACTTTCCGTGCACTTAAAGAGGTAAACTTAGATATCGATCAAGGTGAATTTGTCGGGATTATGGGTCCATCAGGTTCAGGAAAAACAACGTTATTAAATATTATGTCTACCATTGATAAAGCCACTTTAGGGGAAGTGTTAATTGATGGGGAGAAAATTGGTGATTACAAGGATGCAGAACTTGCAAAGTTCAGGAGGGACACGATTGGATTTGTCTTTCAGGCTTTTAATTTATTAGACAATATGACGATAAGAGATAACATCGCTCTCCCTCTTACATTGAACAATGTAAAGCTAAATATCATCCTTAAAAAAATTGATGAATTAACGAACCTTTTGGGAATTTCAAATCAGTTAGATAAATATCCATATGAATTGTCAGGTGGTCAAAAGCAGAGGGTAGCTATTTGCCGGGCGTTAATTACATCGCCAAAGGTCATTTTCGCGGATGAACCAACCGGGGCACTTGATTCTAAGTCATCCTCAGAGGTTCTGGAATGTTTTAAAAATATTAATAAAACAATAGGAACAACTATCATCATGGTTACCCATGATGCCAATGCAGCAAGTTATTGTGACAGGGTCATGTTCTTAAAGGACGGTAAATTACACGGAAGATTGGACAGCAATGGAAATAAAAAGGAATTATTCAAGAAAGTCTTAAACATGTTGGCCGTAATGGGAGGAACGGAAAATGAATTCCTTTAAAATTGCCTATAAGCTTTTAAAGAACAACTTAAAAATATATGGGTTATATTTTCTAGTTCTTGTTGTTACAGTGGCCACTTATTACAACTTTACAGCCATACAGTACAATGAAATGTTCGTTCAATTAACGGAAAGGCTCCAGTCTGCAGTAGTAGCAAGTGCAACATCTGGTTTTGTTTTAATCTGTACAGTGATCTTTTTTATGTGGCATGCCAATGGATTCTTTTTAAAGCAGCGACAAAAGGAAACTGGGTTATACATGCTAATGGGAATAAGTACTTCTAAAATAGGAAGAGTATTTGCAATCGAGAGTATTCTGATAGGCAGTCTATCATTAACCATTGGCTTATTTGTTGGAATACTTTTTTCTAAATTGTTCCTCATGTTATTGGGTAAAGCCATGATGCTGGAGGAGGGAGTGCCTTTTAGCATTTCGGCAGAAGCAATCATTCAACTTGTTATTGTGTTCGGATGCATCTTTGTAGTACTGGGGATGAAGAACTACAGAGTTGTAAAGAAAACACAACTGATTAACATGTTAAATGCCGCTAAAGAAATGCCTTCACCTCCTAAATATAGTTTTAAAAAAGGTTTCATAGGAGTACTCCTAATTGCAGCTGGATATGTTGTAGCACTGAACTTTAAACCATGGGATTTGGATTTACTGCTATCTGCGATGGGAATCTTGATCCTGGTTAGCTTGGGAACATATCTATTCTTTGGAAGTTCGTTGACCATAATCTTAGGGAAGTTAACGAAATCCAAAAAAATTATTTATAAAGATGTTAGGTTGGTCAGTATAAGTAATATTTTCTTTAGACAAAAAGTCAATTATAGAAGTTTAGCGATGACGGCTATTTTAGCAGCGGCAACTGTGACTGCATTTAGTGTGAGTATTGCGTTTAAACAGTTTGAAGTGAAACATGAAATGACAGAATCTCCATACAGCCTAAGCTATGTAAGCAATTCTAATCGTGTCAAAGAGGCAGTTAAAGAAGTGATCCAAGAATCTCAGCATGACTTAATCGGGATCAATGAGATTCAATTTTTTATTGGCCATGTCCAATATGTTGATAATGAGCAAAAGATAGATCGGAATAACGAAGCCATTATTACAAGTTATTCTCAGATGAAGAAAACACTTGAGTTTTTAGACTATGGTAACAAAACGAGCATTTTGAATCAAATTAAGCCAGAACGTAAAGAGATCACCTTTATCCTGAATGCCAATGAAATGGCGTCACCCATTTATGTTGTTGGTGAAGAGGTGAGTCTTAATGGGAAGAATTTTCTTATTTCTGAACATACACAGCTCCCTTTTACAGGCAACATTAAAAAGTATGGTAACAAAAATATCTATATATTAAATGACAGTGACTATCAAGAGTTAAGAAAGAACAGCTCAGAGATTATATTAAATGGTGTGCGAATTACAGGTGAAAAAGAGAGCGAAGAAACAGTCAAGAGAATTAAGGATGTTGTACCGGATGGAGACGAAAATGTCAATGGATTGCATCAAAATTTCATATGGGAGTACTATGCTTTAGGTCCACTTTTCTTTTTAGGCCTGATTATGTCCCTTGTCTTCATGCTAGCAACCTTCAGTACGATTTACTTTAAGATTTTAAGTGATGCTTTTACAGATAAGGAACAATATTCAATGCTGAAAAAAATAGGAATGAGTAAAAAGGAAGTACAAAGATCCGTTTATCTGCAAGTTGGAATTGCGTTTCTGTTACCCGTTATTGTGGGAATGCTGCATAGCGTTGTAGCAATGAATATGCTTGAACAGATTATGAATGTGAGATTTACAATACCAATTCTATCTGGTATCGGACCATTTGTCCTTATTATGGTGGCTTTTTATATCGGACTCTGTAAAAACTATACGAAATTGGTATATGAAGAAAAATAGAGGGATGAAAAAGAATTGTCCCATTTTAGCTTATGCCTTTACAATAAAAAGTTTCTATATTAAGTAATTATCGATTTTAATTATTATGAGAGAGGAGATTTCAAATGTCTTGGTTTACCAAATGGTCCTTTGCTAATAAAGCTGCTATTACATTAATTTCAATCATCATAATCGCCTGGGGGTCAATCAGCTACTTTAACATGCCGATGGAGTTTTTACCCCAGGCAGATAAACCTCAAGTAACAGTTGTTGTCATGGGACAGGGAACAGATTCTAAAACGATGGAGGAACAGGTAACATACCCGATCGAGCAAGCAACTGCTGGAGTAAAAGGAAAAAGCGGAGTGCTGTCAACCACGGGAGACGGATTTTCAAAGATTGATTTATTTTTTGAATTTGGGACTGATATGGAACAAGCGAAACGAGAAGTGCAGGAATCCATTGATACGGTTTCCTTACCGCAATATGTATCAAAGCCTTCTGTCACTCAGCTTGATACGTCAATGATTCCAATTTCCTTCGTCGCTCTTACTTTTAAAGACGGAGTAACACCAGAAAATATAAATTTTGTAAACAAAGAAATTGAACCAATATATAATGATGTAAAGGGAGTAGCTGGAGTTCAAAAAACGGGAGTCGAAGAGTCTTTTATCTCTATTAAGCTTGATAATGAAAAATTAAAACAAAATCAAATCCCTATCCAAAACGTTATGGGGGTTTTACAAGGACAAAATGGAGCATTCTCAGTTGGCGTAGATACGATCGATGGAGAAGCTAGCAATATTAAAGTGTTAGGTGATTTATCAAGTATCAAGGAACTTGGAAACGTAACTGTGCAGGACGATGTGCAATTAAATGAAATTGCCACTATAAAAGAGACCAAACCGGAAAATGTCATTAACCGATTTAATGGGAAAGACAGCATTGAGCTTACAATTAGTAAAGATAGTCAATCCAATGCTGTGACACTAAGTGAGGAAATCGAAAAGGTTACTGATAAAATTAATGATAAATACGATAATATGGAAGCGACTGTTTTTCTTTCAACCGCTGATATGGTAAAGACTTCTGTTCAATCGATGATCAAAGAAGTTTTACTTGGAGCATTATTCGCAACGATTGTCATTATGATCTTCCTGAAAAATATTAGATCGACATTTATTACTATCGTGTCAATTCCGATGTCTCTATGTATAACGGTCATTCTACTGTCCAAATCTGGTATCACCTTAAATATACTGACTCTCGGGGGAGTGGCTGTTGCAGTCGGTCGTCTGGTAGATGATAGTATTGTAGTCATTGAAAATATCTATAGAAGAATGCAAACCGAGAAGTTCTCAGTAGGTATGGTAATAGAAGCAACGAAAGAGGTTGGAGTGGCAATAACAGCATCTACTCTGACTACTGTAGCTGTATTCTTACCAATCGGTTTAGTCAATGGAAGTTTACAGGAATTTATTCTTCCTTTTGCCTTAACTGTTACTTATTCTCTATTAGCTTCATTACTAGTAGCCATAACAATTGTACCAGTAATGAGTGGAGGGCTCTTAAAGAATACAAAACTTAAAGAACATACTCCTTCTGCACGTTTTACTAAAATGATTAGCTGGTCTTTGAATCATAAATGGATTGTATTATCACTATCATTTGTACTGTTTGCCGGTTCCATAATTGCTTATTTCACAATGCCAAAAGGGGCAGTTGAAAGTACGAATACAGATTACATCCAGGTCACTTTAAATTACCCGGCGGATACACCACTAGATGAGGTTAAAAAGAATGTTATTGAATTAGAGGAAACGATCAATCAAAAGGATCAAGTTAAATATGTGATGACATACTTAGGGAATTCCTCGTCTTCGGCTCAAAGCGGGGTGGTGGGATCTCCTACAAAAGGTCAACTTAGGGTTTTCTTAAAAGATGAAGATGACGCAGATAAAATTCTAAAAGAAATTGAAAACGAGAAAGAACGATTCTCAGAAGCAGAGTTCACTGCTGTAGCTGCATCAGTGACCGGATATGCTGATACAAATATTACGATTGACGTTACTGGAAATAATGTAAATGATCTTGAAAATGTTACGAATACCATAAAAGATAAAATTCAAGATATTGAAGGAGTTCAAGAGGTATCTACGAATCAAGATGAAAAGAAAACCGTTTATTCCTTTGTTGTAGATCCATCGAAGGGGAACACTGAAATGGTAGCCTCACAGCTGGGAGTCATGTTAAACCGGACACCGCTTGGAACACTTTCAATTGATAACAGACAGACCGATGTCATGTTAGAGCCTGTTCTTGATACAAAAACTCCTCAGGATCTAAGGGATATTACGATCATGACAGAGTCAGGAAATACTCCTATCACTCAAGTGGCTACATTAAAGAGTGAGGAAGCATCTACCAATCTATTCCATAAAGATGGTGAACCATATTTACAAGTAACTGCAAAAGTTGATCCATCAAAGCTTTCTGATGTAAATGCCGAGATAGAATCTGCAATCTTTGGGGAAGAAGGAAAAAATGAAATTAAATTGCCAGAAAGCGTAGAGGTGTTTGTTGGAGGAGCCAGCGTACAACAATCCGAAGACTTCAATGACCTATTCACGACAATGATCGTATCCATAGGGCTGGTATTCTTGATCTTGGTTATAACATTCAAAGGATTTAAAGCGCCAATTGCTATTCTGTTCTCTCTTCCACTTGCCGCGATAGGATCGATACTTGGTCTCATGATCAGTGGAATTTCAGTTGATATTACGGTTCTACTTGGTGCCTTAATGTTAATTGGAATTGTTGTAACAAATGCTATTGTTCTATTAGATCGCGTGAAGCAAAATGAGAAAACGATGACGATTCGAGAGTCACTAATTGAGGCTTCAGTAAGAAGAATGCGTCCAATTATCATGACGGCAGTTGCAACGATTTGTGCGATGCTTCCATTATTAGCGAAGAAAGCTGAAACAGGAAGTCTTGTTTCCCAAAGCTTAGCAGTTGTTGTTATTGGCGGTCTGGCAGTTGCAACCATGCTTACTCTGATTGTCATCCCGTGCGTATATGAAATATTTAACTTTAAAAAGTCAAAAAAGCAGAGGCTTGAAACATCAATAAAAGATGATGTATCTGTTTAAATAATTTTGTTTAGTAGAAAACTACTTGATTATTTCAGGTAGTTTTTTGCTATTTAGAAAGATCGGAAAGGATATTATTGTAATCTAGACTATTTATAATGGTCTTGAACAAATACAACACGACCTTTTTCTATAATATTGTTTTAATCTGTAAACATTAAGGCTAATGGAGGAATTTATCTGTTAAAATTGAAAACAGATGATAGATAGTTTGAAAGAGATTTAAAAAACAATCGATTTCATTTACCTTGAAAGGAGCCCCCATGAATATTCAATTCATCAAATTAATTGAAGCGAACTCAAATCTTGTTAACGTATTTAATCGATGGGAAAACGACCCTGCTTTAATACCATTGACCCGGCCAAGCAAAAATAAGCAAGACATGGAACGTCAAGTAAAAATGAGCTTAGAAGAATTAACACAAAGATTGGAAAACCACCACATTTACCTAATCTACCTAGATGACCAATTAGTCGGAGAAATGAACTATATGGTTGATCCAAGCCATCTTTACAAAAAAGAGCCAGGAACTGCATGGATAGGAATTACAATTGGTGAGTCTGAAGGTCGAGGCAAAGGTGTTGGTTATGTGGCGTTACAATATTTAGAGGAACAGATTAAGCAGCAGGGTCTTAATCGCATTGAACTAGGCGTATTTGAATTTAACAAACAGGCTCAGAAGCTATATCAAAAGCTGGGATACGAGGAAATCGGCCGTATTGATGATTTCACCTATTGGCAAGATAAAATGTGGTCGGATATCCGGATGGAGAAGGATTTAAGAGATAACTAGAGCTGAATCACTAGGAACTAGGAATCACTGAAGTAGAAAATAGATGGCTAATCTGTATTCAAGTGGGGATAAAATGATTTTCTTTGATATAGACGGTACCTTGCTTGACTACTATTATGCAGAGAGGGAAGGAATTTCAGATTTTTTTCCATAAACAATCATCTGGTCCATACTGTATTTAGGTTATTTTAGTAATAGAACTATTTGAGTAGATTTCTCTTAATTCATGGATTCTAATGTTAGTTAGGCACTAGGAAGGGTTTCTCATGGTGATTATTAATAAAAAGGAAGTTTATCTCTAAATGATATGTTTCTCGTTCCTTTGTTTATAGTACATGCTTTTGCAGTATGGTACGACGTTAAAAAGGAAATCTTTTTTCAAAATTACCTTCATGATAAAAGTAACTAAACTCGACGCGGAACGAAATACGATTTCACACTCTCAGAAACACGGATATAAGTGGTATACAGGGGGCTTTTAATTAAACTAGCGGATGTTCTATACAGATTAATTGATAGAGGCTGTCCAGAAATTTTGGGTAACACAAATTCTGGACACCCCTTTTTATTGATGTTTATTCTATTGAAGCACACGATTACATAACGGTTTGCTATATCTAAGCTTCACATAAGTTCCAGAAAGCCCTTATTTAAAGATTCCTTTATTGTACCTACTGATCATCGAACCAAGGTATAAGAAAGAGATGATACGTTAGTTTAGTTAATATGAATAGATAGTAATAAAGTTTAGCTATATATTATTCGCTTGGGAGCATAGAGATATATTTTCTCACTACTTCATAAACATAATCTTGATTTGCTGCCGCTGTATTTGGGTTGTATTCTCCACCATTTACTTTATTATTAGATAGTATTCTAATTCCTAAGAATGCTACGTCATAAGCTTTGGCAATTTGTGCAGCTGAAGCACCTTCCATTTCTTCCACGGATGTTCCATACTTAGTATGGAACCATTTAATTCTATCAACTTCATTATTCCATACGTCTGCTGAACCAATAGTCCCCTCGACAACCTTGCCCTTCGTGTATTTATCTTTTACTGCATTAGCAGCTGCGAGTAGATCTTTGTCTCCCTGATAGTAACGAATTTTTTCAGCATTAGGATCTTCCCCTGCACTTCCTTCAGAAGCCATTAAGTCCATAGGTTTCCAATCAGTTGGATCGATTCCTTGGTTTTCATCACGATCTGCTGTTTTTAATGAACCTAAGTTTACAGTCCTTTTTCCTATTACAATATCAAATACGTGTAAATTGGGATCATGTCCTCCCGAAGTTCCTTGATTGATGATGGCTATAGGGTTATATCTTTCAATAGCCACTGCTGTAGCAGCTGCTGTATTTTCCATTCCCTTACCTGTTTTTGCAACTATTACAGGGTAATTGTCTACAGTGCCTATATAAAATTCAAATGTGCCTGATTTTTCTTTTTTAACATTTTCTAACCTTTGAGCAAATTTTTCAGCTTCTATTGGCATTGGACCTTGGACTAAAATAGGTCTTTGAGAATTTTCTTGTACGGTTTTAGATTGTGAAGAAGAACTACATCCTACAACTAACGAAAATAATAATAAAGTAATAAATGCTAATATAGCGAGGCTTTTTAATGATCTTTTTCTTTTCTTCTTTGTGTTATAAAATGTTGCTTCCATTCCTTTTTCCTCCTTGTTGTTTGAAATCCTCGAAGTTTTGGTCAAAAGAAAAAAGGTCCAAAATGTAGAATCATTTCTACCTTTACAGACCCACAAAAGTCAAAGTATAGATAATTAAGCAAAGAAAAGGAAGATATGCTAAATCATTAAAGGGTAGTGGCTAATCATAGCCATAATTCCCCATACTTTAACTCGTAGTCTAGTTCTTTTAATGGGAACCAGGTAGAGACACTCAGACCATATTACCGAGAATATACGAGTAATGTTATTTAAGATTATTACATTGATAATATAGCAAATTTAAAATAGATAATCAACAAAAACATGAACATTGAATAAAAAAAATAATTTAATGTTCGTGTTTCATTCTAAAGGGAAAAGAAATTCATTTGAATATTGTTCGTTTTATTGTATAACATCTTATGTATATCCTACATGAATTAGCTGACCTCAAAATTCTAGAATGGCTTTGACTAGTCTTTTTTGATGATTTAATATTTGATACTTTAAATAAACCTGGTACGACCTTTATATAAAATTAATTTTTCTTAAAAATAGCTCCTGTATCCCTTCCCCAATCTTCTTTACACCTAAACCGATTTGCTGATCTTCTACCTGGGATACGCTGAGCCGAATTCGGTTTTCCTTCCGATATGGAGGCAGATACATATTCGTAGCATCCTGTACAAGCACATTCCTTTTCTTGAGATGTTGGGCAAGATACTCTGCTTTCATTCGTCCTGGTAGAGTAATCATTGAGTAGAAACCGGACTCTCCTCCTGAAAACGATGCTCCTTGAGGCAGGTGTTCAAGATAGGCTTGCTTTAAAATAGACCCTTTTTTGTTGTACTGTTTTCTCAACTTTTGAATGTGTGCGTTGTACATACCGCTCTCTAAATAGATTTCTAGAGCACCTTGAGTAAGTACAGGTGTATGAACATCCGCTGCAAATTTCGCTTTAGTAAAGTCTTCGACCATCGCATTCGGCAGAACTACTGCACCAAGCCGTAACCCTGGGAGTAGAACTTTAGAAAAACTTTTCGTATAGATAATCCTTCCAGATGGATCATAAGCAAACATCGGATCTGCTTTTCTTCGTGTGTCCAGATCTCCCATATAATCATCCTCTATGATGTACACGTCATATTTTTGAGCAAGCTCTACCAATCTCTTTTTCTCATAATTGGAATAGCTGTAGCCGGTCGGATTTTGAAACCTAGACACAGTGTAAAAAAACTTGATGCTTCTGTCTCGGAAAATCGCTTCCAAATTATCAAGATCAATCCCACGATCCGTCATTTCAATGCCAACTGCCTTTAAAGCTCTGGATGAGATTGATTCAATAAAACTAAAATGTGTTGGCTGTTCTACACAGATTTCTTCTTTTCCGTTTGGGAAGGGAAGAGAGACAAGAAGATCGAGTGCCTGCTGAGACCCTGATACCACAGCAATCCTTTCTGAAGGAGCAAACACTTGAAGATCCTGAAGCTGTTTAGAAAGCCGATGACGAAGAGTGAGTAAACCAAGCGGCTCAGAGTATTGAAACATTTCTTCTTTATACAGCTCAATTGCCTGATTCATGCAATGCTGATAATCTCGGTATGGCATTTTGCTGCGGTCAGGGCCGGCAGATGAAAAATTGATCAGGTCAAATGGATTCTCGTCATGTGCTGACGTGCTCCCAACAACAAAATAGCCGACCTTTGGAACAGCGTACACTTTATGTTCTTTTTCTAACTCTGCATAAGCTTTAATAATCGAATTAATGCTGCATTGAAATTCTTTTGAAAATGCTCGAACAGAGGGGAGTCTTTCCCCTGGTGGAAGGCGCCCATCCTCTATTCTCATGTTGATTTCCTTTATGATCTCTCCATATTTCGTCAGCATATCGTGTTCTCTCCTTTAATCTGTATGGGTACAGAGGGGAAAAATGAAGCTTTCCGTAATCCATGCGGTTGCTTATAGTATAGGGTATCATCAGCGAGTAAGACATCATTAGAAATCCCTATTAACAAAGGAGGAAGAAAGATGAAGATGTTTAAAGCAGCAGTCCTTGTGTTATTTTCATTCATGCTGGTTCTTTCGGGAACTACAGTGTCAGGTGCTGAGCAGAAAACAAAGGAATTGGAGATTCAGGAGCTTTTTAATGGAAAAGAGGGCACGATGGTGCTTAAAAATCTAAAAACCGATAAGACATATGTGTATAACCAAAAAAGAAGCACGAAAAGATTAACTCCTGAATCGACTTTTAAAGTAGCGAATGCGTTAATGGGCTTGCAAACAAATGCGGTGAGAGATGAGTACGAGGTGAAGCGCTGGGATGGGGTGGTAAGAGAATTTGAAACCTGGAACCGTGATCACTCACTGGCATCTGCGATGAGAGAATCCGCCATTTGGTTTTATCAGGATATGGCAAGGGATATCGGAGAAACAAGAATGCAAGAGTATATCAATAGAATGGAATATGGCAATAAGGACATATCAGGCGGGATTGATTTATTTTGGCTTGATAGCTCACTCAAAATTTCTGCTGTAGAGCAAGTGGACTTTATCGAAAGACTCGTACATGAAAAGCTTCCATTTGGAGAGAAGCATCAAAAAACAGTGAAGAGGATGATGATTCAGGACGACGAGGATACCTATACCCTCCATGGGAAAACAGGGACAAGACTGTCTGATCTTGGACTGGGCTGGTATATCGGTTTTGTTGAGACGAAAAAGGATACATGGGCCTTTGCCGTGAATATAAATGGAAGCGGGACAGAAGCGAAAGAGATTGCAATCAAGACATTAAGTCAACAAAACATTATTAAAATAGAGTAAATTAAATAAGGGGAGTTATTTAGTTAAGTATAGAGGAGAAATAACGAGGTGAACAAATGCAAGAATTTATGTATTCGAAGACACTAGGTGTTATCGTTGGCACGTTGACAATCTTTGGAACAATAGGATTTGGTTTATTGTCTTTAATAGGACTGGGGTTATCAAAAGCATGGAATACAGGATATGAACCTTCTTTAGTTGACAGATTGCCTATGTTCTTCCTTATCATTCTTCTCGTTTTTGGATTTATTACTCTAGTAGGAGCCTTCAAGTTAAAGTATAATACTTGGAGATTATTTTATACTGGGTTTTGTATGATGCTTGGTATTGGTTTTGTTATAGCCTTTTTCATTTCTTTTGGTTCGTTAGGAGTTAAAAGTGAACTATTTATTTTATGTATGGGAATGATCTATTTAGGGTTGGGTTATTTAGTGAAAAGGAGAATGTAGGAAAACTTCGATTAGACGCTTTTCTAGAACAAGGAAAGCGTCTTTATTCATGATTGAGTTGGATTAAAAATCTTGGCTTTATAATCAAATGGAAAGATTGTTAAGTAACGAAGGATCAAGCTCTCACTTCAAATTCAGAAATGCTTAGGATCGTCGGGCTCATTTTCTACATTAAAAATAAAGCTTTGTCATCTCGTCGATAAGGTCATGGGGGTTTCTAAAAACTTGCCGTAGACCATACCCGACATACAATGGTGTTGTTGCATATCGTGGAACAACCTTAATGAATATTTTACCAATCCAGTTATAGAAAAAAAGATTATAGCTCGAACAGCCACGGCCATTAAAATGATGAATGACATAATGTACAGACTTTTGAATATAATCAGCTGCTTGGTCTATTTTATCCAGATCATCAAGGACAATATTAAATTCCGTAAAACCGATCATCGGCTTTGTTGAAAGGTTTAATTGAACTCCATTTGCTGAATCAATTTCATGTCCGATAAAATAATCTTCGGTCAGATTGTCTCGATAATTCACATTGTTCAATCCGATAATTTGCATATGCGGATGGCGAATAGAGCCCCCTGACAATGGTCCATGGTTTTTAAAGAACAAAACGGATTCGAAATCGTCGTCTTCCTCCATCTTTAACCATTTTTCAATACCAAATCTTAATACTTTATAAAGATGCGATTTTGGATACTCAGATAACTCGGATTCGCACTCATCTGTCTCAATCAATACTGTTTGGAAGGAATCATCCAGAACAGGATATTTATTTTTTACAAGAATGATAGAGTCACGTGTATCCAATATTTCTGATAGCCCTCCTCTCTCGCAAAACGGGCATAGACTCTTCCGGTGAACACTGTTCGGCTTTTTACGGGCAACCGTTGTATCAAACTGAAGGATCGTTTCTTTTTTCATATAATCACCTAAATGAATATTTTTATGAGTTTACTGTTCACCCCAATTATAAATCTACTTTGCTCTATTCGTCTATGTAAATACCTTTTCTGCCCCATAGCTTAAAATGTATAATAAAAGTACATTTTCAATCTGAGAATAATCAATGAGTTAAGCAAAAATAGATTTATGTTTAGATACTTAACAAATGAATAAATGCATTTGAAGTTAAGGCAGCTCTTGAAAGAAACAACTCTGAGTGGTAGTACAGAAGGTAGAAGCTAAATAATAATGCTTGAGAAAGGAGAGATTAACTATGACAGCTTCAAAGAAAAGTTTAAGGACCTGTAAGAAAGGACACCAATACTTTAAAAGTAGTGACTGTCCAACCTGTCCAATTTGTGAGCAAGAACGGAAACCTGATGACGGATTTCTTTCGCTACTTTCAGCGCCAGCTAGACGAGCGTTGGAAAACAATGAAATTACAACTTTACAACAGCTATCGAACTATAGTGAAAAAGAGATTTTACAATTTCACGGTATGGGACCTGCATCAATACCTAAACTAAGGACTGCTTTACATTCAAAAGGGTTATCATTCAAAAATTAAACACCAATGAGCCTAACTTGCATTATGTTTATATGGAAATATATACCTTTAAAAATCATGAAATACCTATAGTTTTAGTTTGTATAAAAGGGGCGATGGTCGAGCGGAAATGAATCGTTCTTCTTATTGGCTGTTTTCGTAAACTTTACTGCTATTT
The DNA here is from genome assembly GCA_024213275.1 of Rossellomorea sp. BNER. GTDB lineage: Bacteria > Bacillota > Bacilli > Bacillales > Bacillaceae_B > Rossellomorea. The sequence goes on from JANAVG010000023.1 coordinate 21,873, forward strand.
TTTTTCAAAAGAGCAGTGGTTGATTTCCGCTCCAATCAACTTCTTTATAGATAGTTTGCTTTCACAAAATCTATTTATAAAACAACAATCTTTTAGAAAGGCTCTTTTCGTAAACTTTGTTGCTTTTGATCAATGATAAACATCTTAAATATTCAATTTTAGTGAAATATTAATTGCTTTGACGAAAAGATGCCCCGAAATCTTAATACTTACAGGTTTCTATTCTTGTTCGAAAAGCAACCATCTATGCGGAAACAGCCTCCTTATTAAACCAATTGCCAAGAAAGATTATGAATAAAAGTTATGTCATGAAGAGCGGTTTGGCTTGAATATAAACAATTGGCTATTCCCTTTTTTAGGTAAGGGAATAGCCGATTGTTGTTTAAACACCTTATACTTGTAATTCAAACTGCTTGGAATACAGGTGCGCATAGGCTCCATCGCGTGCAAGTAATTCTTCGTGGGTGCCTTGTTCTACTATCCCGTCCTCTGTTAATACAATAATCCGCCCGGCATTACGAATAGTCGAAAGGCGATGGGCAATAACGAGAGTTGTACGTCCTTTTGCCAGCAATTCTAGTGATTCTTTGACAATGCTTTCACTTTCGTTATCCAATGCACTTGTGGCTTCATCTAATATAAGCAGTGGTGGATTTTTTAAGAATAAGCGAGCGATACTTAGTCTCTGTTTTTGACCACCAGACAGTTTGACCCCTCGTTGACCGATTTCCGAGTGGTATCCGTTAGGCAAACTCATGATAAAATCATGTGCATTGGCATGCTTAGCTGAAGCAATAATTTCAGCGTCGTTTGCTGTGGGCTTTCCATAGCGGATATTATCCATCACGGTTCCTGTGAAAAGGTAAACATCTTGTTGAACAATCCCTATTGTTTTTCTTAAGGTTGGCAGGTCGATATCACAAACATTAATCCCGTCTAGTAACACGGCCCCATCTGTCACATCATAAAAGCGAGGAATCAGCGAGCATAAAGTCGTTTTTCCTACACCGGACGGACCAACGAACGCAACGTACTCTCCCGGTTGGATCCGAAGTGACAGGTTTTCTAAGACATTGTCCATGTGGTCATCGTAACGGAAAGAAATTTTTCTAAATTCAATTTCACCGTTTACTTCGGGCAAGGCCACGGCATTAGATCTGTTTTCGATTGCCGGTTTAAGGTTCATAATTTCCATAAAGCGCTGAAAGCCAGTGATTCCTTCTTGAAACTGCATACTCATATGGGTCAGCCGTTGAATAGGCTCAATCATAAAGCCGATATACAGTAAAAAAGTAATCAAATCTGCTAAATCTAACGTGTTTCCTACGATACTGGCACTTCCAAAGATCACCACCGTTATCGTAATCAGTTGGATAAATGTTTCAACACCATTGAAAAAATATGCTTCGGCCTTGTACGTTTTCTTCCGACTATCGAGAAAACGATTATTTTCTAGGTTAAACTTCTCGATCTCTACGTGCTCGTTGGCAAACGATTTTACTACACGGATCCCGGCTAGACTATCCTCAACCTGTGCGTTTACATCCCCAATTCGCTCTTTGTTTCTTCTTAATGCACTGTTCAAAATCTTATTAAAATACAATGCAAAGCCACCTAAGACTGGTAAAAAACAAAATACGGCGATTGTTAATGGTGCGTTAATAAAGAACAAAATGACAAACGCTCCGATAAAACGAACAAGATATTTGACGTAGTCTTCTGGACCATGATGGTACAGTTCTGAAAGCAGTAGCAAGTCATTCGTAATTCGAGACATGAGCTGGCCTGTCTTTTCCTTATCGTAAAAGCTAAAGGAAAGCTTTTGCATATGTGTAAACAGCTCGCTGCGCATATCCCTTTCCATACGAGCACCGATTTCATGCCCTTTGTAGTCCACAAAGTAGTTCCCGATATTCTGAATCGCCACTAAAACAAGCATCAGCCCACCAATCCAATACACTTCACTTAGTGCAGTGGACAAGTCTCCTTCCAGAACATCCTTCGTAATATAACGAACGAGCAATGGAAACACCAAAGTCACATTAGATACAATAAAGGCGCACGCCAATACCGAAAGAAACAACTTTAAATACGGCTTGTAATATGAGAAAAATTTTTTTACTGGAAAACGCATGATTTACCCCTTTTTGTGTTATTTAAATAAACACATATAAGGGGGTACACCGTTTACAATTTATAAAAGTGTTCCACCCTTATATGTTTGTACGGTTTGATTCGTCATGTTTTTCATGTATATTGCCTCCTTATTTGTTAGTACTTCCATTGTATTCGATTTTATGTGGAAATGAACAGTGTAAATTCCTCAGGGATTATGAGGGATATTTTCTTATGTTTTTCTTCGTGGTTTCGTCTTTCACCAAAATATGAAGGCCTTTCTTATGCTTTTATATGTGGTTAGGTCCTTCCTCAGCTACTGTCATTTCGGATTTGCACGGTTTCCCGGCAGAAAAGCCCTTTTTGTTACCGTTATTTCGGCTTATGCGGGATTGCGGCCCAGTTCCTGATATTTGCAAATATATGAGTAAAAAGAAAAGAGGATTAAATGGAGGATTATGGTATAATAAATAAGTCGGAAAATTCACTCATTTTTTTGGCGATCTTTGTTAAGGGAGGCGTTTTATTATGACAAACAAAACAGCTTTAATCATTTATAGATACAAGGGGATAACGCCTAATTAACACTCATTGTTTAGCGTTTCCTCAATTTGAAAGGGGAAAATGTGTGAATAAAAGTAAAGTGAAACTAGTAGAAGTGAATGCAGAAAACTGGTATGAATGTTGTGAATTAGAAGTTTCAAAGGATCAAGCAGATTATATTGAACCTAATGCTATTTCAATAGCCCAATCTAAGTTCGAATCAACATTAAAACCTTATGCCATATACTTTGAAGACCAGGTAGTGGGATTTTTAATGTTTAATTCCGTCAAAGAAGAACTCGATGGCTTTTGGATATATAGAATCATGGTTGATAAGAATTTCCAGGGGAAGGGTATAGGGAAAGAAGCAGCTGAGTTAATGATTTCAGAAATGGCTAAATTACCGAATGCGGGGAAAATTGTGGTAGGTTATCAACCAGAAAATAAGGGAGCCCATTATTTATATTCTAGTTTAGGATTTATTGATAATGGTGTTAGATTCGGTAAAGAAATGGCTGTTATCAAGTATTTAACCTGAGTTAACGCCCAAAAAGTTAGACTAGAAGAAAGGGGCCTATATTTAGGTCCTTTCTTAATATGCTAAGAAAATGAAAAAATAAACTAGCTAATAAAAGGAGAATTTCTAAATGAGAATGATCAGTGCCATTCCAGCTTTACCTGTGAGAAATATTAAACATAGTATTGATTTTTATTGCGATAAATTTGGTTTTACCTTGGGCTATCATGAGGAGGGATTTGCGGTCCTTCTTTTTAATGAAGTTCGACTTATTCATCTCTGGGAGGCAAGCGATGAAAGCTGGCAATCTCGTTACAACTCAAAACCAATTATTTCAGGTGCCGAGTCGTTTATCGCAGGCACTGCAAGTTGTCGTATAGAAGTAGAAGACATTGATGAACTTTATAGACGAATTCAGCCATTGGGGATTTTGCATCCTAATGCACAGCTAAGAGACCAGTGGTGGGGTGTACGTGAATTCGGAATAACAGACCCCGACAATAACCTCATTGAATTTTTCGAGAACACTAACGGTAGTAAACGACAGAAATAATTATAGGACATTATGTTATTGTTGGATGATATGAGAGAAGCCCTAAAGACAGACAAAACGGGAACCTACTATTCAATAAAACTATTCTCTAAAACTATTCAGAAAAATGGGGAAGTCGGAACGATAGGTTTATGCAATGTATATAGAAATGGCACCTATAAATTAAAAAATTGATCTTAGCTAGGAGTGTTTTGAATGAGTAGAAATGATGTTTTAAAGTCTGTTGCCCTAACAGTGCGATCAAGAATGAAGAGTCATCCATTAAGAATTGGAATTAGTGGGATCACTTCTTCGGGAAAGACCACTTTAGCAAATGAGCTTACTGAAATCCTTCAAGGGATGGGAATTAACGTTATTAGAGCCTTAATGGATGATTTCCATAATCCTAAAACAATCCGCTATTCTCAGGGAAGAACTTCAGCCAAAGGTTATTATGATGATGCCTACGATCACAATTCATTACTAGAAAAACTACTTAAACCACTAGGTCCTAATGGAAATGGATACTATCAGATCAAATCGCATGATTTAGCTTTAGACCAATCGATTGATCTACCTCCAGTAAAAGCTAATCGGGATTCAGTATTAATGATAGACGGAACTTTTTTATTCAAAAGTGATGTAAGAGAAGAGCTCGACTTTAAGATTTATGTAGAAACTGATTTCGAGATTGCTTTAGAAAGAGGGAGCAAAAGAGAGAAACATGCCTTAGGCGGCTTAGAAAATGCCAAAAGAATTTTCTTGGAAAGATACCATCCAGCTTCCAAAATGTACCTAGAAGAATGTAATCCCGATAAATATGCCGATCTGATCGTGAATAATAATGATTTGGATAACCCCGTTGTTATATGTAAGGAACGGTAGGGCAGAAGTAAAAGGCAATCAGGTGCATTTACAAAAAATAGAGATGCTTTTTTAAAATCAAAGCAGGGACTTCACCAGAAACGAGAATACATAGAATTAAAATATATTCAGGTGAAACTGTTGTTGGAAGAAGAATTTAATCCAAAAAGGAGCAATGATATGAATTTTAGCATGAAGGAAGCGATTGAGGTACTTGAGCGGACCCCACAAAGTTTGTTTTTTATCTGGTTTGTCTGATAACTGGGTGCAATTCAATGAGGGTGAAGGAACATGGAATGTTTCTGAAGTGATTGAACACCTCATTGAGGGAGAGAAAAATAATTGGATACCAAGGTTGGAAATGATTATTGAGGAGAGTGAAAAACAGCCATTTCCTCCATTTGATCGATTTTCGCACTTAAATGATAAGAATGAGGGATCGATTAAACATAAGTTACTTGAATTTAAAACGATTCGGAAACAAAATATAGCCAAACTTAAGAGTATTATTGAACCAGGTTTGCATCTTGAATTGACTGGCACACACCCTGCATTTGGAAAAGTGAAATTAAGAGAATTGCTTTCTACGTGGGTTGTTCATGATTTAACGCATATTGCTCAAATCGCTCGGGTAATGGCCGAGAGATATAGGGAGGACGTTGGACCGTGGGAAGAATATTTGGGGATATTAAAAAATAAGTGATGAAAAGAGAAAAGAAGCTATGTCCATAAGCAAGGATTTTGTGTGTTTGACAATCCTTCGTTTTAATATATACTATAGTTAAATAAATTTTACCGAGTAAATGGAGTGAACATATGAAGGACATTAAGCTGTTGACTACCTATGAACAGTTGAAGGCTCTAAGTGATCCATTTCGATCTCAGCTCATTTTACGCTTAATGGAAAAACCTCAAACAGGTCAACAACTTTCTGAAGTCTTTGACCTGTCACGGGCACGGATTCATTACCATTTGAAAGAATTAGAAAAAAATGAGCTAGTCGAAATTGTTAAAAGGGAAGAAAAGAATGGGATTGTCCAGAAGTTTTATCAATCTGTAGCGGGAGGATTTGTTGCTGATCGAACCTTGCTGCCTAATTCGGAGGATATGAGTGAAACGGTTCGGCAAATGATAGTGAATATGCTGGAGCGTTCGAAGATGAGGGTCTTATCTACACCGGAGGAAGCGCTGCAGGAAGAAACCGGTTCACAAGATCCAACTGATTGGAAGTATTTATCGAGTGCATTTGAAATCAAAGCAACTGAAGAGGACTTTAAAGCGTGGCAGAAGAAGTACTATGAACTTATGGATGAACTGGCAGATATACAAAAGAAAAATCCTACAGAGGATGCGAAACTCTACTATTTCCATTCCCTAGGTATTCAAGTAGACGAATCAATGTTTAATCGGAAAAGGTCTGAAGAGGTGGACTCCTAATTCAGACTCTTCTTTTGGCTAGTCAGTAAAATTTATTTAACCGGACAAAATAATTTTTATAGGGGTGTGATTGGATGCAAGAAGCAAGGGCACAAACGAGTGAAATGGAGAAGGAATCGGGTTTATTTAAGGACAGATCCTTTGTGATGTTATGGCTGGCAACCATCTTTTCAAGCTTAAGTATGTCGATGTTCATGTTCGTTCAGTCCTGGTATATCGTAGAAGAATTAGGATTAAGTGCGGCTTTAGGGATCGTCCTGATTTCATTATCGATTCCCCGGATTATTTTTATGCTGATAGGTGGGGTGCTATCCGATATTCGTGACCAATCGAAAATGATGTATTTCTCCGATATATTGAGGGGGATCCTGGCCCTTGGGATGACTGTTCTGTTTCTCTTCTCTCATCCTTTGCCGATTTGGGTGCTTGCCGTAAATGCCATGCTTTTCGGAATACTTGGTGGGTTGTTTGAACCTGCAAGGGACTCGATTTTACCGATGATCGTAAAAAACGAGCAGCTTACACGAGCAAATTCCGTTATGCAGGGGACGATGCAGATCGCATTGTTTTCTGGGCCGCTCCTTGCAGGAATTATCCTCAGTTTATCAGGATATGAATCATTATTTATCATTATTAGCTTATTGTTAATAATAGGTGGGTTCTGTGTACGGCATGTAAAAGTAAATAAACCGACAAGTACATCATCATCAAAAGGTTTTGGTACTAAGCTTAAAGAAGGGTTTATGTATATATGGAAATCCCGTTTACTAAAATCTTTGTTTATCATTGCCATTGTCGTGAATTTTTTTCTTACCGGACCGATGTTCATGGGGCTGCCAATATTTGTTGAAAGTATTTTACAGGGAAAAGCGAGTGACTTCAGTTATGTCCAGGGGGGGTTGACCTTTGGAATGATTGCAGGGTCCATTATAATGGGTGTTTTGAATCTTCGTCGTAGGCGAGGGGCGTATGCATTATATCTAATGGCAGCCCAAGGCTTGGTTATGCTGGCTTTCAGTCAGACGACCACGGTTTGGATGGCCATTGCCGTCATCATTTTTATAGGGATTTTGAATCCTGCCGTTAATATCCCATTAATCGCTATGATACAGGAGCATACAGACAAAGAAAAAATCGGGCGCGTGATGGGATTGATCCGGATGGCATCCTTAGGGTTGATGCCATTGTCGTATGCAGCGACTTCAGGGGTTCTAGGTTTGGGTGTTTCAATTAGTACTATCATGTTCTGGAGTGCGTTTCCATTGATCATCAGCGTAGTGTTGTTGTTTATTTGTTTCCCTTTGTTGCGTACAGTTGATTAAAGATAAATGGAATGAGGATCATCGTTTGTTTGGTCTCTGCGAAATGTTATTTAGTTTTCTTCGATTTGGAGGCGAGAATAGTAGATATTTGAGTGATTCTATATTATTGATAAGGTATTAACAATTTCAATAGAGGGTTATTTCTTTTCCTTAAAGGCGGTTACAACTGACCATATGCAACGGCCATATAGAGTGTTAACTTTGTCTGCTTATAGTGGTCTTCGAATTTCTTGAATTAAAACTAATTTTAAATAAGACGATCATGCAGAAACGTGATTGTCTTTATGAGACTAATTCTATATATTTTTATTTTCCCTAACACTAATGTCATATTATAAGATAAGGTTTGAACAAAAAGGAGGCATTCCCATTGAAAATCAGTGAATTGTCTAAAGAGACAGGTGCCAGTGTTCGATCCATAAGGCATTATGAGAAGAAAAAGTTAATTACAGCTAGCCGTCTTGAAAATGGTTACCGGGAGTTTAACGGATCTGCCATTGAACGAATTAGGACCATCCAATTATATTTGGGTTTAGGTCTAACCGCTGATCAGATAGAGGAAGTTTTGAAGTGTGAGGAGATCTACCCTGAAATAAACGAATATTGTGAAGGAATGCTGGAGATATATGAAGAAAAATTGGGTGAAATCAACAGACAAATGAATGCATTGGCCACTGTACAACACCGGTTGGAAAAGCAAATCGACAAAATAAAAGACGTTATCCTGCAGCGCAAAGATGATAAGGCCGCAAAGTAGCAATTATTTCTTGTACGAACATACGGCTTTCCTCGGTGTTTTCGGTCTTGGAGTCCAATAGAACGTTAGACGACCACTTAGAAAAGTGTTCCGGTAAGAGGATAAAAACCTTCCACTATTATTACGAGGAAGGTTTTTAGTTTGTATACCCCTTCGTCCTATCCAACGAACAAACTTTTGTGCTTCACGCTATCGAACTGGTGAAAATCTGAACGCCGAATTGATTTAATCGTGTGATCGCCGCATCTGGCGACACAACATACAAACTCCCTCCAGTGTTCTTTAATTATCTCTCTACATCTACAAATTTATTTTTATATAAAAGTAACTGGAACCCCTCCTGCGTACTTCCATCATTCATGTTGTAAACAACATTACTTTGATGGTGTAGGTTTTTTAATGACTTCAATCAGGCTTGCAATCCCATCTGAACTATGACCTGTTGCGATCCCTCGTTCTAGAAGAGTTTTAATGAGGTTAGGCACGTCTGTACTGATACCATTAGCCTGGCTGGTATGGACGAGATGATCCATCGCATCCATATGAACTTCAAGCGTGCCATCATCCTTAGGGTAGTGACCCTCTTTAATTTGGCGTGCATGATCAGACATGAGTCCAATCACGAAAGGAGTGTATTCGGTAGCGATCGAGGCAAACTTTATAGGATCAACCTGCTCTGTGCCAAGTAAGGCAACAGCATGGTAAAACCCGATCAACACACCCCAATTCATGCCGAAAAGTGCCGTATCATAAAGCGAAGCCAATCCAAAGTCAGCATCTAGATACATGGCATTACCTAAGCTTCTCAGTGTTTCCTCATATTCTGTGAAGGCAGCTGATGATCCACTATACAAGAAGACAGCTTCCGGCTTACCGACAAGACGTGTACCGCTCATGGCAGCACCATCAAGGTAGCTGACATTGTGCTCTTTCGCCCAATTACCTATCTCCCGAGCTTGTTCTGGTGTACCAGAACTGAGGTTCACAAGGAGTCGCCCTGAGAGTTTGGCGATGCTAGGAGCTAGTATCTCGCGTACTCCCTCATAGTCCGATACACAGATGACCACCAATTTACTAGCTTCTACCGCCTCTGTAACTGAATCTACACGAACTGCTCCTCTGGTAACAAGATCATCAGCTTTGTTAGCTGTGCGGTTCCAGACAGTTGTTGGATGGTTATGATTAAGGAATGCGCTGGCCAGCGCTGAGCCCAACATTCCCAAACCGATTACCGTCACAGGTGTGCGACTCACTGATGATTTACTCTGATTGTATACTTTCTCATTTTGGTTAATTCTCTTCAATGGAAATGCCCCTTTCAGATGTATTGACTACAGTCTAAAGTATGACACTAGTGTTAATGTCAATAAAAATATTTTTAACATAATGCTAAAACACTTAATCAAATAGATTACTTGTTAATGATCAAAACAGTTGATAAAGGGAAGGGTTTAGGGAGTGAAAAATAAGAAAAATCAATATTTCTTCACAACCATATTTCCTAAAAGCATCCAATTGTAAATCAAGATTTTGAACTCCTGCTTTCGAACTTGCAAAAGAGGGTGTGGATGTTTTAGTCAACGGTAGAAACAAAGAAGAAGTAGAAATTATTGTTAATGACATAAAGAAAAAATATCCAGAAACGAATCCTCAGAATGCTTTTGGTAATCTATTGAACAGAGATGAAAGAGAAAATATATTCAATAATCATCCTAATGTAGATATTCTTGTGAATAATTTAGGAGTATACGAAATGATGACTTATGAAAAAGTCAATGATGAAGTTTGGAAGAAATATTTTGACACAAATTTTCTTGTTGCTGATAACATGTCTAGATTTTATATAGATAAAATGCTGAGTGAAAATTTTGGGAGAATTATTTTTATTGCTAGTGAAGAAGCTGTCATGCCTTCAGGAAATATGCCACAGTATGCTGTGACTAAATCAATGATTTTATCTTTATCCAAATCATTATCATTTTTATCAAAGGGCAAAGAAGTGACAATTAATACCATTATGCCTGGACCTACATTGTCGGAGAATGTCGAAAATATACTTAAAGACATGTATGGTAATTCTAGTAAGTCTTTCGAACAAATGGAAAAGGACTTTGTATTATCTAATTTACCTGATTCACATATTGAAAGATTTATTCGTCCTTTTGAGATAGGAAGAATGGTTGCATTTGTAAGCAGCCCATATTCGGGTGCTATGAAGGGTACAGCACTGCGAATGGACGGTGGTTTGATCCCTACTATTTATTAAAACAATAATAAATGAAGCTATTATAATTAAATGAGCAGCAAAATTTTTTGCTGCTCATTTTGCCATTTGTAAATCCGCATTTTCCTGACGATAGCCCTTACCGGTAAACCCGTTATAGTTTGATTAACTATTTTCTCTTGTTTGATACTCTATCATCAGCAAAAAATAAAACATTGAAAGAAATGGATTTACAATAATCAACAACTGTAAAGTCATCTATTATAACTAGTTAAGATAACGCATTTTCTCTAAACGATATCCCAATAATAATAATAAAAGCCAATGATTCCTTAGCGTGGGGAAAATTAGCTTTATCTAAATGTCGAAATTTGTTCAACTATGTTTTTCGCTCTTTGTTGGCAGGACCCCAGTTAGAGAATCCAAGGTTATAATGTTATCATGTCAATTAACGACCAAATTTTGGTATGCAAAAACGGTTTAAGTATTCCTATTATGCAATGGTTAACAAGCCACTATATAAGGATTTTTATTTTCTAGATTCTTAATATAACAACCAAATATCATAAAGTTGCTCAGAAAGGGGGATATTAGATAATTTCTATACAGGGATTGATCGAATGAAGGGGTTAGGGAGAAGTGGATCAAAAAACCGAAATAAGCTTTACTGGCTATAAAATGACGAAGAAATAAACTAATAAGCAGTATTTTATTATTTCTCCACATTTACTTTGCGGTCTAGAGCAAGAACCCTGTTATTAAGCCTTAGACAAATAATCGAAAAGACGGATGTATCTATGACCAAAACTATACAAGGAAATAAGGGAGAGAAAGGAACTAAGCAAATGAAACTAAACGACTACTAACTTAAATTGATAGTGGCTTAATTCTGCTCCCAAAATCGATGGATGCTACCTTTCCCTCTAATACAGTGCGTCTTATGGTTATGCACCTTTCTTGATTGAACCTATCATATGAATATTAATGTTTACCTACTATCTGATTAACTACTTCTACTACTTCAGCTCTACTCATTTTTTCTTTTCCAATTATTAAAGACTCCAGTGTACCATGAGCTAGAACTAGCGGGATTTTGCAGAAATTTAGGATTGTCTCTGATTTAATATCATTCAAGTAAACGTTACCCAATTCAAGATTACGACGAGCATAATTAAACATATCTTCTAATTCCCACCCATCTGGAAAAAAGTTTACACCTCGATTCATGTCCTCCTTGTAATTGCGGAGAATATTAACAGATTGTAACCCACGACCAAATGCTATAGCCAGAAACTCGTCTGTTTCGGTACCATCATACCACTTCCAAATATCTGTTAGCATTACTCCTACTAAACCTGCAACGAAGTATGTATATTCATCTAAATCCTCTTCATTTTTAAAGCGCCATTCTTTTATAACCCAGTCCGCCATTCCTTTTGCCATAGTAGATGTAGCATTTAAAATGTTTTCTAAAATGGTCGGTGGACAAAGTTTTATCCAATCGCTAAGTCGTAAGGTAACTTCAGGTAGAAGAGTTTTATACGGATAAAATAAAGCCATTAACTCATCTTCATTAAAAGGTTTTCGCAAAACTTGACTTATCGAAATTAAGAGCTCACTTTTTGATTTTAACTTGAGTTCGGGATGATCTTCAATCTCGTCAATCGCTCTCATGCATAAGTAGGCAGAAGTTACGGCTTCTTTTAATTTTGGAGATAGGTGACTAATGGGAATAAAGAAAGTCCGACTGGTTGCCTTTAACATATCGTTAGCATCACTATGTAAACAATTTATATCGCTCACTCTGAACTGCCTCCTATTTTCATATTATCGAACAAAAAATATAGTCTCTAGTCTTTTTATTTTCCTATTAATTAGAATACTTGTAATAAAATAATACTGCAAGAGGCCAGCTTTCCTTGGAATACTACTTTCACTGTTTTAATTATTTTTTATCTCCTTCTCTCTTACGCTTTATGGGTCATATTTAGGTTTCAATTGCTTTTACCATCTTCTTATTTAGTTTGTTCAGAAAGACATTTTTCAAATATGAAAATGGGAGAATACGGAGTCGGTGAATATGTGGGGCTTATTATGGCTCTTATACAACAAGAGTCAGGAGGAAGGCATTTAGATGTGATGCAATCTTCGGGTGTGACACGTTTCTCAATAAACGCTTTTGCGTGAAATGAGAGTGTTGCTTAATTTTTAAAGCAATAACAACTAATATATCGAGAGTTGGAATGAAAACCGTCATGTTGAGTTGAAACAACTCCGTTAATACTCCTGCATGCATGATTCATTAGTAGATGAATTATGTATGAAGCCAGGTAAAGTCGGCTGAACAAACCTAAGTAACAATATGTTATATGGTGTAGGATAGGCCGGACGGCTGAAAAGATAACTATGGTGAGAATGTCTTAAAAGTAGGACTGACGAATTTGCGAAGGTACGGGTCTAAAATTGCACTATATCGAAAGATATAGCATACGACAGTATGGTGGAATGCCGAAAAGTAAGAGTCGCGATGTATGAAATTCGGTGTAGATAACAATGAATCTACAATTCCACAGGCTTATAGCAAACACCTAAGGTTATCATGGATAGCTAGATATATTGGAACGTGGTAAGCAAGAAACTGTCAAAAGGAAACAGCTACTACTGGGCAGGTGTATATAAGGCATTAGCTGAAATTACTTTATTCTTGTGAAAGTAGGGGCACAGTACCAATGAAGCGTCTAATGAACGTGGAGGGATAGCCCTAAGTCTCATTCGTTTATGTTTGATTTCTAGAAAATGAAGTTCAATGGTCTGGTAGGAATGTGGGCAAGCACCGAGGAGGTGTCCACAGTTGAACACAACAATAAGGTATTGGGAATATTACAACATGCAAGAAACATTCGACATGTTATTTAAAGAGAGTCAAGAAAATAAGCCTTTTTATAGCTTATATGAATTGATAACTTCGGAGAATAATATTTTATTGGCATATCGAACAATTAAGTCCAACAAAGGTTCAAGAACTGCAGGGGTAGATTCTTACACAATTGATGACTACAAACCAATAGATAGGGATGCTTTCTTATTATTGGTTCGTCAGAAATTAGAAAGATATAAACCTAAAGCAGTTAAAAGAGTTCTTATACCAAAGCCAAATGGAGATAAAAGACCCTTAGGTATCCCAACTATGTTTGACCGTTTAATTCAACAGATGATTAAACAAATCCTAGAACCTATCTGTGAAGCAAAATTCTATGAACATAGTTATGGATTTCGTCCGATGAGAGGAACAAGACACGCTATATCAAGAGTAATGTTTCTTATTAGTAGACATAACTTCCATTACGCAGTAGACATCGATATTAAGGGATTCTTCGACAATGTTAATCATACATTACTCTTAAAACAATTATGGAATACAGGAATTAAGGATAAGCGAGTACTTAAGATTATCCACTTAATCCTAAAAGCTCCAATCAAAGGATTAGGAATCCCAATTAAAGGTGTTCCTCAAGGCGGCGTCTTGTCTCCAGTATTAGCTAATTTGGTATTGAACGACTTGGACCAATGGATAGCAAAACAATGGCATTATTTCAAGACTGTTAAAACTTACGCAAACCGAGCAAACGAAAAACGTGCTCTGAAAACAACCAACCTTAAAGAAGGGTTTATAGTCCGTTACGCGGACGACTTTAAAATCTTAGCAAAAGATTTCCGAACTGCTCAAAAATGGTTCTTCGCAACAAAATCTTATTTGAAAGAACGATTAAAATTGGATATCTCACCAGAGAAATCTAAAATTATCAATCTTAGGAAAAACAAATCAGAATTCCTTGGATATTCTTTATATGTTGTACCTAAAAAGAAGAAATGGGTTTGTAATTCCAAAATCTCGAATAAGAAAAAGAAGCAAATAAAGACGGAAATCAAGCAAAGAATTAAAGCCATTCAGAGAAACACAAATCGGAAAAAAGTCCAACTATACAATTCATATGTATTAGGTTTGCGTAATTATTTCAGATATGCTTACACATGTCAATATTGATATGAAAAAGCTTGCCTTTGACCTATCATTAGTAATTTTCAATCGACTTAAAAGTATTGGTAGATATGAAGTACCAATAAATGCACCTCCGGTGTATACAAAATTCTTTAAGAGTAACTACCGAACTTTCAAAGTATGTGGAATCTATCTATTTCCACTAGCAGATATCCAAACTGCAACTATTTGGAAATATACGCAGAATCAAACTCCATACTCCTTAGAAGGGAGAAATATCGCTCAACATAAGGAATTGGATAGAGGAATTCTAGTAGAGATATCCAAATTGTTAACTGCGAATATTCCTAACAGGAGTCTGGAATATTTAGATAATCGATTATCTAGATACTCAATGACAAAAGGTAGATGTGAGATACTCAAAGAATTTATATCAGCTTTGGATGTGCACTGTCACCACTATATTCCATTAGGGTTAGGTGGAACGGATAAATATGAAAATCTTAGAATTATCCATAAAGATATTCATAGGTTAATTCATGCAACTGATAATCAAACTATTGAAAACTATCTAAGGAAATATTCGCTGACTGTGGAACAAGTCAAACGAATAAACCAATACCGAATAGCTTGTAATTTAAAAGAAATCAAACAGTAAAACGAATTAGATGGAACGCCGTATGAAGCGAAAGTTTCATGTACGGTGTGGGTGAGGGGAAAACATGGAGATAATTTCAAAGTGTTACCTATTCACATAATCCATCGGACTTCCTCCTGGAACCATCACAGACCCCGAATATTCTATACAAATCGGAGTGAAATACTTTGCAGAAGTGATGAAACAAGCTAAAGGCGATATTCACCTTGCTTTACAATCTTACAACTGTGTGACACGTTCCTAATTGAAAAGATTAGGCTTGAAACGAATAGGTTTTAAGAACTGTTATTCCAAGAAGTCAAATGATAGGGTAACGCCTTGATGGGCTTCCTCTAATACTCCGACATGCGACAAGGTTAGTAAGAACCAAATTGTGTGAAGCTCGGTGAAGTCGGCTGAGAGCTACCGTAGGTCATTTTGACACGAAAGCTGTCCAGAGGTGGATGGTGTAGCCCATAGGCCGGGGGTCTATAAAGTACCTATGACTAGAATGGATTTTATTAACCCAACGGTAAGGTAAATCTGACGAATCTCCGAATGTACGGGTCTAAAAGGTTAACATGCAGAAATGCATGGGCTATCAAGTGTAGTGTTGATGTGGATGAGTAAGATTAGTTGTTATGAAAGTCCATACATTGTTATAGGCAATGTCAAGTCAACAGGTCCAAAGGAGAAGTCTAAGGGTATCATGCATAGATAGGAATAACGGAACGTGGAAAGCTACTGACATGGAGGGCTTACTTCCAATGAAATGGTTTGTAGGAAAGTGTCCATGAGATTAGTGGACGTATAACTATAATTTACAGTAGTGAGAGTGATGGCACTGTACTGTAGAAGCTATGGAAACATAGTGGAGGGACAGCCATTAGTCTAATGAAGATTGACCACCCATTTAACGTGACTTAATCGGTTTATAAGGTTCTTGTAAGACTTAAAATGGTTTCGCTCCAATAAGGAGGTACCGACTTATAGAAAAGATTAGGAAACTGCGACACACTGAATATTATGATCTACAAGATACTTTTGACGTACTATTTCAGCGTAGTCAAAATGGGAACAATTTTTATAACCTAGTGAAACTTATGAAGATGGAAGAAAATATAAAATTAGCTTATCGAAATATTAAAAAGAATATGGGTAGCACAACAGCCGGTACAGATGGATTAACCATTAACGACATCAAGTGTTTAACAATCGAAGAAGTAGTGGATAAGGTCAAATCCATGTTTGTATGGTATGAACCACAATCTGTAAGACGTGTATTTATACCAAAGCCCAATGGTGATAAAAGACCGTTAGGTATTCCTACGATATGGGATAGAATTTTCCAACAATGTATCTTACAAATCTTAGAACCCATTTGTGAAGCAAAATTCCATAATCACAGTTACGGATTCAGACCCAATAGAAGTACCCACCATGCTTTAGCAAGAATGAAATCACAAGTCAATAGAAAAAGTAATGGACTGCATTACTGCATCGACATTGACATTAAAGGGTTTTTTGACAATGTGAATCATGGGAAATTACTTAAACAAATGTGGACATTAGGAGTAAAAGATAAAACACTTCTTTCAATTATTTCAAGGTTACTACGGGCAGAAATCCAAGGAGAAGGAATCCCGATTAAGGGTACACCGCAAGGTGGAATCTTAAGTCCTCTCTTATCTAATATTGTACTCAACGAATTAGATTGGTGGGTCAGTGATCAATGGGAGACCTTTGAGACTTCTTACAATTTTCATGCTCCTAGTGCAAAATTTAGGCAACTAAAGAAAACCAAGATGAAGGAATGTTTTATTGTAAGGTACGCTGATGACTTCAAAATCCTATGTAGAAACTATCAAACAGCTCAAAAACTTTTCTACGCAACGAAGGACTTCCTTAAAACAAGGCTCCATTTAGATATTAGTCAAGAAAAGTCACAAATAGTTAATTTGAAAAAGAAAAGCAGTGAATTTCTTGGCTTTGATCTAAAAGCAACTAAGAAAAGAAAAGGTTATGTAGCTCACAGCAGGATGACTAAAAAAGCAAAAGTACATGCCTACCAGAAACTAAAACGAGCAATTAAGGAAATCCGAAGGAAACAAACACCGGAAGCTGTTTGGCACTACAATACTATCGTAATGGGCATACAAAACTATTACTCTGCGGCGACCCATATAAATAAAGATTTAGATCGGCTAAACTACCATCTTACTAGAACTCTTTATAACCGATTAAGAATAGATTGGAAAGTAGCAACACGATCTGATATGTCGAAGACATTACAGGACAGGTATAAGGGTTATAATCCTAAATTATATAAAATACATGACATCGTCCTTGTACCCCTTTATGCACAAAAACATAAACCAGCAACCAATTTCTCGCAGTGGATCACAAACTATTCACCTAGAGGAAGAGAGAAAATTCATCAAAATCTAAAGTGCATAAATAAAGATGTCTTACGACATATCCAACGCTTCTACATCAAATTTAGAACTATAGAATACAACGATAATCGCATCTCAAAATTTGTTGCCCAGTATGGGAAGTGCTCCATTACAGGCATAGAATTAGGTTTGAATGATTTTCACTGTCATCACATTCAACCAAAAGCATTAGGTGGAACTGACGATTATCGGAATCTGACAATAGTTCTCGAAAACATACACCAAGCTATACATACTAAGGATGTAGAAACAACAAGAAATATACTTTCCAAGTATCGATTAACGGAAGAGAAGAAAATTCGGTTTGATGAACTAAGACAAAAAGTTCATTGTAAACCCGTTTTCAATCTAGGTTAATATTGGTCAATTGGATTAGATGGAACGCCGTATGAGGGGAAACTCTCACGTACGGTGTGAAGTGGGGGAAAAGGTGGCGATAACATCAAAATCTTACCTATCACTATTTGGAAACGGCTTTATTGAGTACGCATTAGAGCGTGGTGGTTATTCCAAGGAAGTAGCCATTGAATTTAGTAATATGATGGCTGCTAAAATGGGTTGGACTCGATATGGAGATGTCAATTATGTAGAACATGTTCTTCGTTTTTATAATGCTGGGAATGATAGCGTTGTAGTGGTGGGTGATGGTACACAGTCATTTGATGTAAAAGAAGTCCATAACATTATGAAACAGTTCCTTGGCCGACCTTATGTATGGGGAGGAAGGACACCAGCAGCGGGTGGCTTTGATTGTTCTGGATTACTAGAATATGCTTTCGCACAAATTGGAGTTGATCTATACGGGACGGCACAATCACAATACAACAAAACCATTCCTGTTTCTGAAGATCAAATTAAGCCAGGCGATTTAGTTTTCTTTTCTACCTATAAACCAGGAGCTTCCCATGTAGGCATGTATGTGGGAGATGGGAAGTTCATTAACTCGAATGGTAGTAATGGGACATCTTACTCTTCAGTTGAAGAATGGAAGAACTTATATCCCTTCTTAGGTTTTAGAAGGATTCAGTAATGGAGGTGAAAGGGTTATGGAACCAAACCAAAAGAATAATTACATTTTACTTATGATCGGGTTTGTTGTTGCTGCTGTCGTAATGGTGTATGTATTCAGTTTACGAACACAACTGCAAGAAGTTCGAGCCAACCAAAGTAACTATGAAGAGAAAATCGCAACGTTATCATCTATCCAGAACACAGACGCATTAAAAGTAAATCGAGAGTTTCTAAAAAACTTTTTCACCTACCAAACTACGGCTGAACGATATAAGAATATTAAACCTTTTATGACCGACCGGGGATTTAAAGCAACCCACCCTTCAGGAACCAAACTTCCAGATTCGGACCAATCGGTGAAGTCATCCATGGTAGGGTTAAAGCCTTTTGAATATCAATCTTCAAAGAATGAAGCAGAATTCTTTAATGAATTTAAACTCAGTACCAAATTTAATGATGTAACCAATACAGAAACCGTCATTGTCAAAACGTCCTTGATCTATGTCAAAGAGCAAGGATGGAAAATAGATGATGTTGAGTTTGTGGGGCAGTTAACAGGACGTGAATAAAATGAAAAGGGAGTAGAAAAAATATGAGAAGTACAGGCATAGTTCGAAAAGTTGACGAATTAGGTAGAGTGGTTCTACCAATTGAACTAAGGAGAAATTTAGAGATTGGGGAGAAAGACTCTTTAGAAATCTATATTGAAGAGGAAAGAATTATTTTAAAAAAGTATGCACCTCAAAAAGTGTGTGCCATTACTGGCACAATATCACCTGATAACAGAGAGTTTGGCGACAGTCAAATGGTTTTAAGTCCTGAAGGGGCTAAGTTATTAATGGAGGAATTGCAAGATTATGTTGGAGTGAAAGTTTAACAGATTATTTTAATGGTTTTATCCACTATTCTCAAATCTGAAAATGAAAGCTATTCCAAGCAAACAAGAGATCGTCCTTTTTCAAAAAAGGGCGTTTTTTATTATTTTCCAAAGGATATTCTTCTTCCACATTAATTTGAATTCTTATATTATCATAATAAAAATAAAATTAATAAGCTTAATAAATAGAACAATATGCTTAAATTTCTAAACTTATTTTTTTATAATTATAGTTATAATTTACCTATAAAGTAAATTTATATAATATAATTATTGAGGTAAAAAAATACATTTAAGGAGGAATTTATAAAATGAAAAAAATAATAGCAATAGGAGCGCTTGCTATACCGCTTTTTTTCGGAGGTGGATTAGTTGCTGAAGCGAATAATAACAATATAAGCTCCTATTCTACAAAAAGTAGTGTGAATATCGATTGGGGAGATATTGGAGAAAAGTATAAGATTTACAGAGATGGTGAACTTATCTCTGAAGTTGAAGAATCAAATTTTCAGGATAATCAATTAAAGGAAAACTATATGTATACATATAAAATTGGTGTATTTAATGGTGACGAGCTAATAGACATTCTGAAATATAAAGTGAAAACGAAAGATAAAAATAAAAATATATATTTAAGGAACGAAGACAGTAATACATATAATACTGAAACAGAGGTAACCTCACTAGTTACTAAGAATCATGTCTTTATAGATTGGGGACAACTAGAGGATAATGATGGAACTTACTATATTTATAAAAATGGTAAAATAATAGAGAAAACAAAGAAAACGTTTTATAAAGATAAGGAAATAGAAAGTGGAAAGACATATAATTATCAAATTATTGCAGAAAAATCTGTTACTGAAGAGAAAAAGAAAGAAATAATAGAAAAATCTATTGAAAATGGATATACTTTATTTGATATTCCTGAATCTGCTTTTTTAGAAAGAAAGACAATAAATAAGATAGTAAAAACTCCAGAAAGTATCTCTAAAAAAGAATTGTTAAAAAAGAATGAGTTATCAACTGATAATTTTAAATCCTTAGCCGCGGACACTTTAGATAGTTTTATCATAAGATATACAACCTTTATACCGTTTTACAAAGTAGATAATCCCAATATTCTAGAAGAGTGGTTTGAACCAGGTGTAGGGACAGGATCATATGTAACTGGAGATGGATATTCAGATGGAAGTTTGAGAGGATTCAATTACTTTAATTCAAGCTTTAGAACAAGAATAGATGTTTATGCCGAGTGGTATAATTCCTCTCCTTCCTACTCTGCCTATAAAGATATTAAACCTACTCATTTATACAGAAAAGATGGTAGCTTAGCAGATAAACAAACTGCATCTACAGACGGAATTACTTTTAGTGGCTTAGGTAAGCTAAGTGATAGAATTTCTTGGAAGGTACATCATGATGTTGGTTTAGGCACTTCTACTACTGCTCCTAACATAAATTATGAGTATATGGCCACAATGTATAAAAACGGAAATATTTCGGCAAGTGGTGAACATGATCGTGCACCTAATCATGAAGTATATTTAGCAAGAGCATACTCAGGTTTACCAGCGGTTACTTTACATACTTATTCTGTTAGTAGTACAGATGATTTTAAGTATCTATTTCCGTATTGGCCAAATGAACATTGGCAAAGTAGTTAATCAATCAAATAATAAAAACGCAAACAGCATTTTAATGTTTGCGTTTTTTCAATGGGGGTTTGCATTTTGAATTCATACAATAGGATAGGTACAAAATTAATATCGTTACTTATTAGCAGTATACTAGCAACTCTTCTATACTATTTTCAAAATTTTTCTGGAATACCTCATATTATAGACTTTTTGGTTTATACACCAATAACTTTCTTAGTTATATTAGTTATTGGGCTTCCTATTTCTTTTGTTATTGATTGGTTATCGGCAAAATATACTTATAAAAAGAAGATTGCCTCTGTATTGTTACATTCAAGTATTTATCTATTAATTATGTTTTTTTTACATTTTGAAGAGTTTATACACTTGGATACAGAGGTTATATTTTATTTTCTCTATTTCTCTATTACACCTCTATTTTTTTGTCTGTTAAATATTTTTCTAATTGAAAAAATTAAAAATGGTGCTACGTGATTTGAGATGGAAAGTCATAGGTTGACAAAAGATCAGTTAATAGAAATTTTGAAATCAATGATTTAAACTAATAAATTCCTTAACGTATGTTTTTCACTTCGTTGGTAGGACCACAGAAGAGCTAAGTTATAAATTGAGAAATTACGAAATTATGTAGAAGTGAAAATTTCAATGAGTTATTTTACTCGTTTCTTCGTTTGTTTTCAAATCTGAAAACGAGAGCTATTCCAAGAAAACAAGTGATCGTCCTTTTTGAAAAAAGGGCGATTTTTTCATTATTTCCCGAAAAGAAAATCGGCTTTAATCACTCCATATGGCGAAATTTAAGGGTTGGAGGTTTTCGGAACTTCCTATAGGAGTGATTATGTAAACAAGAGAGTAATTTTGATATATTTTACATGGTATTTCCCATCCAATCTTTATAAAAACTATCTGAAAATACATTTCGAAGAATGAATTTCAATGCGAAAAAGCAATAGCGACAAGCTAAACATTATATTAGTTTCTGGCATTATTAGCATGCTTTTAACCACCCTATACAGTTTTATCATCATGAATCAAAACTATAAGATTAATCAGAATTTTTATCCACTTCCTACCTTCTAAAATAGTGACCTGTGTTGAATCGAGGTGGGTGAACATTAAACTTTTATAAAATCACAGGAGACAATAGAAAAATCACTATCGGTGAAATAATGATTGTTAAAAAACCAGCAACTTTTAATTTTCTAAAATATTGTAATACGTATCCAATTATTAAAAGTGCTAACAAAATCCACAATAAAATAATTTCTGAGTCGTATGGCGACTGACCAAAACCTAGAGAAACTGCAATTGACATAAAAAACATAAATAGAAATATCGGGAAAATAACCCTGAATAATATAAGTAATACTTTAGGTAACTTCAAAATAAAATCCCCCTTCGCCTTTAATAGTATATCAAATTTGGAAGAGTTTTCCTTTGGGAAGTTTTAAATTTTGGTACATATATTTTGAAAGCACCTTACCGACTATATATACATAGTGCCTTCCTATGTGTTTGGGTATTTTACCAATTGGTACTGACTTATCTTTATTCCCTCTGATCTACAGCAAACTATTCCTTCATTATTTCTTTTCTTCTTTCTTTCATTCTCTCACTGTTCCATTCCCTGAGTGTGTGTTGATGAGTGGTGTTCCTTCCCCGGTTCCTTGCTGTTTGTGGGGCTGTGAGTGCTTTTTGGTTCATTACTCGCTACTCCTTAATGACTATAATAAAAAGACAACCCCCTAGATTTTCTAAATCAAGGGAAAAGTAGGTTATTAAAATATTTGATTATTAATCTTAGACTCGACAATGTTTTGGGTTGATATTAAGAAAGATATTAAACGAAACATTATTCTTAGTGAAATCATATGTAAGCTCATTTTTTTGATATCTTTTAAAAGTTGTTTTAAATTAGTTAGAATAATCTAAAGTTAATGTTTTATATGCTGAGAATTAATACGATATCGAATAAAAGATAATACGATCTTCCGAGTCATACGCTTTAGTTTAATAAAGTTAATAATCAAGCTGCTATGGATGAAGCGGGACTTGAGATTTACCCGGATGGAGTCATATGCTTTTTATTAAGAACTTGGTGTTTAGTTTCCAAGTTCTTTTTTTGTTATAAAACGGAAAAACATGTTTTATTTTTCCTAATTCTCCTATATAAGGAATTATATGTTAATGTAAAATATGGTAATATACCAAATTAAAAGAATGGGAGAAAATGTTATGAAGAAAAGATTTACTATGATTCTATCTTTACTTGTTTTCTTAAGTGCTTTTTCATTTTCTGAAAAAGCAAATGCTGAAACGGAAAAATCCGGTTTAAGCAATCAAACTCTGGAGAAAAGAGAAGAAATAATCCAAAAAAGTAGTAGGGACGGTGAGGGGGCTTATGAATTTGGCTTCTTACTAGCAAACGGGTTATTAGATGAACCTACTTATGCATGGCATGAAGGTTCTTTTGATTTTCCAGGTGAATCGATTGTCTATCATTATAAAAAACACGGTAAAAGTGTCGGCGCTAATAGCGCATCAAGTTATTTAAATAAAGCTATTGAATGGAGAAAAATAGGAAAAAAGAATGCAAGAATTAAAGTTATTTCGGGTGCAGTTTATGGAGTAAAACGTTATTATAAAAATGGAAGATATATTGATCTTGCACCAGATGGTAGAATAGTATCTTTTGGTACATATTAATTGAAGAGGAGAATACTTATTGGGTTGGAAAGATATAAAAATTGAAAATGTAGATCAAATAGAGAAATGTGTAGCTGAGTTCGAAATTACGGCATTGGATTTTTTTGAGAATTTATATGACGGTGATATACTTCATTACGGTGCTTTTAAAGTGAAAGTTTATGAGACCCAGATTGTTCAATTTAATCCTGATAAAGATTTTAATTTTATAGGTTATACTAACCTGAAATTAAAAGATTCATCTGGTGGCTACGAAGGTGGTATAGGATCTGGAGTTTCTTTAGAGCAAGCTTTAGAAGAAACAATTCGTGACTTTATGAGAAAGTTAACGGAGTATAAGGCTCAAAAAAGTGCAGGTTTGTGTAAAGAAGATTTTGTCCTGGTAGATTATGATGAATTCTAATCTTAGTCTTATGAGCACTCTTTCATTCTGAAAGGGTGTTTTTTATTGTAGTTAGGATAAGTTACATTGCGGCATATCGTAGCTTAGCTCCCTCTACCCAATATTGCCGAACAACGAAAGCAAAAATGCCACCTATCACCACCAATGAATGTCCCCATCCATTGCAACCAATCAGCGGAAAGGTCGCTACTGATTATTCCTATAGGAGGTGGTACAAATACGAAGGTATACGAAAACCAAAAGGATATGAAAAAAGACTAAACAAAAATAATATTAAAAACCATATTGAATGCTTTTCAGTAAAATTATTTAAAAATTCATCAGCCTACCTCCACATTCTAATTCCATTTATATAATACATAATGCACTCCTTTTCTCTAAAGGCTATGTCATCAAGAAAATCTAGATGCATACTATTATAGAAGATAAATACCCTATTCCCCTCATTGTGGAGTTTTAACAAATACCCCTTATTTAAACGGCTCTTTAATGGAAAATCTTATAGTTAGGATAGAGTACTTGTCCGTAAAAGTACACTTTTTCGAACGGTTCTTTTATTTCTAAATTCAATCAAATTTTACGTTCGTTAAAGTTTATAATAATTTTACGAACGTTCGTTGTTTTACGTATACTTTTACGAACGTTATTGCTATAATAATAGGGAGGAATGTTGAAAAGGAGTAATAAAATGGATGTTCGGAAATTTGGTTACATACGGGTCAGCAGCAAAGATCAAAATGAAGGTCGACAATTAGAAGCCATCAAAAAATTAGGAGTCGATGAACGAGACATCTTTTTGGACAAACAGAGTGGAAAAGATTTTAACCGAGTTCAGTACCAATTATTGAAACGAGTTATCCGTAAAGGAGATATTCTTTATATTCATTCCCTTGATCGTTTCGGTAGGAATAAAGAAGAGATTCTACAGGAGTGGAATGATATCACAAAAAATATTCATGCGGATATCGTCGTTTTGGATATGCCATTGTTGGATACTACTCAATTTAAGGATAGCCTTGGTACATTCATTGCGGATCTTGTTTTACAGATCCTTTCTTGGATGGCCCAAGAAGAACGAGGCCGCATTCGGAAACGGCAGCGTGAAGGAATTGATATAGCTTTGCAAAATGGCACAGCATTTGGTCGGCCAAAAGTTCAAATGACAGATGAGTTCAAAGAAATATATAAACGTTGGAAATTGGGAGAGATGACAGCTGTTAAGGCTATGGAAGAATTAGCTCTTAAAAAGACATCTTTTTATAAGTTAGTTAAAGAGTATGAAAGAGATTTATGAAGAGGGAATATATAATAGAAGAAACTCGTCAAAAAAAGAGGCAAACACAGACAAATAGGTGATTTAGACGGTATTTGTCTTAGCCCAGCTTAAGCAGTCGACCCTCTAGGGCTGTGCTCCATGATTACTAATTCCCTTTGCCATCTTGAATTAGGTCCAAAAGAAAAAGCTTTTTAAATTTTACCTTGTACACAAATAATCCAGATGTGGGGGCAGATCAATATTTTGAGTTTTGAAAAACTAATTACATAAATTAAGTTAAAAAAGGAGAAGTGATAAAATGAGGCAATTACTTACCCCAATTATTTATATTTTATTATTGCTTTTACTTGCTAGTTGTTCACATGTCAGCAATCAAGACCAAAAAGATAAAGATAATGTTCCTTCTCAAAAATCTATCAAATTTTCCCATAATGAACAGACATTTCAAATTATTCCCCTTTATGAAGAAGTGCTAAATTATACAAGCCTTGTAAAGGATAACCCTTCACTTAACAATAAGGAAAAATATTTTGATGAAGTTTTAGAACCTTTTCAGAAAAAGGCTTCTATGAAAAATATAAATATAAATAATGATTACTTTTCTTTGTTTTTACCAACTAAAAACGTTCAAAAGCTTGAGGAAAACACCATTGAACTTCTTAAGCAGCAAGATCAAATAAATGAATTCATAAAGGAATCACTAATCCAGTCCTCAAAGAAACTCTCGGGAATTGATAAGACGATTTTTATTATGCCCCTAAACCCTGAAAACACCTTTCCTGTTCAGAATATGGAAGGGGTATCAGGTGCGACGCTGAGTGAAAACGCAGTTTTGCTCCAAATTGACCCATCCTTCGTAAAAAGTGCTTTAAAGTATGCTGTGGCACATGAATATCATCACACAATACGTATGGAAAGCGATTCAGGAAAGAGCCCAAACTTATTGGATTCTTTTATTATGGAAGGGGAGGCTGAAGTGTTTGCTAGAATGATCTACCCAGATAAGAAAGCACCTTGGGAACAAAAACCTTTATCGGATAAATTGCTAGATAGAGTTTTAGATGAGTTAAGGGAAAATGCAAACTCTACTACTCTGAATATATACTATGACTTTGTAATTGGGAATTCTTCTAAAGGCATACCAATGTGGGCAAATTACATAGTAGGTCATAAAATTACCCAAAGTTATGTTGAGAATAATCCAGAAGTTTCAATTGAGGAATGGACAAAACTTGGTGCTAAAGAAATACTCCAAGGTAGTGAGTACAGGGATTTATTAAAGGAAGGATAGACTATAAAGTAGATTTGTCTGAAATAATAAATATAAACATTTTCCAAAAAGGATTTCTTAAATCGATAACCCCAGGCCTTAGGGGATTCTAAAAAAATTCATTTATAGAAAAATTACTTATTATTAGTTACATATATAAAAAATGGGGGAATCTTAAAATGAATCCAACTACCATAATGAATACTTTCATTTTTGTAATAATTATAATACTTTTTGCGATTATTCAAGATAAAGTTCTTACATATTTTGAAAGAAGATAACGGTCAGGATTATTGAATAACATCACTTATTACTAAGGAACATCCGTGAATATTGTTGTAAAAATTAGGAGGATTAAATTGAAGAATGAAGCATCAAATAAGCCAAAGAAGATAGTACTTAATATAATTCTTGTTTCTATCCTCTTAATAACTGCAAAAATTTTTTATGATGAAAGTCATTCAAATGACTACATTGGTTGGTTGTTATTGGCCATTTTCTGGATGTTTAGAAGTTTGTATGATTTTATCGAGAACTTAAGAAGAGGTAAAAAGAAGTTAGCGTTGTTAGATTTATTTTTAGTGACTGTTGGGTTTGGCTTATTGTTTTGGCAAAGCATCAAATTTCTAACCTGAAAACTTTTTAGGTTTTCTAATATAGAGGACATTAATGGAAAAATGGCTAATATAAAAAGAACGGTCAGAGACAAGCAAAAGCATCTGACCGTTTTTCACGTGTGATTTTATTGGTATTTGTGTTACGAAATACGCTGCTAATTTCATTAAAAATTGAAAGTTTGTACCTCAAAATAGAACCCGTTACCTTTATGGTGCTTTTTTTGGCAGTGTCATAACTTAAAAGTTTTGACACACTTTTGAAAGTACTTAATTATCAAGGTATTGAAATGTGACATATCTTAGTGTCATAAATGAAGTTGTAAAAAGGAGATTTTACATAATGAAATACGGATATTCGAGGGTAAGTACATTAATACAACATTTAGAATCACAGTTAAAGTAGTTAGAAAATGAAAAGGTGCGATAAAATTTATTCTAATAAGTTTACGGGAACTAAAGCAGACAGGTGATACTTTAGTAGTTACTAAGTTAGATGTTTTGCAAGGTCAACAGTAGACGTAATTCAAACAGTAAAAGGATTGTTTGAAAAAGGTGTTCATATTTTAAACATGGGACTAGTTGAGAATTACTCCAACAGGAAAACTTGTATTTAATGTTATGAGTGCTTTTGCAGAGTTTGAAAGGGATATGATTGTAGAACGTACTCAGGAAGGTAAAGCTATTGCAAAGCAGCGTGAGGATTTCAAAGAAGGTCGACCTAATAAGTACAGTAAAAAACAAATTGATCATGCTTTAGGGCAATGGAAAATCATTCATATAAACAAGTTGAGGAGGTGACAGGAATTTTTAAGAGTACCCTTATAAGGGCCAAAAGAAAAAAGGTAGCACTTTAATAGAAATTGTAACTTTTTTTTTTTATAATCTTGTAGAATTAAACCACTAACAAATCTCAGAATGCTCCTTTGCAAGGGGGATCGATATCTATTTATTTGAACAGATACCCAATATGATCCGTATTTATTCTTTTTTGAACCTTAAAACATCATAAGAACTATAATCGTGAAATTAAATGTCAAAAATTGTAGTATAATTGGGGGAAAGGAG
The DNA here is from genome assembly GCA_024213275.1 of Rossellomorea sp. BNER. GTDB lineage: Bacteria > Bacillota > Bacilli > Bacillales > Bacillaceae_B > Rossellomorea. The sequence continues at coordinate 50,163 of JANAVG010000023.1, forward strand.
AAATACCATTAAGGAGAATATAATGGATAACAGAGATCAAATTATAGAACACTATTTAAGTAATGAAATAGATAAAGATGATGTTAGACAAACTTTGTTGGATACTGAAATAAAAAATAAATCGAGTGAAGAAATTGCAACTTATTTAACAAGCATCCCTCCAGAAGAAATGGGAGGATTAACTGCAATTTCAGGCTTCTATTATCAATTCTTAGTAACAATAGAATATGTCTTGAAAATGATAGAAGGTAAATGGGACTATGTTATTATGGAGCATCACGACGATGTTGTTGTTGGTAAAGAAAATCATATTAGGTTTATTCAAGTAAAAACTAGTGAAAAAGTAAAGGTTGATGTTACAGCTAGCCCAGCTTCTGGCTTATACAGCAGAGGATCAAAAACTATTGATGGAACTACATTTAAAAGAAATAATTGTTGGGTGGATAAATTAATATCAAATGCAGAAAAAGCTCCAATAATTGAAGATTTTAAAACGGAATTTCAATTGTATGCTAGTTATCACTTTATCAAAACAAGGGATTATGACTTTGATATTTACACTGATAATAAAGATTTTGATAAAGCCATTCCTCCTGAGGATAAATTATTTGAAAAAATATCCGAACCAGTATGTGATAAAGATGGTGTCCCTTATTCTTATGAAGAACATTGTGGAGAATCTATTAATCAGCTACTGAGTAGGCTCTATATTCATACTGGTTTAAGCTTGAATAAAATGGAATTATTTAAACATGATCTATGTATGAAGTTAAATAATTTGTTATTTAAAGACATTGGACCAGGAATTACTATGCAGGTGGAAGACCTTCATATGTTAATTGGACACTTATGTACTAAATGTACTTACAAAAACAACCCAGAATTATTATTGATTACAAGAGAGTCTGTTGAACAAATTTTAAGTGAAATACGTACCAGAAGTATTGCTGCGGCTAGTATAGCAACGAATAAGCATGATAGTATACAAGTTACAAAGAGAGTTATTGAAGAATTATTAGGAGAGTTTGATGAGGATTCTAATCATATAGACTTTATCCGAGATAGAATTTATACATACAGAGATTATTTATTGGAATGGATATCTACTGGAGGAGATATTAGACCTATAATAGAACGTTATATAGATGGTACAACTCGAACGGCTATTTATTCTCAGTTAACTGCCAAAAATAGGGAGGATAGATTACAGGAACTTTTTTGTGTAGTACTTATACTCATTATTGGGAGGGACTCATTTCTTCAATTTACAAATAATACTGGACTTCTCTCTAAAGAGTGTAATAAGACTAAACAAATATTTTCTTTTTTTAGTTTGAAGAAGAAAAAAAAATTAACAGTTGGATTGCAAAAGTTAGAATCCATTATACATAGTGGAGATTTAGAAGACCATCTATTTTTGATTGATAAAGAATACTCTATTGTTATTCAAAATTATAACGATAGAGAATTTGATTCATCTAGAAAATGGGAAATTAATGCTAGAAATGACTTAGAAGTCGAAGGATTTGAAAATGAAACCAAATTAAATAAAGTACCTGTAACAGCAAATATTGTTCCAGGAGAAATGTTAAAAGCGGACTTTCTTGATTGTTTAGAGCAGGAAACAGATATTCAGGAAAATTTAAAAAGTATTTGGGGAAATTATCAAGGAGGGACTAATTAGTGGATATTTTCAATTTAACGAATAACCGACTAATAGAAAATGGATTTGAACCCTATGACTTATTAGAAATAGAGGGTATGGGTTCGGCCATCTATAGATCCTCCATTTACCATGTAGTAATGAAAAAAATTCATAGCAATGAAGAACTGAAGGATATCAAATCTTATTCGACTAATATTAGAAACATTATGCTTAATGAAAGAGTGAATACTTGTAATACATATTTATTTTTCTGTATTGACAAACAGATTGATTATGAAACATTTTTTAGGATTGAGAGAGATACTACTGCCCTTAGAAAATATGTTATAAGAAATGAGATGGACTTTAAGAGAATTCCATTTCTAGATAATCTAACAGAGGAAACTCAAAATGGTGTAGAAGAATTGAAGAACAATCAAGATGAAAACTTTTATTTATTGAAAATATATGACTTTATTACTTCACATAATGGACATCATAATAAATTAAGCCAATTAGAAATAGAAACTTCAGTTAAAATGATTATAGATTTGGTGGAAAAACAATATGAAAGTTGAAAAATTAACTATTAATAATTTCAAAAATTATGACGGCGAGGTTTTATTTGATCTTTCTAAGCAGATTACTATATTACATGGTGATAACGGTTTTGGGAAAAGCTCCTTTTTTGATGCAATAGAATGGTGCTTAACAAATAAAATAGATCGTTTTAATGGCACTGAAGGGGATATTAAAAAAGATATTATTAATAGAAATTGTAATTTGGATAGTTTTAAAGTTTCAGTGTGTATTGAATTTGGTGGGAATCAGATAACAAGATCATTTAATGTAACCAATGGAGAAATTGGGAATACACAAGTGAAATTAAGGGAAAAGAGCGGAGTGCATTATAGAGGACAGGAAAATATAGAGGAATTTTTAAAATCGGAATACTTTAAAGATATAAATTTCGCAAGAGGCGCGTATGGACAATTATTTAAACAAACTTACATCCTTTCTCAAGATCAGGTTACAGATTTTGTAACAAGCGAGGATGCAGAAGAAAGATATAGAGCATTGGCAAATATAATGGGTTTAAAGTCAATGTTAAATGAATCTGACAATGCTAAAAAAATATTGTCCGCTCTTAAAGCTACGAACCGGACTTTTGAAGATGAGCTAAAACAATATGATGAGTCAATAAAGAGTAAAAAAGAAGCTAAACATGTCATTGATGTTTATGATTTGAACTCAAAGTTAAACCAAATAGGAATTAATAATTCACAAGATGATATTGAATTTAGATGTAAAGAATTACAAAGTGAAATGATTAATACAAAAAGTAAAAACGAAAATTTTATAAAATTATATAAGAAACTACAGTTAGATAAGTTTGAGTCTATAAATAATATAAATGACCAAATTACAAATAAAGAAAATAGGCAAAAGGAGCTACAAATAAAAGTTAAAGAAAGTAATGCATTGTTGTTGAAGATTGAAGATCATATAGAAGGCCTCAAAAAAGAAAAGCAGCACATAAATAAATATAATCAAATAAGGTCCCAGATTAGAGAGCACGAAATAAATTTGCATAAACTTGAGATAACGGAAAATAATTTTGATGAAATAAATGGGAATTTAAATTTATTTAGGAATAGAGCTTCAAAATTAGAGTACCAAATATCAATTCGACAAACTTTATCCTTGAACTTAGATAAAATTGAGGAAATGTCTAATCAAAATAAACTATTTGAAAATAAGAAAAGTCTAATTTTAAAAAGAAAGACCAGATTTCAAAGATTGATTAAAAGATTAGCTCATTCTATAGATAATAATAAAAATAAATTATTAGTAAATTTAATATCCAATATAAAGGATATACAGGAATATGTGAAAAATAACAATTTACATAAATGTCCAGTTTGTTCATCAGTACCAGAACAAAAACTTGAAAAATGTATTGAACATAATGTGGTTTTTTTCAACAAAAAGATAGAAGAAGACACGAAATACGTAGAAAAATCCTTGAATTTAAAGAAAAAACTAGAAAATAAAATTCAGTTTTTTGATGAAGAAATTAACAGAATAGTAACAAAAGAAAAAAATAATACTCTGCTTATACAAAGACTCAGTGAAGAATTAATCAATTACAAAACAAACAAATTGTACGATAAAGAGCTTGAAAATTATTCAGAGGAAGATTTAAAAATTGATTTACTTAATACTCGTGAAAAAATCAACACTCAACAAAAAGGAGCAGAATCCTTATTAATACTTAAAGGGCTATATGAAAACTTAAAAGATGTAGAAAAACAAGGTATGAAAAAAAAGCAAACGGATTTAAAAGAACGGTTAGTAGCAAATATAAATAATTCATTAGATAGATTTTATAAAGCAGAAAAACGTATTAAGAATTATATTTCTAAAAATAAGAAATTTGTTAATGGAATTAAATCAGAAATACAAGAATTAGATTTGGTTGTTATGCGTATTAAAGATTTTATTTCCATTAATCAGTTTGATCAAAACTTAAGTGAAATATTTTCAAAAGCACTAGATAATGTTAAAAATTCAGAAAATAAAATATCTATCTTATCAAACGTTACTGAGATGCTTGTAGCATTGAAAATGAATGGAGATATTGAAAAACAAATTAACAGCATTAAGGAGAAACGTTCCAATTTATTTATGAAAAAGGTGGAATTAAATAAAGTAATAGATGCTTTAAGTAATCATATTAATCAAAAATCTAATGAATTTGGAAATGAGGTTAAGGATTTCCTTAACAGAGATAATTCTCCAATTCAAAGATACTTTAGGTATTTAAATCCTTTACCTTCTAATAGTCAATTACGTTTTGAAGGTGAAGATGAAAAATTAAATATTAAGGTTGTATTTGCAGATAATTCAAGAGATAAATTAGTTAGTAATGCTAAAAATGTTTTAAGTTCCGGACAATTAAATGTTCTAGCAATATCAATATTTCTAGCTATAAATGAAGGTCAAAAAACACACTCCCTTGATTTTGTAGCAATCGACGATCCAATTCAAAATATGGATGACGTAAACCAATATTCAATATGCGATATACTAGGTTATATAAAAAAACAGTTAATTATTTCAACCCATGACATAGAATTTTTGAAGTTGTTTATTAAAAAGAATGAACATAGAAAAGAGGAAATTCAAGTATACAGTTTCATAAGCCCTTATTTAAATAAGGAAAAAGTTCAACATATTCAATTTACTTAAAAAACTAAGAATATGTTAAAGTTAGAAGTTTTTGGGCTGTTGTTGTAACTATTCAGGATAAAAGGAATTATCTAAGGTTGAATGTTAAAAAGGCATGAGGGGAAAACTCATGCCTTAATTTCATTAGATACTGTAATTAATTATTTTCAAAAGAAAATTTAATTATTGTATATATATTTTGTCCTTAAACCTTCAAATGTCATATTTTTACCTACATCATTATGAGGGATTAGCAAATACACCCATTCTTTCCCTTTGTGTTGAAGCTCATGTTCTGTAGCATTCTTACACCAATCAGCAACAGCTTTTGCTTTGTCTTGCACAACTTTATCAGTCATTTCTTGATTACTTTTAACCTCACAAATGTATTTATGAGTCTTTGTTTCTACCACAAAGTCCGAATGATAAGGATACATTTGGAGAAGAAAGAAGGACCTTTCTAATAAACCGGATTAACCAAGCAAAAGAGTCTCTAGTTATCAAAAGTCTAGATGGAACTATCATAGGGTATGGTTTGTCTATTTTAGGTCCTATCAATCTTATATTTGGACCCATTGTAGCACCTGATCATCATACAGCGTCTTTATTAATTGATAAATTAGCTAACAATCATCAAGGTAAATTAAGAATCGATATTCCATCAGGGAATGAGTATTTTATGTCCCATATAGAAAAATATGGCTTCGTAAAAGTAAGTCAACTCCTATAATGATTAAAAATTCAAAGCAATTACCACAACGTAATAAAACATTATATGGAATAGCTGCACAGATTTTTGGATGATTTTGTTCTTCAGCTAAATAAGGGCTAATCTGTAATAAAGGGGTGGAATAAATGGAGATTATAAGAGGTAAACGAAGTTTTGATTTGGATGAATTCTTAAGGAAACCATTATTTGCTCATCTATCGACGGCTTCATCCGAAGGACCAAGGGAATCTCCGGTGTGGTTTTTTTGGAAAGATAAATGCCTTTGGATTATTGGAACTCCTGGAGATACTTTTCCATTAAGAATAGACAAAAATCCGAATTGTTCCATCGGTATTATTGATTTTGACCCTGCTACAGGGAAAGTATTACATGCAGGTTTCAGAGGAAAAGCAACCGTAGAACTGTTTAACTTTGACTTAGCAAAACGATTATTTTCAAAATATTTGGGTTCAAACGAAAAGGACTGGGATTCTAGATTCCAAAACCAAGATCCTAAAAATGTCTTCATTCGTTTTGTACCTGAAACTGTAGTAGTTAGGGATCAATCATATAACGTCAATAGATAATATTCAACAAACGGGCGCTATTCAAATAAAATGCGTTCTTTTTTGTATGAAGTGATTTTCCGAATATAAAGGGCTTTCAGTAATATAAATTGAAAATATTAGTAGCTGCTCAATTAAAGGCCAGGATTGTTAAAGATTAAACATTATATCTTAGAATTCTAAAATTGGGGGTGTTCAAATGGATGAAGATAAAGAAACTTCTGAAAGAAGAAGAGAGAGATTAAGACAAGAAGAATTAAAAAGAAATCCAACGGGTAATATGAACGATACTTTTAATAAAGCAAACAGTGGAAGTCTTATGGATTTAGTAGGCAGTCTAGGTTGGTGTTTTTGATAATTTAGATTTGAGCCACTTTTATACAACATGATCACATAAAAAATGAGCCACATGATTTCCAATT
>JANAVG010000024.1 GCA_024213275.1 Rossellomorea sp. BNER
AAAACATTGTGTAGAGTGGGGGCATTGACAGTTTCGTTCATATCAGGAGGCTCACCGCCCGCCCCGCGGAAAGCGAGAACATACCGCTCCAACCAACTACGAAAACAGCCTTTACAAAAATAAATTGACAAATGAAGGATATGAATGATAATATTCACAGCAAGCGAATAACATTTATCTAATTGTAAAAAGACATTAACTAAATAAGTTGCAAACTCTTATCTAGAGCAGGCTGAGGGATTTGGCCCTATGAAGCCCAGCAACCGACTGTAAATCCGTTTATCGGGGCGCGAAACATGCGCAAGGGAATTTTCCCTTTAAGGCACGGTGCTAATTCCAACAGGAAGATTACTTTCTGAGAGATGAGAGGTACGAAGACTCTGTTGCTTCAAGCCTCTTTCAAATCGAAAGAGGCTTTTCTACTTGCCATTTTAGAAAAGCCTCCATCAATACTACAAGGAGGAAATGGAATGGCTTTAACAAGAAGTAATATTTATGAAGCTCTAACTGAACAAACCGCTATTGCATTAGCGATTAAACTACGAATATTTGAAGATGGAAAAGTCCTTTATTGCAAAGAAATTGGGGATGGAAACTTAAATCTAGTTTTTCATATCTATGACCAGGAAGAAGAAAAATCCATTATTATCAAACAAGCATTACCATACGCAAAAGTGGTAGGAGAAAGTATGCCTCTTACTCTTCACCGAGCCACGATTGAGTCAAACTCGCTGAGGCTTCAAGCGAGTATTGTTCCAGATCTGGTACCCAAGGTGTACTACACAGATGAATCACTCGCCATAACCGTTATGGAAGATTTAAGTCATTTAACAATTGTCCGTACTGGATTAATAGACAATCATGATTTCCCAAACCTTTCTAAACATATGGGTGAATTTATCGCAAAGACACTTTACCATACATCTGACTATGCCCTGCACCCATTTAAGAAAAAAGAACTTGTTAGTCAATTTTCTAACCCAGAATTATGTAAAATAACGGAGGATCTTGTATTTACCGATCCATTTTTTAATAGTGACTCGAACGACTTTGAAGACGATCTCCTACCTGATGTATTAGAAATATGGGAGGATTTCAAATTAAAGTTAGAGGTTGCTAAACTAAAGAAAAGCTTTTTAACCGAAACAGAAGCACTTTTACATGGTGATCTTCATACAGGAAGTATATTTGCTGATGCGGAAACGACTAAAGTAATTGATCCTGAATTTGCCTTCTACGGACCTATTGGATTTGATATCGGACAATTCTTTGCTAATTTACTATTTCAATATATTACAAGTAAAGGAGCAAGCAAGAAAGAGAAGATATTATACCATATTAAAAATACATGGTATGTATTTTTAACTACATTTACAGAGCTATGGAAAGAAAGCCATGACTCTTATACTAAAATAGATGGTTATTTAGAATATATCCTAGAAAAAAGCTTTAAAGATTCGTTAGGCTTCGCGGGATGTGAATTGATTCGAAGAACCATTGGTTTATCCCATGTAAAAGATTTAGATGGACTTGAACATTACGAGGAAAAAATTCAGGCAAAAAGAAGGACTTTACAAATTGGTAGTTATCTTATTAAAGAGAGAAATCGATTCCCTTCTATTGATGAGGTAATTTCTAGCTTACAGATTTTCAGTAAATAAAGGAGTTAGATTCATGTCTAATACGATAACCATTCCAACATCAATCGAATGGCATTGTGACCATTTACAAATTTTAAACCAACAAAAATTACCGAAAGTTACGGAGTACCTCCAGCTACGAAAAATTGATGATTTTTATGATGCCATTCTTTCCTTAAAGGTCAGGGGTGCTCCTGCAATTGGTATCACTGCTGCTTATGGATTAGCACTCTCTGCTCAACATTATCCAGTTGATAAGTGGGAGGATTTTTTACATCAATTTAAAATCGATAAGGAAATTTTAGCGTCATCTCGACCAACAGCTGTAAACCTTTTTTGGGCATTGGAACGTCTTGAAAAAAAGATTGATCAGTGTATTTCTATAAATGAAGCCAAAACGCTGCTGCTTCATGAAGCCATTCAAATTCATGCAGAGGATGAAGAAACATGCAGGCAAATTGGAGAATATAGTTTAGAGATCCTCACTCCTGGAACATCTGTCCTCACTATTTGTAATGCTGGATCGATTGCAACAGCTAAATATGGAACCGCTTTAGCCCCATTCCATCTAGCTCGGGAAAAAGAACTGTATTTTAAAGTATTTGCTTGTGAAACGCGACCTGTTCTTCAAGGGTCTCGTCTTACTACATGGGAATTACAACAGTCTGGTGTCGATGTTACGCTCATTACGGATAGTATGGCAGCACATACGATTTCAAACAAAGGGATTAGTGCAATTATCGTCGGGGCTGACCGAATCGCTTCAAACGGTGATACGGCAAACAAAATCGGTACATTATCTTTAGCTATTATCGCTGACCATTACGGGATACCCTTTTATGTTGCTGCACCTTCCACCACTTTTGATTTAACTATTGGTAGTGGAAGCGAAATACCAATTGAAGAAAGGCCAATTGAAGAAGTTACATCAATTGAAGGGGTTAACATTGCTCCAGAGGATACTGAGGTCTTTAACCCTGCATTCGATGTTACGCCTTCTTCATTAATCACTGCTATCATTACTGAAAAAGGGATCATCCATCCTGATTTTAATCAAAATATTAAAAAAATGCTAAGATAAATGAAATAAAGCTGTCTCATTATGCGCCCGGACCAATTTGTTTCTATATAAATGGAAGGTTCTTTGAGGATTACTTCTATTTATATGTGTGGTACTGGGCACTTTTTTCTTTCATTCAATCTTTGCCCAAAGTTCTTTAGGATTTAATTCATAAATTCCAGCTTCCCTGTACATATACTGATTAATAATAAATTCTCTACGAATCGTTGCAAAATCGTCATGGTACTTCTTAATATAATCATTCATTTCTTTCTCTTCATACTTGACCCCTGGTTTTAAACCTTCAATCATATGCTCAAATACAAATAATTTCTTTTTTCGTTGTGCCGGAATCGACTTCAACTTTCCTTCACACGTAAAGAAGTTATTAAGTACTTTCCGTTTTTCTTTCTCCCTATCATTTCTCATTGAAATCTCTTCCTCTCTCCACTGGGTAAAGTTCTGCAATACTTGTACGTGATGTTTCATAACTTTTTCATTTAAATAATAATACATTGTATTTTTGTCTCTTCTTGAATAAACAAGATTAATATCCTTTAATTTTGAAAGGTGATGGGAAATGGTCGGAGGAGTTAATCCCAATTTGTCAGCGATTGCTCCAACATGAAGGCGTCCGCTAGATAAAATATAAATCATTTTCAATCGAGTAGAATCACCAAGCGTTTTGTAGAACGAAACTTGTTTATCTAATTGCATGTTTAGAGCCCCCACTAATTCGATATATATCTAATTAGATATTAGTCTAATTAGATTGAATTGTCAAATTAATCCCCATTAACTGCTCAAAAAAAGAACTGGATCCATTATTAAGAACCAGTTCAGCATCTTTATTGATATTGTTCTTCAAGTGAAAGTAATGTCTCTTTTTTATCTATTTCCTTTCCTGCATAGCCAGTTAATGATTGATTCTTTCCTATCACGCGATGGCATGGGATAACTATAGGAAAGGCATTGGCTTTATTCGCTTGTCCAATTGCACGAACAGCCTTAGGGTTTTCTATTTGATTTGCTATGTCCTGATATGAGCATGTTCGTCCATATGGTACTTTTAATAGCTGTTTCCAGACTGACTGCTGAAAAGCAGTTCCCTTTATTTCTAGCGGCAATTCAAATGTTTTTCTTTTACCTGCGAAGTATTCCTCTAACTGCCTTTTAGCTTGCAATAATACAGGTGAATCACTTTCTTCTATAATTTGTTCATTCACAAAATCAATACTAGTAATTCGATCATTTTCGGCAGAAACCTTTAAGAATCCAATTGGGGATGACATGATAATATGGTGACTTATCATAATATTTCTCCTTTACTTTTTAGGTAAATAAATATGAAAAGCTGTCCCTGCCCCAACCTCACTTTCGACTTCGACAGTTCCTCTATGCTCTTTAATTATTTTAAAGCTAACCATAAGTCCAAGTCCAGTTCCTCTTTCCTTAGTTGTATAAAATGGTTCACCTAATTTCTTTACTTTATCCTTTGGTATACCTGAACCCTCATCTTTAATACAAATATGAATTTGCTGATCTTCCGTTTCTTCAATTGAAATGGAGATATACCCGCCCTTTGGCATCACCTCTATCGCATTTTTAATGATGTTGATGAACACTTGCTTCAACTGATTTGGTTCAGCATATAAAGTTGATAAATTCGATTGATAGTATTCGTTGAACTGTACATTGTGCATCATCGCTTGAGCATTTAGCAGGTCAACGGTTTCTTTCATCGTTTTAATTAAGTTTGTTTCTTGGTACTGAACGGCTTGAGGTTTTGCCAGTATAAGGAATTCTGTAATAATAGACTCAATTCTTTGAAGTTCAGACTTAATAACATGAAAATACATAGCATGCTGCTCACCAATACTATTTTCTAATAGTTGTATAAACCCTTTTAAAGCTGTCATAGGATTGCGAATTTCGTGAGCAATCCCTGCAGCTAATTCTCCGACCACTGTTAATGTGTCTGATTTCCTTAGTTGCTCCTGCATTTCCATTTGATCTGTTACATCTCTCAACACAGTTAGATTCAAATTAGAAAGAAGATTATATTTCGAAGATAGCTCAATGTACTGTACACGGTCATCTTCCTTTGTTACCGCTCTAAGTATATTCGCAAGGCCTTCTTCCCTTAAAGTTTGAATATATGTCTGATAATCTTTTCTTTCTTCTTTTTTAATTTCAAAAATTTCTTTAACATCTTTCCCGATTAAAATATCCTTTTCCAGGTTTAATATTTTACAAGCTACAGGATTAGCGTCTACCACCTTACAATAATGGTTAGTTAAAATCATTCCATCCAAGGTCCCTTCAAATATCTTTCGGAACCTTTCTTCACTTTCTCTAAGCTCTTTCTCCATTTGATATCTTTCACTTACATTCCGGAAAATTGTCATATTATAACCATCCACTGAATGAAGCTTCGATGTAAATTCAAGATGCTTTAGTTGATTATTCGGCATTAAAAATAGAACTTCATCTCTAACAGCACCCGTTATTTTAAGTTCTTCCATTACTGCTTCAAATTTATTAAGCTCTAAAGGATAGACAAAATCTTCAATCTTCTTGGTCAAAATATCGGATAGAGTGCATTCAAATATTTTTAACGCTGAATGATTCGCTTTAAGAACTCTCCCATCATGGTCCCATAATACAATGGCATCAATTGCTTCTTCAAATAAATCTTTAAACAGCTCTTCACTTCGTTTTAATTGAATCTCCATTTGTCTTTTTTCAGTGACATCACGAAGGATTGCCATATGTAATTGATGATGAACGAATGGACTTGTTGTAAATTCCACTACCGAAATTCCTTCTTCATGTTGAATTGGAATTTCCCCGCGAGCTTTTCGATTTGAATTTAGGAGTTCCCTTACTTTATCGATTTTATAGTAGAAGTTTTGTGGTACGAATGATCGAATATCTCTTTTCATTACTTCTTCTTTTTTTAAATGGACTTGCTTACAAAAAGCATGATTACAATCTTGAATATTCCCCCTAGAATCGAACAAAATGATTCCCTCTGCAGCATATTCAAAAATATTTGTCAGCATATGTAGTGTCATATGATCGTTACGCTCTTTTTCCTTTTCTTTCGAAACATCACGAATATAAAAAAGTGAATGATTGTATTTCTCCGATTTTTTTATCGTTAATTCTACATGTTTAATAACACCTGTTGAAGTAGAAACCAATGTTTCATCTTCAAGTTCTCCGCCATTTTTAATAATTAATTCATATTGAGACAATATCGGTGAAGGAACAGACTTAAAAAAAAGGTAATAAGGTTGGTGAACTAATTCAGAGTGAGATACCTCTAGGAGTTGGCATGCAGAATCATTTGCCTCTAATATCGTTGAATCTTCTTTTACAATGATTATAGGAACTGGAGATACCGACAATACTTCATCCAGCATTTCTTTTTCTAATCGGATTGGATCCTTTTCATGCTTAGTTTTAAAGCCTTTGCTCATTGTACTTCTCCTTTCACTTAAGCCTTTATTTTACAATAAAGGATGATGAGGCATATTTTCTTTGGTGAAAATTAACAGTGAATTTTCTGTTTAAAGCCTTTACACTTGGGTAATGAATAGAAAGCATATGACTTTATTAAAGAATAAATTGTCTATCGAAACGATTTACGACAAATAACATCAAGATGGTGATATCAATGGAAAAACGAAATTATTATTTTGACAATGCTAAATTTCTATTAATATTTCTAGTTGTATTTGGACATATCATTCGTTCATATATTGAAAGTGATCCAATCATCTTATCAGTATATAAAACCATTTATACCTTTCATATGCCTGCATTTATCTTAGTTTCAGGGTTTTTTGCAAAAGGTTTTTACAAAAAAGGGTATTTATCAAAGCTATTCAAAAAGTTGCTAATTCCATACTTCTTATTTCAGTTTATTTACACAATCTTTTACTACTTCCTATATAATAAATCGAGCTTTACAATTAACCCATTCGACCCGCATTGGTCATTATGGTTTTTAATAAGCTTATTCTGCTGGAATGTATTATTATATTTATTCGTCAAAGTTTGGAAATTAGGTCCGTTATATGGCTTGGCCCTTTCGTTTGGAATCGGTATTCTAGTTGGATATATTGATTTCATTTCTAACTACCTTAGTTTATCAAGAACATTTGTTTTCTTTCCGTTGTTCTTATTAGGGTTTTATCTAAAGAAAGAGCATTTTGATTGGGTGCAAACAAATAAAGCAAGACTAATAGGAGTATCAGCTTTCGTACTAACATTAATCGGTATGTACTTCATCCCAGAGTTCTCGGACAAATGGCTTTTAGGTTCAAAACCTTATGGAGAACTTGATGATCACAGTTACTATAGTCCGTTAGCAAGAATCGCTGTATATTGTCTTAATATCGTGATGATATTTAGTTTCTTTACACTTGTTCCAAAGCGTCAGCATTTCTTTACAAAATGGGGAACGAGTACTTTATATGTCTATCTATTACATGGATTCATCGTTAGAACGTTTCGCGAAAGTGAAGTCCAAAATTACTTTCACACTACAGAATCAATCATTCTTTTACTTGCTGTTTCACTATTGTTAACGGTGGTTCTTTCAACTAAATTATTCACATCGATTACTCAACCAATAATTGAAGTGAAATGGACAAAGCTTAAAAAACTTTTCAACTCTTTAAAAGAGCGGAAAAGGAAGAAACAATATCTTCAGAATCATTATTAAGCTTAAAAAATTGCAGTCGAGCATTGGCTGCAATTTTTTACATTTTATTAGTAAGTAATTCTAAAAATAATCATTAAATCCTTCTTTATTCGTCGAATTTTTCTAAAATAGTCGATAATATTGAGGTTTCGACAACTCTCCGTTAAAATAGGAAAGCAGAAAGAATACTAATGGTAGTAACCATCTTGTAAGGAGTTATTATAATGAACGTTATTGTAAGTACATTAAATGCTAAATATATTCATACAAACTTAGCTCTACGTTGTCTTAAAGCATTTGCTGAGCCTGAATACTCTGTTGAAATTGCTGAATACACGATTAAAGATCCTGCAATGAACATTGTCACTGATCTTTATTCAAAGAACCCAGATGTTATCGGATTCAGCTGTTATATTTGGAATATTGAAGAAACGATTAAAGTTGTTAACATGCTTAAAAAAATCATGCCCAATGTAAAAATTATTTTTGGGGGACCAGAAGTAACATACGATGTAACCTATTGGCTTGACCGATTGGAGATGATTGTAGATTTTATCGTTATTGGTGAGGGCGAAGAAACATTTAAACAACTCCTTAACCAAATCCAAGGTGAAAAAGATTGGTCGAAAGTAAACGGAGTCGGGTATTCACAGGATGGGAAACCTGTCATTAATCCTCAAAGAAATAAATTAGATCTTCGTGAACTCCCATCACCGTTTCGCTTTGAAGAAGACAAATCTTCTTTATCCAAAAGAATTACGTATATTGAGACAAGCCGTGGTTGTCCATTCAGATGTCAATTCTGCCTTTCTTCTATTGAAGTAGGTGTCCGTTATTTTGATCGGGAAAAGGTCAAAGAGGATATTCGGTATTTGATGAAAAATGGCGCAAAGACCATTAAGTTTGTTGATCGAACTTTTAACATCAGTCGAAGCTATGCCATGGAGATGTTTCGCTTCTTAATTGATGAGCATCTTCCAGGAACCGTTTTTCAATTTGAAATTACTGCCGATATAATGCGACCAGAGGTTATAGAGTTTTTAAATGAAGAAGCACCTAACGGTTTATTCCGATTTGAAATTGGAGTTCAATCAACTAATGATTCTACAAACGAGCTTGTAATGCGGAAGCAAAACTTCCAAAAGCTCACACGTACGGTCACAATGGTAAAGGAAGGTGGCAAAATTGATCAGCATCTCGATCTCATTGCTGGCTTACCTGAAGAAGATTATAATTCTTTCCGTAAAACATTTAATGATGTCTTTGCAATGAGGCCAGAAGAACTACAGCTCGGTTTCCTAAAAATGTTACGTGGTACAGGTCTTAGAATAAGAGCAAACGATCATCAATACGTATATATGGACCATTCTCCATACGAAATCTTAGGAAACAACGTGTTAAGCTTTGATGACATTGTTCGGATCAAACAAGTAGAAGATGTATTAGAAAAGTATTGGAATGATCATCGAATGGATGCAACGATTGAATACTTAGTGACAAAATGCTTTCCTTCACCTTTTGATTTCTTCCAACAATTTGGCTCTTATTGGGAAAATCAAGGATGGTCAAGAATTGGTCATCAGCTCGAAGATCTATTTAAACGGCTACATCAATTTCTTTCTTCTATTGAATTGAAAGACCTAGAAATTGTTGACGGCTTGATGAAATATGATTATTTATTTAATCAACGTTACAAGCCAAGAAAACCTTGGTGGCAGCACGAAATGAGTAAAAGTGAGCGTTCTGAAATTTACCAAAACATTCTGTCACACCCTGAACTTGCAGGCCCTTCATTTGCAGAGCTAGGATTGTCTGAAAAAGAGATTTATAAACATACTTTATTAGAACAAATTAAGTGGGACCCAAAGAGGGAGGAACAAGACGAAGAAGGCTATTATTTATTAGCCTATTTCGAGCCAGCTAACGGTCAATCGCAATTGTTTACTCTAAATAAGGGATTAGCAGTAAGCAGCTAATTTTACTTATGATTAAAAGGATAAGAAACGTATCATCCACCGGGTGATACGTTTCTTATCCTATTTGTATTTAGCAGAATTTTTCCGATTAAATTTTCAGGTTATAATAACAGACTATATACAATGATTTTATTCCTGCTTTGTAAGAGTCTATTGCCGGATTAAGTTTGCCTACTTAATAATTCAAAGAGAGTCCCTCAAAAGGAGCTCTCGTATTAGCTATTAACAACCAGGTTCATTCTTGCGGGATTGTTTTTCATCTTTTTTATCTTTTCGATTACTTTCTAATTCGTAATACTTTGCAGCGTTAACATCTCCAAATTCCAGGCCAAATTCTTCACGATAGTTTTTCTTCTTTTTACTCATTATGCCCGCCAACATTTCCTCTTTTAGAATTTCTATTTGTCCCTTTTGCTGTATCTTCTCCATATGCAAATTCAGCTGAAAACTCCGCCTCATCTAAGTTTTTTTTAGGGGTTTTATTATTTTTTTCAGCAGCATCAAATTTTGCCTTACGTTTTGTCATTTCTTTCACTCCTTCTAGGAAATTAACTATAGTTTCTCCCCTAGTAAGGTTCTCATTCAGAATCGTCTAAAAACAGCTCGAAAAGCTTAAGATGCCTTTCTTTTGACTTTGGTCATTAGAGGTATGTTAGCATTAGGGTAACACATAAAAGGCTATTAAATTAATATTTCTAACCAATAATTACTCGTTCTTTTGGATAATGATAATTAGATTTGTATTTTTTTCCCCCTATCATAAATAAGAAGGAGAGTAAGCCGACTCTTCCAATAAACATTAACATCATAATAATGATTTTCCCGATATTTGAAAGTTCAGAGGTTATCCCTAATGACATTCCTGTAGTTCCAAAAGCAGAACAAACCTCAAAAACGATTTGGATGATTGAAAAGTCTTCTGTCAGCATTAAAATGACTATTGAAGTAAAGCACATAATTAGAGCAAGTATGATGACAACAAATGCTTTTATGATATCATCTTGGTAAATTTCTCTTCGAAAAACTTTTACCGTATCTTTCCCTCTTGCAAAATGAATAACAAATAAAACACTTATCGCAAATGTCGTAGTACGAATCCCCCCCCCTACCGAACTTGGTGAAGCACCTATAAACATAAGTAGACTCATGAATAATAATGTTGACTCGCTAAACTGACTCACATCAAGTGTAGTTAAACCACTACTACGTGTTGATGCAGATTGAAAGAGAGAATAGAAAATGGATTCATGCCATTTCTTGTCTGCAAAGAAGTTTTGAAATTCCATAATATAGATCAAGACCGTTCCAACTATAAGTAATAATAAGAAGGTAACTGATGTTAGCTTTGCAAATAATGAAAATCTAAAATTTTCTTTTTTCCCTGATAAAAATCCCTTAACTTCAATAAGAACAGGGAATCCTATAGCCCCAAGAGTAATTAAGATTATATGTATCATTTGAACAAAATAATCGTTTGCATATGGAACGAGTGAATTACCTGTAATATCGAATCCTCCATTTGTTGTCGCAGAAACTGAAGCAAATACTCCGTGCAATAAAGCATCCTCCCATGTTGCAAAATATCTCGTAAAGTAAATACTAAGAAGGAGTGCACCAATGGCTTCAATTAATAGCATGATTTTCAAAATTTCAATGATAAGGTTCACAACTCCAGAAAGGTTGGATTGATTTTGGTCTACCATGATAAGTTGTCTTTCCCTCAGTCCAATTTTCTTTCCTAATATAAGCCAAAAGAAAGTTCCAAGTGTCATAATGCCAATGCCCCCAAATTGTAGAACGAGCATTAAAACAATAATTCCGCCTGTTGTATAGGATTCTGAAATGTTAATGACGGATAACCCCGTTACGCTCACTGCACTTACGGCTGTAAATACTGAGTCCATTAATGAAACCTCTACATTTGACTTATGTACAAAAGGAAGTCGTAATAATAGGACTGAAACAGATATAGCTATAAAATAGTAACTTACAATTATTTGTGCAGGTGTAAGTTTTTTTAGAAGGCTTTTAAAACGACTGCGCATAATGGCTTCCTTTCCAACTTTTATTTCCTTTCTATCATAAAGAAAATAAAAACAGAAAAAAAGGGTTAATTATTTAATGTCGATATAATTTAATGGTATCACCCATATTTTATTTTCTTTTCTTCTCTTAGAATGACCTTAAATCCTTTTGAACATTCTAATATACAGGAGTTCACCCATTTTTTCTCCATTCAACGAAAAATTACCACACATGACAATGCACTTGTGATCTAATAATAGAACTAAGTTAGTAAATACAAATTTCTAACAAATTAATCATAGGAGGAATTTATAATGGCTAGAAGTTCAAATAAATTAGTTGTACCAGGCGTTCAACAATACTTGGATCAAGTAAAATACGAAATTGCTCAAGAATTTGGGGTAAACTTAAGCCCTGATAGTGCATCACGTGCTAACGGCTCTGTTGGTGGAGAAATTACAAAGCGTTTAGTTAAACAAGCAGAATCGCAATTAAACGGGCAAAATAACCAATAAAATATATAAAGTGGAAGCGTTTCATCTAGTGGTAGAAAGGCAAAGTCCGACTAAACCTGACGTATTATGAGGCAACGCCTTTCTCACCCATCTGTGGGCTTTACACATTGCATAAGGCAGATCCATGAAGGAATGTCCCTCATTGAGTAGGCTTATGCTGTATAGTGCTTTAAAGTTGGAAATAGTTTAGGAAACTTTATTTAAATATTACAATGATTTTTTTCTATTATTAATAAACCTAAATATGGGCTGGTCCATTTAGTCATGGTCAGCCCTGTATTTAGGTTATTCTTTGTTTTTATTATTACCTTTATTCCCCGATCCGTTGTTTCCGTTCACTTGAGAATTAGGCTTTTCCCCATTATTATTATTTTGGCTCTTTTCTCTACCATTACTTTGAGGATGTTCATTGTTATTTTCTTCTTTTTCTTTATTTTTCGGGTGATTCATATCCTTACCATTGCTTTTCTGTTCCTCTCGTTGAGGATGTTCCTTCGATATTGAATGATCTCGATTCTCATGATTTTTTTGAGAAGGTTGATTTTCTTGAATTTGTTTGTCTTTAGTTATATTCTCTTTCTTTCCCTCAGGGTCCGGGGAAATATTTTTTTCCTTATCCTTCACAGACTCCTCTTTCATTTTGATTGTTTTATTTCGATGGTCTTTATTCATGAATTTTGACTTCTTATTGATATAAGCTCTAATGGAAACCCCATTTTCATGCGCTTTTTTTCTAACTTCTTCGGTAGAATGGTGAACAGAAATTTGCTTTCGATACTTATTCTTTTTAGCAAAATTATTTAATAAATGATCGAAAGCTTCTTTTTGCTTTTTATTTATTTTTTCAGTAAATATTGAAGTAATCATGATTTTTTGATCGTATAAATAACCATTTTCCTTACTTTTCAAAATAATTTTTGAAGTAACCTCAGTTAATGAATGCCCTTCCCACTGCTTCAATTGAGATAGTATTTTCTTCCCATCCACATTGTATGGAATAATATCGATAACTTCATGATCTCGATTTATGCTTAACTCTAGACTTGGATTAATATCTACTGAAACATATGCATAAACTTCGTCATTTTGAAAAAGAGGCAGCATCATGGAAAAACAAAGCATTAAAGTAGCAACAGCAATTACTGGAAGAAGTAAGTATGGCTTAATGCCTTTTCTTTTTTTCCTTTTACCAGTGATAGGAAAAAAAGATGTTTCTTCCCCTACGACATACTGTTTATTAGTATTTTTCCTCCCCTTTAAAAAATACCCATCAGGAGTCATTAGAATCAAATATTCATCTCTCACCTCAAAAATAATTCCCTTTTTCATTTATTTATCCGCCCTTTTAAATAATCCTTTAAAAATACATAATCTCCCATAATAATTAATGATATCGCGATAATATATTTTCTATTTCTCTCTATAGTTTTTCGACTTACAGATACCATTTTTTCTAATTTTTTTAGGGGGAGTCTTTTTTTGTTTAATAAATAATCTCTAATTTCAACAGTTTCAACTATTATTTCAGCAATAGCAATTGCATTCAGTCGCGCATCTTCATGCTTTGGTGATTGTTCTAAGAGGTCATCTAGAGTGAGCTTATACTGTTTTAATTCATTAATAAAAGTGCTAATTTCCTCTTGTCTTGCGCTTATTTCAATTGTTTTATCATATTCTTCAATTGAACGGTTACTTTCAATTATTGACTGCGAGGCATCTACTTCAGCTTCATGAAGATCTAAGCTTATGGCTTGATTCTTGCTTTGCTTTCTTATGTAATCAATCACTTTTCTCTTAATAATTACTTCTGAGAAGCTTAAGAGAGACGCACCCTTATCTTTTTTATAATTTAAAATAGCATCATGAAAAGCAATTAAACCAATACTAAACTCATCATCGCTTTCATATATATAGCGCTTGCAAACTGAGGAGACGGTTTTCTTCACGAAAGGCTTATATGAATCAAGGACTTCTTCCAATATACAGGTATCACCATTTTGAATTTTAAGAGCGATTTCTTCTAATGGCTGACCTTTTTTCCGCTTACTAGCAATAAATAATAATAAATTTAGCATCAGCCTCACCTCGTTTCGCACACTATTATATCATGTCCAATTCAACTTTCGATGGAAAAATACGGAAATAGAGATGAGGGTTTACCTTTAATGCCTGTCTAACCAGCTATAGATTAAATTGATATTCTTCTATCTTGTCTATTCGAACCAACTTTTGATAATTTTCCTCCCTTGTGATGGCCGTTTTTCAAGCGAGTGCACCTTACATGCTTACGTTACTAATATCACATTTAGGGGGGTTGTATCCCTGAATTATTTTGAAAAACAAAAAATAGGTTGACCAATTTGGTCAACCTACAGCTTATTCTTCGGCCAATTCTTGTTTCTTCGCTTCACTTCTTGATACTAAATATCCTCCTACTGCTAATCCTACTAAGACTATCCAGAATACTAATTTCCAACCTTTTGATTCTGGAAAATGATGATCGAGTATAGCGATTTCAGGGTGGGCAAGTGTAAACACGGCAAGCTTAACCCCAACCCATCCAACAATAAGAAAAGCGGTAGTTTCTAAGGAAGGGTATTTTTCTAGCAATTTTACAAACCAAGTAGCCGCAAACCTCATAATCACTAATCCAATAATACCACCGAGGAACATGACAGCAAATTGTCCACCGTCAATTCCACCAATTTCAAACCAACCTGTCGGCTGAAGCGTTACCGCAAGAGCCACTGCTGCAAGCATAGAATCAATGGCAAAGGCAATATCCGCTAGCTCTACTTTTAAAACAGATGTCCAAAAACCAGATCCCTTATTTTCTTTGATATGGTCTTCTTTCCCGTTTTTCCCTTTCCATTTTTTATACAAATGGTTGAATGCAATAAAGAATAAATATAATGCTCCTATCGCTTGAACCTGCCATACATCCACAAGGAATGAAATGAGAAATAACGCGGCAAATCTAAAGACAAACGCACCTAATAATCCATAAAATAACGCTTTCTTCTTTTGATTTTCCGGTAAATGTTTAACCATTACGGCCATAACAACAGCGTTATCCGCAGCAAGAATACCCTCTAAACCAATAAGGACAAGTAAAACCCAACCATATTCTAATAAAATTCCTACTTCCATTTCTCTTCTCCCTCCAAAATTCACTCTATCTTTTGAATTTATTCTTCCTTTAAAAGGAGAGGAAAAACAAAAAGACCCCTGCCTAATAAAGGCAAAGGTCTTGCTTAGCAAAATAACTGCCAATAAAGCCGATGGATATCGCTCCATGAAATGACGACTTTATTTAGGTATACACCTATAGCTACTCCCCTTTGACGAATGTCAAAAGTATTTAATTAATTATATTTACATTATACACTAGTTAGTAATATTGGTAAACTTTTTTATGTTCTTTGCATCTGCAAAATAACTCTTTTGAGAATTAAACCAATCATTACTCCAGGAATGACACACATCATTGGGAAAAAAATAGGACCAATGAATACGTTTTTTATTTCAATATTAGGAGAAATCATTAGCCCTACCGTTACTGTGTAGGCGGAGAAAACAAAAGGTAAATAGGCTAGTTTTTCATCTTTTATTAATGATGCCTTATAAGCATCCCACATAGCAAACATATAAAGACATGGATAAAACATAAGCCATTGATAATCTATTATTTCTGCTGCCATCCTTGTTTCACCCAAGAAGCTTAACATAATAGCCTTATTAAAATGACTTTGAACATTAATGATAAATTCAAGTAAGACAAATAATACCCCTTTAATCCAAGACCCAATAAGTAATTGCGGAAAGCCAGGAAGAGCTATACTCCAGAGAATGGCTTCTAATTTCCCTAAGGTTTTCATTATTCTAAGCAATTATTCCTTTGTATTAGTAAACATTTTTTAATTGGATTTATTAGGGGGGAAAATGGCACATTAATCATAACACTACAGGAGAATAGCGATAGATCATATAAAAAATGTTTTCGCTTTTTATTACTTTTATTAAATTTATATTTCGAAAACCCGATCCACTTTATTGATCTTTTTGAAAAGTCCATCCGAGTATCCTCCTAGCAGTTCTTTTTACTACTAGTGTGTTCAGAGTTAATCTCATTATTACTATTTTTTACATTTTGAATTTCAAGTATTTGAAACGAATAGAACCGGACTTGTCTAATATTCGGGATATTGCCTTTTATAAGTACGTTTTTTTTTCCTTCTTCTTGTATTTTTATCAAACAAGCTATATATGATCGGAATAATATAAAGTGTAAGCATTGTACTACTAATGAGTCCCCCAATGACGGTAATCCCCATTGGCTGATTTATTTCCGTTCCTTCACCAATTCCGAGTGCCAGTGGAAGTAATCCAAGAATTGTAGTTAAGGCCGTCATCAAAATCGGTCTTGCACGATTTTTGACAGATATAACAATCGCTTCAAGACTGTTCAATTCTTGTTGCTTTTTTTGATTAATATAATCGACAATAACAATAGCATTATTTACAACAATTCCTGTTAATACTAGAACTCCTATTATGGCAGTTACACTAATTGAAGTATTTGTCATCCATAAAGCAAATGCTACACCAATTACCGATAAAGGTAATGTAAACATGATCACCAGTGGGTATTTAAAAGATTCAAATTGAGCAGCCATAACAATGTAAACAAGCACTATCGCTAATCCAATCGCTAAAGCCATATCGTCAATAGAGCTTTCCAATAGTTCGCGGTCTCCGCTAAAAGTGACAAGAGTCTCTTCAGGAAGGTTCAGTTCTTGTATATTTTCATCTATCACTTTAGAAATTGAGCCTAAATTCGTTGAAGAAGGATATTTTAGAGTAAACTCAACGGCATTCTGCTGATTAATTCTTTGAATGTTCACAGGTCCATCCATTTTTTGAATTTCTACGATTTGACGAAGGGCTATATAATCTCCGCTACCATTCTGAATCTGTAAATCCTTCAAGCTTTCCAGATTACTCGTTATCTCCCGATCATATTGGACCATTACATTATTTACTTCGGATTGGTCTGTTACGATTTGAGTAGCTACAACACCTCTTGTTACATCATTGATTATATTTGCAATTTGAATAGGAGCCAATCCTTCTACCCTTGCTTTTTTACGGTCTACCCTCATTTGTATTTCTTCAATAGTTTCCATTTCATTCGTTTCAAGTGATGTTACATCGCTAAGTTGTTCTAGTTTATGGTGGATTTTGGAAACGGATTTATCTAATCTAGATTTGTCGGTATCCCTTACATTAAATGTAAGCGTTTGAGGACTACTTCCTGATGTCGATTGCATATTGAAATGAACTTCCGCAGTTGGGTTAACTTCTTTTGCTGCCTTTTTTAATTCCGGCTTCACATCATCTACAAATTGAAATATTGATTGGTTTCGTACCGATAAAGGGTTCATTTTCACATAAATTTCAGCTACATTCCCTCTTGTAGTCCCTCTAAAGGATTCTTCTTGTGTTGATCCAATTAAACTTACATAAACATTGACATCCTTTTCATTCTCTAAAATATTTTCAAGTTCTTTCACAACATTATTGGTTTCTTCTAAAGAAGTTCCATTTTCCAATACTACTTTCATATTAAAGAAACCTTCATCTGTTGGTGGAAGAAACTGAGTTCCTACTTTAGTAACACCAAACCCACTAATTGCAAGCATAACTGTTGTTATACATAAGACCAGCCAACGATGCTTTAATGACCAACGGATAGATCGCTCAAACGTATTCATTGATTTAGAACGTCTTCTAATTGCCTCCATATTTTTTGGGGGACCTTTTAGTAATCGACTTGCTAGCA
This sequence comes from Rossellomorea sp. BNER, assembly GCA_024213275.1. GTDB lineage: Bacteria > Bacillota > Bacilli > Bacillales > Bacillaceae_B > Rossellomorea. The sequence goes on from JANAVG010000024.1 coordinate 17,773, forward strand.
TAGGGATTACGGTTAGTGCGACGATTAGAGAAGCAAATAAACTAAATGAAATCGTTAATGCGAACTCAGTAAATAGTTGTCCAAGTAACCCAGTCATAAATATTACAGGCAAGAATACCGCAATGGTTGTTAGCGTAGAGGCGGTTATTGCTGAACCTACCTCTTTTGTACCATCAAGAGCCGCATCTTTTGAGTTTTTTCCCATAGACAAATGGCGATAAATATTTTCAATTACTACAATGGCATTGTCAACTAACATTCCAATTCCCAATGCAAGAGCACCAAGCGTCATTATATTTAAAGCAAAACCTGAGAAGAACATTAATACGAAAGTAACAATTACAGAGTAAGGAATGGCTACTCCAATGATAATCGGACTTTTTATATTCTTTAAGAATAAGAAAAGGATAAGCATAGCAAATGCTCCACCTACAAGTAAAGAGTTTGTAATACTCCCAATGGCCTGTTCTATATAATCTCCTTGATCAAAAAGTATGTCTGCTTCAATATCTTTGTATTTGCCCTGCTTTAAAAGTTCATCCAATTCTGTTTGGAAAGCCCTTGATACATCAGTTGTATTAGCATCGGATTGTTGAAGAACGCTTAATAAAACCGCATTTTCCTCGTTTGCCCTTGTAATCGTATGATCGTTTTTCTTTTCCTTTTCGACTGTAGCAACATCTTTAATTGTGATTTCATCACCTGTTTTTGGGTTAACAGTTAAGACAAGGGACTTAATATCTTCAACAGATTTCAATTCACTGATGACCCTAGTTGTGAGTGTTTTGCCATCTGTCTTAATGGTATCGCCTGGCACCGTAACATTATTTGCCCTTATGGAATCAACAACACTTGATTGGCTTAAACCATTTTTCTTTAGTTGATTTTGATTTAACTCAATGTTGATTTCTTCAGAAAGGGCACCCGAAATATTAACACTTGCTACCCCTTGTACCTTTGTGAGCTCCAATCTTAATTCATCTGCTAACTCTTGCAGTTTCTGATTTTCCTTGGTTTCTCTTAGAGAGACTTGGATAATCGGGAATTGAGAGGGATCGAATTTTAAGAACCTTGGTTTTTCCGAATCATCTGGTAATGGTGTCTGGTCAATTCGTTGAAGAACTTCATTTTGTATATCATCAATGGAAGTTGTCCATGAGAATTCTAATAATATAAAATTTGAGCCTTCTCTAGATGTAGAGTGAATATTTTTTATTCCAGGTAATGTCGCTAAGCTTTTTTCAAGAGGTTTTGTGACCTTTTCAACTACCTCTGTAGGGCTTGCCCCTTGATATGTAGTAACAACTACCCCCACTGGTGGATTTATATCCGGAATGAGCTTTAAAGGGATTTTGAGTAGAGAAACTCCCCCGATTATGATGATTAGAAGCATTGTAACAATTGTGAAAACTGGTCTTCTTATAGAAAATGCACTTATTCTCAATGATATACCCCCTTCCAACTTAGGAAAATCTTATAGGAAAATATAGTTAGTCATTATAACTATAATCACTTTGAAAGCCTGTATCAACAATTAAAGTTGGTTTTTTGTACCAGTCTTTCATGAATACTTAACATAAATTAAGAATATCTGCAGAAAATAAATAAGTGTATAAAACCTTGAAGGAGCTGGATAAAGGAGTTATGGCCAATTGGATTCCATTTTTAATACTATCAGTCGTAAGCATATTTGTTTTGATGTATACATGGTTTAAAACCAAACAACCTATAGTATTTCTTTTCTGGCTTTTTATATCAGGAATATCCTACTTTTTTGAATTTATCATTTTTATCATACTTGATAGCTATTTATATGAGCCGCATATCTTAAGTAACGATTACAATGATAATGTCCTCGGCGCTGTTAGCTCACAATTACTTGCTGTACCCGCCGCCATTACGTTTGCAACCTTTTTGACAATAAAAAAACGTTGGATCTTTGTTTTAGTCGGTCTATTTGTAGTAATAGAAGAACTCTTTTTAAGAATTGGTGTTTACAAACATTTTTGGTGGAAATCCTACTACACCTCCTTCTTTTTATTATTCGCTTTTTTTCTTGCACGCTATTGGTACAATTGTTTACAAAAGAACAAACATATGTGGCATCATTTAATTACATTATTTTTCGCCTTAAGTACAATCGTTTTAACTATTACTTGGGGTTTTTCTTCCATATTACGGATTTATGAAATTCACTTAGGGTGGTTTAACGATGAAATCAAAGATATTACATCTGGTAATATCCTTTACTTCTGGCTAGCTACCTATTTTTATTCTTTAGTCATTTTTTACACAAATCGGGATTGGAAATATCTCCTGGCAGGATTGATCTTTTTTTCAGTTGTAGAATTCTACATGTGGAGAAATGGTATTATTACAATTAAGCACAGCTTGAATTTGCTGTTATTTCCCACATCACATTTAATGTTTATTATGGTGTTTGGTAGGCTTTATCGCCAGTTCTTCCCCTACTATTCATCCCCTTCCAACCAAGTTTTAAAAAAGAAAAAAGCATCCTCATCTTCCTGATTTATCCAGGGAATGAAGATGCTTTTAATTATTTTATTTCCTGTACAGTTGAATCAATACGAGTAATAGTCCAACCTGTAACCCCAAATAGTATCGTTAATAATGGTGAAAGGATACAGAAAAAGGCAAATGGTAAATAGGAGAGTGTTGCAACCCCTAATACATCTGTAAGAAAAATACCGCATACACTCCAAGGTACTAATGGATTGATGACTGTACCGCCATCTTCTAACGCTCTTGATAAGTTTTTGGGATGTAATCCAACTTTACGATACTGATCTTGAAACGCCTCACCCGTTAATAAAATCGACAAGTATTGCTCACCTATTAATACATTAATTCCAATTGCTGAGGTAACTGTTGCAATAATCACTGTTCTTACTTTTTTCAATCGATGAGATATTTTCTCAAATAATACTGGGATAATACCTAATTTAAAAAGAAGTCCGCCTAGTGCAAGAGAGAGTAAGACCAGTGCAATGGTAAACATCATACTGTTAATCCCTCCTCTAGTAAGTAGAGAATCAACCGCTTTTAAACCCGTATCTGATTGGTATCCATTAAAGAGAATAGAAAAAAGTTTACTCATATCCATTTGATTATCAAAGAAGGAGATAAAAATGGCCACACAAGAACTTAATGCAAGTGTAACAAAGGAAGACAACTTTTTAATCGTTAGAAAAACTAAAATAATTACCGGTAGTAAGCTGTACCAGTGAATTAGATCTGTCTTTTCTAACCCCTCTTTAATACTTGTTAACTCAGATAAATTAGAACTAATCTCTGAAGGAGATAATAATAGAAAAATGATAAAAGTCAAGATGAATGCTGGAATCGTTGTCCATGACATGTTTTTAATATGTTCAAATAAATCCACTTTTACGATGGCAGAAGCTAAGTTCGTTGTATCGGATAATGGTGACATTTTATCTCCAAAAAACGCTCCAGATACAATTGCTCCTGCTGTTATAGGCAGGGATACCCCTAACGCCTCAGCAACACCGATAAGCGCCACACCAATAGTAGCAGCCGTAGTTAATGAACTTCCTACAGCTATTCCAACAATGCTTGTAATAAGAAAAGCGATGCTAAAGAAAAACTGAGGTTTAACTAATTCAAACCCTAAAAACATCAGGGTTGGAATTGTACCTCCAATCATCCAGCTACTGATTAATATCCCAATCATAAAAAACAGGAAAACAGCACCTAACCCAGATTGTGCCCCTACTAACATCCCCCTTTCTAATTCTTTAAAGGATACACGCTTAATTGCCCCAAATAATAAAAGCAAGAAAATAGATAGTAAAATGGGAATATGGGGCACAGCTTCCCACTTTATAATACTAATACTTATTAAAGCAATAATGACTGTCATCATCATTAATGTTTCTAACATTTTTGGTTTATGGACTGGTTCAATTGTAAACATTATTTTTTCCTCCTAACAAAATCAAAAAAAGCTTCATCATCCCCATATAGGGACGAAGAAGCCTCCGCGGTACCACCCTAATTAATGAAGAATAAGCAATTAACCATTGTCATTTAAATATTCTCCATTCACTTTACACTCTATCCTACTCATAACTGTGTAATTCATAAAAGTTGCTACCTGAATTTTCACCAACCATTCAGTCTCTCTTTGCTGTACACAACTCTACTACTGCTTCAGTTTAGGATGATTATTTTCTTTTTCACTTAGACGCTTTTAAGCGCTAAAGTAATATAATAAATATTTTATCAGCATTTTTGATACTGTCAACTATTTATTTTAGAGGCTGTTTTTTAGTACATGAATTTTTGAAAAAGTTGGTTGGAGCGGGAGCCAACCAACCCTTTTCAAATAACAACAAGGTTTATGAAAACAGCCATTTTAGAACAAATTAATCAAAGAGCCGTTTCAGCGGTATTATTTCTGAATCAAAGGGTAATAAAAAAACCTTAAAACCATCTATTTCTATTTATTGGTTTTTCATTCTTTATCTACTATGGATAAAAAAACTTGAGGAACTAATATTATAAATGGTTTTAAACCTAAAATAGGAGGTTAATCACAATGTATAAAATAATATCAAGGTTTCTGATTTGTGCCATTGTCCCATTGACAATTTTAACAGCTTGTAATACTCAAAATGATAATCAGGAACTAGCTGAACCGAGGGATATTAATTATGAACCAGTCAGATTTGGCCCAAATGAAAATCAAGGAACAGATAACCTAAAAAGAAATGAAGTTCCATTTAATCTAAATAGGAATACAAATGAGAACACAGGAATTGATCCTAATATTAATAGAGATTATGTACCTCAAAACGGTAATGAACCAAACACCGCACAAGAAAATAATGCTAATTCTACCAATCAAGGAAATCAGAATCCATCACAGGGATTTGTTGAAGAAGTGATTGACTTAACAAACAAAGAAAGAGAGAAAAATGGACTTTCTTCTCTAAAATCAGATTCAGAATTATCAAATGTTGCTCAAGTTAAATCTGAGGATATGGTTAAAAAAGATTATTTTAGTCATACCTCTCCAACATATGGTTCCCCTTTTGAAATGATGGAGAATTTCGGAATCGAATACTCCACTGCAGCAGAAAATATTGCAGCTGGTCAAAAATCCCCGGAAGCTGTAGTTAATACATGGATGAAGAGTGCAGGTCATCGGAAGAACATCTTAAATAAACAAGTAACACATATAGGTGTAGGCATATCACAGGATCAATCACAAGGAATTTATTGGACTCAAATGTTTATTGCAAAATAGAAAAGCGGAAGCGCCTTGAACAGAGGGTGGAAGGCTATATCCGCCATATCCTGTAGCAACGCCTAATTTCTTATCTTTTAACATAACAGGGTGACCAATTCGGTCACCCTCGTTTATCGATTACATTAAGCTATACAATTTAATCTCTGGATTCTTATCTTGAAACCATCTTGTAGCAAAGTCATTTTCAAATAGAAAGACTAAATTATCATGTCGATCTTTAACTAACATACTTCTAGAGCTGGACATGGAGTCGTTAACGGCTTCTTCATTCTCAATCCAGCGGGCAATTTTAGAACCGATTGGTTCCATCATTACATCTACATTATATTCATTCTTCATCCGATGTTCAAAGACCTCAAATTGGAGCTGACCAACCGCACCCAATATGACATCTTCTGTTCTTAATGTTTTGTAATATTGGATTGCTCCTTCTTGCACTAACTGTTGGATACCTTTATGGAAGTGCTTTTGTTTCATGACATTTTTCGCCGTTACACGGACAAATAATTCAGGAGTAAACTGTGGAAGCTTTTCATATTGAAAAGATTGCTTGCCTTCCACTAATGTGTCACCAATCTGGTATGTCCCTGTATCATACACTCCAATAATATCTCCACTAACCGCTTCATCCACAGTACTTCGGTCATCGGCTAAAAACTGAGTTGATTGTGATAGCTTGATGGACTTACCTGTTCTCGACAAGTTGACACTCATTCCTCTTTGAAACTGTCCAGAGCAAATACGGACAAATGCGATACGATCTCTGTGAGCAGGATTCATATTGGCTTGAATTTTAAAAACGAAGCCGGAAAATTCTTCAGCAGTTGGGGTTATTAGTCCCTTGTCAGACTTTCTTGGTTGTGGAGATGGAGCAAAATTCAAGTAAGTTTCTAAAAAGGTTTGAACCCCAAAATTTGTTAATGCACTTCCAAAAAAGACAGGTGTTAACTCCCCAGACGCAATTTTATCTTCCGAAAAATTATTCCCTGCCTCATTTAATAGGAGAACATCCTCTAATGTTTGGGAATATAAATTATTTTCTTTTAAAGGATGATCACCTGCAATTTCTCCTTCTTCATTCAATGAAATAAATCGATCATCGACCTCTACTCTAAATTGCTCAATGCGATTATGGTACCTATCATATATTCCTACAAATTCCTTCCCCATCCCAATAGGCCAGTTCATTGGATATGATTCAATTCCTAATACCTCTTCTAACTCTTCTAGAATCTCCAATGGCTCACGTCCTTGACGATCCATTTTATTTATGAAGGTGAATATTGGAATACCACGCATTTTACATACTTTAAATAATTTTAACGTTTGGGCTTCAATTCCTTTTGCAGAGTCGATAATCATAACAGCACTATCTACAGCCATAAGGGTACGGTACGTATCCTCACTAAAGTCCTGGTGACCAGGGGTATCTAATATATTTACTCGATTTCCATTATAATCAAAGGCCATTACAGAAGAAGTAACGGAAATTCCTCGTTGCTTTTCTATTTCCATCCAATCCGATGTCGCGAATTTCCCCGTTTTTTTTCCCTTTACGGTTCCCGCGGCACGGATAGCCCCTCCGAATAACAGAAGTTGCTCAGTTAAGGTTGTTTTCCCTGCATCAGGGTGAGAAATGATAGCAAAAGTTCGTCTAGATAAAACATCGTTCTTAAAGTCATTTTTCATTAGGTATAATCCTTTCATGTAAAGTGAAACTTTTAATTATGGGGGTTCTTTCCATACCCTCTTATTGCTAGTTAAACCGTTCGGGCTTAATCCGATAAATCTACTTTTTCATCATATTCCTTCCTTGCGCATTATGCAATAACACATATCCGGTGGCTTATAGGAAGAATCATTTTTTTAGAAGATTTTATGGTTTAAAATCAGATTGTAAGGGAAAATGCTGAAGGAGCTGTCCAAAACCAAGGTGTCATGAACCACAACCTCAATATATAGAAAAAACCTTTAAGACATCTTCTATATATGGACGGTTTTAGTAGTTCCGGACCCTTCTGGCCAGCTCATTCAGCATTTTCACATTTCAGTTGTCCATTGAAAGATTCTATTTGCGATAATGAGGCTTTCCTCTTCATCTATTCCTCTTTTTTCCAGTGTCATTTGAACGTTTTCTTTCATTTCTTGTTCGTATGTAAACATGATTGACCAGTTGATATCAGGGATGGCGATCATAAAATACTCTTCTTTTTTATTTTCGTATATATACACTGTTCTTTCCTTGCCTTCTGTGATACTTTTTCTTATTTTCATAATTACTTTTTCCTCTCATGAAATGTATTTTTAAGTGCATAATAGAAAAGGAAGTACTTACTAGCACCAACTTTTTATTGTGTTATCTACGAAAGCATTGTAAAATAAAAAATCCGTGGCTTCAAGTATATACAAGTCATTAATCTACTTATGAGGTGAGTAAAATGCAATATTTATGGGGGATTTTAGGTATTTTAACCGTTTTAGCAATCGCTTTCATATTCTCCAGTGCAAAAAAGTCTATTAATTATCGTACCATTTTTGGTGGTCTTGCGATACAGTTACTCTTTGCTTTTATCGTTTTAGAGACAAACTGGGGTAGTAAAGTTCTAGAAGGAGTAACAAAAGTTGTAAACAATATTATCAATTACTCTAATGAAGGAATAAACTTCTTGTTTGGTGGCTTTTTCACAGAAGAATCCAATATCGCGTTTGTTTTTGCACTTAATGTGTTACCCGTTGTTATTTTCTTCTCTGCCCTTATTTCAGTACTTTACTATTTAAAAATCATGCAATTTTTCATCAAAATTCTTGGTGGAGGATTATCTTGGCTATTAGGTACTCGAAAAGCAGAGTCAATGTCTGCCGCAGCTAATATTTTTGTTGGACAAACAGAGGCTCCACTTGTCGTTCGTCCTTTCTTAGCAAAAATGACGGAATCAGAATTATTTGCAGTAATGACCGGAGGATTAGCATCTGTAGCAGGTTCTGTCCTTATTGGATATTCCTTACTAGGTGTTCCACTTGAATACTTATTAGCCGCAAGCTTCATGGCCGCACCAGCTGGCTTGGTCATGGCTAAATTGTTTATTCCAGAAACAGATGCTTCCCCTGAACCTAAGGAACTAGAGATGGAAGTAGATTCAGATTCCGCTAACGTCATCGATGCTGCCGCAAAAGGGGCATCTGTAGGTTTACAATTAGCTCTTAACATTGGAGCAATGCTTTTAGCATTTATTGCACTTGTTGCTCTTATTAATGGAATCCTCGGATTAATCGGTGGATGGTTTGGATTTGACAATCTAACGTTAGAATTAATTTTAGGATACGTCTTTTCACCACTTGCATTTGCGATTGGAGTACCATGGGATGAAGCAGTTAAAGCTGGAAACTTTATTGGACAAAAATTAGTTATTAATGAATTTGTCGCTTATTCTGCATTCGCACCACAAATTGAAAGTCTCTCACCAAAAACAGTAGCAATTGTTAGCTTTGCACTTTGCGGATTTGCAAACCTTTCATCATTAGGAATTTTGCTTGGAGGACTAGGTAACCTAGCTCCGAACAGACGTAAAGACATTGCTCGTTTAGGAATGAAATCAATCTTTGCTGGAGCACTTGCTTCACTATTAAGTGCTGCAATTGCAGGAATGTTTGTTTAATTGAATACATTATAATAGGGTATCCCTCAGGATACCCTTTTGATTAGATGAAGAATTCGATTAAAAAACTTATAATATTTGTCCTTACTCTATGGTAAGCTTCAAAGAATAATTCAATTTTATTATGATAAACAAAGTCTGACCCAATTTTAGAGCGGGTCAGACTTTATTGTTCTATTTGTTTATAACGAATATTTTTCAATACATCTTTCATAGGCAATTTTTTTATCACTATGTGGATATTTTGTATTTTCGATTATTTGATAATCCTCATGACCCTTACCTGCAAATATAATGATATCTCCAGGTTCGCTTACATCAATCGCATGTTTCACTGCTTCTTCCCTATCGCCAATCAAGGCAAAGTTGGAATGCAGCATTCCTTTTCCTAAATCATTCACAATACTATCATAACTTTCATATCGTGGATCATCCGTTGTTAAAATAACGTAATCAGCAATTGATGCTTTTTCCGCCATAATTGGACGCTTCGTCTTGTCCCGGTTTCCACCTGTTCCAACTAAAAAGATTATTTTATTTTTCTTAAACGGAAGGACAGATTGGATCGCTTTTTCAATAGCATCTGCAGTGTGTGCATAATCAATATACATGGATATAGGTGCATCAAAGTCTACCTTTTCCATTCTTCCATTAACGGGTGGTAAATCCTTTACAATTTCTACAAGGCGTTCCACTGTCATACCGTTAGCAAATAAACTTGCCATCGCTGCAAGTATATTGTATACATTAAATTTCCCTAATAACCTAGTCTCAACTTCAAAGGTTCCTTCAGGGGAGTGCAGTGTAAACAGAGTCAAATCCTGATGATATTGAATGTTCACAGCTTTAAAATCAGCGTTATTATCCAGACCATAGCTAATGACTTCATGACCGGACATATTAGAATAACGCTCATACCATTCATCGTCTTGATTTAATACAAGGTACTTAGGCTTTGACAAATTTTCACCTAGTTGTGAAAACAGTAGTCCTTTAGCATACCCATAATGTTCCATCGTCTCATGAAAATCTAAATGATCATGACTTAAGTTCGTAAAGGTAACGACATCAAAGTCCACGCCCCAAAGTCTTCCTTGTACTAACCCGTGGGATGATACTTCTAACACCATATTATTGATGTCACGTTCATTTGCTTTTTGTAGCATTGCTTGAGTAGTTAAATTATCACAGGTGGTATTTTCACTAGGGAACTGGTCACCATCTAAGTCAAAACCTATGGTCCCTGATAGTCCAGACTTTTGACCATCTCTTCTTAAAATAGAATGAATCAAATTAGTTACCGTTGTTTTTCCATTCGTACCAGTGACTCCAAACACATTTAATTTTGCAGACGGATAATCATAATATCTATTCACAAGTTGAGCCATCGCTTTGAAGGAATCCTTTACGACCACTAGGGCAGCCTTGGATAAATCAATATCCAATTGCTTTTCTGCAATGATTAAAGTAGCTCCGTTTTCAATAGCACCGTGTGCATAATCATGTCCATCAACCGTAAATCCTCGTGTACAGATAAACATACTGTTGCTTTTGACTTTTCTTGAATCTAGGTAAAGATGGTCAATTCTGTTAGGTAATTCACCATAAACCTTTTTAACTTTCAAACAGGATAATAATTCGTATGTATTCATATCCCAAACCTCACAATGTAATAGTTTGTATAATAATTTGTAGACTTTATAGGACTACATAAATTTAAAAGTATAACTATTTTATATTATCACTTTCTGATTGAGAAGAAAATAAGGACTCATGATTCAAAGATGGTACCTTTCTCCCCATTCTCCCTTTTACTTCTTCCGCAAAATACATTGAATAGAAAATTGCTTCCTCAACCGCTTCTGCTACACCTTGAAATAAAAGATTCATAATAGGATGATCTTCTCTTAAAATTCTTAAATCCTGAAAATAATCAGTAGAAGAATGCTTCCTTTTATTTGCGGTAGAAAAAGCAATAACAATATCTCCACTACCGTGATGTACATGGCTACCTGCTCTTGCTAACCCAACTGATGCCCTTTTGGCTATCCTTTTTAGTTGCCGATCAGACAGGGGAGCATCTGTTGCAAGGATTATCATAATAGAGCCATCTGGAAGTTTTTCAGTTGAAAACCTATTGGTGCTTGAAATATAAGGATTTTCACTTTTTTGACCAAAGTTGGTTTGGACTAAAGCCCCTAACCTAAAAGTAATGTCTTTATACTCTATTAGTCTAGAAGATGTCCCTATACCACCTTTATAGCCTAAACATAAAGTACCTGTGCCTGCTCCTATTGCCCCATTATCAGAAGGTCGAGAGTTAGCTTTTTCTAACGCATCAATTGCATGTTGAGCCTCTATAGTAAAATGCCTAGCCGAATGTAAGTACATATCGTTGCATTCACCCACTACAATATTTATGGAACCTGAAGTATCTCCAATTTCTTCAGTTTGATTCATCATATATTGCAGCGTTCCCTGCCAAACGTTCCCGACACTAAAAGTATTAGTTAACATAATCGGAGATTCAATTTCCCCTAACTCCTCTATTTGAATAAGACCCGTTGTTTTCCCATACCCATTAATGACAAAGCTTGCTGCCATTACCTTTTCTCTGTATAGATTCCCTCCATGAGGAAGAATCGCTGTGACACCGGTCTGGATTTTTTCTTCTTCTGATATCCATTTCTCCAACGTTACATGCCCTATTTTAATTCCTTCTATATCGACCAGACAATTATTCTGCCCTCTAGGTAAAGTGCCAATTTTCACCAGATCCTTTTGCATGTTCTTTCTCTTCCTCTCAATTCATTTAATTTGGTAATGTATAGTGTCAATTTTAAATTTACAAAAATTAAGATCAAACTCTCTTTGTAAAAAAGACATTCCCTTTTGGAAATGTCTTTTTGGTATAGTTAAGTTAAAAAATAGCTCATGTGTTGCTTTTTACTCCACCATTTCTGATTGGATGTAGTGATATAAAAGTTTTTCTGTATGATAGAGTGATGTTTCATGTGTTCTTTCATAAGCATGCGAAGCATCAATACCTGCTCCAATTAAACCATGAATAATATCATGACCAGCTCTTATTGCAGCAGAAGCGTCTGAACCATAATAAGGATATATATCTACCTTATATTGGATCTCATTAGATTTTGCTAAATCCACTAAATGTTGTCTAAATGCATAATGATAGGGGCCGCTTGAATCTTTCGCACAGATTGATACGGTATATTCATCTGTTGATTGTCCATCACCAATTGCCCCCATATCTACTGCTAAGTATTCAACCGTTTCAGATGGAATATTTGAATTTCCGCCATATCCAATTTCCTCATTATTAGAAATTAGGAAGTGGGTTGTGTATGGTAATTCCATCCCTTCCATCGAAACTTTTTTAATTAACTCCAGAAGGATTCCCACACTTGCTTTATCGTCTAAATGTCTGGATTTAATAAATCCGCTATCCGTTACTTCTACTCGCGGATCAAAGGAAACAAAATCACCGACTTCAATTCCAAGTGTTCTTACATCTTTTTCATTCTTTACTATTTCATCAATACGAACTTCAATATTTTTCTCATCTCTCTTAGCCTCACCAGCATCCTTATACACATGAACAGACGTTTGATGCATTAAAATCGTACCACTGAATTTCTTCCCAGAGGCTGTCTCGATTTCACAGTATTCTCCTTCTACAGCATTCCAACGGAACCCGCCAATCATCGACAACTTCAAGCGACCGTTTGATTTTATTTCTTTCACCATCGCACCCAAAGTATCTACATGCGCAGTTAACATTCTCTGCTTAGAAGAATCTTTTCCAGGAATAGTTACGATAAGTCCGCCTTTTCGATTTCTAACCATTTCATAACCTGTCTCTTTCAATGCATTCTCAACATAAGAAATAACTTTTTCAGTATTTCCTGAAGGACTAGGAATAGAAACTAATTCTTTAATTGTACTTATAGTATTTTTTGTATTTGGATATGTAGTCATTTTCATTCTCCTTCCCCACTTCTTCTATTATATAAGAAAATGAAAATGTTTTCTGTATTCAGAGAAAATTCTTTTAAAAGGCTCTTTTCGTAAACTCTGTTGCTTTTGGTCATTATAGACATCTTAAATCAATCAATACTAGTGAACCAATTATTGTTTTGACGAAAAGACGCCCCGAAACCATAATCATTACGGGTTTCTATTCTTGTTCGAAAAGCAACAATCTATGCGAATACAGGCGTTTAAAAAGAAAAAGGGATGATTCATAACGTTTACTTTTCAGGTTTCTAGTCACTTGTAGATAAATACAAGGTTGGAATTTCTATTGGATGGTTTACGCAGAAGGCTGTTTTCTAAAATATTGTTTTTTTTAAGAACATATATTTTTGTGAAAAGGTTGGTCTTCGCTGCAGGTGCGAGACTCCTGCGGGAGTAGCGGGATAGGTGAGACCTAAGCAGGAGCAAGGCCACGAGGAGGCTCACAGCCCGCCCCGCGGAAAGCGAGCATCCTTTCGCTGCAACCAACCACCCCCTTTTCAAATAACAATAATGTTTACGAAAACACGCAGAAAAAGATCAACCCTTTCCTAATAACTAACGGACTTTCCACTTAATCAACCCCTGTTGTTTTTTGCTCTCACTTTTTATTTTTTTAAGCAATTGCTTTTCCTTTGAAAACATCATGACAAAATGACATTCATTACATTGGTATAAATAAAGGTTGGAATGAATAGGTTTTAAATTCTCAAGATTTTCCCCAGCCTTCATAACTGAGCGATAACCATAGGAATAAACCATTTCTTGCTCACTTATATTATAACTACCACAGAATGTACAAGAGATAGGGCTTTCCACAGCATTCCCTCCTTCTTATAGCACTTCTACAAAGTATGTTGGGAGAGCAGAAACCATGACCTAGAATTTCTCTAAATCCGCTCAAGTTTCGGAATAGCTCGAATGTAAAGGGGGAGCGAGCCTACTTGCTGGGCGACTATCATCGTTAATTTGCCACTTAAGGATACCTAGAAATCTTTGCTCTAATTGGTGGAGTAGCTATCTTCCTGGGTATAATCCTATTGCTTATATCCAGAAAGCTTGTGAACATGATGAAGAAAGAAGATAATGCTCCTTCTTACAAGGGGAACGTGTTTCTATTGGGCTGATAGCTGAATCATTTTGAAAAAGGTACTGACTAAAAAAGGGATGAACCGAAATAAAATGGGTTCATCTCTTTTTGTAATAAAAGACTAAACAAAAACTTTATAACTAAAAGCTTTCAATATGAATTTCTACTTTTCTAGATACATGATGAAATAATTTTTGTTCTTTATACTTAGGCTTCAATAAAGCGAAGTGACTTAATTGTAGTAATTCAAACCCTTCTAAGCTGTGAAGCTTTTCCTCCACTTGCTTTAATTCCAATGAAGTCAGTGGTTCGGAGGATTTTTTCATTGGAAGGGGAATAACGATTTTCTCCCCAATATTCTCCTCAAGTTTTCTCTTCTTTGCTAATTTCTTGAATTGATTATTAATTTCCCAAAGAGGTACCCCATATATTCCTTTTACCATTTTGGTTGTACCTACTACAAATTCCTTTGTTGAATTTCTAGCTTCTCTCCATTCCGCTAATTTCGTTCTTCTTCTATCCCTTGAAGTAAAATACATGTTCTGAATCTTTTCTTTAATCATCATTTCAAATCCTCTTTTCCAAAAAATAATTTTGTTTCATTTTATCTATATAAAGGAGTTTGTCAGTTTTTCTCGAATCATAATGTAGAAGTATGTATATTTTTTAGGCTGTTTTCGTAAACTTTGTTGCAAAAAGAATATGGTTGATTTCATAAAATCTATTTATAAAACAACAATCTTTTAGAAAAGAGCCTTTTTTTAAAACCCTACATATTTTAACATGTTTAATCAACAGGAGAAAGTGAGGAATCACCCAATGGAAAATAACTCATATGAAGGAAAAAAACAAAAAGAAGAAGGAGTTCATACAGATTTCATAAGCCGAATGACCTATGGAGAGTATCTTCAGTTAGATGATCTTCTCTCAAGTCAAAAACGATTATCAGAGCATCATGATGAAATGTTATTTATTGTCATTCATCAAGTTAGTGAGCTTTGGATGAAATTAATTCTTCATGAATTAAAATCAAGTATTGATTGTATTAATAAAGGAGATCTTTCTCAAGCGTTCAAAATGTTATCAAGAGTTTCTAAAATCCAAACCCAGATCATACATGCTTGGGATGTACTTTCTACCCTTACACCATCTGAGTATATTGAATTTAGAGATGATCTTGGCCAAGCATCTGGCTTTCAATCCTATCAATATCGGATGATCGAATTCGCTCTCGGTTATAAAACGAAACATGTATTAGAAATTTACAAAAAAGATCCAGTACTACTAGAGAAATTAAAGAGCGAGCATGAAGCACCAGGTCTTTATGATGTATCCATCCATGCTTTAGCTAAAGTTGGGCTTCCGATTGATGAAAGCGTTTTAAACCGAGATTATACTGAAACATATGTAGCAAATGAGAGTGTTGAAAAAGCATGGCTTGAAGTTTACCGCAATGTCGATCGTTATTGGGATTTATATGAACTAGGGGAAAAACTGATTGATATTGAAGACTGGCTTCAGCAGTGGCGATTCCGCCATATGAAAACAGTTGAACGGATTATCGGCCATAAAGTCGGGACTGGGGGCTCTTCTGGTGTTGGTTATCTAAAGAAGGTTTTAGATCATCGTTTCTTCCCTGAGCTTTGGGATATTCGAACAAAGTTGTAACTCATTCTGGGCGAACCTTTTAGCAAGGTTCGTTCATTTTTCATGCGGGAAATTTTGAGTTCTAAATCGGATTATTATCTTGACTTACAACACTTTATAAAAAAAGGACAGATGGACAAAATATAGTCAACTTGAAACCAAAGGAGGTTTAATCATGACTAACAAAAACGACAATCGAGAACGTAAAAATAAATACCCCCACAATCAAAACCAGGATACTGAGTTTTCAAAAGAAAAGGATATTCGCAGTGAAATAACCAAGAAAGATCTAAAAAAATAAATGTGACTAAAAAGGTTGCCCCAAATCAAAGAGTTTTTAATCTGGGGCAACCACTATTCTTTTCCATTGTTTCGTTTTATTTGGCTTGAAGGTCCCTAACGACATTTTTTTTACTAATCCGCTGTTCTATTTTCTTCTGAGCATTTTCGATTCTTTGGGGAAGAATAAATAAATACTCAATCAAAGCCTCTAACATATCGATCACTAATTCTGCTGTTTCATCATCCATCTCATGTTCTAAATCCAGAATCTTATTAAACTCTCCATTTCCATTTAATAATCGACTCAAAGAGACCATTGGCTTGGAAAAATCCACATATTTTGGGAGCTCTTCAAATTGTTGTGTTAAGGATTGATTGAATGACTCTTCCCCAATAAAACTTTTTGCCACACTCTCCAATACACGTTTAGACATAACGGCCGTCGCAGAGTAATCTTTTGATTCATAAACATTTAAAGCAGAGTGAAACGCTCTAATTAGGTCTCTAGGGATATTTTCGTTATTCTTCAATTGATCGAGTGGATGTTCTTCTCCTCTCGTATCGTATATGTATACATTCGTAGCTGTTTGATTTTGCCCTTTTGATTTGTCTGATGAGTTAGCAATTACAAACTCAGATGTTTTATGACAGTTGCTGCACTTCCCCTTTGATAATAGCAATTCATTATGGTTGGATTGATATGAATTAGCTTTTAGCTCAATGCTACCCATCTTTAAACATTTTGGACATTCATATTGTATCGTCTTCGGTACCTTCACATATCCAAATTGACTATAAGAAGTGATAGTGGCAGGATTAATTTTTTTCATCTCATACCTCCAAAACATTTTTGTTGATGGATATTCAGTAAAAAAATGTATGTATTAACTATAAGTATACAACCATGCAAAACGATTACAACCATAAATTTTTGGAAATATTTTTAGATTCTGTTTTATTAGTCTTTTTTTACTAGTAACCAATTCGATAAACTGATCATTTTTCATTAAAAGATTTTATTCCACCACAACTTTTCACCTGTTTTCAAACAATTGTATAACAGTTGTAGTTTTTTTATATCTGTTATAATACAATATAATCAATTAAACAATAGGGAGGAATTTAAAATGTTAAATTTAGATTTTTACCGTAACTTACCAAAGAAAGAATGCCGTGAGTGTGGAAGTGAAATTAAAGAACAACATGAATCCTATTTGTACGAATGTGAACACTGTATTGGTAAGTATGAACAATAAAAAGGGAATAAATATTCCTGCTTAACTACTATGAACTTACCCAAATTTATGACAAAAGAGACTACCCCAAAGGGATCCGGACACCATGTTCGTCTATATAGAAGATGTTCCTTAGGATATCTTCTATATGAAAGTTGTGGTCCGGATCCCTATGTTTTAGGGCAGCCTCACATTTTGTTATGATCATTAAAATACAAAAAAAACAGACCCATAAGAGTCTGTTTTTTATATATACCTAGCTTAATGGCAATTAAGCTTTGCGTACGTTAGCAGCTTGTGGTCCACGAGCGCCTTGCTCGATGTCGAAAGATACTTCTTGACCTTCGTCAAGAGATTTGAAACCTTCGCCTTGGATAGCTGAGAAATGTACGAATACGTCTTCTCCGCCTTCAACTTCGATGAATCCGAATCCTTTTTCTGCATTAAACCATTTTACTTTACCATTTTCCATGTTTGTTGCCTCCTAGTGTGGTTCACACACAATAATACTATTCTTGCTCTAAACGATATTAAGTGAAAGGTGTTTGTTCTTTCTTACATACCGAACAAAAATAATTCTTACCTAGCATAACCGATAAAAGAGAAATTAGCAAGTCCACAAGAGTAAATTCTTTTTAACACTTATAATTATTGTCCCATTTAACAAAAATACAAATAGAACATTGTATTTAAAATAAGACATTTATGAACGATATCCACATAAGAAAATGGTTTTCCTATTGAACTTAAGTAAGCCTTACCAAAATAAAAAAGAGTGAAATCATCACTCTTCTTTCTTCCATTCATATAAATCTTCAATTTGACAGTTCAATTGTTTAGATATCGTCATAGCCGAATTCAAATTCATCACTTTCTTTGACGTATAGCTATCGAGCTGGCTTTTAGAAATATTCGTATTCTTTTCTAATGTATCTAAATCCATGTTATTTTTGGCTAGCAAGCCATTAAGGTTACTCTTCTTTGCTTTATAATTTGTCAAATTGGCACCTCACTTTTTTAAAAGTATAACATAGTTGCTATATAAAGGAAATGAAGAGGATTCAATCAGTTACAGGAAAAATAATTATTTTTGTTTGTATGGTATAATTAATTAGGAATAAAAAAGGGAGTGTCAACTTGAAATCATCAAAAAGCTTATTCAATAATGGAGCCACGGTTTATATTAAAGAAACAGGTCAGGAAGTCACAATAATAAAATCACAATATGTAAAAAATATGAAAAGATTTTCATATATAGTAAAAGAGCATCCTGGAACATTCTTTTTCGAAGAAGAATTAGAAACAGATAAAAATTAACTCAAAACTACTTTTATGAAAATTTCCTTTCACTCTTTCATGCTTGAATAAATGCTGAATAATTAAGATCACTCTATATCAACAAGGATTACTTATTAATTATGGAAATTAACTATAGAAATAGATGTTTTTTCACCCCGAACTCCTCTTTAAGATCGGGGTTGAATTGGCTATAAATATTCAACCTTTTTTATAGATTATTTTCATAAAGATTGTTTTTCTTAAATCAATCTCGTATTTAACAAGGCTCTAAAATATCTTCTTAAGTTTCAAAAGCAAGAAAAGAGCCGTAAATACCGGGGCATATACAATAGTCAATGCAAATAGTGTGAGTATATCGGTCTTATTATCTTGTCAATTGCTTTATTGTTTACAAAAAACAATGGGAATGGTTAGGGACTGTCCAATAGGGTCAGGAACCACTATGATTTTCCACATACAGAGGATATCTTGAGGGTTTTTTCTATTTATTGAAAAGTGGTTCCTGACACCTTAGTTTTGGGACAGTCCCCTTTTACTATTCTCTTAGCCCCCGACATGCATAAGACGGGTCATAGAAAGGTCTTCCTCCCGTTTCTAGACTGAATAATGAACATCTTAAGCCGCTACATTTCGAAAGTCATCTCTCCCCATTTTACGAACTCTTAGAGCGAAATATTATACGATTCTGTTTCACCTTTGTCTTGTGCAATTTTATGTGCCGATTGTTCCTTCCATTTCTTTATTGCAGCAAGTGAAGCCCAGTATGATACAGTAATTCCTAGTCCTTCATCACGAGCACTTCCCACTCCTATGAAAGCCTCTTGCCGAGAAGCTAACTCTAAAAACAATCGTCAAATCTATTCTGAATATCTTGACAAAAATTTTTAAAAGGGAACTGTCAATCAACATGATTCCCCCCTAAAAAAGCCTGTAACCTTTGCTAAGCAAAGGTTACAGGCTTTTTTAAAATATGTATGATCTGTAAGGGATTTGAACCCCCGACCCCTTCCCTGTCAAGGAAGTGCTCTCCCGCTGAGCTAACAGATCACAATGATATGTAAAGAATTTTCTAAAGACAATTAATACTATATAACGAATCTATCAAATTGTCAACAAGTAACTACTATTCAGAAGATCTACATTTTTTTATGATCTAACCTCTAAAACTTTTTCGCTATTTTCATTAAACAACTACCCACTAATTAAGAATTATTTCTTGGTAAAAACCAATATGTATAAGGGAACGTTTGTTTGTATATACTAATAGTATATCGTAAAAGGAGGTCCCCTCATGAGAAATAAATTACTAAAGTTTCAGCTAGAACAAACTCCTGTTGAAATGATTTATCTAAGTGAAAAAGGAATATGTACAAAAAGAATAATTATCATTAAGGAAATTAAGAATGAAACATTAAGAGCTTATTGTTATTATAGACAAAACATGAGAACGTTTAAGATAGATCAAATACTAGCTATTGAAAAAAAGATAACTTCCAATCACTTAAATATCATCTAACCTTATTATTTCCATTCCAATAAAAAAGGCTCCCTCTATGCTATATAGAGAAAGCCAGAATATTCATTATGCTGTTGCTTCTGCTTTTTGTCCCCCATCTTTCTTCTTTACAAAGAATTGTAGTGAGACTAAAACGATAAATAATCCTAATCCAATCATATCTGTTACACCTTCTGGATAAATAAGAAGTAATCCCGTGATGACGAATGCAATTCGTTCAAACCAATGAACCTTCCTCATCCAGAAACCAATAATACCTGCCCCGATCGCCATCATCCCTGTAATCGCCGTAAAGACAACCCAGATAATCTCTGGAATCGTTGTATCGATCAATAATAGTTCAGGCGAGACTACAAACATATATGGAATGATAAACGCAGCAATGGCAAGTTTTGCTGACTCGACCCCTGTTTTTATCGGTTCACCTCCAGATACACCCGCTGCCGCAAAGGCTGCAAGGGCAACCGGTGGTGTGATGTCAGCAATAATACCGAAATAGAACACAAACAAGTGAGCAGACAGCTCTGGAGCGCCTAATAAGATAATCGCTGGTGCAGCAATGGTAGATGTAATGACATAGTTAGCGGTCGTAGGGGAACCCATGCCAAGAATAAGTGATGCAATCATTGTGAAGAACAGAGTTAATAATAGTTTACCATCTGCGGTGCTTGTAAGGTCAGCGGCAAGTCCTACAAGACCATTTGCAAGGGTTAAACCTAAACCTGTTTTCGTTACAACTCCTACAATAATCCCTGCACATGCAGTTGCTGCCGCAACAGCTAATGCAGTTCTAGCACCATCAACAAGAGCATCAACCATTTTTATGAAACCAATTCTAGTATCCTTCCTGATCGCACTTACAACAACTGTAGCAACAATTGACCATAGTGCTGCACGCATAACACTCATCCCACTAACCATTAACACAACAACTATTAGAATGGGAATGAGTAGATAAATCTTCTTTAACACTTCTTTACGGTTTGGCATTTCTTCATCTGATAATCCCTTTAGCCCAATTCGCTTTGCTTCAAAATGAGTCATGATCCATATTCCAGTGAAGTAAAGCACTGCTGGAATAGCTGCGGCTTTCGCAATTTCCCAATAAGAAATTCCACCGATGAATTCTACCATTAAGAATGCAGCGGCTCCCATAATTGGAGGCATTAATTGTCCACCCGTTGATGCAGCAGCCTCAACTCCACCCGCAAACTCCTTACGGTAACCTAGCTTTTTCATCATCGGAATTGTAAATGAACCAGAAGTTACAACATTTGCTACTGAACTTCCACTAATGGTTCCTTGAAGGGCACTAGAGAAAATGGCTACTTTTGCAGGTCCACCTGTTCTTTTACCTGCAATCGAAACCGCTAAGTCATTGAAATACTGTCCAACCCCGGTTTTGACTAAAAATGCTCCAAATAACAAAAATAAAAAAATAAAGGTCGCTGATACATATAAAGGAGTTCCTAATATCCCTTCTCCTGTAAAAAACATCGTTTCAACGATATCATCAAAGTCGAATCCCCGATGTGCGAGGAACCCTGGCATTACACGCCCGTAATACATATATAATAGGAATAGAGAAGCAATAATCGTGATTGGTAACCCAACTGAACGTCTTGTAGCTTCTAGTACTAATAAAATTGCTAGTCCACCGATAATAAAATCAGTGGTAGTCATAATCCCAACACGATTAACTATTTCCTCTTGCATGACTGGCCAATAGGCACCAATGACAACTGATGTCAATGAAAGAATTATATCGTACCAAGCTACTTTATTTTTCTTAAGGTTCTTTTTCCTTGCCGGAAATAATAGGAAAATGAGTGAAAGAGCAAAGCCTAAATGAATGGACAATAATAGCTGTCTAGGGAATACTTGTGCAATGGATGCAAACAATTGAAATAAAGAGAATGCTAGTAAACCAAAGAAAATGATCCACTTAAAGACTCCGTCGACTCTTCTAGTTGCCGCTTCAGGATCGTACTTCTCCAATAATTCCTGTTGTTCTTCTTCACTAAGTGTTTGATGTAGTTTCTTATCACTCATCAATATTCACTCCTTTCCATTTTTGCCATAATGAAAGTTTCATAGGTTCCATTGTCACAACTGAACCTTTCGGAAAATAGTTAGATAAATCATACTCGTCATCCTTATAAATTAGTTTATGATTAGCTATGACCTGGCCTATTCTCATATTGATGGAGGAAAATGTCCTGTCCATATTTTCAATCACATACTTTCCGTCAGCTGTTCTGACGAATTCCCCTCCTGCATCTGAGTTCGAAGGCATACCAATTGAGGTATCTTCATAAACCAATTTAAATTGCTTGATACGATTCTCACTGTTAAGAACGTACCACTCTTCTACTTGTGACTTATGAATAGAATGAGTATAGAAAATCGCAAATTCTTGTTGTTTTTCAATAGTAAGAATCAAATAATTTTCATGATGATTCCTTGACTCAAGGACAAGGTATGTTTTCAAGGGAAAGAAAATGATGACGACTAAACATGCGAGAGAAATAAAAAAAATAATAATACCCTTAACCTTCATGTTTAATCCTCCAATAATAAGTACACTTCCGATATTAAGGTAACCTATTACACAACCTATATTTCTAATTAAGTTCTTAAACAGGAATTCTTGAAAGAATGGAGCTGTCCCATAAGGGGGCTTGAACCACTATGATAATCCATATATAGATGTCTTGATATATGGAAGTTGTGGTTCCTGCCATTGGTTTTGGGACAGCCCTATTCTCTCTCACCATTATTACTCTTTAGAAATACCTTTTTCATCAAAATATTTTTTCGCTCCAGGATGAAGTTCGATCCCCATACCTTTAAGTGCATTTTCTGCTTTGATTAACTCACCCTTAGCATGTTGAATTTTGTCCGTATTTTCATAAATTGCTTTTGTAATATCATATACAACATCTTCAGGCATTTCTTCATAAGTTACTAGCATCGCACGAACGGCTACTGTTGTCACAGGCTCTGTTACTTTACTATAGGTATCCGCAGGAATTTCGTCTTCTGCATAATAAGGATACTTCTCAATTAAACTGTCAATTTTGTCTTGTTCAATAGGAACGATCGAGATATCTTCAGTTGCTGCTAATCCTTCAACAGCTCCAATAGGAGTTCCACCAGTGATGAATGCTGCATCAATTGTTCCATCTTGAATTCCAGTTGAAGAATCATCGAAAGAAAGGTTTCTTGCTTCCAAATCATCTGTTGTCATTCCATGGACTTCTAGGATTTGTTCTGCATTAAGAAGAGTTCCTGATCCAGCTTCACCGACAGAAACCACTTTTCCTTTTAAATCTTCCACTGATTTGATACCAGAATCTTTCGTTGTTACGATTTGGATTGTTTCTGGATAAAGTGTTCCAATTCCCCTAGTATTCTCAATTTTCTCCTTGAACATTTGAGTTCCCTCGACAGCATAGTTAGCAATATCTGTTTGTGTAAAGGCAATTTGAACATCGCCTGCTTTTAGCGTCGCCATATTTTCAGCGGAGGCACCTGATGTTTCAACAGAGGTTTTAATACCTGTTTCATCCTTAATAATCTTTCCAAATGTACCGCCAAGTGGATAATAAGTACCACCTGTGCCACCCGTTGCAATAGCGATAAAGTCTACTTTGCCTTCTCCATCTCCATTGGAAGAGTCCCCACTTCCTCCACCACATGCTGCGAGGATCATTGAGAGCAAAAGGACTAAAGCTGTTCCTAGAAAATAACTGCGTTTTTTCATAAGAAATTCCCCCTATATCAAATTGTGCTTACTTAAACAGTATTCTATCATGAGGTGTAATATAATTGTCAAATTTTTCACACATTTTTTAATATAGTTAATATAAGGAAGATTCAGCTGGTGGAATCGTTCAATACCCTTACAGATCAACGTTTTTAATCACTAAAATGTTACAAATTAATACTGATGGTTTTGAATAACCCAACCTATTTTTATAATATTTTTAGTTAAAAAATAAATCACTAGGACTTTATGTCTGTATTATTGTTAAAGTAATGGTTTCTATATGTAGATGACGGTGATAGATGATTACCTGTAATAATAGAGATATTATCCCGTTATCTGTTTTTAGTCATTTTCTTTCGCAGTTATACCTCTCGATAATAGCTACCACCCTCTCGGTTTAATAAAGGGTAATTTATAGGATTGCAGCGAAAGGATGCTCGCTTTCCGCGGGGCGGGCGGTGAGACTCTTCGTCGCTTTGCTCCTGCTTAGGTCTCACCTGTCCCGCTACTCCCGCAGGAGTCTCGCATATCCTCTCCAACCAACCTTTTCACAAAAATTTATATTCTTAAAAAACAACAATCTTTTAGAAAACAGCCTTTTATAAAAATAGGGGCTGTCCCATAAGAGGTTCGGAACCACGAATGATACAGAAGATATCCCTGAGGCTTTCTTCTATATATTGAAGTTGTGGTACCCGACACCTTGGTTTGGGACAGCCCTAGTTTTTACCATTAACCTATCAATTCCTCTTGATCTTTTATCTCTTCATCAGCCAACTGTTCTTCTCTATCTCTAAACCTGTGGGCCAAACGTGATGCAGCATTTGCTGCAATACTTGCAACAATATCATCTAAGAATGTATGAACGCCCTCCCCTCTTTTTGTATCTAACTCGCGGATAATACCAATTTTATTTTTGTCAAGATGACCAAATGTGGTAACTGCGATACTTCCATAACCAAGAGCAGCACCTAATGCAATCGTTTCATCCACTCCAAATAACCCTTCATCAGATTCCACAATCGATTGTAGTGGCTCAGAAAGCTGTTTATTTTCTGCAAGCATATCAAGCTCGATACCCACCAAAATCGCATGCTGAAGTTCCCTTTTTAACAACACTTTGTTGACACTGTCCACACAGTCTTCGATCTTTAACTCTGGATGGTAGGGGTATTGCATTTCAAAAACAATTTCAGCAATATCTTCTATTTTAACCCCTCTTTCTTCTAAACGTTTCCGAGATGCTCGTGTAACCTCTTGTGAATGAATCGTTTTTTCCATATACCTTAACCCTCCAAAATTCACATCAATACGACTTTAAAATGATATTCTTTCATTATAACAACTTTTCCGAAAATTCGCATTGAAGTCTACTACAAGGAATTATGATTTAAGTTATGATACAATCTTCCTGTAACCGCTTAATATTAACGATGAACATTTTTGGAGGTATGAATAATATGACGTCTTCAAGAGGTACAATCAATGAACTTAGCCTCTATAGCAAAGAATTAAATGAAGAAATAACTATGCTTGTCTATTTACCTGCAACATTCTCTCCTTTATATAAGTATTCTTTACTTATTGCACAGGATGGAAAGGATTATTTTCAGTTAGGCAGGATTCCTCGAATAGCAGACGAACTTCTAGGTGAACGTGAAATTGAAAATATGATTATTGTAGGTATTCCCTATAAAAATGTAGAAGATCGACGCAGGAAATATCATCCACATGGAGAAGAAAATGATGCATATATTCGTTTTTTAGCACATGAACTTGTACCATTCCTCGATGAGTCATATCCTACTTACCACATTGGTATGGGAAGAGCGCTTATCGGTGATTCCCTTGGCGCAACCGTATCACTCATGACCGCCCTTAAGTATCCTAATACTTTCGGAAAAGTGCTTCTACAGTCTCCATTTGTAAACGAGAAAGTCTTAACAGCTGTAACAGAGCACACACAACCGCATTTGTTAAACATTTATCACATCATCGGAAAAGGTGAGACAGAAGTGAAAACTACTGATGGCAAGGTTAAAGATTTTCTTGCTCCTAATCGAGAGTTACATCAATTGTTTGAAGAAAGAAATTTTTCCTCCTTTTATGACGAATTTGATGGTGACCATACATGGAAATATTGGCAGCCTGACTTAAAACGCGCATTAAAATTAATGTTTTAAAGTATAAAATAATGCTGTTTTCGTAAACATAGTGTTATTTGAAAAGAAAAGGTTGGTTGCAGCTCCAGGTTGCTTGCTTTCCGCTCCAACCAACCTTTTTACAAACAAAAAAGTCCAAACCATTCGCCCTATGTGAAAATGTTAGAAAATTTGCTATAATATAAGATATGCTCAATTTAGTATCTAATGGAATGAGGAGGTTGTACAAATGAATTATGGAATTGTTATTTTCCCATCAAAGAAATTACAAGACTTAGCAAACTCTTACAGAAAAAGATATGACCCACATTATGCTTTAGTTCCACCACATCTTACATTGAGAAATGTATTTTCGACTGATGATGATGGGCATATTAAAGAAATTGCTGACAAACTACGTAATATTGCGAAGAAGTACGACCCATTTAACCTAAAGGCTTACAAAATTAGCTCTTTCCAGCCAGTAAACAATGTTATCTATTTTAAAGTAGATTCGAATCCAGAATTAGAAGGACTTCATAATGATATGCATGGTCCCGAATTTTTAGGTCTAGAACCTGAATACGCGTTTGTTCCACATATTACTGTTGCTCAAAAGCTTTCCAATGATGAACATTCGGATGTCTATGGTTCTTTAAGAATGCTCGGTATAGATCATGAAGAAATTGTTGATCGTTTCCACCTTCTTTATCAACTTGAAAATGGTTCATGGACAGTCTATGAAACATTCCGTTTAGGTAAGGATTAATAAATTGTGAATGTTTATGTAGTTGAATCAAAGTCGCAATTAGATGATGCATTCTCTGTTCGAAAAACTGTTTTTGTAGATGAGCAATTGGTTCCAATGGATGTTGAAATTGATGACTTGGAAGACGAGTCTACTCATTTTGTTCTTTACCTTGAATCGGAACCAATCGGAGCAGGGCGCTTCCGTTTAGTGGACGGCATAGGTAAAGTGGAAAGAATCTGTATCGTAAAGCATCAGCGTGGTACAGGCTCAGGAAAGAGGATAATGGACGCAATAGAAGAATATGCGATACACCAGGGTATTCCTTCCTTAAAGCTAAATGCACAAACACAGGCCATTCCTTTCTATGAAAAGCTAGGCTACCATGTTGTTTCTGAAGAATTTATGGACGCAGGAATCCCACATAAAACAATGATCAAGGAATTATAAACATAATGAATCTAAAGGGTGACCCTAAGCATGGGTCACCCTCTTTCATTTTCATTGTATATTCAACAACGAATAAGACCATAATGTCATAGAATACTTTTGCTCTTTACGCAAAGTTGTTGCTTTTTAATGAGCTGGGAGCCTTTATTTCGAGCTATAGCAAATCCATATTGTTTCATTCTTACTCCCACTTCTGATTTCAAATTATGATAAATTAAGATTCAAGTTTCTAAAGAGCATAACTTGCGAAAACAGCTATTACTTATTATAAAGGGGTCTTTCTATGGATTTATTTGGGATCGCTATAGAACTCACTGTTGGTTTTGTTGCTCTTTTACTTTTAACAAAAATCCTGGGAAAAACTCAAATTACACAAATTACAGCATTTGATTTCATTTCCGCGTTAATCTTGGGGGAGCTTGTAGGAAATTCATTGTATGATGGTAAAACAGGAGTAAAGGAAATTTTATTTGCGATTATTGTATGGGGAGGCCTAATCTACCTTACTGAACACTTCACTCAAAGAAATAGAAGGTTTAGACATGTGTTAGAAGGAACTCCTGCAATTGTAATACATAAAGGGAAAATTAATTTTCAACAGCTCAAGAAGAATCATTTAGATCTTAATCAGCTTCAACACCTATTAAGGACTAAGGATATATTCTCCATAAGGGAATGTGAATACGCTTTGCTAGAGCCAAATGGTTCACTTAGTGTAATAAAAAAATCCATGTATAAAATGGTGCAAAGACAGGATTTAAACCTAATGCCCTCCAAGATTACAATCCCAATTTCAGTGATCATGGACGGAGAAATTGTTTATGATAATTTAAAAATAATTGATGTCAATGAAGAGTGGTTAATGGAGGAAATAAAAAAACATGGATTCCACTCCGCAAGAGAAGTGCTCTTTGCAGAGTGGCAGGATGAAGAAGGGTTATTTGTCCAGAGTTATTAAATCTTACAACTCGACCATTAGTTGATTACTTTTGACACACAGATTGATTATCTTTTGTTCCATTAAATACGTCAAATATGCTGTAAACGTCGTTCTGAACAAGAGAAGTTGCCCAATATTGTTTACATTTAAATCATTCATATCGAGGAATTTTGATAATAGCTCCTCAAATGTAATGGTTTTATACTCATTCAGGAGGTCCTTAAGATTGTCCAATTGCTTATGATGTACATTAATATTCTGTTGGATGGTTGAATAGAAGTCTTCTTCAAAAAACCCATGCCCGGGTATTGCACCTTGACAAGGATACCCAATCAAATAATCTAGAGTAGATAAGGTGTCTTTTAGATCAGCAATAAATGGAATTACATGTTTGTCCAATGCCGATTGTCCGAAATAGCTATCTGCCGCGTACAAAATGCCCTGGAATAGAACACCTATTTGTCCATAAGAATGACCTGGTAAACTTAGGACCTCCAAAGTAAAAGGTCCTATTTTTTGGTTTCCCTCAAATATAAAATGATCTACTTTAACAGCTTTTCCTTCAAGGAATTTATTCCTTAATTCCGGTAGAGGAAAAGCACCGTTCCATAAATAAATGGGTTCTAAAACTGGATTTTCGATAATAGCCGCTTCCAAAGCTGGTGCATATATAGGAAGATTTAAAGTATTCTTTATGTAATGCCCACCACCAAAATGATCTGCATGTGCATGGGTTATGATTAAATAATCAAGGGGTAGCTTGTTTTCATTCAGTTCATTACAAACTTTTTTCATCGTTGACTTATCAATACCTGAGTCAATGAGCAACCCTTTCCCATCTTTCTTAATATATCCAATATTGACCGCACTTGAAAAATAGTAACATTCGTCACTTACTTGTATTAATTCCAAGAAAACTCTTCCTTTCTCCGTTTTCAAACATATTCGTGAAAGAATTGCCCTTTTCCTGTTAACTCTGATAAAAAATCAGGTGATGTCGAAGGGACCTGCTTTATTTTTTTGTTCACAAAAGTTGGGTACTTCTTTTTCTTTCTTGAAAATTTTTGTTGAAGTCTACTATTTTCCTTTTGTACTAGTTTGGATTTTAAGCTTATTTTAGTTATAGGTACAAATTTAAACGGATCATATCCTTTGGTCATTTCCCGTTCCGCATATTGTTTATATTGATGTTTAGGGATTGGAGCAAGGTAACCCATTTTACTTCACCTCTTTTTATACTTTATCGAATTTCCAATTATATAAACTTATATACTATAAACCTATTCGGTCATTAGACCTTTTATTTGGGTGTGAAATTGAAAAAATATGGATATTCCCATCCTATTACTATAGGTGAATAGCTTTGCATTCATAAGTGAGTGTTTAAAGTTTAGGAAAGAGTGTTGCAGAGCAGCGCGTTTAAAGCATGCAACAAGAGATTGACAATAATAAAGAGGACTCCCTAAAAGGTCATCCTCACTACCTTACTTCTTCCCATTATTATTATTATTTATCATTTTGGAGATGGTTCCAAAATCTAGTTGTTTACCCTCATTAATAATGGATTTAACAATTTTGTCTTCTGTTTCTTTATTTACTGACTTATTGGCAATTTGGGACACTCTTCTAATGACACCTCGGACTGTTTGTTCATCTTTAAAATTGGCATTCTGTAATGAATTGGCTAATTCAAAAACGTCGTTCATATTGACTCCGGTTTTTTTCTCAATATTTTTAAAGAAGTTATTATTCATCTTCTCCGCCTCCTTTACAACTACTTTCATGATATGTAATATGCAAAAGATTGGTTCGCCCCATTATGCTATCATTAAAATAAAAAACAGAGGTGACCCAAATGGATTCACCTCCACACACAAATATTCGATTAGCAGAAACTAGCACCGACAATGATCAACAAGATGAATAATACTACGATTAATACAAATGTCGATCCGTAACCGCCGCCACCATAGCCGCAGCCATAACCACCATAGCCACCATAGCCGCCATATCCATAAGACATTAAGTATCACCTCACTTTATCCTAAAGCTCCCTATTAACATATGTAAGAGTGGATAAATGTGTATGGGCGATATTTTAATCACTTAGTAATCTGTTTCCATTCGAACAGATCAAAAGTAATATGACCTTCTTCATCTGATTGAGCTAAGAAAACGTCTTTTATACTTAAATTTCTCTTAGAGAGTTCACTTTTAAGCCACATTTCGGTTAAACTAATTTTCTCTAATGCATCTGTATCTACTTTACCATCACTGATGATTGTTTGAGGTGGAGTAGCCTTTCTTAAAGAAACGTTTATATCCTCATAGACAACAGGCTGTTTATTTTTTTTCAACAAAACACTTAAATCTCCATTTGTATCTAATGCTGCAAATTCAACATCTGCAGCACGAAAAATATTTTTTTTCCTCAGCTGCTCCAAAAGTTCATCTGTAGTATATTTCTCTCTTCTTAATGCTTTCTCATCTATTTTTCCATTCTCAATAAAAACTGTTGGGATTCCTTCAACAAAATGTCTAAATTTAGTGCTTCTTAGTGAAATTAAAGAAAAGATGAATGGGATTGAAAACCAAATTAAAATACTCATAAGACCTTCTCCAAGAGGTAAATCAAGATCCATGGAAAGCGTCCCAGCAATACTTCCTACCGTCACTCCTGTGATATATTCAAAAAAAGAGAGTTTTGACAGCTGTTTCTTTCCAAGGAGCTTTGTGATAAAAAATACGGCTCCAACTATACCAATACTCCTCAAACCTACTTCAAAATACTCAGGCAAACCCAGACACCTTCTTTACCCTTTTGGTTTAAATAATAGTGCACCTAAAAACCCAAATATAATGGCGGCTGATATTCCAGAACTTGTTACTTCGAACATTCCTGTTAACACACCAATGATTCCATGTTGTTCCGATTCTTGCATCGCCCCTTGAACAAGTGAATTTCCGAAGCTAGTGATGGGAATCGTAGCTCCTGCACCGGCAAAATCAATAAGTGGTTCATAAAGTCCAAAACCTGCGGCGACAGCTCCAGCTACAACAAGAAAACTTAATGTGTGTGCAGGTGTAAGTTTGGCAACATCAAATAACAGCTGACCAATGACACAAATGATACCTCCGATAATAAAAGCCCATAAAAACATAGCAAGCATGAGATGAATTCCTCCTTTCAGCAGTATTCAACGGAAACCGCATGTGCAATACATGGGATCGTTTCATTTTGTTGATATGTTAACGGCGATAATAAAGCTCCGGTTGCGACTACTAGAATCTTCTGGTACACCCCTTTTTTCATTTGATTTATTAAATGTCCATATAGTACGGTGGCTGAGCATCCTGGCCCACTGGCACCAGATTGTACCGGCTGATGTGCATCATAAATTAATAATCCACAATCATTAAATTGATTTTCATTTAAGACATAGCCTTTTTGTTCTAATAAATCCAACGCCGTTTCACGTCCAATTTTCGCTAAATCTCCTGTAATGATAAGGTCATAATAACTCGGGTCACGTTCTAAATCTTGAAAATGTTGGACAAGTGTATCCACAGCTGCAGGTGCCATAGCTCCTCCCATGTTGAATGGATCTGATACTCCTAGATCAAGTACTTTGCCAATCGTCGCTGAAGTAACACGTGGCATTTTTCCCGCAGCATTTAATCCATTCGATACAACTGCATAACCTGCACCAGTGACTGTCCATTGGGCTGTTGGAGGTTTTTGTCCCCCATATTCTGTCGGATAACGGAATTGTTTTTCTGTTGCTGCGTTATGGCTTGATGCTCCTGTAAGTACATTTTCTGCTCCTTGAGAATTGACAATAAATGAAGCTAATGCTAGTCCCTCCATTGAAGTGGCACACGCACCGAATAAACCAAAATATGGTATTTTATTCGTTCTAGCCGCAAAGCTTGAAGGAGTAATTTGATTAATTAAATCTCCAGAAAGAAAAAATTGTATTTGATCGCTTTGAATCTTCCCTTTTTCAAGAGCTAGATTCACCGCATCCTCAATCATTGTACGGTTTGCCTTTTCATACGTATCTTCCCCCATCCAAAGATCATCATAAAACGAATCAAAATCCTCAGACAGACGCCCTTGTTTCTCAAAAGGACCTCCCACGACTCCTGTAGATTGAATGACTGGTTTATTTTGGAAACCCCAAGAATATTTGCCTTTTAGCATTAAATCACCCCCATTTGAATCAGAATAGATTTAATGAGAGCAACTACAAACGCTGCAAACACACCAAATACAATCACAGATCCAGCTAATTTAAAAATATTTCCACCTACACCAAGCACATACCCTTCCGTTCTATGTTCAATTGCTGCAGAGATTACAGCATTCCCGAACCCAGTAACTGGAACAGCGCTGCCAGCACCGGAAAATTGACCAATTCGATCATAAACACCAAATCCTGTTAATAGCATCGCTATAAATACCATTGTGGCAACTGTTGGGTTTCCAGCAGTCTGCTCTGTAAAATTAAAAAAATAAATATAGAAATAGGATATAGCTTGACCGACAATACAAAACAATCCCCCAATGAAAAATGCTTTAATACAATTTTTCACAACAGGTCGTTTTGTTTCATGTTTTTGCTCTACCTTCTCATATTGCATCTGCTCAGGCGTTTTTTGTTTTTTGCTCATATTCCTACTCCTCTCTATGTTAGTTCCTGTTGAAGTTCGACAATCTCTTTAAATCTTTTTTCTGCTTCTTTATTGGAAATATGTTTACTTTCGATTCTCTCCTTCAATCGAATGGTTTCCAAAAAAATTTTATAATCACTAGAAACCGTAAAATCCATATCTGGATATTTTTTCTCAAGTTTTTCCTTCATTTGTTTCTCTATTTTCTTCATATGAAAACGTTGAAGGTGCTTAACTTTATATGCCACTAGTACATCTTTATCCATCCCTTGGATAACGGCGGTATCATATAATTCCTCCATTTTGTCTACATCTTTTTTAATAGCATGTCCGACACTATCCGTTTCAGGATGATCAACAAGCTCAATTGGAGGCGGATCCGTTTTTTTAATTAAAGCAACTCTGCTGTCATCATGAGGCTCATCTAAATTAGAGCAGGCACAAAACAGGAACAATAATGGTACTGCAAATACTAGTTTTTTCATAATAAACTCCTCTTTTATAGATTATCTTCCCTTATTTTTTTCTTATTTGGGATTTTTATGCCAATAAAATAGAAAAGCCTGAACAACTTGAACAGTCCTGACTTATGTCTCGACGGCCTATTTTTTGGATCTAGACATCAATAACCCTTATAAATAAGGATTCCCATCAAAATATTATCCTTTCTTATCCAAAAAAAAGATTGCCCAGGAGGACAATCATTTTTGCTTCTTTCTTTTTTTCCCACATCCGCAACCCTTTTTCTTTTGAGCAGGCTGAATTTGAACTGAATTGTTTGAAGATGCCGGCATGTTCATCGTGCTTCCTCCTTCTTTCCATTCTACTAAATATGATATGAAACAAGTAAATTGCTTGTATCCTTCATCCGCCTAATAATAATTGGCAGTTTCGAAACAAACTGTATTACAGTCTCTACAAGGCATCAACCCTCATCCACATTTATTCACTAAAAAACTCAAATGCCACAATTAATATTAAAATCTTTAGAAAATAACAGAATTAATGATTGGAATTTAAAACATTTTTTGTACGACAACTTCAATAACCGCAGCAACTCCTGCAACAGCAAGAATAGTAATGATTGGGCCGGCAACTACTGGAAAGAAAATAAATAGAAGATAGAGCCCTGCGGCTGACCAAACACCAGTACACCAATAACAACTTAAAAGGTCGCCCATAAATCCAGTAATTCCACCAGTTTTCGGAATTAAATAAACTTCTTCTTCTCCATTTTCTGTTTTCTCTTTTAATTCTTCAAAAAATGGGTTCCTCAAGAATTCAGTAATTTTATCAAAGACGATTAAATGTGTTAAACGAAAGGATGCTAAACAAATGACTAAAAATTGAAAGATTGTCAATTCCAATTTAGATTCTCCTTTTAAATAGCCTATTTTCCTAAAAACGGGCGTTTGTCCGTCACTGAAAGCCCTCCCCTGCAATATCTTATTAATGTAAATAAAATCTTTATAAACAAGGAGGAACTTCAATATGGGTTGCGGTAGAGATAGAGATGATTTTGATCACAAAAAGCGCAATTGTGTGTGCGAAGCTGTGCGTGCCATAAAAGATATTCAAGACAACGCAGTTGATGAGTGTGATGAGTGTAGGCTAGATTGCTTTCTTGAGCCACTAGGGTCAATGGTAAGTCCATCAAATCAACGTCCAAACACTCGTATCTTCAAGTTATACACCAAAAAAGGCGATGTATTTAAAGCTCATACTAAAAAATGGCCATACAAATCACCATTTTTCCGTGTAAAAGAAGTCTTTGATAATTGCTGCGCGACACTACAAGTAGTGAAACATAAATGTTCTAAAAATATGAATGCAGATTCTGAGGATGAATTCTTTGCTAATGCACTTGGAGAGAATGAGTGGAAATTAACTGGAGACTGTATTACTGTAGATTTAGACTGCTTCTGCGCTATTCAATGTGTAAAAGATGTTCACGTAGACTTATTCTGTGACGACAATGATGAAGATTAAGAATTGTTAAAATTGAAATAGAATTCTATAAGGGATTCCCCAATGAAAAGGTCCCACTTGCTTACAAAAGAGAAACCTCTCTAATTGTGTAAAGTGGGAACCCAAATTTCAAATAGGGGCATCCCTATTCTTTTTTATAATCCAATCATTTTAATCTCATGTAAAGCGTTTTTCTTAATCCTTACATTATCTCCTTGAAAGGTCTTTACCTCAATGGCTTCACCATCATGTTTGTGGATAATTCCTTTAAAGCTTCCTTCCTCAGTTACATACACACATGGAAAAGGCGGCCTGCCACTAATTGTAACTAACAAATATTCAATTTTCTCTTCCACATTCATTTCCTTAAAAGGTTTCACTCTAAGAAAGGCTGAAGCTCCTTGCAGATCCTCTTCTTTTTCCTTGACAGGTAATTGGAATGAATCTGGAATCTCTTCATCTTGATCAACAGCGGGCTTCATAACCCGTTTTGCAATCATTTTTGCTTTTTCCTTTTTTACCGGGTCTTGTCTTTTGGATCGAAACGTATCCTGCATATTCGCTTTAACTTCTTGCATCTTTGGCTGATTTATATACAGTAAAGGATCTCGTCTCTTAACCTCTTTGTCATACCCCATCTAGACACCTCCATAACATACTCTATATTATATGTATGCGAGAGGTGCCCATTGGTTTCATTGAATTAAGAAAAGCGGAAGCTCCTTAAAGCAAAAAGAAGCTGATCCAATGAAACGGATCAGCCCCTTACTTCGTTAACCTAGAATATGATAGCCTGAATCGACATGTATATTTTCACCAGTTATTCCTCGTGACATATCGCTAGCAAGGAATACTGCTGTGTCTCCTACTTCCTCTGGTGTAGTATTGCGACGAAGTGGTGCACGTTCTTCAATTTCTTTTAAGATACTGTTAAAGTCACTAATACCTTTTGCTGATAGCGTACGAATTGGCCCAGCTGAAATAGCATTCACTCTAATCCCTTGCTTACCTAAATCATTGGCTAAGTATTTTACACTAGCTTCAAGTGACGCTTTTGCTACACCCATAACGTTATAATTGGCGACAACACGCTCGCCTCCAAGATAAGTCATACTAATGATGCTTCCGCCTTCCGTCATTAAATCTTTAGCCACTTTACAAACGGCAGTTAGCGAATAAGAGCTAATATTGTGAGATAATAAGAACCCTTCGCGTGTCGTGTTCATATAGTCACCAACAAGCTCTTCCTTATTAGCAAAAGCTATACAATGTGCTAATCCATGGATCACGCCAACCTCTTCTTTAATCGTATGGAAACACTTCTCTATATCTTGATCATTTGTTACATCGCATGGTAAGACAAGACTTTCTTCTCCATCAAGGGAAGAAGCAAGATCCTTAACACTCTTTTCTAATCGTTCACCTGCATATGTAAAAATTAACTTTGCTCCTGCATTATGCAATGATCGCGCAATCCCCCATGCGATACTGCGTTTATTGGCAACACCCATAACCACATAGGTTTTACCTTGAAGTGAAAGAGACATAATATGATCCTCCTATTAATACAAGTTATTAGTACCTGATACTAATTTTAACTTATTATTTATTATTTTAAAAGGGTTTCTACAAAATTCTCTTCTTAACCTCTTCTATCTGTTGTAAATGACGCCATTCGTGTTTCCCAATTAATTCAAAAACTTGCCAAATAGGCATTTCTCCAAAGCGATGATGATTCATCGAATGGTTGGAAAGGTCATTTTCTTTGAAGTAGTTTAAAAAGTCATGAGTTTTTTTTCTAGAGTTTAATAATTTAGAAACTAGTTGGTCCTTAGAATGAAAGTTACTAGGCGGCTCTATAGGAGCGACATGTTTCTGATTACGATCATCCAACGGTGATAAATTTGCTGGGGCTACACGAATATTATTCCCTTCCATTGCTGCTTGATTCGCGAGCTTCAAAAACCTACCTTCTGCAGCAATTAAGTGAAGAATAATTTCTGAAATATTCCACTCCAGATCTGATGGTTTTGTATTGATCTCTTGATCACTAAGTGATTCTATTGAATTGATAACCATCTCTCTAACCTCATCAATCTTTTTTTCCCACATCTACTGTCTCTCCTTATTTTCATGATATTTGATCTTAAAATGAATTTTCAGTCCGCTTCGTTACTAGATTATTTCGTGATTTCTTAAAAAAAATCCTTCTATAAAGATCACCTGGTTTTTCCCTTGATTGACTATAGGAACTATTTTAATACAAGGCTGTTTTCGTTAACTTTGTTGCTATTTTACAAAAAGAGTAGTGGTTGATGGTTGGCTTTCACAAAATCCATTTATAAAACAACAATCTTTGGAAAAGAGCCTAATCTAAAAAATGAGGCTGGGACAAAAACTAGCCGAAAACAAAAATAAGAGTCTCTGATCATCAAAAAAGATGGTCAGAGACT
>JANAVG010000025.1 GCA_024213275.1 Rossellomorea sp. BNER
ATATGGTAATAACTTAGGAAGAAGTGGCTCACTTTTGAAGTGATCGCTCTGGCTCAAATCAATGTTGACAAATACACAATTTTCCTTATTAAAATTATTACCTGCTTCCCACCGCTTTTTAAGCAAATCTGAAATAGGTCATACGTTTTAAAGATAAAATTTGTTAAAACATCCTATAGGACTTACAAGGGTTATATCTCTAATCTATGTAAAAAGCTATCTATTCGTCACTCCCCCTCCAAAAATAAAACCTTAGAGGATGTTAATATCTCTAAGGTTTTTATAATTTATTCATGTGTAAGGGGTGTAATACAACAATTATCTATTGAAACTCTATTTAAAAAATCCAATGCTTCTTGAGTTATAACTAACTCACCATTCGGTGATAAACAGAAATGATGTCCTGACCAATTTTTGAAGTTCTCTTCTTCAACTTCAATTTTACCAAGCGGAATAAATCTGCTGAATGCAGGAATTTCTTTATTTGGATACATTTCTATAAATTCATCTGACGTTGTAATCAAACACTCTTCAAGTTTGTAATCTATAAAATCACTATTCTCTAATTCTGTTTCAAGTTTTCTTGACACGATGAAGGCTGGTGTTGACTCTAATAGGTCATCTCCTAGCCATCCTTCAAATTCATAATGCAAATATTTTACCTTTCCAGATATACCGTCTGTTGCAATTTCATCTTCTGTTCCATAAATGGTATATTCACCATGACCACCTGATACTTCTGGTTCTAAAAAATATAATATCATTAGTTACTCCTCCTCCCACATACTTACCTTTTCACTGGCGGATTAAAATTTTCACCATATTTCTTATCTAACTCTATCATATAATTTATTACTTCTTCTTTTGTAGGATTTGGATTATTTCTATAAAATCTATTCCAATCCCTTCTTATTTTTGATAAATGTATATCATTGTTTACTTCTTTTGGTATCCCTCTCAGGTTTTCTAAAGCATGTATTTCATCAAGTGAAAATAAATTAGGATGTCTTTTTAAAATTTGTTGCTCTATTGCATGATGAACCACAACACTACCCTTAAGGTCAGGATATTCATTAAAGAATGTCTTTTTATAGTCTTTAATATTTTTGCCTTTTTCTATACCCTTATTACCATCATCCCCCTTATCCTTCTTCACAACATCCCCAGTATACTCTACCGCTTCTCCAACTTCATCTAACTTTTTAAGGCCTTTCATAGGTTTAAATAAAATACTTCCCGCTGCTAAAAACCTCGCTCCACCGGAAATCTTTTGCTGACTTTCAGGATCTACCCCCGTCGCAAAGGCTTCAAAGTCCTCCGCATAATCCATCAAGACTTCACCGGATGTAAAATACCCATATAAGTCTGATACACTTTGTTTGGAAAAAAGATAACTTCCGATGTTACTAGTATAATCCCAAGCCGATGAAAGTCCGCCTTTAAAGTCTTCCCATGATTGACCAGACAGATGATAGTGCGCTTTCGATTTAAAATCGTCGATAAGCTCACCAGATGTAAAGTAGCGAAAACTTTCACTAGCCATTCCTTTCGTATCGGACCACATATCTCCTGAACTCACATAATCCCAAGCATCACTTGTTCCTTTCTTCGTCCCTTCCCATAAACCGATAAAGGTATCCTTTAAACCGATACCGACCCGTTTAAAATAATTTTCCACTTCTTTACCATTCGTTAAGAATTCCCAAAGCGCTGGGTCTGTGTACTTAATACTTTCTAGGTTTTCGATGTTTTTTAGTTTCTCGATCTCTTCTTTCCCCAAGCCTTCTTCTTTTAACTTTTCGAGTACTTCAGGGTCAAGCTCGTCTGTTGCTTCTTTTTCTACCCATTCTTCCTTTTCTTCTTCGCCTTCAAATGTGCTTCCTTCCCATGGATCTCCCTCCCACGGATTTCCTTCCCAGGGGTTGCCTTTCCAAGGTTGTATTTCTGCGGATGTTGTGACAGGGAGGATGGTCATGCTGAGGAGAAGGATAGCCATAAAGGTACATATCCAACGATTTCTTTGCTTTCTCACAGTACCATCTCCAACGTATATTTTTTATAATGAAACAAAAATCAGTAATAATAGGAATAAGAACACTACAAAGCCAGGGATAATCACGGTCCCTAGACCTTTCCAGGCAGAGAATCGGTGAGCTTCCGCAATTGCTTTGACTAAAACAACGACATACCACACTGATATCGCTATTTCCAAAAGAGCTGAAACAATAATGACGAAACTCTCCCCAGCTGTCATAGGCGGAGAAAGAGTGGAAAAATTAAAGATCCCTAATATTTGCAGATCTGGAATCCATAACAGTAATGAAACGATGATCGGAATAAATCCCCACGCGGTAGCCACCATGACTTCCTTTAAAGTACCTGTTCCTTTGAAAATCTTTCCTATAGACCAATACAGCAAAGAAGTAATAGCCCAGATGAATAATCCGAAAATAGGACCCAACAATAAACCAAATAAGACGATTCCATCAACAGAGGTGGACACTTTATCGGCAATATTGGAGGTTGACGCCCCGTCTAATACATTAGAGATTCCAGCAAGACAAGCTAGGAGAAATACCCAAGCAAATTTTTTATGATCAATTACATACCTAATGGTTTTTCTTGGCTTTACCCATATGGAAAGCCAGGGATTTACTTTTTCTGTTTTTTCAGCATGTCCATTTACGTCAGTAGCAGTTTTCAATTTTAAATCCCCTCTCGTTTTTACTTATCTATTGCTCTATGATAATTGGTATTTTTGCTTCCAATCGATATAAAAATAGGTAACCCATATAGCTAAAAAAGGAAAGATTAATAGGTTTAATAGCATCTGTACAGCAAGTTGAGCAAGTAATGACGTTGTGACAGTGTAAATTAGAAACATGCTTGCCCATCCAATGATGATTTCCGTTACACTTATGAATAAAATAATCAAAAATAATGGTACAAATCTTTTTTTCGCAAATCCAATCGAAGTCTTTATGGATTTCCAGACAGATTTTCCTTCTAAAATTGCATCGTAGGGTGCAACAAACATAAATATCAAGAAAATTAATCCTGGTATGATAAACAGTAGGATCCCTATAGAAGTAACAAATGAAACACATACCCCAAACACAAATAAGGAGAAGGCATTTGTGATAAATATGTAGTATATATTTTTATAATCGATTTTCTCATCATTCTCATAGGATTTAACAAATTGGATAAAGGGTATTTGAGCGATGACAAGAAATATAAACGTCAATAGGATATAGTAGAAATCCGCCATGGCAGAGGTAAAATCATTAAAAACAAACATATAAACAAGATTGATTATGAACCAATCAATCAGTAACAAAGGGAAAAGGATTGTGAGAGAGAGTAATAAAACTCCCTCAAACTTCCCTGTATAAATTCTTGTGGCTTCTTTTAAAGAATGAATCATAACTAGCTCTCCTGAACAGAAGGATTTCTTACTCTTCTTTTAATAAAATCTTCGTTTAAGGCAATATAAAAGTCTTTTTCATACAATTGAATTTGCTTTTGAACTAATTCTTCGTAGGATAGGTCTTTTATTTCTTCTAACTTCCCAAATTTTCTTAATGAATTTTCCAGGGTCAGTACTGATTTATCATTTATAAGGATGTTTGTTTTTTCATATACCTCTTTGAAGGAAGGCGTTTGACCGATTTCATTTTCTTTCATGAATTCATAAATATTCTTTGCCGGGTCTATTAATTTTTTTTGCTTCAATGTTTGTAAAAATAGCAACGCTTGCGATTCCCCGTGGATGGCTCTAATTCGCTCTAATTGCTCATTATCAAAGGAACTTTCATTCTTTACTCGTTGACAAATGTTTTGAAATTCCTTATATTTCTCGCTAACTTCCTTTAAAGCATTTTCAATATAATTGATTGCTTCTATGATTTTATTCATATCCTCTTTAACAGCTGAAAAACGGCTCTCTTTTTCTAACTCTTTTATTAGATCTCTGTAATGATAATAACTTTTCGTTAAATCCTGTGAAGCATATTCATTTAACTTCGCTATTTTATTTTTGAGATACTCTTCCAACAATATAAATTTATAAAACACTGACTTTACTTCACTATAAGAAAGGTCGTATGGAGTATAGATATAACTTCCATATAGCTTTGAAGTAAGCCTATAAAAATGAGCCATTTGATAGGTAGTATCGTCTGTTTTATATTCATATGGAAAAACATCTATCTTTTCCAACATCTTTTTGTGTTTCTGAGCTATCTTTAAAATTTCAACGTTATCCATATCTTCTTTAGCCTCCTATGCTAAGAGAACCAACCTTTAACCGTTGACCATGTTTTCTTAGCTTTATCTGCTATCCCTTTTCCAAGTTTCTTAACCGTTTTAACAGGGTTTGTGACAGCCTCTTTAATGGTTCCCCAATGTTTGACCACTGTTCCACCAAGCCATAATACTGCTCCACCAGCAATTAAGGCTCCTCCTATTACTTGCCCTCCAGGAAATGCGGCAATTCCTGTTCCAACATTCATAAGTAAACTCCCTGAGCTTTGAGCGAGATCGGCACCTGCAGCAACTCTTTCTTTTCCAGTATCTGCATTAAATAGTTTAACAGTGTTATTAAATGAGTCTACAGCAGAGAATCCAGCTCCCACAGCCGCTCCAATTACATTTAACTTACCTAGAGGCGCCATTGCCTTAAAAGCGTTAGAGGTGTTTGAACCAAACTGTGCAGCTGAAGAAGCAATATTCGATAATTTCGCATTTCTTATCCCATCTATGACAAGCTGAGGATTTGAAATGTATGGCGACATTCTAGTTCCTAAAAGTGAAGCAGTATCTCGTACGTTTTGAAGGTTACTTCTAAAATCTTTAACATTCTTTCCTACATCTAAAGCGTCCCCGCCTGCTTCTAATAAACTAATATCCTTTGCCGAAAACTTAAAGGATGTTTCCAACAGCTTTAAATAAAATGTTTTAGATTTGGTATTCCATGTACCTAAATCACTTAAATCAATGTTATTCTCTCCAAATGTCTGAAGCATTCCCAACCCTATATCGCTAACTCCGAATTTAAACCAATCGTACCCTGAATAAATGGAGTCATCGGCAGCTGGCTCCTTAACCGAAGATGACTCTGTCAACTGATATTCTGACCCATTACCTGTAAATGGATTTCCATTGGTTCCATTCCCATTGAACGGAATCCCATGTGTTCCATTTCCATTAAAATCATTTGGATTCCAACCATTATGTTCCCAAGGATCCAAGTACCATTGGTTTGCTTGCCAATCCTGTCCTTGTGTACCATTCCCCTTTGTTCCTTGACCTTCTGTACCGTTTCCTTCCCAATCATTCCCCTCTGTTGTGCTTCCTTCCCACGGGCTTCCTTCCCAGGATTCGCCTTTCCATTGTAGATCAGCACCATCCCATGGATCCCCTTCCCACGGATTGCCTTCCCATGAGTTTCCTTTCCAGGGTTGTATAGCGGCTAATGCTGGAATTGAAAATGATTGGAAAAGAACAATAAGGATTGCAAGCATGATAAAAACTTTTTTGGTGATTTTTTCAAACATCGCTCTTTTCCTTTCTCTATGTATTAACTCCATATTTTTCTATCTATTAACCTAAATGACTATAAAAAAAGCTTGAGTTATCCTCAAGCTCTCGATTGTATTTGTTGAATATGGTTTTTCCTCATAATGGGTAGCCCGATTCCAACCGCCACCGCTGTTATTGGAAAACCTTCATCGCCAATTAACCACATTAGAACAGAAACAGGAACATATATAGCATAGAAAAAGATCATTAAACACAAATAAAAGATTCTCCAACGTTTTTCTTTTTTAGACATACCAGCACTCCTCGTTCTATATTTCTTCTTAAAAATTTACTAGAAAAGGGATCACTCTAACGATCTATCCCCAACATCAAAGGAAGGAATATGCTCAAGAAAATCAATCTTCGGTCCAGCCGATGTTTGAAACAATTCCTCGGCAAAGTTGTTAAAGAACCCATCATAGCTTGTTGCTTCCACCGTATTGGATGCTTTAACATAAACTTGGCCTTTGTCTATTTTTAAGGTAGCCCCTTGGAGGTTCCCTTCGTTTTCCAATATTGTTTGTCGTGCTTCACTAGTCATACTTTTAATAATATCTTGCTCTATCTCTTCTTCAAGAATTTCTGCTAGATCTTTCTTTCCAAAACCGTGCCTCAATTCATCTATTAAGACGAAATCTATAGCTTCAATAGAAATCTCATTTTGTGAATAGTCACTATAATCGGGGTCACTATTTAATTCAATAATCTTTTCATCGATCTTTTCAGCAATCGATTTGGGATGCTGATCAACTAAACCAGGTAATGTTTCATCTTCGTACCTCTTAATCGCTACTTCTATTTGATCATATAATACAGCGGTAGCCGCTAAACTTGCTTGCTGTGATGTTGAATTCGCTTGCTCTTTTACGGCAAATACCTTCGAAAGATTAAGGATAAAAACAAATAAAACCATCATGATGGCTAAAATTCCGATAACAAATAACGCAATATTCCCGCGTTCATTTTGAATAATGCGCTTAACCTCCAATTTCATTTTTAATCACCTTACCACTAGCTGTTGAAGAGAATGAATAAGAAGGAGTTCCATCCGGGAATAATTGATCTGGTAAAAAGACAAAATCGATTTTGACATTTACTTTCGTAGTAAAGTCTTTTGAACTCATCCCACTAGCTCCTTGAAAGGTGAGGTAAGATCCTCCCGAAGAGACAATATTCGAAGCGGCAGCTTCTGCCTCACTACTATTTGCGGTCATAGAATAAACTTTAGCCGCTTCATTAGCAGCTGACTGTGCAATCATGACACCCTGAACACTGACGATCAGCTGCCACATGATCATAAGGACAATAAATACTAATGGAAGAATCCCTAGAAATTCGATCGTAGACGACCCTTCCTCATTTGCTACTTTTTCCTTAACCGTAAGCATTGTTTCATCTCCTCACCTTTCAACTACGTTAACTTTCTAAGTCCTTCTCTCCACTTCATTGTATTGGTGGTCAAAAGTACAATGAATAAGGGATAAAATAACATATTGGTCACAATCTGTACTCCTGCGACTGCAGCATAGGAGCTAGTAATATTTAAGATCAAGGAGTTAAACACAATCCCAACTCCCATTTCAATTACTCCCCACAAGGTGATCAATAGAATGATCTTGATAAAGTGTTTCTTAAATAATAATCTTGCTTCTTTAATAGACTTCCAGACTGATTTATTATCTATTATGGAAATAATCGGGGCTGTAATGAATAAGGAAAGAATAATAACTCCAGGTATAACGAATAGCCCGAATCCAATAACAATGAATAAACTGATCAAACAGGAAAAAACGAATATCGGAAAACCTTGGACCAGAAATGTATACAAGGCATTCTTGAGAGAGTCTTCCCGGCCTTCAAACTCATTAAATGTATACTTCACAAATGGTATTTGGGCATACAAGAAGAATAGAATGGTAAATAGCGCATAGTATATGTCGGCGACTGAATAAATGGTTCCTACATTAGGAGTGATCGCGTATATGTAATTGGTTATGAACGAG
Source organism: Rossellomorea sp. BNER (assembly GCA_024213275.1). Taxonomy (GTDB): domain Bacteria; phylum Bacillota; class Bacilli; order Bacillales; family Bacillaceae_B; genus Rossellomorea. Next base: position 7,587 of record JANAVG010000025.1, read on the forward strand.
TGCAGGATCAACAACGGAAGTTGAACGCACAAAATAATGATTAATATCTTTTCAAACCTTTCCGCAATAAAAGAAAAGGTATATTTTAATGGTTTATCCATAGTTTCACCTCATGGCTTTGGGTAACGCAATTTCTTTATAAATTCTTTTAGATTTCCATGCTCAGATTCATAAAAACTTTTCTTGATTTCTATTATTTGTTGCTCTAATGGTAGATGCATTGAGTTCTTTTCAACTTCAAGAGGTTTAATGGTTTCTTCCGTTTCTTTTGTTCCGGAAAGGAGCTCTTTTAAAAATTTCTTTGTATCATTAGGAAGGTACTGTTCTAACCCTTCTTTTTTTAACGTTTTCTCGAAATTTTTTAGTTCTCCAAAATGCATTAAAAATTTTTCACCTTGTAAAAACTGAATTCTGTTTAAATGAGCTAGTGCGGTAATGAGCCTATCATATTCTTCGTCATTAATTTTATTAGATTGTAAAATAGTATTATCATAATGGTTTGTAAAGTTGTTTACATGATTAATAAACTCTCTTTGAAGGTTTTCAAACTCATCAAAAATTAATTTCCCTTTTTGTAATTCATTATTTTGTGACCCATAATCTACTACACATTGCGAAATATTAGAAAAGTAATGTGGATTAATTTTTGCCCTTTGTTCACCGAATTTAAATAGAGTATTTGAAAATGCTGTATACAACATAAGAGGTTTAAAGGCTTTTGAGGCATCTTCCCTATTTCTCTCATTAACTGAAATGACTGAATACCCTTTTACATCATTCCCTTTTTTATAAACGGCTAAGAAATAGTCAGTCCCATTAATTTCATAACCAAATGGGTTTATAAACACTTGTTCAAACCATTTCTTATGTTTGTTGGCATTTTTAAATATTAATTGTTGATTCATAATAAACCTTCCTTTATTTTGAAGGTGACCCCAAAGTGCCAGAACACGCAATAATTTAAATAAAATTTAAAATCTTTTAATGTTACTGACACTTATTGAAGAAACCCTTCGTTATCTTTAGTTATTAAATAAACTAATTATTATTAACTAAACCATCCTTTAACAGTACTAATACCTTTACTGATTGCCTTTCCAGTACTTTTAATAGGATCTTTAGCAAATTTCTTAACACCTTCCCAATTATCGGCCACTGCTTTAGTCAGTTTTGAAGCCCCCCAAAGTACAGCCCCTCCAGCAATCATAACTGCTCCAGCTGCTTGACCACCAGGAATTGCTGCTGCTACTACTCCTGCATTCATCAAAAGGTCTCCTGCGCTAGCTCCTGCATCAGCAACAGCTGATACTTTTTCAGTTCCTGCGGCGTTTGAATCTAAAACATCAAAGGCTTTAGCACCCTTGAATCCAAGCTCAAATGCTGAATATCCAGCTCCAACAGCTGCTGTTGCCACATTTAATTTTGAGATTGCTCCAACCTTTGATAATCCACTGAGGCCAATTTCTGCACCATTGGAAGCATTAATTGCACCTCTTACTACATCACCACCAGCTGTTGCATTTCTAAAGTCCCTAATTATTTTAAAATCCTTTGCAGCACCAATAGCATCGGCAGTCTTAATAGCACCATCATGTACATCCGATATACCATTAATAATCCCTGGAGTATTTTCTCCTAACCCCATCTTAACTCCATTTAGCATAAGTGTTGAAAAGAAGGTTCCATTAGGTTTAAATCCATTTGGGTTATTCTCAAAATCGAATTTCATATAACTATCGATCATATTCACTTGCCCGCCAATGACATCTGTTGAAAGATACTTTGCTACCTCAAATCCCATCGGTAAGTTTACATCAGTTGGATTTCCTTCAAAACCCTCTGGCGAACCAGCATATTCATAGGCTATCGGCGAATATGGAGGAAATGGTGAGTTTGAAAATGGATTTCCATTCCATCCATTACCGTTAGTTCCATTACCTGTAAATGGATTCCCGTTAGTCCCGGTACCTGTAAAAGGATTACCACTGAATGGACTCCCGGTCGTACCTTTTCCTTCAAAGCCATTCATACTCCAGCCATTACTATGCCAGGGATCCATATACCATGGAGTACTGGACCATTCATGACCTTCCCAATCTTGTCCTTGTGTTCCTTTTCCCTCTGTTCCTTTCCCCTCTGTACCGTTTCCTTCCCAATCATTTCCTTCCGTTGTAGAGCCTTCCCACGGGTTTCCTTTCCATGGATCGCCTTCCCACTGATAGTCAGATCCGTCCCATGACTTTCCTTCCCACGAGTCTCCTTTCCATGGATTTCCTTTCCATGGTTGTATGGTCGCTAATGCTGGGATAGAAAATGATTGAAAAAGAACGATGAGTAAAGCTAACATAACGAAAACTTTTTTCATTATTCTTTCAAACATCGCTCTTTTCCTTTCTCTTCGTATTAAATTCTTTACTCATCGGTGTTTATTGCTCGGTGCTTGTGTTGTATTTTTCGTTGATTTGTTTTCTTAGATCGTCAATTTTCTTTAAGTTCAAATCATGTAAATCGTCTCTAATTTCATCAATTGATTGCTCAGCCAAATCACCTAATTCATTTTTCCGGTCTTTTAACTTATCTGCTTGATCAAAGGTAATTTTCCCTTCCCTTCTAAGCATATCGATGGAATAACTGATATTTAGACCTTGCCTTCTAGCTTTAAAATTCCAATCATTTGAGAAACCTAAGATTTCAAAACTATTATCCACTCTCTGTGCATCAGCATTTCTAAGAGCATCATTTTTCCATCTTTCCCAGTTTTCCAATACTTCTTGTGCTCTTTTAAACTCTGTTTTCAGTTGCTCGCCGTTAGAAACAGTCGTGTAAATTCCATTTGCACTTTCAGCAACTTGCTGTAACTGTTTTTGGGCTTCTGCATCGACATTGAAACCAATCACATTAATAATAGGTGCCACATTGGATCCTGCAAATGATTTGGCTACTTCAACAGGATCCCCATCACACGTTTCAATTCCATCACTGACTAGATAGATAAGATTCGTATTTTTCTCAGCATCCAATCCTTCAAAACTAGCCTTTGAGGACTCTAAAGCTCCAGCAACAGGTGTCCACCCACTTGGCTGAAATTGATCTAACGCTTTATTGAACTCTTCTTGATTGTATGGTTTCAATTTGTATACCTGTTCAATACTGGAACAAGAATTCTCTTTATCTGCATCGGAACCCGTTCCTTTATGACCGTAAACTCTTAAAGAAACATTTGCTTCCTCTGGGGCATTGGCAAGAAACTCTTTTATCGCTTCCTTTGCTAGTTCCATTTGTGTTTTTCCACCTTGTGCTACCTTCGCCATGCTCCCACTAGAATCTAAGATAATTTCAATATTATAGTTTTCTTTAAATTGAAGCCTTGGATCTTCCATGTTTTCATTTCCAAACATAGAAAACTTCCACTTATTAATCAAATCTTTCGGATCATCAAAATCAGTCGCAACAAGTGAGTAGATATATCGGAAATACTTATCGTATTCCTCTTCTGTTGCATTTTTCTTTAGCACAGGTACTTCTTTCATCAATTTTAAATAATCTTTTTGTACTACTTCTGTCTCTACCTCTTGATCAGCAAATGCTCCCGGAGATTGATTAACCAATTCAACTGTGTTGGTTGGTACTTTTGGTAAATTGTTAAAAATATCAGATTGATTTTCTGAACTACCACTTTCCGGTTTTTTCGCTTCTTTTTCGGAATTCTCTTCAGGTTTATTTTTTTCTTCACTTGATGGCTGGGAAGAAGTGGCCTCTTCCTTACTACCTTCCTTTTCACCGCTGCATCCAGTGATAATTAAAAGTGAGCAAAACAATATTGCAGCGAACTTTTTCATTAATTAACCCCCTAATCAATACTTTTTTGCTGGGTGTTATTTGAAACTATTTACAATTAAAGCACTCGTGGCATAGAAACCATAAAGAACAATTATTATTCATCAAATCAATATATTATGATAAAGTCCCCTATTTACCTCCGCCGATTTGCTCAATCATACCTTTTAATTTATCTTTAACAGTAGTTCCGATACTTGTATCGCCAGAGAATGCCTGTGAAATTACACCAACAACAATAACAACTACAGCTGCAATCCCGATCCACTCCAATGTTTGAGATCCTCTTTCATTCTTGATCATTCCTTCAACTTTCATTGCAGTTTTCACATACATTTCATTTAACTTTTTCATCATTTTCATTTCCTCCAATTAATATGTTATTTTAATAAGTCTAAAAGACTGTTTTCCCCATAAATAAGATTAAGTATCATAAGCCCAGCAACCATTAAGATAGAAACTGGAGCTACCACAAAGGTGGTGACCAGTGTTACTTTCGGTGAAGCTTTTGCAGCCAATTCCTTAATTTGTTCTTCCCTTATTTGACGCATATCCTCAGCCTGGACTTTAAAGGTTGTGGCGATTGGCACCCCTAACTTTAATCCTTGGATAAGTGCTTTTATTAGGCTTTGAAACTCTTGATTATCGTTTCGATCTAATAGATTTCGGTAGGCAATTTCTCTTTGTACGCCTAAATCAATTTCATGATTAAATCTTGAAAATTCTTCTCTTATAGGACCGTCAAAGAAACGAATCACCTCCCTTAAAGCTTGGTCTAAACTAACACCTGCCTGAAGACTGGTACTAATCGTATCAAGGAAATCAGGTAGTTCAAGCCTGAGTGCTTCTTGACGCTTTTTAGCCTGCTTCTTCACTAAAAATATTGGTAAGAAATAACCAATTAAAGGGTTAAAGACGATTGCATACTGTGAAAATGGCAGACCGATAATAAAGGAAAGCATCCCTACAAAGAATCCGACAACAGCTAGGAATATTTTAAGTCCTTGGAATCTTTCTACTGTCAGTTGATAGGGATTCCCGGATTTCCGCAGCCAAGTCTTAACGTCATGGTTTTCACTAAAAAAGTTCATTCGTTGACCTAAATCTGCGAACTCATCAGCATATTTAGTCATTTTTTGGATTAGTTCTGCTTTGCGATTTCTCTTTTTTACTTTCTTTTCGAAAAGATCACTTTCCGTCACTTCAGAAATATGTCCAAGTAACAATCTCTTTTCCTTGAGATAAACCGAATAATGTCGAATGGCAAGAGCAAATGTGAACCAGAATATGATTATGGCAAGAATAATTAATGCATCCATACATTACACCTTTATATTCGTTATTTTTCTAATTAAAAAGAATGATAGTACAATCCCGCTTCCAAATAGAATCAAGATCACAATCCCTGGCGCTGTCCATAGTGAATCCGTAAAACCTTCCATAATGTTATTCATCATCAATAAAATGAATATAGGAAGTGCTGGTACAATCAACGAGATATAACGTTGTTCTGAGGTCATCGTTTTAATCGTTTGGTTAAGCACCTTTCGATCTTCTAGAGTATTGGACATCGTATCTAGAGTAGTCGCAAGGTTCCCCCCTGTTTTCTTTTGAATGAGAATGGTTGCAATGAAAAGCTGAAATTCACGTGATTTATTTCGCTTTTGAACGGATCGTAAGGCGATTTCCAACGGGACACCTAATTTCAATTCGTTTGCAATCCGCTTAAATTCATCTCCCGCTGGGGCTGAAACCTCTCTCGCCACCATCTCAATTCCTTGGTTAATGGTTAACCCAGATCTAGCCGAGTTTCCTAACAGCCTACAAATATCGGCCAATTGATTATTAAACCGTTCCTCATATTTGTTTTTCCTCATAAAAAACAATAGATAGTGAGTCACTAATAGAAGGACCGGGGTTATGATCAATGTTAAATTAGCTGGCACATTAAAGATATTTGCAAGTAATACGAACAACAGAAGAAAACCAAAAATATGGATCCCTAAATATTCAGAGGGAAGTAAGGCGATATTAGCATTCTGAAGCTTTTCCCCTAATGGTTTAGCAGAACTGGAATGATCAAAGCGATCTCCAATTACACTGATTACACTTTTCCTTTTTTCCTCTGGATACCATTTCTGGACCTTTTGTTTCCATTCGCGCTTTTGAGTTCGGTAGCCTAATAGAAAATAGAGTCCCCATAATAATAGAAGCACCGCCAAGCTATACAGAATAGATACGCTTATGGTCAAGCTCTGCCACCTCCTTCGGTTCAAAAAGATTGTCATTTAGTTCAAGTCCATACATCCTCAATTTTTCCAAACAACGTGGGCGAATACCTGTGGCTGTATGAACGCCAAGGACTTCCCCTTTCGATCCTAGTCCGGTTCTTTGAAATTTAAAGATATCCTGCACTCTAATTTTGCTTTCATGATCAACATATATTTCTGAGATATTCATAATTTTCCTTGTACCATCTGCAAGTCTTTCTACTTGAACGATAAAGTCTAAAGCCCCTACAATGTACTCTCTGATAATATTCGTTGGCAGGTCCATTCCAGCCATAACAACCATTCCCTCGATACGACTAATCGCATCATTAGGGGTATTAGCATGGACAGTTGTGATGGAACCTTCATGACCTGTGTTCATCGCTTGCAGCATGTCAAATGCTTCTGCTCCCCTGACCTCACCTACAATAATTCGGTCAGGTCTCATACGCAGGGCATTTTTCACAAGCTGTCTAATCGAAATTTCACCTTTTCCTTCTACGTTTGAAGGCCGCGCTTCTAATCCGACTACACTTGATCGGTTTAGCCTTAACTCCGCAGAATCTTCAATAGTTATGACACGTTCTTTAAATGGGATCGCCTTCGCAACCGCATTAAGTAACGTCGTCTTACCACTACCGGTTCCACCCGAGACTAATACATTTGTTTTAGCTTCAACAATCGCTTGAAGGAACTCTGACATTCCCTCTGTAAGAGTGCTGTAGCTGATGAGATCTCCCATTTCAAAAGGGGTTTTTCTAAATTTCCTTATGGAAATAAGTGTCCCATTCAAACTAATCGGCGGGATGACGGCATTTACACGGCTTCCATCTGGAAGTCTAGCATCAACCATAGGGGAGCTTTCATCAATTCTTCTACCTAAAGGAGCGACTACTCGATCGATAATATGACGAACATGTTCTTCATCTTTAAATCGGACATCAGACTTCTGTAATTGTCCTCTTTTTTCGATAAAGACTTCCTTTGGACCATTCACTAAAATCTCTGTGATGGTTTCATCCTTTAATAATGCCTCGAGTGGTCCAAACCCGACACTCTCATCAATTAATCTAGAAAGCATCGAATCTTTTTCATGTCTCGGTATGACAACCTTTTCCTCTGACATGAACTGATTAATCAATCTTTCGATGGATAGTCTTCGCTCTTCCTCAGATAGGTTGGTTAATTGCTCCAAATTCGTTTCAGATAATAATCTAGCTTTATAGTGTTCTACTAATTCATCTATATACGGATTTGATGTCGAAACATTGGACTCATAAAAGCTCTGTTGTTCCGGCTTTTTCTCTGTTTTCCTTTGGAATAATGACATGGGATCCCTCCCTTCCTTTGATTGGCTACTATTTCAACATTGACGTAACCCATTTTTGAATGTCTTTAGCAGGGGGAATTAATTTCTTCTCTTTTGTTTCTTTTCTCAGCGGCATCCCTTGATTGACGGCTGATTGAACCCCTTTAATATCTCTTCGAATTTCTACAGAGACTGGAAAATGGATAAACTTTTCTAGATCTTTTTTCGTTAATTCATTTTCTCTTCCCTTAAAATTAAGAATTAGTTCCAATCGTTCTTCTGTTTGAAGACCAAGTCTCTTAAAGAGATCTTCAACGTGCTTAAGGACACGAATAGCTGGTGTATCCAGTGTCATAACATAATAAATACGATCAGCTTCTTCTAAAACGGTGAACGTTTTCTCATCTATTGACGATGGTAAGTCCACCACAATGAAATCGTAGCTTCTTTTGCATGCCCTTAATAGACGAATCATAAATTCTTCATCGACCTTCTCAGCCATTTCTGCATCTCGAGGGCTAAGGAGGACTTCAAGTTTTGAGTGTTCCTCTTTCTCAGAAACATTTCTAATATGATGTTCATTAAGCTCATTGATTACTGGTTTTAAATCGATTAAGGAGCGGTTGCTCTCAATTCCAAGATAGGTTTCAGCCCCACCGAATTGAAAGTTAAAGTCAAGATGAATAACCTGTGCAGTGGATTCCAACTTTAAGGTTTGAGCAAAAGAGGTACTAAGAAATGTTTTACCCGTTCCACCTTTACCGCTATAGAAGGCAAATATTTGTCCTTTTCCTTTCTTATAGCTCCCAGATGAAACCGCTGCTTCCATTTTTGACTGTCGCTCTTGCCAAAAGTGATTGACTCTGGTTTCCAATGTATCTATTTCATTGGGAGCAATGAGGAAATCTTCGGCACCCGCTCGCGTAACATCTCTTAATAGTGAAAAATCTTGTTCACTATGTACATAAAGAATAGCTACATTAGGAAATTCATTATAGATTTCATGGATAATTTGGGTTGAAAGAGTATTCTCTCCTTGATACACAATGATAATGGTAGGATCATATTTTCTAAGATCCTCAGACCACTTCTCTATTGAAATATGTGTTAACTCATATGATTGTAAATGGGCTGTGATATTTTCATATAGTTCGTTTTCTTCTCCAATGAGGAAAAGTTGATTTTGTTTATTCATAAATTCCCTCCGCCATTAACTTCAGTTGCTTTTTACATTACTCTTTAGGTTTTTCTGCAGGCTTCTCAGCCGGTTTTTCTTTTGGCTTTTCTTCTGCAGGTTTTTTAGCAGGTTCTTGTTTTGGCTTTTCTTCCTTTTTCGGAGCAGGTTTTTCTTCCTTGGCTGGTTCAGCCTCTGTCTTAGACGCTTCCTCTTGTTCTTCTTTTTTTCCGACATTCGCTTTTATTATTCGTAAACTATCTGAGTAGTTCTGCATATGTATTAATTCAGGAGCTTTGTCTAAAGGAACCTCCAATTGTACACCTTGGAATTTATTATCCTTTTTAGCCACCCTAGCGACCTTTACGTCTTTCATAAAAATAGACGTTTCTTCTTTATCGTTGAACCGGTGAGAAACTATGATATCCACCCGGTCTAATGCCTCTAATGGTTCATCGAAAAACACTCTCTCAGATTTCATTAATGTGATAAGACGATTATTTTCCTCTACAACAGATGCAGCATCTTTTAAAATGTTTTCTGTAATGATGTCCCCTTCCGACAAAGGCACTACAGATACTTTACCAGCTAATTTTTTAACATCTCTAACATGATAATCCTTCAAATATTTTTTAGGAATCTCTTCAGTCTTGACGTTATTGGGTGTAATAAGCGATCGAGATGAAATTTCAGCACTTGCAACATACACTTGAACAGTCGTCCCTAAGTTAGTATTTAACGCTTGTACTTTCTTCAAAACTAAAAAACCAGCAGTTAATGCTAATAAAAGTGATAAAACAATAAATATAATAGCTTTCCTTTTCGACTCCAGCATCTTTCGGCCCTTCCCTTCTTTCTCTCCTCTACTTACGTACAGAATTTCAAAATGATGTCAGTATTATCTGAAAATGGTACAAATGTAAGAGACATCCGGAATATACTGTAAATCCTTGCTCACCCACCACCATTTTCTAGTTTGAAACACTTATTCACACTTTGTTCATACTTATTTTCTATATAATTTCTACCATTTCTATGTAAATTGGTCAATAACCGTAGGATTTTGTCGAATTGTGTCTAGGATTTTAAGCCTAATATTAGTTTGAAGGTAGGGTTTTTTTTCGGGAGTATTAGACGATATAACTGGAGGAATATTCTGAAAAATAGACAGTTGCTTCTCTTTCTTTGCGGTTTCATAGGGTTTTGACTTAATTGTAAAAACTCATAGGTATTTATACTCAATTTTTCCGATGAAGTTTTTTGTCGAATCTATAAAAAAATCCCTTTAGATTTTTAACCTAAAGGATTAGGGTTATGTGAATGACAGGCTTGCTCCACTACTTATAGATAACCTTAAACTCCTCCCAAACTACCAATATATCATCGGAAAAGGATTGATCTAATTCTGCTGTAAAGAAGTCCATATGCCCCTTTCTCCAATAGTCTAAGGAACGATCAACCTTCTTTGTAAGAGAATTCTGAATTCTGCACTGACTTATTTAAAAGGAATAACCTTCACATCTTCAGTTTCTATAATAGCCTGGGCTATTCCATCCAAAAGACTTTCCACTTCTAACTCGAACACTAATGCAAATAAGAAGTCGCTGTTTTGATTCCGTCTTTTACTAGTTGAGGTAAGTGACCAGCGTCTTCCTTCTCATGACAAAAATGCTAGGAGTTATAGGCCTTATTTCTGTTTTTGGATGTTTTTAAGTATTTATCCCACATTGTGGTGACAGACTTGTGTTCCATATTTACCATATCCCTAAATTTTATAGAGATTAAAAAAGCCACTTTATAATCAAAAGTGTGCAGTATTTCAAAAACGGTTAAACCTTTCCTCGTAAACGACTTCTTATACCAACAGGCGATCCCATACAATAAGTATCGAGAGAAAATGGGTGGATTATCTAAAGAGCTACACGATTTGCTCCATGAAAAGCAATATGCCAAGGAAGCTATACTAGGTCTCATAGAGACACCAGACAAGAATTTTCCCCTTGGTCAATATCAAAAGAAGCACTTTGACGGCATGACCATTTCCGGTACCAATATGAACTCTTCGCTTATGGGGTACCTAAATATGCCACGCTGCCAGTAAATCGGGTGAAGTAGTGAAAACAGAATGGGAAGGTTCCAAAAAACGCATCGCTACCTTTATTGTCAATAAAGACGATATTAAAGAAGAAGAATATCGCTTCGTTATTTATGATAGCATGGACAATGTTCTAAGAAAGACTAATCATTTTAGAATCGATCCTTGATAATGCTTAAGGACTGGACCAACAGCTTGCTCTTGGTTCAGTCCAAATGTTTATTTATGCTTCTAATTTTTGTCGATATCTACTCATAATTTGTAGATATTTCCCGGGAATTTGTTGAAATTTGAAAAATAGTGATTTCTTTTAATTGATTGGGTAAATTTTCAAATGTATCAGGTATCGCAATCTCTGTTTCATTCGTTGCTTCTAATCTTTCTTTTTGTTGATACACAAGGTTTTTGCTGTATCGTCTAGGAATTTGTCCGTATCGGGTAACGCTATAAGCGATCCGATGTCGGATTGAACAAAGATTTGCGGATTGCCCTCTTTTAAGAACAAATATCTTTTTCACTCAAAATGTGGCCATACTTTCGAACAGTGGAAGAATGCTCGTTCATTCGTATGAATATCATGTCGCTATCAGACTTCCTTTTCTTAAAGATGAAGGTTCTGGGGATTTAATGGCAAGGTATATCGCCCAGCGATACGAAATACAAAAAAAGAGCTGACCAGCCCCTTTCTTGAGGAACACTATAAAGGACTGATAAACTGTCGGAGCCGGAAAACCTTTGTTTTAAACTAAGATATATCGTTTTATCAGTTGAATATTCACTTCACACGTGGCTGCGAATCCATTGGTAAAATTCTAATCTATCTTTTTTTGATACACAAGGTCTTTAGCTGTATCGTCTAGGGACTTATCTGTATCGGGCAACGCTATAAACGCTACGATATCGATTGAACAAAGATACGTGGATCGCCCTCTTTTAAGAACTCATATCCTTTTCACTCTGGGCCACACTTTCGAACAGTAGGTGTTGCATTACCAGTTTTCTGCTACTTTCTTGGAAGAGAATGCTCATTCATTCAGATGTATAACATGTCGCATATCAGACTTCCTTTTATTAAAGATGAAGGTTCTGGGGTTTTAATGGCAAGGTATATCGCCCAGCGATACGAAACTCAAAAAAGAGCCAATCAACCCTTTCTTTAGGAACTCTATTAAGGATAACTCATGTTTTTTATTGAAGTTCTTAACCGCCTCACAACTCCCAAACAGTTAGCTTCAAGTTGTGTATATTGTTTAGGTGCATATCGCTTAATAGGCACTTTATTTACGGAGTATTGAGAAAAGCCATCCCCATTTTTCTTTAGGCTTTTGGATCGCTTCTTCTAAACGTTTATTAAAATCATTTTGTGAACCCCATTCTTTTTTCTGTTCGTCCCGTATAGTTTGTATTTCTTTTTGTAAGAGTTCACTTTTTTGTTTTTCTTGTTGCAGCAATGTTTCGTAATGAATATTTTGTTGCTCAGTTAATTTTTCAATTTTAGCATTAGTTTTTTGCGCTGAATTTCCAATACTAGAACTTATAATATGGTGATCTTGCTGGAGTCGGGAAACCTTTGTTTTAAGCTCTGACATATCGTTTGTCAGTTGGACATTCATTTCACGTGTTGCTGCAAGTTCATTGACTAAAAACATTAAGACCTCTTTTAATTGATTGGGGTCATGAGGTAAATTTTCATATGTATCGGTTATCGTAATCTCTGTTTCATTGGATCCTTCTAACCTTTCTTTTTGTTGATTCACAAGGTCTTTAGCTGTATCGTCCAGGGGCTTGTCCGTATCGCGTAACGATATAAGCGCTCTGATGTCAGATTGAACAAAGATGCGCCGATCGCCATCTTTCAAAAACTCATATCCATTCCGCTCTAAGATTTGGCCATACTTTCGAACAGTGGGTGTTGCAATCCCTACTTCTTCTGCCACTTCCTTAGAAGAGAAAGCTCGTTCATTCGGTTGTATATCACGTCGCATATCGGACCTCCTTTTCTATTAATTATGAGGTATTTAGATTTATTTGCAAGTTATATCGCCCAGCGATACGAAACAAAAAAACGATCAGCCCTATTCTTGAGAAATTCTATTGGGTGACGCTGTTAAAACTGAACCCTACAGAAAGGTAACCTTGAATGGAAGAACCATTATTAATAACGTAAGCACACTTATAAAAGAAGGAAAAATCACTGTGTTATTAGGAGTGAATGGTAGTGGAAAATCAACTCTACTAAAGGCAATATCCAACGTGATTTCCGTTCATTCCGGCACTGTGTATCTAGATGGGAAGTCCATCACTAGGATTTCTACAAAGAAAGTCGCAAAAAAATGGCAATGCTCCCTCAAACGCATGATGTGAACCTGAGTATGACAGTATATGAATTAGTGAAACAAGGGAGATTTCCTCACGATGGTGCGTTAAAAATGCTAAGAAGTCAGGATCATCACACTATTCACCTCGCGTTAGAATTGATAAATATTTCCATATATCAGAGATCAGTCGACTCCTTATGCAGCTTTGAAATAAAGTTTGATCAGAAATAACTCACAAACCCATATTTTACGTTAAGTTATAAAGAATCCATTTTGAAAAAAAATTGATCAAAATGGATTTTTCTTCGCAATTTCAAGTTTGGTTTTTATAAAAAAGTATGATCATTTTCTACTTATGTTGTTCCACAATCGGGCGATAGTGGAACAGTGAAGAACGCAAAGGAGTTATATTAATAATCCACAGTTTTTTACAAAAGTTCCGTATCATGATGCCTTTGTGCGCGTTGCGGCGTTGAAGAGAAACATCAATTTTACGTCTGCGCCCGATGTGGAACCCTACAATGGCCTGTAAATTGGCTGTTTGATTGCGGCTTGTGTCGTCATGGAATTTATGAACCGTATCGTGGTTTTCATTTTATTTCACATAAAGATACAATTTTATGAACAGACTTATAAGAATGAAATCTTTCCATCATGGCTTCAAAATCCGGATTCCCTTCTTCTAGTAGGGATTGCTGGTTTTAAAAATAGTTAGAAAATCCAGTTGACACCCCCTCTACTTCGTGTTACGATATACCGGTAGTATGTAACACCGGATACCGACACCACTGAATAGCATGGTTACAAAAATATTTTCAAGAAAACTAGTTGACACCCCTGCTACTCGGTGTTACAATGTACTGTAATAAGTGATACTCAATAGCAACCAAAAGCTATTGAGTAAAAATTTCCCTCGGTACTAAGTTGTACTGAATATAAGTCAGACAAAATAGAGGAGGCTCAGAACATGGAAAATTTAACTGAAATGCTGAAGGGTTCGCTGGAAGGCTGCGTACTGGAAATCATCAGCCGCCATGAAACCTATGGCTACGAGATTACCCGCCGCCTGAACGAGCTTGGGTTTAACGAAGTCGTGGAAGGGACGGTCTACACCATCCTCGTGCGATTAGAAAAGAAAAAACTGGTGAACGTAGAAAAGAAACCGTCAGATATGGGGCCTCCCCGCAAGTTTTACTCACTTAATGAGGCTGGCCGCCAGGAACTCGAATTATTTTGGAAAAAATGGGATTTTGTATCATCAAAAATCAACGTCTTGAAGTCAATCTAGCTTCATAAGATATTCCGTCCGATCTTTTTGGAGTGTCTTGTTCAGCTTTATAAAAAAGGAGGAAAAAAAACATGATGGAAATGTTCAAAAAATTAATTGGTGATAAAAAAGAGTACAAAATGATGATGGCAAGGGTTGAAGTCCTGCCAGAGGACTACCAATTTGTATTTAAGAAAATTCAAAACTACATGTGGAATTTCTCAGCGGGCAACGGGATGGATATGCTGCAAATGCAGTATGAATTAATCGAGTTGTTCGAAGCCGGTGCGGCTGAAGGCAGACAAGTGCTGGAAATCACTGGGGACGACGTGGCATCCTTTGCCGACGAACTAGTGGCAAACGCTAAAACCTATGTCGCCAAATATCGTGAAGATTTGAATCAGAGTATCATGAATCGATTGGGAAAAAAATAAATTCAATAGATCATACCGACTGAATAGCTATTTACAAATATGAATTGTCACTTTCGCTATTCAGTTATTTTTCAACCCAGTAATAAGTGATACAGATTATCAGTCAGACCAAATAGAGGAGCTAGGCAATCTTAGCTCTGCAAGGCACTTTTAATAAGGAGGAAAAAAGTATGAGTAATGAAGCGATTTCTGTAAAAGGGTTAAGAAAGTCCTTTAAAGACAAGGAAGTCTTAAAGGGAGTAGATTTTGAGGTGCGGCCTGGCGAAATTTTCGCACTGCTGGGCTCAAATGGAGCGGGCAAGACGACGACGGTCAACATCCTCTCGACGCTGATGAAGGCCGATGGCGGCGAAGTAGATATTTGCGGCTTTGACGTCCAGTGTCAACCGGATCATGTTCGCCAGAGTATCAGCCTGACAGGGCAGTTCGCAGCTTTAGACGGCATGCTCACCGGGAGGGAAAACCTGATGATGATCGCCAAGTTGCGGGGAGTTTCCCATCCCGCTCAAGTCGCTGACAATCTGCTTGCAAGATTCAGCCTGACCGATGCGCCCAACCAACGGGCGGACAATTATTCCGGCGGGATGAAGCGCCGGCTTGACATCGCTATGAGCCTGATCGGGACGCCAGCCGTCATTTTTCTCGACGAACCTACGACAGGGCTTGACCCCGAAGCGAGGATTGAAGTCTGGGATACCGTCAAGGAGCTTGCCGGCGGCGGTACGACCATTTTGCTGACGACCCAGTACCTAGAGGAAGCCGAACAACTAGCGGACCGTATCGCCATCCTGCATGGCGGAAAAATCATCACGACTGGTACCCTTACCGAACTCAAAGAGATGTTCCCACCAGCGAAAGTGGAGTACATCGAGAAGCAGCCGACATTAGAGGAAATCTTCCTCGCGATCATCGGCAAAAAGGAGGAAATGTAAATGAAAAGCAAAACAGGGGTATTACTAGGGCGTTTAATGCGCAACATCATGCGGAGCCCAGATACGATTATCACGGTGGCGATTACGCCGATTATGATGCTGCTGCTGTTCGTCTATGTATTTGGTGGCGCCATAGAGACAGGCACGGACAACTACGTCAATTATTTATTGCCGGGAATCTTGCTGATTACTATCGCATCCGGCGTCGCTTACACTTCCGTGCGGCTGTTTACGGATGTAAAGAGCGGGCTGATGGCGCGTTTCATTACCATGCCCATCAAGCGCTCGTCAGTATTGTGGGCTCACGTGTTAACCTCGCTTGTTTCCAATGCGCTTACGATCGTGGTGGTTATCCTCGTCGCGCTCTTGATGGGCTTCCGTTCCAGCGCTGATATCCTGGAATGGCTCGCGGTAGCTGGGATACTCGGGCTGTTTACGCTGGCGCTGACATGGCTGGCGGTCATTCCCGGATTGAAAGCGGGGTCTATGGAAGGGGCGACAGCCTACTCGTACCCGTTGATTTTCCTGCCGTTTATCAGTTCGGCCTTTGTCCCCACCGAAACCATGCCTAAAATTGTCCGTGCGTTCGCTGAGAACCAGCCTGTGACTTCAATCGTGAATGCGATTCGTGCCCTCTTGTATGAAGGGTCTGTTGGCAACGATATCTGGATCGCGCTTGCCTGGTGCGTAGGCATCATGGTCATCGCTTACTTCTTTGCCAGTAAAGAATTTAAACGTAAGTTAGGGTAATTATAGGATTAGCCATATCAATAGTCAGACGCTGCAATGAATACATTTGCTATCACATGGAAGGCAGCTTAAATCCCGGGGCAACCATCGGCGAAATCATGAAACCCTCAAAATTTGTGTGATTGGTGGCGTCTCGATCACTTATCCCAACTCAAGGTTTGCCATGCATGCTTTAGAAGAATTTACAGCGGGTAATGCTCTTTCGTGGAAGGAGAAATTAAAAGAAAGAATAAAGCCAATAGATATAATTGACAGTAAAAGAGTAGATTCCGAAGCAAAACCGCTTTGGTAATCAATGTCATTAACTTAAGGAACTATGGATTACATTTCAGTTGGAATGTGATTCATAGTTTTTTTTCGAATGAAGGAAAAAATTTTTAAGGCAGCACAAAAAGAGAGAATTTTTCTACCTTAAATCGGATTTCAAGTTGTTTTTGTTTTATTACCTATGTTATCACTGCCAATGAGAGCATCCCTCATTGACTGCCAATAGGAAAAAAAGGCCTCCCACCAGTTTAATAAACTGATGAAAGACCTTCCCAGATAAAGTGGTTTTCATAAAAAAGTGAGCACATTTTGCTTACTATGAGCAAAAGTATGAGCATATTTTTTAATTCCACTTAAAAGTTCCTATATTTTAAGGCTTTATGATGTTTATTACATCATGCCGCCCATTATCCCTTATATTGTAACATTTTTCACCATAGTGTACGAAATAGCGGCGTATCAACGTTTTTAGGAATTTATGTTGTAACATCTTTAACGTAAAATAACGGCTTTTTACGGGATTATGTTACGCTTTTGTTACCCTTTTAAATCGAGCCTGCCTTTGGTGGTGAGCTATTATTTCGCACCAACTGTACTTAATTGAATATCGTTAAAAACAACAGTGCCTTGTATTTACTTAATAGGATTAATTATTTAGTGGATATTAGGAAGTGGTTAGAGACAGT
The DNA here is from genome assembly GCA_024213275.1 of Rossellomorea sp. BNER. Lineage (GTDB taxonomy): Bacteria > Bacillota > Bacilli > Bacillales > Bacillaceae_B > Rossellomorea. The sequence goes on from JANAVG010000025.1 coordinate 24,926, forward strand.
TTGTTTATTTGTAAATTTCAACTACTTGAAATTGCTTCACGATTTTCCTTATTATGAAATACCATTTGTTTTTTGAATTAGCCTTTCATTATACTGACTTATGGTAGAAATTTAAATACTGCAAAAGTTATAAATAAGAATGAAATATAAACACAACTGAATATACGATTTCTTTTTTATTAACAATTAGATATTCTCATACACACCCAAAATTATTGAATTGAGGTCTACTTATATGCATTTAGATGAAATTAAAATAAACCTAGAATCTATATATTTAGATTACTATGATGGACTATACTCTGAACACCGATTAAAAATGATGCTTGTTAAAATTGTACAAACAGTGTAGTATTCCTGATACAAAATGGTCTGAGTTAATCTTAGATGCACAATGGAAATATGCAATTGAAAAAGATTACCAGGATAAGATAAAACAATTAAATGAACAAAATAAAGAAGATGGCTTATAATAAGAAGATTTCCTATTGGCAATCTTCTTTATTTTAGGTCTTTTTTTATTTTGGCTTACACTGAGTAAGCCATTACTAGCTATAAAAGGGCCTAGTGAAAAAGTTAGGTTGGGTTCACCAGACAATCTAGCAACATGAAGACCTTTTTCTCCTAAACAAATCCTCTTATTAACTTATATATCTCATAACTGTTCTGTAACTTTACATTTGTCCCCACAATATCCCTATTAATAAAAATCTTCCCTACTCTAATTTTACATATCCCTCCCAAAAATCACCTATCAATTTCTTGACTGATGTCCATTTCCTCTAGTATTATTCTAAATATAATATAAAAATTACGTACGTAATAGAGGTGTTTGTAAATGAATTCAGCTTTTAGTTATAATTTCCCATCTTTAAGAGGTTTACAAGGTGGAAATGAATTCTTCGTTGCCATGGTCCCACTAAGATTAATCCCTAAAATATTCCTTTTTGATGAAGAAGAAATCCCACCAGAACACCGAGCACAACGAATATTGAATAAATCTCGAATACCTGACATCACTAATTATATCCTTGAAAATTCTAAGGAATATGTTTTTTCTTCATTAACGGCATCTATTGATGGACAAGTTCAATTTGAACCATTTAGCGACGACCCCAATTTTAAAGATTTAGGGAATTTAGTAGTATCCTTAGATTCTAAGTTTTTGATTAATGACGGTCAGCATCGGAGAGCTGCTATTGAAGAAGCTTTGAAAATATCTCCAGAACTAGGAAATGAAAACATATCTGTGGTATTTTTTCATGATCTAGGTTTGAGAAAATCCCAACAAATATTTGCCGATTTAAATCGTCATGCCGTTAATACAACTTCTTCTATCGGTATCTTATATGATCATCGTGACCAACTTGCACTACTCACAAAAGATATTATTGCAGAAACACCTTTGCTAGAGAGATATACAGATAAAGAAAAGGTTTCTTTATCTGTGAATTCTCCAAAATTGTTTGCTTTAAACCATATATTTAAGACGAATCAAAGGTTACTTGGTAAAAAGAAAGGTGAATTTATTTCTGAGCAAGAGAAAGCCTTTATTAAAGAATTCTGGCAAGTCCTTTGTGATTCTATTATTGAATGGCAGCAAGTATTAAATAAAGAATTAAATACACGAGAACTACGTGCCAATTTTGTAGTAGCACACGGTATCTTTGTTGAAGCATTAGGAATTGTAGGAAACTACTTATATTACAATTATCCATCTGATTGGAAAATTTACGTTAAAAACTTAGCTAACGTAGATTGGAATAGATCCAATAGCAAAGATTGGATGGGAAGAGCATTTGGTCCAACTGGTCGGATTAATAAGAATAACCAAACAATTCAACTTACAGCAAATATGATCAAAAAAAAATTATCCCTTCCATTAACAGAAAAAGAGGAAGAAATGGAAAATACATTAAAGCAAGGTGTCTAATATGCTTAACAATATAATTTCAAATATGATTAAAAAAGAAAACTCCATAGTTCAAAGTGCAAAACAATTAATTAAAGAAGTTTATTTAGAAGACCCTAGACCTTGGGTTGTCGGATATAGTGGTGGTAAGGACTCTACCGTTGTTGTTCAACTCGTTTTTGAAGCTTTGTCTGAATTACCTAAAGAAAAACTTCATAAAAAAGTTTATGTCATTTCATCAGATACATTAGTGGAAACACCACTTATTATTTCATCGATTAATAGTACATTACGTCGAGTACAAAATCATGCCTTAAAACTTGGCTTACCAATCGAGACACATAAAGTAAAACCAGATTTTGAAAAATCCTTCTGGGCAAATATTATTGGTAAAGGTTACCCATCACCCAACCAAAAGCTCCGCTGGTGTACCGATCGATTAAAAATTGCCCCAGCTAACCAGTTCATTAAAGACAAAGTGTCATCATTTGGGGAAGTCATAATGGTTTTAGGTGTCCGTGACGATGAAAGTACAACGAGAGGAAATGTCATGAAATCACATACTGTTGAAGGTAAAGTATTAATGCGCCACTCAACATTATCAAACGCTTATGTTTTTGCACCGATTCGTAACTTTACTCTTGAAGATGTTTGGGACTATCTATTAGATGATGAATCACCCTCTCCTTGGGGAGACGACAACCATGCCTTAAACAAACTTTATCAAGATTCATCAGGTGGAGAATGTCCACTAGTTGTTGATAAATCTATTAAGGAAAGTGCAGGTTCCTGTGGTAATAGTCGGTTTGGCTGTTGGACATGCACTGTTGTTACGAAAGATAAAGCTCTTAATGGATTTATTGATAATGGAGAAGATTGGATGCTCCCTCTTCTTGAATTCAGAAATTGGTTAGCTGATATACGTGATATTCGGAAATACAGACAAAAATATCGTATGGATGGACAAGTATATTTTTTAGATATTCAAGTAGAAAAAATCGATGGAGAGGATTATATCATAATCCCTAAAAAGGCAAATCGTAAAGAAGAAATTATTAAACTAGATTCATTTAACATTATTAACAAGTCTGATTTAAAAGATTATCTCATTAAAAATAATATTGATCTCTCTCGAGATGAAGACGATAATTTGCTTATTAAAGACGGAGAACGATATCAACGATTAGGTCTTGGGCCATTTACAATGGCAGCAAGAGAAATGATTCTAAGAAAGCTTCTCAAGGTTCAACGTGATTTAAAACATCCCTCAGAAGAACATTATGAACTAATTCGTGATGAAGAATTAAAGGTAATAAGAAGATATTGGCTTGAAAACGATGATTTTGAAGACCGAGTACCAAAAATCTTTCGGGATGTAATGGGGTATGACCTTGATTGGGAATATGACGATAGACCTCTCTTTGATAAAGAGCAATTGACCGATCTTGAACTTATATGTGATGAAATGAAAGTCGATATGAAATTATTAAAGAAACTTATCTCAATTGAAAAAAAATCTAACGGCTTAAAAATACGTCGTGGTCTTTCTCACGATATTGAGAAAGCACTGAAACAGGATTATTTACACATATAAAGGGGCAGGAAAAACAATGCAGCTAAGAAAAGTAATATTTCATAACATAGGTGCTTATAAAGGTACACATGAAATTATTTTAACCGTAAAGCCTCCAGAACAGAATGTCATCTTATTCGGAGGGAAAAATGGCTCAGGTAAAACAACGTTTTTAACTTCAATACGAATTGCTCTTTTTGGTGCATTTGCCTATCGTTATGCCAGTGAAAACGAAAATTATTATAAGCAAATCTATTCCCTTCTCAATAAGGCAGCTGTAAAAGAAGGAACTAACTTATTCCAAATTATTCTTGAGTTTAGTGAAACAGAGAATTATAAACGAAATGAATATAAGTTTATTCGTAGGTGGAAGCTTTCAAACGGTCAACCAAAAGAACAATTTTCTATTATGAGAAATGGCGGATATTTAAATGAGTCCGAAAAGGAGAACTACCATTCTCATTTAAAAGAGACAATCCCTCTTGAGCTGTTTAATATGTGTTTATTTGACGGCGAAGAACTTTCTAGAATTGTGAATGATAATCGTCTTTCTGAGTACTTAAACTCAGCAGGAAAAGTATTATTTAATTTACACCTCTTTGAGTCTCTTGAAAGTGACTTATCCCAATATATTAAATTTTCTCAAGAGGAGAAACAATTAACTCAAGATGAAGAAGACATATTCTTCCTTGATAAACGAATTATTGAAATAGAGAATGAAATAAATAAAATAAAATCAAATGAGGCATCTATTCATAACACTTTAAAAGACTTTGATGATCGGTCTTCTAATCTAAAAAAACAGTTTGATATTAACGGTGGACTTTTAAAAGAAGAAAGAGATACGTTACAAGCAAATGTGAACGAAATTGAATCCGAAAGAAAAGTGAATGCTGATAAGCTAAAAGAGTTTGTCTCTACACTACTCCCTTTTTATTTAACAAAAGATTTAATGTTTAGTGTAAAAGGTCAAATAGAACTAGAGAGCTCGTGGGAATTAAGAGAAAAACTTGAAGGAACGTTAACCGATAAGAAAATGAATGAGCTTATAAATAATATAGTTTCTATGCATGGAAATATTTCGGAGACTCAAGGCCAAGTTGCACAGAAATTACGTCATAATATATTGGATTTGTTTCCTGTTCCTGACCTAAATCCTATACACCGTGCATCCTTTGCACAGAAAAGTGATGTACAATCAATTGTTAACACATTAAATAGAATAGACATACAACATTATGTTCGTATGATTGAGGGAAATCAACAACTGCTTGAACAAGCAAAAGAGCTACGTCAAAAAATTAACTTAAATGATCAAACACATGCGTTTAAAGATATTATTAGTGAGATAGAGGACATTACAAAAGAAATTTCTAATCTCCAGGTAAACCTTGAAGAACTTAAAACTAAGGAAGAAGAACTTAATTTAAATCTTGAAAATACTAAGAAATTAAGAAAACAGAAAAAAGACCGTTTACAAGAAGGAGAAAAAGCTAAAGGCTCCTTTATTATTGCTAATAAGATTAAAGAATTAAGTTCGCAGTTTCGTATTCAGCAGCAAAAGAAAAAGTTGCAGGACGTACAAATTGAAGCTACAAAAATGTTAAATGCATTAATGAGAAAAAAGGCTTACGTTTCTTCGCTTGTTATAGATTCAAATACATTTGAAGTAACACTATATAGTCAATCAAAAGAAGAAATTTTAAAAGATCGTCTTTCATCAGGGGAAAAAGAAATTCTTCTTTTATCAATTGTCTGGGCAATGTTTAAATGTTCACGTATCCGACTTCCTTTTATTTTTGATACACTTTTAGGACGTTTGGATAAGACTCATAAGCAAACTGTCCTTTCTACACTTATTCCAGCTTGTGGGGACCAGGTTATCATTTTAAGTACTGATTCTGAGATTGACCAATTTCATTACGATATCATTAAACCTCATATTTCAAACGAATATACACTGGATTTTATCACCTCTGAGGAGAGAGTCGAGATTCATAATAAATACTTTGATTTTAAACAACAAGAGGTGATACAACAATGAACTTTCAATTAAAAACATCAAACTATGTAGCAGAGAGGCTAAAACAATTGCATGCATCTACAAATTTAACGCCAAATATTTTAGCCCGTCTTGCAATTGCTCTTTCCTTAAAACAGGAAGGTATACCTGATATCCCACGGTCTGAATCAAATGGACGAGACTTTAATCGAAATACTTTAACTGGGGAACACGATTATTTATACCGTGCTCTAATGGCTCAACACGCTAACCGAGAAGTTTCAGATGAAGAGTTTTTCCCCGGACTTTTCAATGCTCATTTAGAACGTGGAATTCGTCTACTGTCTGGTGAATATCAACATGCAGGAAATTATGATAAATTTATTTTGAATCTTTTACACCAATCGATGTAGGTGATTTATATGCTGTATTTAGATAATAGTGCAACTACTCAAATGTTAACAGAAGTAAAAGAAGCAATGTTACCATACTTACTAGAGGAGTATGGTAATCCATCTAGTAAATATTACTCGTTAGCTACTAATGCAAATGAAGCAATCAAAAAGGCTCGTGAAAACATTGCTTATCTACTTGGTTGTGATGCTGATGAGGTGATTTTTACAAGTAGTGCAACTGAAAGTAACAACATGATTATTAAAGGGATTGCAGATTATTACGGGGAAACGAACAAACATATTGTTACATCCAAGGTTGAGCATCCAGCTATCCTTGAAACCTGTCGTTACCTTGAAAGTAAAGGCTTTAGAATAACATACTTAAACGTAGATCAATTTGGTCGTATTAATCTAGACGATTTGGCACAATTGCTACTAGAATCTCCTCCATTACTTGTAACAATTATGTGGGGAAATAATGAGCTTGGATCTCTTCAACCAATTGAAAAAATCGCAGAGCTTTGTCATCGTCATAATATTTTTTTTCATACAGATGCAACACAAGTTGTTGGAAAAATAAATGTTGATGTTAAAGATATACCTGGATTACAATTTCTTTCATGTTCGGCACACAAGTTTCATGGACCAAAAGGGATTGGTGTATCTTTAATAAAAAAAGATAAGAATGGATTAAAAACAAAAATAACACCATTAATACATGGTGGTGGACAAGAAAACAACTATAGAAGTGGTACTCTAGCCGTTCATAACATTGTCGGTATGGGAAAGGCAGCAGAACTTGCGATTTCTCGTTTAGAACAAAATACTGAAGGGTTACAAAGATTAGAAAAATATCTTCAAACTATATTAACCGAAAAATTTGGCGAAATTATTCAATTTAATCATGATCAAAAAGATAAAATACCTGGTATACTAAGTGTCCAATTCAAAGGTATCAATAATGAGCTTTTGATAAAGAAATTAGCACCAATTGTAGCTTTATCTTCTGGGTCAGCTTGTAGTTCATCTAAACCTAGTCACGTTCTAGAATCAATTGGATTATCTGTTAATGCTATTCGTTCTACAATACGATTATCTTTATCACATTTAACCAATGAAGAGGAATTAGATATCTTTAAAGAACTATAGCAGAAAGGCATGAAGTGTTAACTAGAGGAATTAATCGAGTCCTTATTTAACAATATTCAAAAATAATTTGTGAATGAAGGAAATGGGGTTTCCTTCATTCACATAATATAACCTACGTACTGTTAAATCTTTTTACTTCCTATTCATTTAATAATTGCCAGAATGGCTTATCTTCCATTATCTCTAATTTATTACTAGATACTGATGTAACAATACTCTGATGTTTCTCTAACTGCCGAATTTTATTCATTAACCTATCTTCTTCTTCTCTATTTTCAGTATTAAATATCGCTTGTACTTCTTTTCTCTTTAGGTCACTAACTTGGTGTACTATCCAGGTTAGCAAATACTGAGAATAATCATTATCAGTTGTTGCAAAATGACTTAAAAATTGGGTAGAGAGAATTGTGCCTACACCATATTCTCGCCCTTCTTTTAATATCTTTTTTAACGAATCAAAACCTTTACTTAAAAAGTTATCAGCTTCATCAACAAGTATCATTTTTGTGAGTTCGCGATATTCTCCTTTAATCTGACTATGCCCATTTGTTTGCATTTGAGAATAGAAAGTATCTAAAGTAATACCAACCACCAAATTTTGCATGCCTTCGTCATAACTAGAAAGATTTATTACAGTAATACCATCATTTAACTCATAAAGTGGTTTTGTACTTTGAGAGTCTGGCATAAAAATTTCAAAATCTGCTAAATCTCTTAAAGCAGCTGTTAAACTATCCTCTTTAATGTCTTCTCTTTCTAAAAATATATTATAAACATCTGTAATTGTTGGTGCTGATAAATCCCAAGTATCTGGTCTTGCTTTATCGATACCTTTTTTATTATAAGCTTCCATTATTAATTCCCTTAATAATCCTCTTTGAACAGGCCCTAGTCCATATGCAGTACCGATGGTTTCTTTAATACTATTAGCGGTGTGAAGTGGCAGCATTGGCTTGTGTCGCTCTCCTTTAAAGAGAGCTAAAGGATTGTAAGGCAAATGGAATAAATCATAGACTTTGGCATCTGTCGTATTTATAAAATCGTCTTTAATATAATCTCCCTTATAATCAAAAATAAGAATATCAATTTTTGTGCCATTAACATTTAAATGGGAATTTTTATAGAGCTGTGTAATTAATGATTTTGTAAATTGGGTTTTACCTGTACCCATAGTACCAATAATCCCTGTATTGGTATGCATTATCTTACTAGTATCGGTTGGATACCAATATAATGGGGTACTTTTATTTTCTAGCTTGTGGCCAAATAAAACTTTAAGTGGCTGAATAGAACTTTCCGGTTTCACTTTGTTCTCTTTATCTTTTTGTCCATTTTCCTTACCTTCTTTAGCCGACTTTTCTCCTTGATGCTCTTGGGTTTCAGTATCATAATCTTCATTACTTTCATTTACAAGACTAAAATATTTATTTTTAAGAAGTACAGTTTCATCAAAATCTGTATTTCCACCATGAATCATATTTTTTAGTTCTTCAATGTCCTCGATTAAATACTGATACCCTCTAGACACAGGTAATTCTATTTGAAGTACATTCTCTAGGATTTTTTCACTCTTAAAATGAACACCTTTTAGAAATGAAACTATAGCCCCCTCTTGTATATACTCATTAAATGTATCTACAATCTTATAGTCGTCACTAATTAACTTCTCCCTAATTTCCCCATTTAGGATACTATCCCATTTTTGTTCTTCCCAAACGTTATAAAGTTTCATTTTCTTAATACTAACAAGCAATAACTGTACCATGAAATCTCTATATATTGAATTCTTAAAAGATCCTTTTTGTAGAAATTCATCCAATGCTTTTCTTGTTGCCCTTACTTGCTGAACAGCTTTATTAATATCGGCACTACCGATCTTCACCTCTACAGGATAATAGTGAAGCTTCAAACCATTTTTGCTATCTTCTATACCAATAAGTAATAAGTCATCACTTCTTGTACCAGAAACACCTAAATTCTTAGCCGAAAACAAACCTTCACTCTGTTTTAATCCTACAGCACCAGACACACGAAGAACTTCTTCTAAGGATAAAGGGACCCATATAATATCTGGATGATAATAATAGGATAAGCAAAACTTTACAGCAGAAAGAATGCTAATTTTCTCTCGTGGAAATTGAGTATTATTACCTATTAAACGTAATAACCAGTCACCATTGATACTATTAAATAAATTAATTATTTTACTGGTATCTATATTTTCATGACCTAGTTTTTCTACAAGAAACTCCTTTATTAGAAGTTGATATTGTGTAGATTTTTGTGTAACGGTTATTGCATCATAACTTGTAGAAGAGCTATATTGGTCACTATAATGAAGAATTAATAAATTTTTATCACTTGACTGGTTATTTTTAAAGAAATTCAAATCAAATTTTGGCTCAATAAATGTAACCCAGTGTGAAGATTCATATATTTTATCCAACTGAAATAAATCTTGTTCTGAGAATGCAGTTACAATTGTGTCCTTATTTTTAAATGGATTTTGACTACTTGATGCTCTTGCTAAAGAATTTAGTGAAATGGATAAATTTAATAATTGATTCATTTCACCTCCCAGAAACTTGGTACCGAATCCAGTTCTATATGAATCACCAAGAAATACGGAGGTCACTGATGAAATTAAGCCATTAACTGATATACCCGTTTCAATATTATTCATGTCATAGAATGTTTCATCAATGTTTTGATTTAACTCATAAAATGAAATGTGAGCATATTCATACTCATCAGATGATTCATCCCGTTTGTAAAAGTGTACTTTTTCTCGGAATGCATTTAAAAGATCTTCCTCGCTATAGGTTCCCGCATCCAGTTTTATATCGAAGTGACTTTTTGTTTCTTCAACATCATCGTAAAACGAAATTTCCTCAAATGCATTGTAAGAATCCTCATCCCCATAAATGAATAAATCAATAGGAATTAAGTTAGAAATGTTTGTCTTGTTTTTTAACATAGTTGAATAATACTCAAATATACCCTGAAGGACTTCTCTACAATCCCCTAAATTAATTGCATTTAACTTTAATGGAGCCGACGAAAATTTATTAAATAAAAAATTAAAATGGGTAGTAAACTCTTCAATTTTTTCTTTAACGAGTTTCGATACAAAATTACTGGGTGAATTATATCTCGAGTTTTTATTACTATAAAAATAAATCCAGTCTGGGGAATGGTGTTGTTCCACCGGCTTATAAATTCCACGCTGATCATGATAAATGTAGGGAAGCAACTGATTAGGAGTTAACCTTTTATAAATCTCCTCTGTTAAATCCTCTTGAATATTCTTATTTAATTCAATTTGATATGAAACTACTAACGGGTGTAAGGGGGAAAATTTTATTTCCCTAAATCCAGTTAGTGTCTCAACCGTTCCAATCTTTAAAATGTTCTTTTCCGATGAGGTTAATATTTTTCCATCACCAATATTCTTAATATATTTTAAAACAGAGTTCACATACTCAATCGCCAATAGGGTCAACTCCTCATCCCAGAAGGTCAGGCTTGGAAGAAGGCCACTACTCTTAAAGTATTCAATAAAATCATTAAACTTCTCAGCAATATCACCTGGCAAGTCAAGTTCGTCTTTTTCTAACTCACCATTAATTTCTCTTAGAAATAATGCTCCTTCTGTTACAAACAGTTTCTCTGCTTCTAGACTGTTTTTTAACTGAGTTTCTTTAATGTAGAAATCCTGATTCCCCTGTTTTAACTTTTCATCTTCGGTGTAGTATAAACTTTTTTTATTCTTATATTTTAATCTTTTAACATTTATACCCGTAATAGGTACAGGCTTTTGAATATCTTCACTAAGTCCAAATGGAATTTTAGTTTGTGATAACTGAAGCGTTAACTTTAATAAAACTTCATCATCTGATGAATATTCCTCATCTTTCTCTAAAATTAATTGATTTGAAACAGATTCAGGAGTTACAGTCTTATTATTCTCCAAAAATATAGTCTCACTAGAAGTACTCCCGCTATTTAGAGTAATAGACCCCTTAAAATTCGGTATCTCAATGTACTGTTCTTTTCTTATTATCTGTAATATATAGTTTGATTCTATTTCCCTAAAAAAATCTTTTTCAAACTCAATAACCGCAATTTTAAAGATGAAAGTAACTCCATCCTCTTTATACTGAAACTTTGCAAATGTCGTATTTTCTCTTTCAGTATTTATCATAACAATAATCTTCTTTCCAGAAGTTGATGCTACATTATTAACTTGATTTCTTAAGTTATCTTTCTTGACAAAACGGTCAAATAAAAAAGAGACACTTATTTCAGTTTTATGATCAGGATTGAAAATTATTACGTTCCTTTTGCGTTCTTTTGCTTTTGTACTACCATCGGACCTTTCCCAATATAAATCTTTTTCATCGTATTCAGCACCAAGATACTCTAATTCTTTCTTTTCCTTTTTCTTATTTTCAGATTGTTTTATAAAGTTATATTCATAATCCATCCATTCTTCTTGACTTAGTTTTTCAGCACCGTCTGAGTCAAAGTGAGACTCTAGTTCTTGTTCAGGGTCACCATACTTATGAATATTTTCAATTAAAGTAAACTTTTCATTATTTTCTTTCAAGCGATTCTCTAGTTCTTTCTCACTCATACTTTTAAGGTCTGGGTCTGAATCCTTAAACAAACCGAAATCTCTGTATGTTTTATCATCTATACCGTTATTTAAAACCCTAACTATTGGTTCATATTCGAATACTGATGTACTAACATTCGTAACGTCTTCCTCAATTTTGGCAACGGCGAATTTCAACATACTTTTACTTACATTATCCAACTGACTTTTACTGATATTATCAGTTATATCCTTCTTTAATGCAGAATGAGAAAGTGGCATTCCTTTTTTTTGTAAACTTTCTGTTCCTCCTACAATACTATCTAAGGTTGAATTATGAATAAATAATATAGCTGTATCTTTAAATAAAGGGTCTTCCTTACCTACTTTATTTCTTAACGTTGTAAGGAAATCTGGAGTAATATTATTCAAATTTGTGGATATTATGAGCTTTACCCCATTAAAGTTTATTGAAGAAGCTTTAAATGAAACTTCATCCCAATTAAAATCTTCAAATAAACTTTGTTGTTTGGCCAAGCTATTTAAAGCACTAGTTAATAAATTAACGTGCTCTTCATTTTCAAATTGAACATTAAACTTATCACCACTTTTTAATGTGTGATGAGAGAAATAATTAATGATTTTTTGAGCTAAATACTCATGAAATATACTTAACATATTGTGCATCACCACTATCACTTTTTTTCTCTAATAAATTTAGTTTTTCATATAATTCAACTAATTCCCTTTTAGAATCTCTATCTAAATAAATTCCTCTTAATTCTAACTCTACAAATAAGTCATTGAGAGCAATCTTTTCTTTTTCTCCAATACAAACTTTCGTTAACAAAATTATATATTCTTGTTTTAAATTAAGAGTATAACCAAGAGAGCCAGACTGTTTTAAGAAAGTCTTCTTTGAGAATTCATAAAATCCCTTAAAATACTCCTGAGGTTTTTTCTTACGCGAAGAAGAATTCTTAAATTGAAAATCAATGTGATAAAATAAACCTCTTACACTATTTAAAGCTGGCTCTTCATATAGCTCAGATCGTTCATTTAATCCGTCCCAAGGGACATCTTTAACTCTTGCTTTATATTCTTTTGTCAGATTTATTAATTCATTATTTAGGATCTGTTTATGAGATTCATCTAATGTTAAGACATAGTCTTGAAACTGCTTATATCCCATAAATTTATGTTTGTCCACAATAGAATTTATCATTTCTAAACAATTGACATGAGCAAACAATCTATGTAACTTTGGCTCAACTACCTTCCAACCCTCAGTATAACTTCTTCTAGTTTGCATCCTATTTTCCCAATTAAAGTTATAAAATAACGGAAAAATGGTTGGAGTCTCGTCAAAGAACTTATCTAAATGTAATATTAGCTGGGTTACATAGTAAAAATAATAATATTGTAATAGGTGTTGGAAATGCTGCATAAAGATTTTTTTATTTTGAAGAAGAAATAGAAGGTCTTGGTTAAAACAACGACGTACATGTTCTAAAGAATTAACATAATCGCTCTTTCCTTTATAGCCTTCTTCAAGTATTGGTAAAGAATCATGCAGCAATTTTAAAAGTACATTTTTAGGTTGGTCATTGTAGGCATTATCAAATTTACTTTTTATCTCTTCGTTTGTTGAGATACTTGCCAAAAAATTACCGATATCAGACTGATTTTTGTCAGAAGAAATGTAATTAAAAAATTGCGGATGCGCAATTATAAGCTCATCATTCTCATCAAAGAATACTTCATCTATAATATTTAACAATGAAGTACTACTTGTATTATTCATTGAAACGATTGTACGCACTTTATTAAATACAGATTCTTTATCAAAATTACTTTTCTTTTTTGAAGTAATCGCTCGTGAAAAAGCTCCAGATACCCCCCGAAAGCTTTCAATTTCATTATTACTCGCTGTAAATGGAAGGATTTTATACTTTTTCCCAGAAGTATGTTGTAACCTTAAAGTAGGTTCACTGTCTTTTTCTACAAATTTAAATGTTTTCTTAATCAGTTCATAATCTAAAATTCTGTATCCCATAACTTATTTCCCCTTAAACTCATATCCGAAGTCTTCATCATACGTAAGTAAAAAACTTTTTGAATACTTTCCGGTTTTCTCAGTAACAGTTAGAGTTTCTTGTTGGTTGCTAAATTCCACAATGTTATTAATAAAATCCACAAAATTAACAAAATTATTTTTGTCTTGTTTATTAGGTCTATACCCCTCATTTATTCTCATCAACAATTGATACAATGGATAATCTACCCTAATTGAAAATACAGGTTCATCAATTCCCTGAATAATAAACTTTAAAGTCATGTATGGTAAAAATTTGTCTAACTCTTCTTTTTCTCTCTCATTTAAATCTTTGACATATTGTTTTATATCAATTGAAAGACTTATGGAATACTTTAGCTGATTCCTTCCTGGGTTAATATTTATCATTCCTGTTCCTGAATCACTTTTTCCATTCCATTCATAAATACTATTTATAACCTCTGTATAAAGTCCTTTTAAATTTTGCTTATTACCCTTGTTCCAAAAATATAAATTATTAAGATAACTTTCATATATTGGATCATTAATATATAAAGCATTAATTCGGTCTTTTGCAACAAAAGCATAAAAACGTAAAAGAGTATTTAGAGCTAATCCCCTATCTTCTTTTGTTATATTCTTAAGTGAATTTGTTAAGGAATCGTTAAGAATATCTTTAATATCAATGAATTGATAAAATATCTTACTTATATCGGATGTATTAAAAAATGTAATGGTTAAGTTATCTAGTGTTTCTGAACGTTTGATCACTGGGTCAATTAAAGAAATACTTTTGAAAGTGTCAGAAAACATACCAAAATTAAAAAATAAGTTAGGTAATAAAGCCGATAGGTAATTCCCTGGACTAACATTCTCTAAGTATTTATCAACTTTACCTTTTTGGATCAATTGATCTATGTCACCATCTACAATTATGTTGTATAAAAAATTAAAGAAGGCACGCGATGAAATAATTGTTTTATATTTTAATACCAACTCAGCAACATATTTTATAATTGTTTGTTTTATTCGGTCCTGCATTAATAACTCATAATTGAATTTAATGGGGCAATTTTTTGAAACAGTACAGCTATTACATTTGTTAATGTAACTCTGATAAAAAGGATTTTCGTCTACCGTATCTGTTAATTTATTCAGTGCTTCATCCATATAGTGTGATTTTGGTCCTTCACTTGTTAAAGAAAAAAGTTGATAGTCACTAAGATTTACAAACTGGAAATAGCTGTCTGGATCAAATTCATACTCTTCTATCTTTGGTTCGAGTATATTTGTAACTTTTACGAAATTGTGTAGTTTTGTGAAATCATTAGCGTATTGGGAATACAAGAAGTTATTTAAGGTTCCTAGATTTATTGCAAGTAAAATGCTTTTTTCAGGTTCTTTTCTCTCAAGCGCGGTATCTGCATATTCTCCAAGTACTTCAAATAATGTATCCATTGAGGTTTTGTTCGGTGCACTGCTTTCTGTTGCATCATTGTGTATATAAAAATCATCTGATAAATACTTCATTTTTGTTTTGAGATAAGACAATAAATGAGATTTTCCATCCCCAACACTACCACATACTAAAATTAAATGATTTTTCTCTGACTCCTTTACCCGTTGAATTAATGTACTTAATTCCTCTTCAACTTTTCGAGTAATATGCATGTATTGTTTAAAACTATTAAAAGAATCTATGTTTTCTACAGCCTCCTTAGAAGATTCCTTTAATTTACTTAGTTCACTTATTAAACACCCTTCCATATACTCACCTCTTTTAATCAGTTATATATTACCCATGTTCCTCTATCTCAAGGCACCATAAATATTTCTATATTTTTATTATAAAGTAATATCAGGTGTTATGTAATGAAAGGATCCTTTTAGTTATTATTATTCCCAATTTTCAACAAATTTAAATTAAGAGTGTACTTTAGGTTTACTTCTGGTCAATTAGTTTCGGTTAAAAATAGTTCTTTATATCATATCTTGTTATTTCCTAATTTTCTGAGATTAAGGCAAAGTTTTTCTTAATTAACCTTCCCAATATTCACTAAGGCTATCGTCTATGTCATTTATCCAGTAATACATAAATAGAATCTCAAGATATTGCTTTTTTCCTCTAATAAAAGCCTTGTTTGATATTTTTTTATATACATAATTAATACTGAAAAAGTTACTCTTTTGTTTAATATTATAATCGTATTTTTGTGAATTATCTTTACTCCTTACCTTATGTTTTGGTGGCCAAAGTTCAAGGTTATTATCAAAGCGGTTAACCCAATCAAAAGCAAATGCCAGTATATTGACCCTATGCTTAATCCAAGTTTTTTCAACCCATTCAATAGCTATGGACTACAATTTGAAAGATATATTTCAACTACAATATAAATATTTTCTATCACCGTTGCATTGTCGATGATGTGAAATTGTCCGCCATGTTCAATTTCAAATAATGGTGTTTTTCTCAATTTGTTACCTTTAAATAAAATGTTTAACTATTCAAAATTCGATGTTCAAATTATAATGAAATTTTCCCTGAAGCCCGGAAGCCGGGGCATAAAAAAAGCGTTATAATAAATTTGCTTTGGAACATGAAAGAAGATTTTTAGAAACCGGAAAAAGACCAATGTATTACCCTATCCCGTTTGTGTTCTTCAAACATTTGGCGTAGTTGCTTCAAGATTACCCCATCTTTTTAATGCTTGCTTATACAGGAATACGAGCAGGTGAACTATGCGCACTAAAATGGGGCGATGTTAACATGGAAGAACTGACCATTAGCATTACTAAAACATACTACAACCCCACAAATAATAAAAAGAAGTATACATTGTTAACACCTAAAACATTAAGTCTATACGTGTAATTGATGTGGATGAGACCGTAATCAATGAATTAAAGGACCATAAATCAATTCAAAAGAAAGCGATTATGAGACATCGTGATATATATCATAATAATGACTTTATTTTTACGCATATGGATGATGAAACACCTGGTTACCCCCTTTATATTAAAAAAATAGAAAACAGAATGAATCGTTTATTGAAGGTAGCAGGATTAAACATCAACCTTACCCCGCGTTCTTTACGTCATACCCATACATCGTTGCTGGCACAAGCGGGAGTAGGTCTACCTCAGATAATGGAACGATTAGGTCATAAAGACGAAGATACTACAAAGAATATTTACTTGCATGTCACAAAAGAAATGAAAAAAGAGGCTTCCCAAAAGTTCAAAGAACTAATGGAAAACCTCTAATTTTGAGCCTTATCAGGGTTCAATGTTACCCTTAATGGGACATTGAAGGCAAGATCACTATCATATCAAGGGATAATGGGGCGATATTACATCATGCCGCCCATTCCACCCATTCCACCCATGTCAGGCATACCGCCGCCTGCATTTTCTTCAGGAATGTCTGCTACAACGGCTTCAGTTGTTAAGAACATTGCTGCAACAGATGCTGCGTTTTGAAGTGCAGAGCGTGTAACTTTCGTTGGATCTACGATACCAGAGTCGATCATGTTGACCCAGTCTCCAGTTGCTGCGTTGAATCCTACTCCTACTTCTTCTTTCTTTAAGCGCTCAACAATGATGGACCCTTCAAGGCCAGCATTGTGTGCGATTTGACGGATTGGCTCTTCAAGTGCACGAAGAACGATATTGATTCCAGTTGCTACATCACCATCAGCGTCAATGCCAGATACTTTGTTATATACGTTAACAAGTGCTGTACCACCACCGGAAACGATTCCTTCTTCTACTGCTGCACGAGTAGAGTTTAGAGCATCTTCAATACGAAGTTTACGTTCTTTAAGCTCAGTTTCTGTAGCTGCACCAACTTTAACTACTGCTACTCCACCAGCTAGCTTCGCTAAACGCTCTTGTAGTTTTTCTTTATCGAATTCAGAAGTTGTTTCTTCTAATTGTGTACGGATTTGGTTTACGCGGCCAGCGATTTTCTCTGACTCACCAGCGCCTTCAACAACCGTTGTGTTTTCTTTTGTAACCACAATTTTAGAAGCGCGACCAAGTTGAGTGATGTTTGCAGATTTAAGATCTAATCCAAGATCCTCTGTAATCACTTCTCCACCTGTAAGGATGGCAAGGTCTTCAAGCATTGCTTTACGGCGGTCACCGAAGCCAGGAGCTTTAACCGCTACTACATTAAATGTTCCACGCAGTTTGTTCAATACAAGTGTAGCAAGTGCTTCACCTTCAACATCTTCAGCTACAATTAGTAATGGTTTGCTTTGTTGGACAACTTGCTCAAGAACTGGCAGGATTTCTTGAATGTTACCAATCTTCTTATCTGTAATTAAGATATATGGATCTTCAAGGACTGCTTCCATTTTATCAGAATCCGTAACCATGTATGGAGAAGCATATCCACGGTCAAATTGCATACCTTCTACTACATCTAGCTCTGTAGTGAAGCCTTTAGATTCTTCGATTGTGATAACACCGTCGTTACCAACACGCTCCATTGCTTCTGCAATAAGTTGACCTACTTCTTCGTCAGCAGCAGAAATAGCAGCAACTTGTGCAATAGACTCTTTTCCTTCGATTGGCTTAGAGATTGCTTTAAGCTCTTCAATCGCTGTTAGAACCGCTTTTTCGATTCCTTTACGTACGCCTACTGGATTTGCTCCAGCTGTTACGTTTTTAAGACCTTCACGGATCATTGCTTGAGCAAGAACCGTTGCTGTCGTAGTACCATCACCAGCAATTTCATTTGTTTTGCTAGCTACTTCTGCAACAAGCTTTGCACCCATGTTTTCGAATGCATCTTCAAGTTCGATTTCTTTTGCGATTGTTACACCATCATTTGTGATGAGTGGAGAACCGAATTTTTTCTCAAGAACGACATTACGTCCTTTAGGTCCAAGTGTTACTTTAACTGCATTTGCTAATTGATCTACACCGCGAAGCATTGAGCGACGAGCTTCTTCGCTGAATTTAATATCTTTAGCCATTTTGAAACAACCTCCTCGTATTAGTAAACGTAAGTGTATGTTTTAAGCTATTATCTTTAATTACTCACCAACAACAGCAAGAATATCGCTATCACGAAGGATTAAATATTCTGTGCCTTGGTATTTCACTTCTGTACCAGCATATTTAGAGAAGATGATTCTATCGCCCTCAGCAACTTCAAGAGCAACTTTCTCACCGCTATCAAGAACGCGACCTGTACCTACAGCAACAACCTTACCTTCTTGCGGTTTCTCTTTTGCTGAATCAGGAAGAACAATACCGCTTGCAGTTTTCTCTTCAGATTCTACTAGTTCAATAACAACGCGATCACCTAGTGGTTTTAACAAGTGAAACAACCTCCTCAGTAGTTATGTAAAAATTAAGTTTATTTATTAGCACTCGAACTCGTCGAGTGCTAACACAACTATTATAATAAATAATTCGTATTCATTTTGCAAGTATCCTGATAAATATTTTCATGAATTTTTTCTAAAAGCACACCCTAATACTATATGTATATATCTTCACAAATATAACACCTTTTTAAAAGAATGCCTCTTATTTGAACCTATCCTTGTTTACTAGTAGAATTGAAAAGAATATATGACCATATTAGAAGGAGTTCGTTGTAGTGAAAAAGCACTTTCTCTATTGTCTTGCCGTTTATATACTGATGCAGCTTTCAGGAGTAGTGGGTGTTCCACTTCTCTATTATATAGGTGTAGAATATTTGGACCAAGCGCCCAAGCATTTGGAAGAGGTTCTCCCTGGGTATTGGCTAATCATTAGCTTTTCTGTAAGTTTAGTCGTTATTTGGTTCATCTTAAATAAATCAAAAGACGATCAAACTCGATTAGAACGATCACAACCACTTTCGATGGGGCTTTCACTGCTTTTGGCTATCGGTGGTGTGTTTATGGCGTTTTTTGCTCAAGGCATTGCCATTCAAATTGAGTATGCTTTAGGGATTGAGATGGGTTCTGAAAATACGGAAATGATTATTGATATTATTGAAACAGTACCAATTTCGATGATGGTTGCGGCTGTCATTGGTCCCATCCTTGAAGAGATTGTATTTAGGAAGATTATCTTTGGTTCTTTATACGAACGTTTCCCTTTCTTCTTATCCGCTTTGATTAGCTCAGTAATCTTTGCGTTTGCACACTTTGAACCGGAGCATGTTATTCTATATTCCGCAATGGGCTTTACTTTTGCCTTCCTTTATGTCGTTTCAAAAAGAATTATCGTTCCTATCATTGCTCATGTGTCAATGAATACGATGGTTGTCCTAATGCAGTCCATCTTTAGAGAAGATATTGAAAAATTAATGAAAGAAGCGGAGAACTTACCAGGATTTATTGGAGGATTATTTTAATGAGAAGATCACCTTTATTCAGCGGCTTTATCTACATTATACTTGGGGTATTATTCACCTATTTCGCCATCCAAAATGTCAATAATCAAGGCTGGGGGTTCTTTTCCTACTTACTTGTATTATTAGCCACATTAGATTTTGGATCTGGTTTAAGAATGGTAAATTTACATTTCAAAATAAAGAAAAACATGAAAAAATAATAATAGGGACTAGCCTAGTGGCTTAGTCCCTATTTTCTTGCTCGTATAATTCTTGCTCTAATTTCTGCTCTGCTTCTAGTACCTTTTTATAACCAATTTTGCTTATCCAAAGACTAATTTCATATAAAATAAATAACGGTACCGTGACCATCAGATGGGAAACAACATCTGGCGGCGTAATGAATGCTGCAATCACTAGTAATAAAAAGTAGGCAATTTTACGCATTTTCACCATTTGCATCGGTGTAATGATTCCTAACCGTGTTAAGAACAGCATCACAACTGGCAATTGAAATAAAAATCCGAATGGAACGGTGAGTTGAAATAGAAAATGAAAATACTCATTTATTCCAATGACCTGCTCTATTTCTAAGCTGTCTGACAAAGTCATCATAAACTCGACAACATACGGAAATAGAATAAAGTAAGAAAACGATAATCCCCCAAGAAATAGAATGAGAGAAAAAGGTATGTAGCTTAGCGTCACTTTTCTCTCTTTTTCATATAACCCTGGGCTAACGAATGACCACAATTGAAATAGAATGACTGGTGATGTCACAATCAATGCGATAAAGACCATCATTTCCATATAAATCTTTAAAGGATCTGTCATGCGAAAGGCATTCATGGTCAATTCCTTTGCCTCATCCGCTCCTTGCAAATAACGGATTAACGGTTCTGCTAAAAAGAAACTGGCAATTACCGCCAATACGAAGAAAACGACTACAAACATGAGCCGTTTTCGTAATTCACCTATATGTTCATAAAGCGTCATGTCTTCTCTTTGACTCATGGCTTTCATCCTAACATCCACTACTTAGCATCTTTATTCTTAGAATCGTCATCATCATCTGCTAAGCCTTTTGTTGCGTTTTTGAATTCGCGCAATGTACTTCCTGCTGCTTTCCCTAACTCTGGTAATTTCTTAGGACCAAAAATAAGTAAAGCAACAACTCCAATAATCACGAGGCTACCTGGACCTACCATCACGCCACACCTCCTCACTACTATATATTAACGCAATAAAATCTATTTTTCTATTCTATCCATTCTCATCTTGTGACATTTCCGTGTCATCTTCAGAGTAGTGCTTTAAAAAGTATACTAAAGATTGGAGCTCCACAGCAAGGTCAATATGATGAATACGAATGTGATCAGGAACACTCAGACGAGCAGGTGTAAAATTAAGAATTCCTTTCACATTAGAAGAAACCAATCGGTCTGTAATATTTTGAGCTGATTGAGCAGGCACTGTCAGAATCGCCACTTCAATATCTGCCCCCTCTAGTTTCTCTTCTAATTCATCCATATTGTACACGGGAACTTCCCCGATCTCAGTGCCAATCTTCTCTTCCACAACATCAAACGCCATCTCAATTTTAGTATTGTTATTTTTAATAAAATTATAATGTAAAAATGCTGTTCCTAGGTTTCCCACTCCGATTAATACAACTTTTGTTAACGCATCCTGATCGAGAGTTTTTCTAAAGAAGGATAGGAGATAGTTAACATTATACCCATATCCTTTCTTTCCTAATGCGCCAAAGTATGAAAAATCGCGGCGAATCGTTGCCGAGTCTACCTTTACCGCCTCACTAAGTTCTTTTGAGGAAACGCGTTGTTTCCCAGATGAATGTAGGTTTTGAATAAAACGATAATATAGCGGTAAACGTTTCGCCGTTGCTTGTGGAATTTTGCTTGTTTCTTGATTCATCTACCATTCCCCCACAAATAATTTAAGCTCTTGTATAATCGGGACTCTTCACCCCGCCAGTTTTCTCTATTAAATAGGTTTCACCGATCACCATGCTTTTATCAACAGCCTTACACATATCGTATATGGTGAGTGCACAAACAGAAGCAGCTGTTAACGCTTCCATTTCAACTCCGGTACTTCCCTTTGTTTTTACTTCTGCCGTGATTTCCAACACATAGTCTTCTTTCCATCCGAAAGAAATATCAATTCCTTTCAAAGGAATCGGATGGCACATCGGGATAATCTCCCATGTTTTCTTCGCAGCCATAATCCCAGCAACTTGTCCAACAGAAAGGACATCACCTTTTTCCAGCCGCTGATGAATGATCGCTTCATATACCTTCTTATTAACCTTTATGCTTGAACGGGCCAGAGCAGTTCGAACCGTATCTGGTTTACTACTAACATCCACCATTCTCGCTCTGCCTTCTTCATTAAAATGAGTGAATTCAGCCATATGATCTCTCCTCCCATACATCATACACTATTTTCAAAACTCTGTCTTTGAAGTTTGAAAGACTTTTCACAAATTCATGGAGAAATCGTTGTTGAGAGACCATAATTATTTTAACTAAATACCCTAATTTTCTCAAAACTAGAAAAACTGAGCCAATGGGTTAGGCTAGCTTATTGCTTGTTTCCTCTTCAATAAGATAAACTAACGATATAAGGTTGAGGTGAATCGAAATGATATTATTGCAAGTGAATCAAATAACGAAGTCCTTCGGTGCCGAAGTGATTCTTTCCAATATAAAGCTAGAAATTCAAACACGTGACAGGATTGCACTCGTCGGAAGAAACGGTGCGGGAAAATCGACTCTTTTAAAAATTATTTCCGGGCAGATGTCTTATGATTCTGGGGAAATCACAAAGCCAAAGGATGTTACAATGGGCTATCTGGCTCAAAATACAGGATTAGAATCAGATCGAACGATTTGGGACGAAATGCTATTAGTGTTTGAAACACTCCTTCAGCAAGAAACAAAGCTTCGTGAGCTCGAACAACAGATGGCAGATCCAAATGTATACGAAAACGCCGAAGTCTATCAACGTATTTTAAAGGAATATGATGAACTCCAGGTTCGTTTCAAGAATTCTGGCGGCTACCAATATGAAGCTGATATTCGTTCTGTCCTACACGGGTTAAACTTTCAGGATTTTGATTATCACACGAAGATATCGACACTAAGCGGGGGTCAAAAAACAAGATTAGCTCTTGGAAAACTCCTGCTTAGTAAACCAGATATCTTAATCC
Organism: Rossellomorea sp. BNER; assembly: GCA_024213275.1. Lineage (GTDB taxonomy): Bacteria > Bacillota > Bacilli > Bacillales > Bacillaceae_B > Rossellomorea. The sequence goes on from JANAVG010000025.1 coordinate 48,182, forward strand.
TGGATGAGCCTACAAACCACCTAGACATTGAAACTCTTTCATGGCTGGAACAATATTTACAAGGATATGATGGAGCCGTACTCATTGTATCCCATGATCGCTATTTTCTTGATAAGGTCGTCAATCAAGTCTACGAAATCTCAAGAAATGCTTCAAAGAAATATATAGGCAATTACAGTAAATTCCTTCAATACAAAGCCGAAAACTATGAAAAAGACCTTAAACAATTTGAAAGACAACAGCAGGAAGTGGCTAAGCTCCAAGACTTTATTCAACGAAACATTGCCAGGGCATCCACAACCAAAATGGCTCAAAGTAGAAGAAAGAAGCTAGAGAAAATGGATAGGATGGACAGACCATTAGGTGACGAGAAGTCCGCAAACTTCTCCTTTTCCATTGATCGCCAAAGTGGAAATGATGTCCTCAAAGTGGACAATCTATCTATAGGGTATGATGATGGCTTAATTTCAAAAGGACTCTCTTTTAATGTTCAAAAAACGGATAGCATAGCCCTTGTGGGGCCAAATGGTGTCGGGAAATCGACATTGCTTAAAACATTGATAGGAAGATTAACTTCTCTTCATGGTGACTTTTCATTCGGATCCAATGTTTCCATTGGCTATTATGACCAAGAACAAGCTGAGCTCTCTTCCAATAAAACCGTATTAAACGAGCTGTGGGATGAGTATCCGATGATGAATGAAAAAGAAATTCGCACCATCCTCGGAAATTTTTTGTTTTCAGGTGAAGATGTTCTAAAACCGGTTACGACGTTAAGTGGTGGAGAAAAGGCTCGTCTTGCCTTATCTAAGCTTATGATGCAAAAAGCCAATCTATTGATTCTCGATGAGCCTACGAACCATCTTGATCTCGACAGCAAAGAGGTCTTGGAAAATGCACTCATTGATTATCCTGGTACCATCATCTTTGTATCTCATGATCGTTACTTTATAAATCGAATCACCACTAAAGTGTTAGAGTTATCCACTACCGGAATAACAGAATTCCTAGGTGACTATGATTATTTTGTGGAGAAAAAGCAAGAAATGCTTGAACATGAAGAACTTGAAAATAAAAAAGTGGATAACATTGTGGAACAATCAAATACAAACTCATTCAAAATTGATAAGGAAGCAAAAAAGCTAGAACGCCAAAGAAAAAGAAGAGTTGAAGAGTTAGAAGGGCAAATGGAAGAACTTGAAGGTGAAATTGAAGGGTTAGAAGCTAAGCTGATAGACCCTGATGTTTTTCAAGACCATGAGCAGCTACAAGTAATTACTTCAAAATTAGAAACAGCGAAAGAAAGACTTGAAGAATTAATGGAAGAATGGGCAGAATTAGAAGAGTTATTACAAACTTAATTTCACGTTATACACATGGATCTGTTTGAATTGTTAGTAACTTCAGACAGGTCTTTTTTTATATGAAAATCTTCCCATGCTCACAAAGTTATTAACACTATTTTTGTTGATTTAACGTTATTAACAGGGTTTTTCCACAATATCCACAGATATACTCCTAGTTATCCACATAATCCACTGTTTATAATCATGATTTTATCCCTATGTTTTTAAACAAGTTTTTTTAACTTATTCACACCTTATCCACAACCTGTGTACAAAACATTTGTTCCTAGAAAAGCGGAAGCGCCTTGAACAGAGGATGAAAGCCTAAGTTGTCCTGTGGCATTATCCTATGATAACTTATCCCAAAGTCATCCACAGACTCTATTTTATACACTTACTAACAGAAAAAACACATGACCTTTTCACTGGTCATGTGTCCTTTCTTAAAATGTCTCTAAATCTAAACCTGGATTTGCATTCATCTCTAATCCACTTCTTTTTCCTTGCTGGAAGCGGATAGTCCCTGCTGCAGCAATCATAGCTGCATTGTCCGTGCATAAACTTAATGGTGGAATAATGAGTTCAATGTCAGGGAGATCCATAAAAGCATTTTCAAGTTCTCTGCGTAATCCTTTATTAGCTGCAACTCCACCTGCCAGCAGTACCTGTTTAACATTATAAAGCTTTGCCGCTTTGATTGTTTTAGTCACTAATACCTCTATAACACTAGCTTGAAAGCTTGCTGCTAAATTTTCTGGAGATATCTCTTCTCCTTTTTGTTTAGCATTATGTAGGGTATTAATGACCGCCGATTTTAGCCCGCTAAAGCTAAAATCAAACGAATCTTGCTCAAGCCAAGCTCTAGGTAAGGAAATCGTTGGCTCTCCCTCATGTGCAAGTCGGTCAATATGGGGTCCACCTGGATATGGTAGCTGAAGCTGTCTCGCCACTTTGTCATAAGCTTCTCCAGCTGCATCATCCCTGGTTTCACCAATGACTTCAAAAATCCCATGCTCTCTCATCAATACTAATTCAGTATGCCCACCAGAAACAACTAGAGATAACAATGGGAATTCCATTTCAGTTATTAAGCGGTTTGCATAGATATGTCCTGCAATATGATGAACCCCCACAAGTGGTATGTCATGCGCAAAAGCTAAAGCCTTTGCTGCATTAACTCCAATTAATAAAGCACCTACCAATCCAGGACCTTCTGTTACTGCAATTGCATCAATTGATGAAATGGTCATATTCCCTTGATCCAATGCTTCTTCAATCACAACCGTAACTTGTTCCACATGATGTCTCGATGCGATTTCTGGTACTACACCACCAAATCGTTTGTGGCTTTCTATTTGGGAAGCGACAACATTTGAAATGATTTCTGTTCCGTTTTTTATAATAGAAACGGCTGTTTCATCACAGCTCGTTTCAATACCCATTACATATAAATCGTTTGTCATTTTAAATTCACCCACATTACTAACGCATCCTCTTGATTATCAGAATAATAGTTCTTTCTTATGCCACCATTTTGAAATCCAAGCTTTCGATATAAGTGTTGTGCTGGTTCATTACTAACTCTTACTTCAAGTGTCATCGTGGCCGCTCCCATTTCAATGGCAAGTGTGACCATACTCTTCATTAATAAATGACCTAGTCCATTCCCGCGCAGCTCTGGCAAAACGGCTACATTCGTGATATGGGCTTGATCGACAATTATCCACACACCGCAATAACCAACAACCTTTTCCCCATGCTCAACTACTAAGTAAGAAGCAAAAGAATTATTTTCTATTTCATTATAGAAAGCTTCTCTAGTCCAGGGAATCGAAAATGATTTTTGTTCTACTTCCATCACATCATCTAAATCTTTTATTTCCATCAGCCGTATTGAATAATCTCCCATAGTAAGTCCTCAACTATTCCTTGTCTTTTTGTGACTCTAGCCACTTAACTTCAGCTTCTGCCATTCGAATATAGTTAGGAACTAACCCATGAACATGTTCGCTCTCTTGTTCTAGGCCAAGAAAAGCTAGTTCAGCAGGTCGGGGATTGTGACTTGATAGGTGAGCAAATTTACCCTGCTCTTTAAGCTTACTGGAAATAACCTCTCGATGTATATCAACATCATGACCCAAAAAGAGGATGTTTTCTTGATATTCATTCAAGTGATCTACCCAATCTGACATTAGAAGGTTCGAATCGCTTACCAACGTTACAAGCTTACCTTCTTCATATTTATAAAGACCCGTATAGACCTGACCTCTTCTCGCATCAAATACTGGACATAGTAGACCATCAAAATACCTACCAGATGAAGCTAAAACAGCTAAGCTAGACACCCCTACAATGGGAATATTTAAGGACCAACTCATGGTCTTCGCGATCGTCACACCAATTCTTACACCTGTATAGGATCCAGGACCTTGTGCCACCACAATTTTCGTAAGCTCCTTTGGCTTTACATCACACTGTCCTAGAAGCATTTCAATGGCAGGCATTGCTCTTAAGGAGTGATTCTTCTTAAGGTTTGTCATAAATTCCCCGACGACTTTATCCTCTTCAATCAACGCAACACCCAATTGATAATTAGACGTATCTATAGCTAATACTTTCATGAAAAAATCTCCTCACATATCTTTACATACCGGTCTCCGAAAGGATGAAGCTCCACTCTTCTTTTAGCATCCCCTTCACGAAAAATGGCAACCGCTAATCGATTAGGAGGAAGCTGCTCTTCAATAATATGAGCCCACTCTACTACCGTAACTCCATTTCCTTCAAAATACTCATCAAAACCTAGATCTTCAAAAGAATCCTCTAATCTATATACGTCCATGTGATATAAAGGCATCGTTGCTCCTTTATATTCTTTAATAATAGTGAACGTAGGACTATTCACTGTTCTAGAAACACCTAACCCTTTAGCTAATCCTTTTGTAAAAGTTGTTTTTCCAGCACCTAAATCGCCTTCTAATGTAATCAAATCATTAGGAGCTAAATAGGTAGCCAGTTTTTCAGCAAATACAGAGGTTTCTTCTGGGGTGTTCGTTTTATAAATAAACTGACTCATCATGAATCTCCTTTAGTATAGCGTGTATAAAAAAACCTTAGGATAATGGTTACTACCCTAAGGATTATGTATATATTAGTTTACCCGATTTTGTAATGATGAGCAAAATCAATAAAATTTAAAGACATAAAAAAATAACGAAACATTGTTTCGTTAATCATGAAGTAATCTAATGGCGGTCCGGACGGGACTCGAACCCGCGACCTCCTGCGTGACAGGCAGGCATTCTAACCAACTGAACTACCGGACC
>JANAVG010000026.1 GCA_024213275.1 Rossellomorea sp. BNER
TTCAGCGCCAATGGTAGTTGGGGGATCTCCCCCTGTGAGAGTAGGACATTGCCAGGCAAATAGGAAAAGAGTAGCCCGTAAAGGTTACTCTTTTTTTGTGTGCTTAAAATAAAAACCCGCAAGGGTGTTCAAAGTGTTTTGTAGAAGCAGTAGCCTCATTCAAGGCAGAGCGAGGGTTTCGAGGAGCGAGGAGGTCGAGGACGCGAACGAAAGAAGACCGGAGTGGGGGTTACCCCACGAGGATCTGAAAGAGAGAAGCGGACGAAGAGATCCGAAGCTCATCGGAAGCCGTAGCCAGCGCCAATGGGAGTTGGGGGATCCCCCCTGTGAGAGTAGGACATTGCCAGGCAAATAGGAAAAGAGTAGCCCGAGAAGGTTACTCTTTTTTGCATTTTCAAATCTTAAACCATGATACTATGTTTTGAGTAATGTCTCGACCAAGCCAGAGGAAAGGTTTCATAGAAGTCAAGAACGGGTTCGTGAAAAAAGATGGAGTAGGGTACCATGAAGTATGGATAAAGAGAAACGGTCGATAAAATCCGAATTATTTCGTGAAAAAATAAGGTTTTTTATAATATAGTCCGATTTTTCATCTGCTTTAGTTTAGGTTGAATGAAAAGGATTTTTCATAAAAATTTGCCCATTCGAAGGGATTTAACCGTTTATTCTTAATTCTATTTTCAACTTTAGTAGTTTTATTCTCAACTTTCCCCCTTTTATCGATTTCTTGACGCAACACGACATTAATCGACCAAAGGGATGACCAGTTTTGAATTTAAAAAGTAATTCCTACATACTCTTTAATCGAAGATAGAGAAAGTTTTTTAAAACACAAAAAAGCAAATTGAACAGGAGGGACTGTTCAAAAAGGATCCGGAACCACTTGTTTGTCCATATATAGAAGATGCCTTGAGGGTTTCTTCTACATACTGAAATCGTGGTTCCTGACATCTTGGTTTTTGAACAGCCTCTTTTTAAAATTACTCTTCTTCAAGACTTTCAATATCGACGATTGTTCTTTCCTCTAGAGGTCCTCTTAGATGGACAGTGGCTGTTTTTCCATCTTCATTTAGTTGATCGATCCATACAGAACTATCGTTATATTTGACTTCGATGTCAGCTGATGAAGATAAGATTTGTTTAACACGATTTACGTTCACTAATGCTCACTCCTAATATATAGTCGCTTTAGTTTATCTAAATAAAGGAAAGATTATTCCATGCTGGAAGAATCAATCACAACCCTCTACCTTCAAATAATTTCCAGTAAATTTTTTGAAGGAATTATGTAGTTTACTGGTTCGCAAATGGAGTATTTTCTAGTAAAATAAATACTTAATTTGAGCATGCTATTATTAGGGATATGAGGGGGATAATTCTTTGCTAGAAAACAGCTATGTTATGGTTGCCATTATTCTCATTATTAACGTTGTGTATGTTTCCTTTTTTACGATTAGAATGATTCTGACTTTGAAAGGTTATCGATATGTGGCTGCATTTGTAAGTATGATTGAAGTGGTCATTTATGTGGTTGGTTTAGGGCTTGTTTTGGATAATCTAAATCAAATTCAGAATTTAGTAGCGTATGCTGTTGGTTACGGTCTAGGTGTTATTGTCGGGATGAAAATTGAAGAAAAGCTTGCTCTTGGTTATATAACGGTTAATGTGATAACGAAAGAATATGATCGGAATTTACCCCATGAGTTAAGATCAAAGGGATACGGAGTAACGAATTGGGCAGCGAATGGTCTTGAAGGAGATCGTATGGCATTGCAAATCCTCACTCCGAGAAAATATGAAATGAAGCTATATCAAACGATTAAGGAACTGGATCCTAAAGCGTTTATGATTGCCTATGAGCCTAAGGCCATTCACGGAGGTTTTTGGGTGAAATCAGTGAGAAAAATGCGTAAAGGGAAGTTGAAGGAAAATGAGCAAAAAGAAGATGTTTGAAGTAGAAGAAAATGAAACGATCGAAATGTGTCTAGAAAGAATGAATAATGAAGGATATATGCCTGTAAGAAGAATGGAAAAACCGATGTTTAAGGAAGAAAAGGTAAATGGTAAATCGGAATTTGTTCCTGCGAGACAGAAAATTGTCTTTGAAGGAAAGAAAATAGATTAAAATACGAACGATAATTTTCTGACATTTATTGAATGTTCGATTTTTCGTTGACGTATTCACGGACGCTTGTTAATATAAAGGTAACAAGGATACACCCTCATATAATCTTGGGAATATGGCCCATAAGTTTCTACCCTATCACCAATAATTGATAGGACTATGAGGGAAAGTAGCGGTCTGTGGATATAGGGCGGATTCTCTTTTTAAAGAGGATAACGCTGCATGAAAAAATCCCCAGCCTAACTGCTTTCTCTTAGGAGAGACAGTTTGGCTGGGGGTTTTTTATTCGACAAAATTCGGGTGGTGCCAGGCACCATAGTTTGGGGGATGCGCTGTGATTGGTGTGATTATGGGGAGTACGTCAGATTGGGAAACGATGAGGTTAGCGTGTGGGGTGCTAGATGAGTTGGAAGTGCCTTATGAAAAGAAGGTCGTGTCCGCACATCGTACACCTGATTATATGTTTACTTATGCAGAGTCTGCTCGTGAAAGAGGATTAAAGGTCATTATCGCAGGAGCAGGCGGAGCGGCTCATTTACCAGGAATGGTCGCTGCGAAGACGACATTACCAGTCATTGGAGTTCCCGTTAAATCGAAGACTCTTAACGGTATAGATTCTTTATACTCTATTGTACAGATGCCAGGAGGAATCCCGGTTGCCACGGTAGCCATTGGAAACGCGGGAGCAACGAATGCTGGATTACTAGCTGCTCAAATTCTTTCCATTGAAGATGGAAAGTTGGCAGAGCGTTTGGAACAAAGAAGGGAAGCACTTAAACAAAAAGTATTAGAAAGCAGTGATGACCTTGACTAAAACAATTTACCCGGGACAAATGATAGGAATCATAGGCGGGGGGCAATTAGGAAGAATGATGGCCCTTTCTGCTAAAGAGGCAGGATTTCGGATTGGGGTGTTAGATCCGACACCTAATTCTCCATGCGGACAAGTAGCTGACTATGAAATAACTGCTGATTATGATAATTATGATGCATTAGAACGTTTAGCAGATAAATGTGATGTGATCACGTTTGAGTTTGAAAATATAGATTATGAAGCACTAAAATGGCTTGCAAAAAAAGCCTATGTACCACAAGGGGCTGAGCTGATAAGAATCACTCAGAACCGAATTACAGAGAAAGAAGCGCTTGTGTATGCGGGTGTTTCTGTTGCACCTTATGCGGTGATCAACGACAAACAGGATATCTATGATAATATAGAAAAGCTTGGTTTTCCTTCTGTATTAAAGACAGCAAGAGGAGGATATGACGGTAAAGGTCAAATCGTTTTGAGGAACCAAGAGGATATAAATCGTACTGATGCCCTTTTACAAAACGGTCCTTGCGTATTGGAAAAGTGGATGAACTTTGACAAAGAAATATCTGTGGTTATAACAAGAAACCCGAATGGCGAGATGACCTATTTTCCTGTAGGCGAAAATATTCACCGAGACAATATTCTTCATCAAACCATTGTTCCGGCTAGAATAAGTGAGGAAGTAAAGGAAAAAGCTATTCATATAGCACAGCGAGTCTCAGAAACACTGGATTTAGTTGGTACACTGGCGATTGAAATGTTTCTCGACTTCGAGGGTGAAGTTTATGTGAATGAGCTAGCCCCACGTCCGCATAATTCGGGGCATTATTCGATTGAAGCTTGTGAAACCTCACAATTTGCGCAGCATATTCGTGCCGTTTGTAATTGGCCGTTGAAAAGTACAAACCTTAATAAACCAGCCGTGATGGTTAATTTATTAGGAGAGCACCTCGAAGAATTAACGAAGCAAATTCCAACTCGTCCAGACTGGTCGATTCATTTATATGGAAAAGAAGTTCCTAAAGAAAAGAGAAAGATGGGGCATGTAACCATTTTGACAGAAGATATGGAACATACGCTTTCCGAAGTGAACGAATCTGGAATCTGGAATGCGCAAGAAAAGATCGGAGGAAACGTAAAATGATTGAACGTTATACACGCCCGGAGATGGGAGCAATATGGACTGAAGAAAATCGCTTTCAAGCATGGCTTGAAGTAGAGATTTTAGCCTGTGAAGCTTGGGCAGAGCTTGGAGATATACCAAAAGAAGACGTTGCCAAAATTAGAAAAAATGCAAGCTTTGATGTGAACCGCATTTTAGAAATTGAACAAGATACACGACATGATGTCGTTGCTTTTACCCGTGCAGTGTCTGAAACATTAGGGGAAGAAAGAAAATGGGTACACTATGGACTTACTTCTACAGATGTAGTGGATACAGCGTTGTCGTACCTGTTGAAACAAGCGAACTCCATCATCTTAAAAGACTTAGAGAATTTCATTGAAATTTTAAAAGAAAAAGCGAAAGCACATAAACATACGGTCATGATGGGTAGAACACATGGTGTCCATGCAGAGCCGACAACATTTGGTCTGAAGCTTGCCCTTTGGTATGAAGAAATGAAGCGTAATTTAGAGCGCTTCAAGCAGGCTTCTACTGGAGTCGAGTTCGGGAAGATTTCAGGAGCAGTCGGAACTTACGCAAATATTGATCCATTTGTTGAAAGCTATGTTTGTGAGAAACTAGGCATCCAGCCGGCACCTGTTTCTACACAAACGCTGCAAAGAGATCGTCATGCACACTACATGGGTTCTCTTGCATTGATTGCAACTTCCATTGAGAAAATGTCGGTTGAAATCCGTGGTCTGCAAAAAAGTGAAACGCGTGAGGTAGAAGAGTTTTTCGCAAAGGGTCAAAAAGGATCATCGGCAATGCCGCATAAACGTAATCCTATTGGCTCTGAAAATATGACAGGGATGGCAAGAGTTATCCGCGGTTATATGATGACAGCTTATGAGAATGTGCCGCTATGGCATGAGCGAGATATCTCTCATTCATCTGCAGAAAGAGTGATCCTACCAGATGCAACAATCGCTTTGAACTACATGCTGAATCGCTTTAGTAATATCGTGAAAAACCTAACTGTCTTCCCGGAAAACATGAAGAGAAACATGGATGCTTCTCTAGGGTTGATTTACTCGCAACGTGTTCTTCTAGCCCTTATCGATAAAGGGATGACACGTGAAGAAGCGTATGACACGGTACAGCCGAAAGCAATGGAAGCGTGGGAGAATCAGGTTCCATTCCGTTCATTGATTGAAGCGGAAGAAGTCATTTCATCTAAGCTTTCTCCAGCTGAAATCGATGATTGCTTCGATTACAATCATCACCTTAAGCATGTAGATACCATCTTTGACCGTTGTGGTTTAAACGATTAATCACTTAATTTAATAGGGAATGGCCATCAAGCCTTCCCTTTTTTTATCCCAATATAGACAGAAGATTGCTAATCATTAAAACTTGGAGGTCTTTTTCATGGAAAAAAGAGGTCTACTTTACGAGGGAAAAGCTAAGAAGATTTTCTCTACAACAGATGAGTTTACAGTTTGGATTGAATACAAAGATTCCGCAACCGCCTTCAACGGTGAGAAGAAAGAAACGATTGAAGGAAAAGGAAGATTGAATAACCTGATTACAAGCTTACTCTTTGCTTCTTTAAAAGAAAAAGGGATCGAAAGTCATTTCATTAAACAAGTTTCAGATTATGAGCAACTGGTCAAACGTGTAGAAATTATTCCTCTAGAAGTCGTTGTCCGAAACATTGCGGCAGGAAGTTTAGCCAAAAGAATTGGTTGGGAAGAAGGAACACCTTTGAAAAGTCCTATTGTCGAATTCTACTACAAAGATGATGATCTCGGTGACCCGCTATTAACAGTCGATCATATCGAACAATTAGAGCTTGCTAGTCCAGAAGAATTGGACACTTTAAAAGAAATGGGCTTTAAGATTAATAACATTTTACAAGAGCTATTCAATGAAGTTGGCATTCAGTTAGTCGATTTTAAGCTTGAGTTCGGGAAGGACATGGATGGGAAGATTCTACTTGCTGATGAGATCTCACCAGATACATGTCGTTTATGGGATAGAGAGACAGGACAAAAGCTTGATAAGGATGTTTTCAGACGAGACTTAGGTAGTTTAACAGATGTGTATTCTATTATTCTTACAAAATTAGGAGGAACCCAGCATGTATAAAGTTAAAGTTTATATCACATTAAGAGAGAGTGTACTAGATCCACAAGGAAAAGCGGTAAAACAATCGTTAAACAGCATGAACTTTCCAGAGGTAGAAGATGTTCGTATTGGAAAATACATGGAGCTTATGATCGCTCCAAGTGATAAAAGTGTTGAGGAAACAGTGAAAGAGATGTGTCACCGTTTACTAGCTAATCCAGTTATTGAAGATTACACCTATGAAATAGAGGAGAGTGTCACAAAATGAAATTCGCTGTAATCGTATTTCCAGGATCGAACTGTGATATTGATATGTACCATGCGATTAAGGATGAACTGGGTGAAGAAGTCGAATACGTTTGGCACGATGCTGATAATCTAGAAGAATTTGATGGTGTGCTTCTGCCAGGAGGATTCTCCTATGGTGATTATTTGAGATCAGGCGCAATTGCTCAATTTTCTACTGTTATGGCAGAGGTTGTAAAGGCAGCAGAGCAAGGAAAACCAGTACTTGGTGTTTGTAACGGATTTCAAATTTTACTAGAAGTAGGTTTACTTCCAGGTGCAATGAGAAGAAATGAGTCATTGTCCTTTATATGTGAAACGGTACCTTTAAAGGTTAAGAACAATAAAACATTGTTTACGAGTCAATATAACGAAAATGAAGTCATTCAAATCCCAATTGCTCACGGTGAAGGAAACTATTACTGTGACGAAGAGACATTAAAAGGTTTACAAGATAACGGTCAAATCGTCTTCACTTATGATGGGAAAAACCCAAATGGAAGTGTAAACGATATTGCTGGAATTACGAATACTAAAGGAAATGTACTTGGAATGATGCCACATCCCGAACGAGCTATGGAAGATTTACTAGGCAGCTCAGATGGAAAAAAATTATTCCAGTCGATTGTGAAGAATTGGAGGGAATCACATGTCGTTAATGCTTGAACCAAATACAACTCAGATCAAAGAAGAGAAATTGTATCAGCAAATGGGATTGACGGATGAAGAATTTGCGACGGTTGAAAAAATTCTTGGAAGAACTCCGAACTATACAGAAACTGGGTTATTTTCTGTTATGTGGTCAGAACATTGTAGTTATAAAAACTCAAAGCCGGTTCTGAAAAAGTTCCCGATTTCAGGTGAGAAGGTTCTACAAGGACCAGGTGAAGGCGCAGGAATTGTGGATATCGGCGACGAGCAAGCAGTAGTATTCAAAATTGAAAGTCATAATCACCCATCTGCTATTGAACCGTACCAAGGAGCTGCAACAGGAGTTGGCGGTATTATCAGAGATGTATTCTCGATGGGAGCAAGACCGATCGCACTCCTTAACTCATTACGATTTGGGGAGCTTGAGTCTGCACGCGTAAAGTATTTATTTAAAGAAGTCGTAGCGGGAATTGCTGGCTATGGAAACTGTATTGGAATTCCGACAGTCGGAGGCGAGGTTCAGTTTGATGCTTCATATGAAGGAAATCCACTAGTAAATGCCATGTGCATTGGCTTAATTGATCATAAAGACATTAAGAAAGGTCAAGCACACGGCGTTGGAAATACCGTAATGTACGTAGGAGCAAAAACGGGCCGTGACGGAATTCACGGAGCGACTTTTGCATCGGAAGAACTAGGGGAAGACTCGGATGAGAAGCGCCCAGCGGTTCAGGTTGGAGACCCATTCATGGAGAAGCTGCTTATTGAAGCTTGTCTTGAACTGATTCAATCAGATGCGCTTGTTGGAATCCAAGATATGGGAGCAGCAGGACTTACAAGCTCTTCAGCTGAAATGGCGAGTAAAGCAGGTTCAGGAATTGAAATGAATCTTGATCTTGTACCACAACGTGAAAAAGGAATGACAGCTTATGAAATGATGCTGTCTGAATCACAAGAGAGAATGCTGATTGTCGTCAAGAAGGGCAGAGAGCAAGAAATCGTTGATTTGTTCTCTAAATACGATCTTGATGCTGTAGCCATTGGGCAAGTAACAGATGATAAAACCCTTCGTCTTCTTCATAATGGTGAAGTTGTAGCAGATGTACCAGTTGATTCACTTGCTGAGGATGCTCCTATTTACCATAAGCCATCAGCAGAGCCAGAGTACTTTAAAAAGTTTCAACAAACGGAAATTAATCTTCCGGAAGTGAAGGATTATAAAGAAACACTTTTAGGATTACTTCAACAACCAACGATTGCAAGTAAAGAGTGGGTTTATAGACAGTATGACCATCAGGTTCGCACAAGTACGGTGGTTTCACCGGGATCAGACGCAGCGGTTGTTCGTGTCAGAGGTACGAGAAAAGCATTAGCGATGACAACAGATTGTAACTCACGCTATTTATATTTAGATCCAGAAGTAGGCGGAAGAATTGCTGTTGCAGAAGCGGCAAGAAACATTGTTTGTTCAGGTGCACAGCCTCTAGCGATTACAGATTGCTTAAACTTCGGTAATCCTGAAAAACCAGAAATCTTCTGGCAAATTGAAAAAGCGGTAGATGGAATGAGTGATGCGTGTCGTCAACTAGCCACACCAGTTATTGGAGGAAATGTTTCTTTATATAACGAATCAAAAGGAACAGCGGTTTATCCAACTCCAGTTGTTGGAATGGTTGGGTTGATTGAAGACATAGACCATATCACAACACAAGCCTTCAAGACTTCTGGCGACCTCATTTATGTGATTGGGGAAGCGAAAGGGGAATTCGGAGGAAGCGAGCTTCAAAAAATGTTGATGGGAGACATTTTTGGACCATCTCCAAGTATTGATTTGACTGTAGAACTAGATAGACAGAAAGCATTATTGACAGCTATTCAAAAAGGGCTTGTGGCTTCTGCTCACGACCTGGCAGAAGGCGGGTTAGCCGTCGCATTAGCGGAGTCCACCTTTGGAACGAAAGAGCTTGGAGCGGCTGTACAGCTGACAGGTGAAGACATGGTGGCGGAAATGTTTGATGAAACACAATCACGTTTTATTGTTTCTGTAAAACCTGAGAATAAAGAAAACTTTGAAGCGATCATGCAGGATGCGCGTCATATTGGTTATGTGACTTCAGACTCTCAACTGACGATTACAAATCAAAGCGAGAAAGTTCTTTTAGCAACAGATAAGAACCAACTAGAATCTGCGTGGAAAGGGGCTATCCCATGCTTGCTGAAATCAAAGGCTTAAACGAAGAGTGTGGAGTTTTTGGAATATGGGGACATTCTGATGCTGCACAAATCACGTATTATGGTCTTCACAGTTTGCAGCATAGAGGTCAAGAAGGAACGGGTATTGTTGTAACAGATGGGGATAACTTAAAGGGATTAAAGGGAGAAGGTCTAGTAACGGAGGTTTTTCAAGAAGGGTCATTGGATCCTTTAACGGGGAATGGCGCTATTGGTCATGTACGGTATGCAACAGCTGGAGGCGGAGGCTATGACAATGTTCAGCCCCTCCTCTTTCAATCTCAAAGTGGGGGTCTTGCACTTGCCCATAACGGGAACTTAGTCAATGCGAATGCGTTAAAGCACCAGCTGGAACAACAAGGAAGCATCTTTCAAACAAGTTCAGATACAGAGGTACTTGCTCACCTAATCAAACGAAGTGGTTATACTTCTTTCAAGGATCGAGTGAAGAATGCCCTTACGATGTTAAAAGGTGCCTATGCCTTTCTGATCATGACAGAGACTGAAATGATGATTGCCCTTGATCCTAATGGGCTTAGACCACTTTCAATCGGAAAGCTTGGAGACGCATATTGTGTGGCATCTGAAACCTGTGCGTTTGATATTATCGGAGCAGAATTTGTTCGAGATGTTGAGCCAGGTGAATTAATCATTATTTCTGATGAAGGCTTAAAGTCTGAACGCTTTACAGTGTCTAGCGGATGTTCCATGTGCACAATGGAATACGTCTATTTCTCTCGTCCAGACAGCAACATTCAAGGCATCAATGTTCATTCTGCGAGAAAAAGAATGGGCGTTCAGCTTGCCAAAGAAGCACCAATTGAAGCGGATGTCGTAACAGGTGTACCCGATTCAAGTATTTCTAGTGCAATTGGGTACGCAGAGGCTTCTGGTATTCCATATGAGCTCGGCTTAATTAAAAATCGTTATGTTGGCCGTACGTTTATTCAACCTTCTCAAGAACTGAGAGAACAAGGGGTTAAAATGAAGCTCTCACCTGTTAGAGGGGTAGTGGAAGGTAAACGAGTAGTGATGGTGGACGATTCGATTGTAAGAGGAACAACAAGTAGACGAATTGTATCGATGCTAAAAGCGGCAGGGGCGAAAGAGGTTCATGTTTGTATCAGTTCACCTCCTATTAAGAACCCATGTTTTTATGGAATTGACACGTCAACACATGAAGAGCTTATCGCTTCTTCCCACTCAGTAGAAGAGATGAGAGAAATCATTGGGGCAGACTCGTTGACATTTTTAAGTGTAGAAGGAACTCTTGAAGCTGTTGGACGCAAAGATCCTTCGGAAAATCGCGGTCAGTGTCTTGCATGTTTTACAGGGAAATATCCGACAGAGATTTATCCAGATACGCTACACCCATATGAAAAAGAGCTCGTACGTTAAGGGGGATTTACAATGGCAAATGCCTATCGTCAAGCAGGCGTTGATATAGAAGCAGGATACGAATCCGTCAATAGAATGAAGAAGCATGTGGAACGAACAGGACGTCTTGGAGTCCTTGGTCCATTTGGCAGCTTTGGTGGAATGTTTGATTTATCTGCATTGAACCTTAAAGAACCTGTTCTTGTTTCTGGAACAGATGGTGTAGGAACTAAGCTGAAGCTTGCATTTATGATGGATCAGCATGATTCAATTGGAATTGACTGTGTCGCAATGTGTGTAAATGACATTGTTGCACAGGGAGCAGAGCCACTATATTTCCTTGATTACATCGCTTGTGGAAAAGCAGTTCCCGAGAAAATGGAAAGCATTGTGAAAGGAATTGCCGACGGCTGTGTCGATTCCGGTTGTAGTTTAATTGGCGGAGAAACAGCAGAAATGCCTGGGATGTATGATGAAGAAGAGTATGACCTTGCTGGATTTGTTGTCGGTGCGGTAGAAAAGAAGGATATCATTACTGGAGACAAAATTTCTGCGGGAAATAAGTTAATTGGTCTCCCTTCTAGTGGTATACACAGTAATGGATACTCGTTAGTAAGAAAAGTATTTTTTGAAGAGAACACTTTCGAATTAGATTCAGTGCTGCCAGAAGTCGGTACTACTGTGGGGGAAGCCTTACTTACTCCGACAAGAATTTATGTGAAGCAAGTACTGTCTGTTTTGAAAAAGCACTCCATTAATGGAATGGCTCATATCACAGGTGGAGGCTTTATTGAAAATATTCCAAGAATGCTCCCTGAAGGCCTTGGTGCAAAGATTTCATTAGGTAGTTGGCCAGTTTTACCAATCTTTAACGTTCTTCAGCAAAAGGGCCAAATCCCTTGGGAAGAAATGTTTAATATATTCAATAACGGAATTGGAATGGTCTTAGCCGTCAACGAAAACGAGGCGGACGCTATACTCAAGCTTTTAAAAGAAATGGGAGAAGACGCCTATATCATTGGGGACGTTACAAATGAAGAGGGAGTACATTTTGAAGGCACTCTTTAGAAAGGGACGGAGGCAAATATGAAACGAATAGCAATTTTTTCATCTGGTAGCGGAAGTAACTTTCAAGCCCTTATCGATGCTTTTCAAACGGGTAGTCTTCAAGCGACTGTCGAACTTCTTGTATGTGACCAGCCTGATGCTTTTGTTATACAGAGAGCACAAGCAGCCGGAATCCCTACGTTTGTTTTTCGGGCAAAAGAGTACAACTCCAAAGTGGAATTCGAGACAGAGATTATCGCTCAACTAGAGAAAAGGGGAGTGGAGTTTATCGTCTTGGCCGGGTATATGAGACTGATTGGACCAACTTTACTACAGCCTTTCTCAAAGAGAATTGTGAATATTCATCCCTCTATTCTTCCTGCTTTTCCTGGGAAGGACGCTATTGGTCAAGCATTGGAATACGGTGTGAAAATTACGGGTGTAACCGTCCATTATGTAGACGAAGGGATGGACACAGGTCCGATTATTGCCCAGGTTCCCGTAGAGGTTTATCCAAATGAAACAAAGCAGTCACTTCAAGAGAAAATTCATGTGGTGGAGCATCGGCTTTATGCAGAAACACTAAACCACCTTTTTATAACAGAACCTAATAAAGTTTAATGTATTCGGAACTTCAGTTTAGGAGGAAGATGGAATGAAAAAAAGAGCTCTCATCAGTGTATCTGACAAAAGTGGTGTAGTTGAATTTGCACGAACGCTAGAAGAAATGGGTTATGAAATCCTATCTACTGGTGGAACTAAAAACGTTCTCCATGAAAACGGAATTAATGTCATCGGCGTTGACGATATTACAGGATTTCCAGAGATTTTAGAAGGAAGAGTCAAAACATTACATCCTTCCATTCATGGTGGACTACTGGCGAAACATGATAATGAAGCCCATAAGGCTCAATTAGAGGAGCAAAATATTACTCCTATTGACCTCGTTTGTGTCAATTTATATCCGTTCCAACAAACGATTGCTAAGCCGAATGTTACGGTGGAAGAAGCGATTGAGAATATTGATATCGGTGGGCCAACAATGCTTCGTGCTGCAGCGAAAAATCATCAATATGTAACGGTGGTTGTCGATGCATTAGATTATGATGGAGTATTAACTCAGTTAAAAGAAGCTGGAGAAGTATCCATGGAGAATCGTCGTAAATTAGCTGCTAAGGTTTTCCGTCATACAGCTGCATACGATGCTCATATTGCTGAATACGTAACAGAAGTATCTGGTGAAGAAGAACCAGAAAGAATGACGTTCACTTATGAGTTAAAACAAACATTGCGATATGGAGAAAATCCTCACCAAAAAGCGGCATTCTATCGTCAGCCACTTGGCTCTGAATTTTCCGTAAGTATGGCGCGCCAGCTTCATGGGAAAGAATTATCGTATAACAATATCAATGATGCCAATGCAGCATTACAGATTGTAAAAGAATTCTCTGAGCCTGCAGCGGTGGCAGTGAAGCATATGAATCCTTGTGGTGTTGGTGTTGGTGAAACGATTGAAGTTGCTTTCCGAAAAGCTTATGAAGCAGACGCTACTTCCATTTTTGGCGGGATTGTTGCCTTAAACCGAGTGGTGGATAAAGAAACGGCAAAGATGCTTCATGAAATCTTTTTAGAAATTATTATTGCTCCTGCTTTTACAGACGAAGCAATGGAGATCCTAACTAGTAAAAAGAATATCCGTTTATTAACGATTCCTTTTGAATCTGCAAAGAAAACAGAAAAGAAGCTTACGAGTGTGGAAGGTGGACTTCTTGTTCAAGAGGATGATGTCTTCACATTTGAAAATGCTGATATTCGTGTCGCAACAAAACGCGAACCAACAGAAGAAGAATGGGCTGCAATGAAGCTTGGCTGGAAAGTGGTTAAGCACGTCAAGTCGAATGCTATCGTGTTAACAAATAAAGAAATGACGATTGGTGTAGGGGCTGGACAAATGAATCGTGTTGGAGCGGCAAAGATTGCACTGGAGCAAGCTGGTGAAAAAGCAGCTGGTTCAGCTATGGCTTCTGATGCATTCTTCCCAATGGATGACACGGTGGAAGCAGCTGCAAAGGCTGGAGTGACCGCGATTATTCAACCAGGTGGTTCAATCCGTGATGAGGATTCAATTAAAAAAGCGGATGAGTATGGGATTACAATGGTACTCACAGGTGTAAGACATTTTAAACATTAATGATAAGGGCTGTCTCATGATTTGGGATGGCCTTATTTTATAGGAGTGATAAGATGAAGGTTTTAGTAATCGGACGTGGCGGAAGAGAACATGCGATCTGTCATTCTTTAAAGGAAGCGCAAAGTGTTGAAAAGGTGTATTGTGCACCAGGAAATGCAGGTATCGCTAAAGATGCCGAGCTTGTTTCAATCTCAGAGTCGCAAATAGAGGAATTAATCTCATTTGCTAAAAAAGAGAAAATTGATTTAACGGTTGTTGGACCTGAACAGCCATTATTAGATGGAATGGTCAATGCGTTTGAAGCGGAAGGATTAGTGATCTTCGGACCAAGAAAAGAAGCAGCCATCATTGAGGGAAGCAAATCGTTTGCAAAAGAATTAATGAAGAAGTATCACATTCCTACGGCTGATTATGGAACGTTTACGGAGTTTACTAAAGCAAAAGAATATATCGAGTCAATAGGGGCACCAATTGTTATTAAAGCGGATGGGCTTGCAGCTGGTAAGGGAGTTGTAGTTGCCACTACTGCCCAGGAAGCGGTTCATGCAGCAGAAGATATGCTTTTAGATAAAAAATTTGGTGATGCTTCTACGAAAGTGGTCATTGAGGAATTCTTAGAAGGGGAAGAGTTTTCTTTAATGGCATTTGTACACGGTGAAACCGTCTACCCAATGGTCATCGCCCAAGATCATAAACGAGCGTTTGATGGGGATAAAGGACCTAACACAGGTGGAATGGGAGCCTATTCTCCTGTCCCCCATATTTCCGAAGATGTCATCAAGGAAGCAGTAGCAGAAATTTTAAAGCCTACAGCTAAAGCAATGGTAGAAGAAGATCGCTCGTTTACTGGTGTCCTATATGCTGGGTTAATTTTGACAGATAAAGGACCGAAAGTGATTGAATTCAATGCTAGATTCGGTGATCCTGAGACACAAGTTGTATTGCCTAGACTGAAAACGGACATAGGACGAATCTTTTGGAATATCGCAAGAGGCGAGGAATGTGCACTTGAATGGCATGATGATCATGTTATTGGCATTGTCCTGGCGGCGGAAGGGTATCCAGAAGCTTACGCTAAAAATATTCCCATTAAAGGTCTTGAGAAGCTTGAAGACTCTTCTTTAGTTTATCATGCTGGTACAGTGGAAAATGAGGGACAGCTCTTATCCAATGGAGGCAGAGTTTTATTAGTTGCCTCTAAAAAGAAAACATTAGTTGAAGCACAAACAGATGTTTATCATGAATTGGATAAGCTTACGATAGACGGACTCTTTTTTAGAAAAGATATTGGAAAAAGAGCTATCGAGCACGCCTCTTCTTAGACTTTCTAAAGTAGACATAGGCAATCGCGACGATGCCTCCTATAAGAGAGAGTAAAACATAGGACATATCTGTAATGTATTCCCAAAACATTTTTAACCAACTCCTAGTTATTGAATGAAGGCTGTCCGAGGTGTTAGGATCCATAACTTCGAATAATGAACTGGATCCAAACTCCATCGGAACAGCCCTTTAAATTTACGAAGGGTTGTAGGGAAGATCTCCCTGTTCATTAGAATGATTTTGACTTTTGTTCGGAAAACTCTGATCGACAATATTCTCGATATTTTCCATATGTTGTTCGTCACTCGTGGAAATATCAGGCTTTTTATCTGGTTTATTTGAGAAATCATTGGAAGAGTTGCTGTCTTTATTTTGTTTTTTACCTTTTAACATAGTTCCCATATTGAGCATGTTTTTTAAATCTGGGGAAGACTCTTGACCTTTTTCAAATAATGCCGTTATTGGACAATACTTTAGGATTCCTTCGCCCACTTTCATAGCCCCGACCATTGCCATCAATAAGTACGAGTCTCTCCATGGTTTTCTCACCAATTTTGCAGTAACCCATGAAAGGACTGTCAACCCTATTGTAATGCGGACTAATGCATTGATAATTCCAATATTAGATGTAACTTTCATCGTTCTTCCTCCTTACAAAAAATTTACATAATGTTTGTGAAACTTTAATGCGCTAAATAGTAAAATATGTTAACATAAATAAACAATAAAAAAACATATTTTTTCTAGAGGAGTGTCCGTATTGGAACAACGCTATCGCTGGAAAAACAAACAGTTACGCGAACACGTAGAAGTATTAAACGGCAAAATTTCACCTACTATGGTGTTAAAAAACGCAAACTATTTACATTCCATCTTAAAAAAATGGGTGTCAGGACATATTTGGATTTATAATGATCGCATTGTCTATGCAGGTGAGAAGCTTCCAAAGTCTTTTGATTCATGTGAAACCGTCGACTGTAGTGACTACTATTTGGTTCCAGGTTATATAGAACCCCATGTACACCCGTTTCAACTTTATAATCCCCATTCGTTTGCAGAATATGCATCTCAAACAGGAACAACAACATTTATCAATGATAACCTTATGTTGTTTTTAGAATTGAGAAAAAAGAAAGCGTTTTCTTTATTGGAAAGCTTAAGAAAATTACCTGTTACGATGTATTGGTGGACCCGATTTGATTCGCAGACGGAGATGAGGGATGAGGAAGTCACTTTTTCTCATGGGGAAGTAAAGTCATGGCTTGAGCACGATGCTGTCGTACAAGGCGGAGAGCTTACAGCATGGCCAAAATTGCTTCAAGGTGATGATATGCTTCTTCATTGGATTCAGGAGGCAAAGCGTTTGAACAAGGTCATTGAAGGCCATCTTCCTGGTGCATCTGAAAAAACACTAGCAAAACTGAACCTGCTCGGAATTGATGGAGACCATGAAGCGATGACAGGTGAGGATGTCTATAAAAGGCTATCACAGGGGTTAACTACGACACTAAGACATTCATCGATTCGACCTGACTTGCCGCAATTGATTAGGGGAATTAAAGAGCAAGGAATCGATCAATTTGATCTAATGATGTATACGACTGATGGATCGACACCAGAGTTTTATGAAGAAGGCGTATTGGACCGGCTGATATCAATAGCTATCGAAGAAGGGATTCCATTGATTGATGCTTATCTAATGGCAAGTTACAACGTAGCGCGTTACTATAGCATGACGGATTTGCACGGTGTGATTGCGACTGGCCGTATTGCCAACATTAACTTTTTGAAAGCAAAGGATCAACCTACACCTGTTTCTGTCATTTCAAAAGGAAAATGGATAAAGAAAGAAGAATCCACGACGGCGTTTCCTCCTCAACTTGATTGGAGTAAATTTGGAATGCCTTCATTAGACTTGAAATGGAACCTCACAATGGATGATCTTCAATTTTCCATGCCATTTGGGATTGAAATGGTCAATGATGTGATCACAAAGCCTTACTCTGTGAATATTGATGCTTCAGGAGACGTGTTACAGGATGGGTATGATGAGAACTTTTTAATGCTGGCCGATAAACATGGAGAGTGGAGAATCAGTACAATTTTGAAGGGATTTTCAACTGATGTGCAAGGTTTTGCGTCATCTTTTTCAAATACCGGCGATATAATTGTAATAGGGAAGAGTAAACAAGAAATGCTGCACGCATTTAACCGAATGAAAGAAATTGGAGGAGGAATTGTCCTTACTGAGAACGAACGAGTCCTTCACGAAATCGAACTTCCGGTAGCAGGTCTGATGTCCAATAAAGATATGAAGGCAGTCATCCAGGAGGAAAAGCATTTGAAAAAATTGCTTTTCGACAGAGGTTATCAATTTAATGATCCTATTTATACGTTATTATTTTTACAGTCTACACATCTACCGTATATACGGATTACACAGCAAGGAATGTATGATGTTATGAAGAAAACGGTACTCTTTCCGTCGATAATGCGTTAAAATGGTAAAGTGAAGAAGGGGATTCTTAAATAGGGGTGTATTGATTACATGTTAAAAAAAGCTGTGATGCTTTCACTAGTTGCTTTTACCTTAATTGGCTGCGGAAAAGAAGAAAAAGCGGAACCCTCGAAAGAAGTAACAGCACCGGTTACTGAAGAGAAAAATGAAAGTGAAGTGGAAAGTTCCTATCACTTTCCTTTAACTGGAATGGATGCAGAAGAAGCGGAAACATCACGTGCAGTAGCTGTTGTTGTGAATAACCATCCTAAGGCACGACCCCAGTCCGGGCTTCATAAAGCTGATATTGTTTATGAATTATTAGCTGAAGGGGATGTTACAAGGTTTTTAGCTATTTTTCAAAGTGAAATGCCAAAAATGGTAGGACCCGTACGTAGTGCCCGCGATTATTTTGTTAACCTTGCCGAAGGATATAACGGTTTATTTATTGCCCATGGTTATAGTCCTGAAGCCAAAGAAATGCTAACCTCTGGCACCGTTGATCATCTTAATGGAATGCAATATGATGGAACATTATTTAAACGGGTTGACTTCCGAAAAGCTCCACATAATTCCTATATACGCTCGGAAGCTATTTTAAAAGGTGCTGAAAAGAACGGTTATGAGATGGACACACCACCAGCATCATTGACCTTTAGTGAAAATGGAGGATCAATGAAAGGTGAAGAAGTAGACTCTATAATGGTATCCTATGATAATAACCCATCATTTAATGTAATTTATGAGTATAATAATGACAAGAAAAAATACGAACGGTTTTCAGCCGATAAAAAAACCGTCGATTATGACTCTAAGACACCTGTAGAGTTAGATAATGTTTTGATCATAGAAACACCTCACAAGGTGATTGATAACTCTGGAAGAAGAGAAATTGATTTAATGTCAGGCGGAAATGCCTATTTGTTACAAAAGGGTAAGCTTTTTGAAGTCGAATGGAAAAATGATGACGGTAAGCTGCTCCCATATCTAGACGGTGAACCCGTACCGCTTGTACCCGGAAAAACATGGATCAATATTATTCCGAGCAACCCTGGTTTAGAGGGTTCAATATCGAAAGAAATTCAATAATAGATCTGAATTATAAAGGAGTAGACATTATGCAAATTAATAAACTGAGAGGAAAAGAACTGGACCAGCTATTTAATGCGGTCTTGTCTTTAAAAGACTTAGAGGAATGTTATCGATTCTTTGATGATTTATGTACCATCAATGAAATTCAATCATTAGCTCAACGTTTAGAAGTTGCTCGTATGCTTCAAGAAGGAAAAACCTATCATAAAATTGAAACAGAAACTGGTGCAAGCACAGCAACAATTTCTCGAGTAAAACGTTGCCTGAACTACGGAAATGATACCTACCAACTAGTACTAGATCGAGTGGATCAAGAAAAGGCAGAAAACAAATAAATCATTTTTAAAACCAACCGCGTCCCCAACGCGGTTTTTCTTATGCCACCGCGTTAAAGCAAAGCGGGACGGTTCTCGAGTGCGTTGTCGCGGTGAAGGGAGTGGGGACGGTTCTCGAGTGCGTTGATACGGTGAAGAGATCGAGAACCGTCCCCGGGCATTGCAACGCGGTAAAGCATTCGAGAACCGTCCCCGGGTGCGGTGATGCTTTAGTGGGATATAGAATGGTTATCTGGGTTTCGTGAACGTTTGGTTGAATGATATAATATTGAATTGGAATAGGAGAATGGAGGAACGAGTGATGTATGATATTCGAGAGTGGCGCCATGCGTTTAAGTTAGATCCGGATAAGGAAATTTCGGACGAGGCTCTAGAGGAGATTTGTGAATCAGGAACGGATGCTATTATTGTAGGAGGAACGGACGGTGTCACCCTTGAAAAAGTACTTGATCTCATGGCAAGAGTGAGACGATATACGGTTCCATGTGCACTAGAAGTTTCTAATATGGAAGCTATTACGCCAGGGTTTGATTTTTACTTTATCCCAACCGTTTTAAACAGTCGTGATCCCAAATGGATTACAGGACTTCATCATGAAGCCGTCAAGGAATTTGGAGAAATCATGAACTGGGAAGAAATTCTTGTTGAAGGATACTGTATTCTCAACGAAGATTGTAAGGTAGCCAAATTAACGGATGCCGATACAAATTTATCTAAAAATGATATTGTTGGCTACGCAATGATGGCTGAAAAGATGTTCAACCTCCCTATCTTCTATTTAGAATATAGTGGTATATACGGGGACAAAGACATTGTCAAATCAGTGAAACAAACATTAAATTCAACAACACTTTTTTATGGCGGCGGGATTAAAACGGCTGAACAAGCAGCAGAAATGGCCGCACATGCTGATGTCATTGTAGTAGGAAATGTCATCTACGAAGATTTAAAGACAGCATTAAAAACGGTTTCCGCAGCAAAAAAAATGAATCGTAAATAATTCCCTTTTATAATTAAATTCGATATAATAAGAACAAACGTTCGTTACGGTGGTGGAGAAATGCAATATTTAACAGATCGATTATTGAACGGTATGAACCCAGAACAGAAAGAAGCAGTAAAAGCAACCGAAGGACCTCTCCTTATTATGGCTGGTGCAGGTTCAGGGAAGACAAGAGTGTTAACCCATCGGATTGCCTACCTAATGGTTGAAAAAGGTGTAAACCCATATAACATTCTAGCCATTACCTTTACAAATAAGGCTGCTCGGGAAATGAAGGACAGAATTGGTAAAATCATGGGCGGAGTGGCAGAAGAAATATGGATTTCTACTTTCCACTCAATGTGTGTAAGAATATTAAGAAGAGATATCGATCGAATTGGTTTCAATCGAAACTTTACAATACTAGATTCAACTGATCAGCAGTCAGTAGTTAAAGGCATTTTAAAGGAAAAAAATATTGATCCTAAGAAATTTGATCCCAGGTCCATTCTTGGTTCGATTAGTTCTGCAAAGAATGAACTGATGACTCCCGAAGAATTCAGCAAACAAGCAGGAAGCTATTATGATCAGGTCGTTTCAGACGTTTATGAGCTTTATCAGAAAAGACTCCGCAAAAATCAGGCTTTAGACTTTGATGATCTCATTATGACTACGATTCATCTTTTCCAAAGGGTACCTGAAGTATTGGAATTCTATCAACGAAAGTTTCAATACATACATGTGGACGAGTACCAAGATACAAACCGTGCCCAATACATGCTCGTTAAAATGATGGCATCACGTTTCCAAAATCTCTGCGTTGTAGGGGACTCTGATCAGTCTATTTATCGATGGAGAGGTGCGGATATTGCTAATATCCTTTCTTTTGAAAAAGACTACCCAAGAGCAACGGTCATTTTATTAGAACAGAATTACCGTTCAACAAAGACGATTTTAAACGCGGCTAATGGAGTTATTGAAAGAAACATGAACCGTAAGCCAAAAAATTTGTGGACCGAAAATTCCGATGGAGAAAAAATTACTTATTATCGGGCAGATAATCAACAGTCCGAGGCACAATTTGTTACAGGGAAAATTAAAGAGATGGTTGATAACGGTAAGAGAAAATACTCTGAATTTGCGATTCTTTATCGTACGAATGCCCAGTCACGTGTCATGGAGGAAATACTTCTCAAATCAAATATTGAGTATTCCATCGTAGGCGGAATCAAGTTCTATGATCGTAAAGAGATTAAAGATATTCTTGCTTATTTACGATTAATCGCCAACCCTGATGATGATATCAGCTTGCAAAGGGTTATCAATGTTCCGAAAAGGGGTGTTGGTGCTGGTTCTCTTGATAAAATCGCCCGGTATGCAATCGACCATGATATATCCATGTACCAAGCTTTAGGGGAAGCAGATTTTATTGGACTTAGCCCGAAAATAACCAAAGCGGTTATAGAATTTAAAGAGCTTGTTAAGGGATATACCAACATGCAAGAATATCTTTCAGTAACAGAATTAGTGGAAGAAGTGTTGGAGAAATCAGGGTATAGAGAAATGCTCAAGGCGGAGAAATCTCTTGAGTCCCAAAGTCGACTAGAGAATATAGATGAATTTTTATCTGTTACACAAAGCTTTGAAGAGAGTAACGATGACAAAAGCCTAGTTGCATTTTTAACAGACTTAGCACTAGTGGCAGATATTGATAAGCTTGATGATGATGATCAGCCAAAAGACTCTGTCATTCTAATGACCCTGCATGCTGCAAAAGGGCTTGAATTTCCTGTTGTTTTCCTAATGGGTATGGAAGAAGGCGTCTTCCCTCATAGCCGGTCTTTAATGGATGAAGAAGAAATGGAGGAAGAGCGTCGCTTGGCTTACGTTGGAATTACACGGGCAGAAGAGGAGCTTTTCATTACAAATGCACAAATGAGAACATTATATGGTCAAACGAAAATGAATCCCGTTTCTCGATTCATAGCCGAAATTCCAAATGAACTTTTAGATGAATTTTCAATAGAGAAGAAGAGTTCCTTTTCATCATCTTCATCCGCATCCTTCCAGCGACCACAGCAAACCCGCAAACCTGTTTCTCGACCTGTGGCAACTTCAACAGGAGCGAGCGAGTTAGGATGGCAAGTGGGGGATAAAGCTCAACATAAAAAATGGGGAACTGGAACGGTTGTCAGTGTGAAAGGATCAGGAGATGGCATGGAACTGGATATTGCTTTCCCTAGCCCAATTGGGGTTAAGCGCCTTTTAGCAAAATTTGCGCCTGTTGAAAAAGTATAAAGTTAGTGTAGAAAGGGCTGAGTTTATGGACCTTCATGCAGCTGAAATGCGTGTGAAAGAACTTCATCAACTTTTAAATCAATATAATTATGAATATCATGTGTTAGACAATCCATCTGTACCTGACGCTGAGTACGATAGTTTACTAAAAGAACTTCAGAAATTAGAGGAATCATTTCCTCAATTAAAAACATCCGACTCCCCATCACAACGTGTCGGTGGAGATATTCTTGAAGCATTTCAAAAAGTGCAACATAGGGCTCCAATGCTTAGCTTAGGAAATGCCTTTAATGAGGAGGACCTCCGTGATTTTGATCGTAAGGTTAGACAAGCAGTTGGGGAAGAATTTTCTTATGTCTGCGAGCTGAAAATCGACGGACTAGCGGTTTCTTTAAGATATGAAGATGGAATACTTGTGCAAGGTGCAACACGGGGAGACGGAACGACCGGAGAAGATATAACCGCAAACTTAAAAACCATTCGTTCTATCCCTTTAAGAATTTCTGAACCCCTTTCCATTGAAGTGCGCGGGGAAGCTTTTATGCCAAAACGTTCATTTGAATCTTTAAATAAAGCTAAGCAGGAACGGGAAGAAGAACCTTTTGCGAATCCGCGAAATGCAGCTGCAGGCTCATTAAGACAGCTTGACCCTAAGATTGCAGCATCGCGTAATTTAGATATTTATTTATATGCGATTGCCGATGTAGGTCAGACCGGAGTCATTTCTCACAGTGAAGGATTAGACCTTCTTGAATCATTAGGGTTTAAGGCAAATAAAGAACGAAAAAAATGCCAAAACATTGATGAAGTCATTAAATTTGTAGACGGCTGGGTAGAGAAGCGAACAGAGCTTCCATATGAAATCGATGGTATAGTCATTAAAGTCGATTCACTTCAGCAGCAAGAAGAGCTAGGAACAACAGCTAAATCCCCAAGATGGGCGATTGCTTACAAATTCCCGGCAGAAGAAGTCGTTACTTTACTAAAATCAATCGAACTAAATGTTGGACGTACTGGGGTGATCACACCTACAGCTGTGCTTGAACCAGTCAAGGTTGCCGGGACAACCGTTCAGCGGGCTTCCCTTCATAATGAAGATTTGATTAGAGAAAAAGATATAAAGCTTGGTGACTATGTCGTCATTAAAAAAGCCGGGGATATCATTCCAGAAGTCGTAAATGTTCTTGAAGAAAGAAGAACAGGCGAAGAGCAGGATTTTCACATGCCTACTGAATGTCCTGAGTGCGACAGTGAACTCGTTCGTCTTGATGGAGAAGTAGCTTTAAGGTGTATTAATCCAAAATGCCCTGCACAAATCCGTGAAGGTTTGATACACTTTGTTTCTAGAAACGCCATGAATATTGATGGATTAGGCGAAAAAGTGATTAGTCAGCTCTTCCATGAACAATTAATTAAAGACGTAGCAGATCTTTACCGATTAGAAAAAGACCAACTTTTGCAACTGGAGCGGATGGGGGAAAAATCGGTAGACAATCTATTAAATGCTATTGATGCTTCGAAAGAAAATTCATTGGAAAAACTTTTATTTGGTTTAGGTATTCGCCACGTAGGTTCAAAAGCTGCTAAAACTTTGGCCCAGCAATTTGGAACCATTGACCGGTTGATGGAAGCATCTCTTGAAGATTTAGTCGCCATAAATGAAATTGGTGAGAAAATGGCTGATTCTATTGTGACCTATTTTGAAAATGAAGAGGCAATCAGTTTAATGGGAGAGCTAAAATCTTCCGGTGTTAATTTGGAATACAAGGGACCAAAGCCGGTATCTGTTGAAGACACTGACTCTTATTTTGCAGGTAAAACAGTTGTACTTACAGGAAAATTGGAACAGTTGAGTCGTAATGAAGCAAAAGAAAAAATCGAGGCCTTTGGCGGGAAAGTGACAGGCAGTGTTAGTAAAAATACAGATCTTTTAGTCGCTGGGGAAGATGCAGGCTCGAAATTAGCAAAAGCACAAGACCTTGGAATTGAAGTATGGGATGAAGAGAAGCTATTGGAAGAACTTAACCGATAAGAGGTGTAACATAAAATGAAAAAGTGGCTTGTGGCTACCTTATGCTCGGTTGTCATTGTAGGTGGCTGCGCACCGACATTTGAAAAACAAGAACAAGTTGTCGAGGAAAATGAGAATAATCAAACAGTAAAAGCGATTATTCCTAGTTTCCAAATATCTGATTATTACTACAAGACGCTCCTGCCGTATGAGTCCAGTGCTACACGTGGATTAGTCGTAAATAACCTTCATTCACGCTACGATATTGACCAATTTGAGGCAGGATTAACAAGGATGGCCAAAGAAAGGTTTCCGACAGATAAGTTTCTGTTCAAAGAAGGTCAAACCTTGGATAAAAAAACGGTAGAAGCTTGGTTAAATCGAAAATTCACAAACGAGCAATTAAAAGAGAGAGGGTTAAAGGAATCTCAAAACGTAGGGTTAAATCCTATGGATGATGGAAGTAATAAATCACCTATTTATTTATCTCATATCATAGAGCATAATTATTTAAAAAAGACTTCCGAAGATAAAGTTCAGCTTGGTGGAGTTGTGATTGGTCTTGCACTGAATTCTGTTCATTATTATCAAAATGAGAGTACAGGAACGACTATTGAAGATCCCATTAGTAATGATGTAATAAAGCAACAAGGGAATCAGATTGCACAGGAAGTAGTGAAAAGACTACGTGAGAAAGAAGATCTTCAAGGAGTTCCTATCACGGTTGCCCTATACAAACAAGCTAGTTCCAACTCAGCAACCCCTGGTCACTTTTTTGCTTATGCGAATATCCAAGGAAATGAAAGCTCAATTGCAGAATGGAAAGCAGTAAATGAGCAGTTTTATTTATTTCCTTCTACAGAAGCAATGGAAGCTCACAGTCAAGATCTAAAATATTTTCTTAGTTTTAAAGAAAAAGTGGAGAACTATTTTCCAAATTTCAATGGTGTAGTCGGAAAGGCTTTTTACCAAAATGATAAAATTTCAACCCTGAATATTGATATTCCAATCCAATATCATGGGAAAGCGGAAACGATCGGCTTCACTCAATATGTTGCGGACCTTGCTAACAAGGAGTTTCCAAAAGAGCTCAACCTGGAAATAACCATTACTTCTTCAAACGGACCAGAAGCCCTCATTGTAAAAAAAGCAAACAAGAAAGATCTTATGGTTCATATCTACGAATAAAAACGAGACTAGTAATCCTTTATGGGTGCTAGTCTTTTTTGTGTAATCAAAATTCAAATGTATTTAAAATGAATCGATTGACTCGTTAGATTTTAGAATCATTTTTTTACTATAGAATTGGAAGTACAGCCTTATCATTGGTCTCACGCTTATAATGACATCCTCAGCTTAAAAAGTGCTTTCCTTTTCGTTTTTTGACTGTTTAATTCTTATTCAAGTTGGTTCATCTACGACTCAATGGGCATCGATTCCCTACAGAAAAAAGCATCACTTATTATAAGATGTTTAGAAATATTTCATACCTATTTTAGAAAGTTTTAAGATTTGTGTGATATGGTTCTTTTAATTTCTTAGAAAAATGAGCTTCTTTAATTTGGATAGTGTGGTTTACAAAAGTATCTTGCATGCTAAGAATAAAGAATGATCTGGTGAAAATTTTATAACAGAGTGAGTGGAAGAGATGTCAATTAAAATGAGGTTTCTGTTGTCTTATATTGGGGTGATCCTTTTTTCTATCACTTTATTATTGGTAGCTGGTTTTTTAATAATGTTTGCCATAACAGGTGATGTGAAATCTATAGAGCATCTTTACAAAAAAACGTATGTCCAAAAACCTTTGACAACAGTAGAAGAAAGTGTGTTTCTCGATTTAAAGCTTTTTGCTAAAAATAATCCTAAACAGCTCCTCAATGAAAAGGAGCTCAAGAGGATTGAGAAGGAGGATATCGAGATTGTTGTTAGAAAGGGCACAAAAATCGAGTACGCTTCCCCTGATCTTGATAAACAGTTACTGGTTAATTCCCTTCCTGGGTTTGAAGAAACAAACATCAATACGCGAGATACGATTAAAATCAACGACTATTTTTTTACGTATGTGAAGTTTGATTTTTATTTTGCAGATAAAAGTAAAGGGAGTATTTTCGTATTAAGAAAGGCAAGTTCCTATGCTGAGCTCATTCGAGAATTATTTCCAATTTTATCCGGACTTTTGCTATTTCTGTTTATTATGATTATTGGTATGTTGAACTATTTAGTATCAAGAAGCATTATTAAGCCTATCTCAATTCTTAAAGAAGGTGCCGAAAGAATAAAATCAGGAGATTTAAATTTTAAAATCAAGGCCATTTCGAATGATGAAATCGGACAATTAAATAGGGCGTTTGAGGAAATGAGAATAAAATTAAAGGAATCCATAAATCTCCAGCTACAGTATGAGGAAAATCGAAAAGAGCTTCTGTCTAATATTTCACATGATTTAAAGACGCCTATTACTTCGATTATTGGATATGTAGAGGGGATTAAGGATGGTGTAGCAAATACCCCTCAGAAAATGGAAAAGTATTTATCGACTGTGTATCTAAAAGCAAAAGACATGGATTCATTAATTGATGAGCTGTTCTTATTTTCTAAGCTGGATTTAAATAAAGAGCCATTCAATTTTGAAACGGTCGAACTTGATAAATATATGAGAGACTACTTAGAAGAACTTAAATGGGATTTACTTGAGCAAAGTATTCATATTGAGTTTCATCTTTTGAATAAACCGGTCTACGTGACAGTGGATAGAGAGAAATTAAAACGAGTATTGGCCAACTTAATGAGCAATTGTGTGAAATATATGAACAAAGACAAAAAGAACATTTCTATTTCTCTCCATGAACAATTATATGATGTAGTTGTACAAGTATCAGATAATGGGCAAGGGATAGAACCTTCTGCTTTACCATATATTTTTGATCGTTTTTATCGTGCAGAACAATCGAGAAATTCTCAGTTAGGTGGAAGCGGTTTAGGACTTGCGATCGCAAAGCAGATTATTGGGGAGCATGGAGGGGAAATCTGGGCTACTAGTGAGTTAGGTAAGGGTACAAGTATATTCTTTTCCCTAAAGAAAGGTGAAAAAATGTGAAAAAAGTATTGCTTATTGAAGATGATATTAGCATTGCAGAATTGCAAAGGGATTATTTAGAAATAAATGATTTTCGTGTCGATATTCAACATACTGGTGATGCAGGGCTGCAACTTGCCCTTAAAGGAAATCATGATTTGATCATCTTGGATATCATGCTCCCAGGATTAAATGGGTTTGAAATTTGCAAACAAATACGTGCTGTTAAAAACATTCCTATTTTGCTTGTATCCGCCAAAAAGGAAGATATTGATAAAATCAGAGGCCTGGGTTTAGGGGCGGACGATTATATTACGAAGCCTTTTAGTCCAAGCGAACTGGTGGCTAGAGTGAAAGCACATATAGCGCGCTATGAACGTTTAGCAGGGAACCAAACCAATTCAAATACGATATTCGTTCATGGAATAACAATCGATAAGTCAGCACGCAAAGTTAATCTTAACGGAGTAGAAGTTCCGTTTACGACAAAGGAATTTGATTTGATCGTATTTTTTGTGATGCACCCGAACCAGGTATTAAGCAAAGAGCAGCTTTACGAAAAAATTTGGGGGCTGGAATCATTTGCAGATGTTTCAACGGTGACTGTCCATATTAGAAAACTACGTGAAAAAATCGAAAGAGACCCTGCACGTCCAAAATTCTTGGAAACCGTTTGGGGAGCAGGATATCGCTTTAATGTTTAACTATCGCTTTTATAACCCGTCACAATGTGGCGGGGTTTTTTTATAAACATTAAGAAATTTTACAAATAAGTTTATCTTTTTTTAAGAAATTGTTTAGAAGGAGTTTAAAGTTAAGTACTAACATAGTTAATACGAAATACAAAGTTTAAATACCAAAAAAATAGGGAGGGAAAAAATTCAAGTGAATAAAAAGATTTTATTATCCGTTAGCAAGTAACTAAAAAGGAGGACACCGGATGTGTATTATATATGGAAATGTCTGGCAGTTGTTGTAAGTTGCATACTTATACTACAAGGGTGTGCCTCATTTGTTAAGGGGGGAGAAGCGGTGAACGAGAAACTATTTCAAGCAGCAAAACTTGGCGAGACGGATACCGTAAAAAGACTGATTAAGGAAGGCGTCAATATTAATGCACAGGACTCAAATGGACAAACTGCCACTATGATCGCAACTTATAATAATGATGCATCAACTGCAAAAGTACTTATCGAAGCAGGGGCAGATGTCAACATACAGGATGACGTGAAAAACAATCCCTTTCTATATGCTGGTGCAGAAGGTTATTTAGATATCCTAAAACTTACAATGAAAGCAGGGGCCGATCCGACGATTACTAACCGGTATGGTGGAACTGCTTTGATTCCAGCTTCTGAACATGGATATGTGAATGTCATCAAAGAACTTCTTACCAATACCGATACTGATGTTAATCATGTCAATGATCTTGGTTGGACGGCTTTATTAGAAGCCATTATTTTGAATGATGGAGACGAAAAACAGCAGCAAACAGTACAATTGCTTATAGATTATGGAGCAGATGTGAACATACCTGATAAAAATAATGTGACTCCTTTACAACATGCACGTAAGAAAGGGTTTAAAGAGATTGAACAAATTTTGTTAAAGGCAGGAGCAAAATAGCGAGATTGTATAATTTCCAATCAGTAAAATCGAAACCGTACTACTCTAATAGACACTAATGTAATTACACTACAATTATAAAATGAGGAGACTACAAAATGAACAAAAAAGCAAAAGCAATATCATCAATACTGCTCGGATTCACATTAGTATTAACAGGTTGCAGCGCTAATGCCCAAGAAAATCATAGTAAACAGAAGCAAGAACAAACGGTTAAAGAGACGAAAAAGGAAAATAAGTTAACCAAAGGACAGGAAATGGAAAAAATTCTAAGTAGTACAAATTGGCAAGGTACGAAAGTTTATGATAAAAATCATCATGACTTAACAAAGGAGAATGCAAATTTTATTGGACTTGCGAAATATGATGATGAAACATCGAGGTATGAATTTTTTGATCAAAATACAAAAGAAACTCGCGGCGATAAAGGAACTTTCTTTATTACTAACGATGGAAAGAATAGGATATTAATTTCAGAATCAATGGGCTACCAAGCTGTTGTCAATATAACAGAACTAAATAAAGATAAGTTTACCTATAAAAGAATGGGGAAAGATGCTAATGGTAACGATGTAGAGGTATTCGTTGAACATGTTCCTTATAAGGAAAAAGAACTTTCCTTCACAGACCCAGATAAGACTTTAGACACCAAAACAGGAGAAATAGTGACAAACATTGACGGAGATAAAATTTTATCCAGCACCATATGGCAAGGAACAGTGGCATTAGATGAAAACGGCGATGATGTATCAAGCTATAACAAAAATTATTTGGGTCTTGCAAAATACGACTTTAAAACAAACCAATATGAATTTTTTGATGGCAAAACAGGTAAAAGCCGAGGTGATTACGGCTATTATGATGTTGTCCATGGAAATAAATTAAGAGCACACGTTTCACTAGGGAATAATAAATATGGAGCTGTTCTTGAACTTACAGAGCTTAATGAAAATAAATTCACCTATAAAAGAATGGGTAAAGATAAAGATGGAAAAGAAATAATCATAACTGTTGAACATATCCCTTATAATGGTGATTTCAAGCTAGGGTTCACTAAATAAGATTCCCTATTTAGGGTTACAGGTTAAGTCAAATGGGGACGGTTATCTCTGGTCCCTTTCTGACTATAAACCTAGTTTAATTAAAAGGGTACTAAATCTTAATAAATGTGTATTAGTATCAACTGCCCCTTAGCGTATGGAAATCAGAGTTTTCGTTTTTTAAAATGTATCAGCGTATAATATCCGCGTTTTGTCGGCAGGAATGATTAATAAATAATGTTACTTGCTAAAAGTTCTCAATAAAAATGAACGGGGCCGCCAAAATACAGGTGTCAGGAACCACGACTTCAATATATAGAAGAGAACTTCAAAAATCTTCTGTTTATAGACGAAACATTGTGGTTCCGGATCGCTTTTGGGTCAGCCCCGTTTTTTTAGTATGTGGTTTATACTGATGCTTTTACAGTGTTATCTTTTAAGGAACTATATATAAAATTCATTCTATTTGATTTTATGAGACTGAGAGGTAAAAGGAGTTATGGAATTTGTCGAAAATTCTTTAGAAAAATATGGTTACATTTTTATATCAACTGTTATATAATACGAATAAATAATAAAATCTGTCTTATAACAAAATGAATTCCTACTTCTTAGAAAACAGATGATTTCTAAAAAAGGAGTGATTTGGTTTAATGTCCACGCAAACAGCGGGAATCCAAGTAAAAGGAAGCATGAGAGCGGGATATGAAGAAATTCTATCTCCAGCCGCACTACATTTTATTGAGCAACTAGAACGAAGATTTGGTGAACAGCGATTAAAACTGTTACACAACAGAAATGAACAGCAAAGGAAAATCAACGAAGGATGCTTGCCACATTTTTTAAAAGAAACAGAATCGATAAGACAATCCGAATGGAAGATCCATCCATTACCGAGAGATCTCAAAGACCGCAGAGTAGAAATAACCGGTCCAGTTGATAGGAAAATGGTCATTAACGCATTAAATTCAGGAGCAAAATGTTTCATGGCTTGTTTTGAGGATGCCACTTCTCCTACATGGGAAAACCTGATCGACGGTCAAATGAATATGAGGGATGCAGTGGCCAAAACGATTTCCTTTGAAAATGATAGTGGGAAGAGATATTTGCTAGGAGAAAATCCAGCCGTTTTAATTGTAAGACCTAGAGGACTTCATCTTGAAGAAAAGCACATCGAATTAGATGGAAAACCGATTTCTGGAAGTTTACTAGACTTTGGATTATTCTTTTTCCATAATGCACGTAAGCTCCTTCAAAATGGAAGTGGACCATACTTTTATCTTCCTAAACTAGAGAGTCATCTGGAAGCAAGATGGTGGAATGCCGTTTTTGTATACGCGCAAAAATATATAGGAATTCCAAGAGGTACCGTAAAAGCAACGGTTTTAATAGAAACGATTAATGCTGCTTTTGAAATGGATGAAATTTTATATGAATTAAAGGAGCACTCCGCAGGACTCAATTGTGGAAGATGGGATTATATATTTAGCTATATTAAAAAACTTCGAGAACAAGAGGATTTGATTTTACCAGATCGGTCTTCCGTTACGATGACAGCACCTTTTATGAGAGCGTATTCCTTGTTGACCATTCAAACATGTCATAAAAGAGGTGCACCGGCAATCGGTGGAATGGCTGCACAAATTCCTGTTAAAAACAATTCCGAAAAGAATGAAGAAGCCTTTCAAAAGGTAAGGGCGGATAAACAACGGGAAGCAGTAGATGGGCATGATGGAACATGGGTAGCTCATCCAGGTCTAGTTCCTGTGGCGCTCGAAGTATTCAATAAAGAGATGAAAGAATCAAACCAGATTGAAACGAAGAAATTAGAGAGTTTACAAATAACAGTAGATCAATTGTTAGAGGTTCCACAAGGAGAAATTACTGAGGAAGGGTTACGTCAAAATATAAATGTTGGGATTCAATACATCGCTGCATGGCTAAGTGGTCAAGGGGCAGTGCCGATCCATAACCTTATGGAAGATGTAGCAACCGCAGAAATTTCACGGGCTCAGGTTTGGCAGTGGATTCGTCACCCAAAAGGAATATTAAGCGACGGAAGAAAAGTAACACTCGAACTCTACGAGATGATTAAGCAAGAAGAACTCACAAAACTTAAAGGACAATGGGGAGAAGAACAATACGAGAAACGTCGATTTACAGAAGCCATAGACCTATTCGACCAACTCATCAAAACCGACAACTTCATCAACTTCCTCACCCAACCCGGCTACCCAAAACTTTAACACATTAAAGGAATGCGGGACGGTTCTCGAGTGGGGTAAAGCGTTAAAGCAGAGCGGGACGGTTCTCGAACTAGGTAATACGTTAAAGCGACAGAGGATACAGACCAGTAGGCTAAAAATGATTACCAAAACAAAGGGAGGATTCATATTATGGGGAATTTTAATGATCGTGTAGGGAAGATGCAGGAGAACTGGGAGATGGATAATCGTTGGAAAGGGGTAACTCGTCCTTATACAGCGGAAGAGGTTGTGAAGTTGAGAGGATCGGTGGATATTGAGCATACATTGGCACGGAGAGGGTCAGAAAAACTTTGGGATTACCTTCATACAGAGGATTATATTAATGCTCTAGGTGCTTTAACCGGAAATCAAGCTGTTCAGCAGGTAAGAGCAGGGTTAAAGGCCATATACTTAAGTGGTTGGCAAGTTGCAGCGGATGCTAATCTCTCAGGCCATATGTATCCAGATCAAAGTTTATATCCAGCAAACTCTGTCCCTTCTGTTGTAAAGCGTATCAACCAGGCTTTACAACGCGCAGATCAAATCCATCATGTTGAAGGGGATGATTCGATAGATTGGTTTGCTCCAATCGTGGCAGACGCAGAAGCAGGCTTTGGCGGACAATTGAATGTTTTTGAATTAATGAAAGGTATGATTGAAGCAGGTGCAGCAGCTGTCCATTTTGAAGATCAGCTTTC
Source organism: Rossellomorea sp. BNER (assembly GCA_024213275.1). Classification (GTDB taxonomy): domain Bacteria; phylum Bacillota; class Bacilli; order Bacillales; family Bacillaceae_B; genus Rossellomorea. The sequence goes on from JANAVG010000026.1 coordinate 33,182, forward strand.
ATCAGAAAAGAAATGTGGACATTTGGGTGGAAAAGTACTTTTACCAACACAAACAGCCGTTCGTAACCTTATCTCTGCACGACTTGCAGCAGATGTCATGGGGGTTCCGACACTCATTGTTGCTCGAACAGATGCGAATGCTGCGGATTTAATTACGAGCGATGTCGATCCATACGATGCACCTTTTATTACTGGAGACCGAACTCCTGAAGGATTCTTCCGTACAACAGCTGGTCTTGATCAAGCTATTGCAAGAGGGCTCGCGTACGCTCCATATGCAGATTTGGTTTGGTGTGAAACATCTGAACCGAATATTGAGGAAGCACGTCGCTTTGCTGAAGCAATTCATGAGAAGTATCCTGGAAAACTACTAGCATACAACTGTTCACCGTCCTTTAACTGGAAGAAAAAATTAGATGATGAAACAATTGCGAAATTCCAAAAAGAACTAGGGAAAATGGGATACAAGTTCCAATTCGTTACACTTGCAGGGTTCCATGCTCTTAATCACAGTATGTTTGAACTGGCTAGAGGATACAAAGATCGTGGGATGGCAGCATATTCTGAGCTACAACAGGCCGAATTTGATAGTGAGAAACACGGCTACTCTGCGACCCGTCATCAGCGAGAAGTAGGAACAGGTTATTTTGATCAAGTATCTATGGTGATTTCAGGTGGAACATCTTCCACCACAGCGTTAAAAGGGTCAACAGAAGAAGAACAATTCGTATAAAAATTAAAACTAATATTCTCGTGCTGGCACAAACTTTGTGTCAGCACTTTTTTTGGCATGGTTGGGGACGGTTCTCGAACCCATTAAAGCTTTAATGCTCTAATGCACTCGAGAACCGTCCCCGAGCACATCACCGCGTTAAACTACTCGAGAACCGTCCCCAAATATATCACCGTGTTAAAGTGTTCGTTCGATTTCAGCTTTTTTATTTGCATTTTTGAGATGATATCATACACTGTAGGGGATAATGTTCATGAAGATGATGTGCGGAGGTGTCCATAATTGTCAAAGCCAACTGTGGATGATTATATTCAACAAGGGATTTACGGGAAGAAAGAGATCAACCCAGATGAGAAAAGAAAATTTTTGGGAACTTTCAGGGAACGTGTCATTATTGCTCTGACTAAGAGTCAAGTGAGGAAGAAAAAAGTATATAGCGAAGTGATTTCAGCTATTAAAGAAAATCCTAAGGCAAAGCTTTACCTCAATGGTAATATGAAATATTCCTATTTATCAAAATACATCAAAGTTGCTTCCAAACACGGCAATGCCTATACTATGGCAACGAATAAAGAATATGATTCAGATATTGGACTCGTTCTAGCTCACGGATATGCCATAGATAAAGAGGATATTTATATAGGAGAAGAAAAACCAATAATACCCACTACAATAAAACCAAAAACCTACAAGAAACAAAAAAGGAAAGGACCAAAAGCGCTCATAAAAAAAATCTTCGGAAGGTGACGGCTGTCACTTTCCGAAGATTTTTTAAGTATTGCTTAGCTCATCCCTTTTCAAAATCCATTTTAAAACAAACGGGACTACGAAGAGGATAAAGAGAATTCTAAATAAATGATACCCTGTTACAATTGCAAGTTGCGCATCAATAGCTTGCCCAACAAGAGCCATTTCGGCCATTCCTCCAGGGGCCATGCTTATAAAGGCTGTCAGAAATTGAATATCATGTAAATACATCAATCCGACACCAAGAACTAATGCGAAAAGAACAAGCACGATCGATGTCATAAACGAGAGAATAACAAATTTTGTAGGGTTTCCACTGTTTTCAAAGTCCATCATAAAGCTAAAATAAATCCCAAGAAATACTTGTGCCAATACAATAAAGATACTTGGTATATGTGGAATGGAGTTCATTAAAACAGCAACTGTCCCTACTCCAATAATCGGTCCTAATAAATAGGGAGTAGGCAGCTTGATTTTTTTTGCCAAAATAGCTGAAACTCCTGCAAGGCCAAGCAAAAGATAAAGCCACCAACTAAACTCGACTCCATTTCCGCCACTTGTTGATGAAAACACTCCATCATTACTGCTGGCACCATTGAAAATAGGGCTGAAAACTAGAAACGGGACAATGAAAAGAACCGATAATAAACGACTGACCTGCAAAATCGTCACGACCGTTAAATTTACATTTTTTAGTTCTTCACCAAGGATGAGCATTTGGGATAATCCGCCTGGTATACTTCCGATAAGTGTAGAGCGAAAACTAATTCCTGTAATCCTAGTAAGCAAAAAAGCAAGAAATATACTGAAAAGGATGACCGAAATCGTCATTAGAAACATTGATGGAAGCTGATGAACAATTTCCATAACCGTATCTTTAGAAAATGATTGAGCAATCGTATAGCCAATGATAATTAATCCTATGTTTCTAAAGTAGGGCGGCAGCGCAAGTTGGACATTTTTCACTAGCTTGCTAAATATAAACACAGCCGTCATACTCCCCAACAGCCAAGAAAGGGGGATATTCAAAAGGGTAAATACCCAACCTCCTGCTAGACCAATCAGTAATGTAATCAGAACATTAACAAGCATGAAACCCCTTCTTATCAAGCAAATTTTTTTGTAATTTCCTTTATTATATCGTTACATAGATGAAGATACGAAAATATAAGCTTAAAAAGGGCGGCACGCTTGTTAACGGGATTTAAAAAAATTTATGCTGTTGTAACACTGTCTAAAAATCTACCAGGATCTATTTCATCCCCTTCGGCAACAATCGCCGTCATCCCATGCAGGGAGCCTGATTCATGCTGCTCTCCCTTTTCCCAAAAAACCGCCATCCCAGACTCGACATTCACTTTCTCCTCTCCTTCTACACGAACCCAACCGCTTCCCCCAGTAACCATTAAAAGTTGTGGGCAGGTAGCCGGATGCATTCCAAGAACGCTGCCAGCATCAAGATAAAAGTAACCAATCTGAAAGGGCTTCTCTGTTTTTACTAGCGGATGAATCGTCACATTCCGACTCTCAAACCGATCAATAACTTTCCCATCACGTTGATAAAATGAATAAATTCTCATTGGAAATCACCTCAAACCACTATTCTGCAAAAAATAGGGCAACCCTCCAAAAACCAGATAAATATAAAAGAAGGACCTAAAGGCTTGGGGTCAGTGGGTTCTGTACCAGGCACCAAAAGGCGAAATTGTACCAGGTACCAAAAGGCGAAATTGTACCAGGTACCAAAAGGTGGTTTTGTACCAGGTACCAAAAGGCAGATTTGTACCTGGTACAAAAAAGAAACTCCAGTGCCATGCCGCTAGAATCTACCTCTTCCCAGCAGTTGCTTAAAGGGCGGGGTTTTTGGTATTATCAATAGATAAGAAAATTACATAGTGTACGCTTGTTAATCAGTGTTTGTCGTTGTTTAGCTCCAGCGCCTAACTCCTCGTGTCATAAGTTCATCCGCATAGGAAGGGAAAATCCGCTTTCTTATGTGAATGGGATTATGCCTACCCTGAGGCTGTTCAAGGCGCTTCCGCTATTCTTTATAGTAATGCAAGTGTTCGATTATTTTCGGAGGTGTAGGGAATTGTCTAGAATTTCAGAGGATCAAGTGAAGCATGTGGCGCATCTTGCCCGCTTAGCGATTACAGATGAAGAAGTACAAAAATTCACAACTCAGTTGGATGCCATTATTGGGTTTGCAGAACAACTGAATGAACTAGATACAACAAATGTAGAGCCGACTTCACACGTACTAGATATGAAGAACGTATTCCGTGAAGATAAGCCAGGTAAAGGACTTCCGCGTGAAGAAGTACTTAAGAATGCACCAGATCATCAGGATGGACAGGTACGTGTACCATCAATCTTAGAATAAGGAGGGAACAGGATGTCTCTATTTGAACATAAGCTTTCAGAGCTACATGAGCTTTTACATAAGAAAGAAGTATCCGTAACAGACCTTGTGGATGAGTCTTACAAAAGAATTAATAGTGTAGACGATAAAGTTAAGGCATTTTTAACATTGGACGAGGAAAATGCCCGTGCAAAGGCAAAGCAACTAGATAGCAAACGCGGTACGGAAGACGAGAAAGGTCTTCTATTTGGTATGCCGATTGGAATTAAAGACAATATCGTGACAAAAGGACTTCGTACAACGTGTTCAAGTAAAATTCTTGAAAACTTTAATCCTATTTATGACGCAACCGTTATCAATAAATTAACTAGTGCTGAAACGATCACGATTGGGAAGCTGAACATGGACGAGTTCGCCATGGGATCCTCTACAGAGAACTCCGGTTTCCAAAAGACACGTAACCCTTGGAATCTAGAAACAGTTCCAGGTGGGTCTTCAGGTGGTTCTGCAGCGGCTGTTGCAGCTGGAGAAGTACCATTTTCCCTAGGATCAGATACAGGTGGTTCGATTCGTCAACCAGCAGCGTTCACAGGTACGGTTGGATTAAAGCCTACTTACGGCCGTGTATCTCGTTTTGGTCTTGTTGCTTTTGCTTCTTCACTTGACCAAATTGGACCGATAACAAGGAATGTTGAAGATAATGCTTACTTACTACAAGCGATTGCGGGCCTTGATCCAAACGATTCTACGTCTGCAAACGTTGACGTTCCTAACTTTGCATCTGCATTAACTGGGGATATTAAAGGTCTGAAAATCGCAGTTCCTAAAGAATACTTAGGAGAAGGTGTTGGCGAAGAGGCTCGTCAATCCGTTCTTAATGCGTTAAAAGTGTTAGAAGGACTTGGTGCGACATGGGAGGAAGTTTCTCTTCCACATTCAAAATATGGTGTCGCTACATATTATCTGTTAGCTTCTTCAGAGGCGTCTGCCAACCTTGCTCGCTTTGATGGTGTTCGTTACGGTTACCGAACTCCCGATGCGGAAAATCTGATTGAATTGTACAAGAAAACACGTGCTGAAGGTTTTGGTGAAGAAGTGAAGCGTCGTATTATGCTTGGAACGTTCGCATTAAGCTCCGGCTACTATGATGCATACTACAAAAAAGCACAGCAGGTTCGTACGTTAATCAAGAAAGACTTTGAAGATGTTTTTGAAAAATATGATGTCATTCTTGGGCCGACGACTCCGACTCCAGCCTTCAAAATTGGAGAAAAAGTCGATGATCCATTGACCATGTATGCAAATGATATTTTAACAATCCCTGTAAACCTGGCAGGAGTTCCAGGTATCTCCATCCCATGCGGTTTTGCATCGAATGGATTGCCACTTGGTTTGCAAATTATCGGGAAGCACTTTGACGAAAGCACGGTTTACCGTGTGGCACATGCTTACGAACAAGCAACAGATTATCATACAAAAAGACCACAACTGTAAGGGGTGAAATCAATGAACTTTGAAACGGTGATTGGACTTGAGGTCCACGTTGAACTTAAAACAGACTCGAAAATGTTTTCTCCTGCCCCGAATCACTTCGGAGCAGATCCAAACACAAATACAAACGTAATCGATCTCGGTTACCCGGGTGTACTACCTGTTGTCAATAAACGTGCTATTGAGTTTGGAATGAAAGCTGCTTTAGCTCTAAACTGTGAAATTGCGACAGATACGAAGTTTGATCGTAAAAACTATTTCTACCCTGACAATCCGAAAGCTTACCAAATCTCTCAATTTGATAAGCCAATCGGTGAACATGGATGGATTGAAATTGAAGTCGATGGGAAGAAGAAGAAAATCGGGATCACACGTCTTCATTTAGAAGAAGATGCGGGTAAACTTACGCATTCAAGTGATGGCTACTCTTTAGTCGATTACAACCGTCAAGGAACGCCATTGATCGAAATCGTTTCTGAACCAGATATCCGTACACCGGAAGAAGCTTACGCCTATTTGGAAAAATTAAAATCCATCATCCAATATACAGGTGTTTCTGATTGTAAAATGGAAGAAGGCTCACTACGCTGTGATGCCAACATCTCTCTACGTCCTATTGGGCAAGAGGAATTTGGAACAAAAGCAGAGCTGAAGAACTTAAACTCCTTTAACTTTGTAAAAAAGGGGCTTGAGCATGAACAAGTTCGTCAAGAAAAGGTTCTTCTTTCAGGCGGAATCATTCAACAAGAAACACGCCGCTTCGATGAATCAACAGGAAAAACGATTCTGATGCGTGTGAAAGAAGGTTCTGATGATTATCGTTATTTCCCTGAACCAGACCTTTTAGCACTTCATATTGATGACGAGTGGAAAGAGCGTGTGCGTGCTGAAATACCTGAGCTTCCAGACGAACGTAAAAAACGTTATGTTGAGGAAATGGGATTGCCAGCCTATGATGCCATGGTATTAACACTCACAAAGGAAATGTCTGATTACTTCCAAGAAACGGTTGAAGCTGGTGCGGATACGAAACAAGCATCGAACTGGCTAATGGGTGAGGTTTCAGCATACCTAAACAGTGAGCAAAAAGAGTTAAGCGATGTTGCCCTAACTCCGCAAGGCTTAGCTGGTATGATCAAACTGATTGAAAATGGAACGATTTCTTCTAAGATTGCAAAGAAAGTCTTCAAAGAATTAGTTGAAAACGGTGGAGACCCAGAAAAGATTGTAAAAGAAAAAGGCCTTGTCCAAATTTCAGATGAAGGCGCACTTCTTAAGATCGTGACAGAAACCCTTGATGCAAATCCACAATCTATCGAGGACTTTAAAAACGGGAAAGACCGTGCAATCGGATTCCTTGTTGGTCAAATCATGAAAGCAACCAAAGGACAAGCAAATCCTCCGATGGTGAATAAACTTCTATTACAAGAGATTAAAAAACGATAACTCTTTAGTAAGGGCTGTTCCTAGATCTAGGAGCAGTCCTTTTATTTTGAGGTAATACTCTTGAAACTAACTCTACAACAAATTTCCAAAGCAAAAGTGATTGTAGTCCTCCTAAACGAACACTTGTCTTTGTCGAAAATAAGACTTTTTAATTATTGATTTGAAAGAACGTAAAATCCAATCAAAATTTTTCTTAAAAATAACCCCCGAAATTTTTCAACATTGAACAAAAACTCATTAAAAATGCATTTCTTTGTCCATCTTTATCCCTATACTTGAATAAAGAATATCCGACAATAAACGACATTTTATTTTGTGTGAAAATCCTTTATGCTAGTAGTTGTTAATAAGATTTACAAAATTCTGAATAAAGGAGAGGGATTTATGAAAAAAACAGCTATAGCAGTTGGACTAGCTACTGGATTAATGGTTAGCCCCATCTTTTCCCCACAAGCACTAGGAGCACCAGATTCTTATGCGCAATTCAATATTAACAAAGAGGTAGGTACTCCACAGTTTATTTCAGGGAAATTAACCCAACCATCCTCGAAAAATGCAGAAGACATTGTCTTCAACTATCTCAATGGGAAGAAAAAGAATTATAAATTTGCTTCAGACGCAAAAAATTCTTTTATTGTAAAAGAAAAAAAGAAAGACAACTTAGGGTTTACATATCTTCGATTGCAACAAGTTTATAAAGGGGTTCCAGTCTATGGATCTGAAATGACGGCCCATGTAAACAAGGATGGAGTTCTAACAGCAATCTCTGGAGCTTCAATACCGAACCTTGATCAAAAAGATGGATTGAAAAAGGTGAAGAAGCTTAAAGCAAAAGAAGCTGTAAGCATTGGAGAGAAGGATCTTTTGGCAGAGCTGGGTACCCAACCTCAATATGAGTACAAGCCTACTTCTGATTATGTCGTCTATGTTGATAGCAATAAAGAAGCTCATTATGCTTATCTAGTAAACTATAATTTCCTAACACCTGAACCAGGGAATTGGAGCTATTTTGTTGATGCAACTTCTGGAGAGGTTCTCTCAAAATATAACGAAATCCACCATGGGAAAAAGGAAAATGGAAATGGGAAAGGAAATGGAAAACCAGGTGGTGGCTCAATTAGTGGAACAGATGAAGTTGGAACAGGTAAAGGTGTTCTAGGTGATACCAAGTCAATCAATACGTATCTATCTTCATCAACCTATTATTTACAGGATAACACTAGAGGCGGTGGGATCTTCACTTATGATGCAGCCAATCGCAGCCGTTTACCTGGGTCGCTTTGGGATGATTCGGATAATGTATTAAATGAGGCTTATGATGGAGCGGCAGTAGATGCTCACTATTATGCTGGACAAACTTATGATTACTATCTAGAAACATTTAATAGAAATAGCTATGATGGTCAAGGAGCACCACTAAAGTCAACGGTTCATTACGGACGTAGTTATAACAACGCCTTTTGGAATGGACAGCAAATGGTTTATGGTGATGGGGACGGATCCACATTTCTTCCATTATCAGGTTCATTAGATGTCATTGCACATGAATTAACACATGCGGTTACGGATACAACTGCAGACTTAATTTATCAAAATGAATCTGGGGCTATTAATGAATCCATGTCTGATATTTTTGGTACATTAGTAGAATTCTATGCAAATAATAATCCAGATTGGGTACTAGGTGAAGATATTTATACACCAGGTACTGCTGGAGATGCTCTTAGATCCTTAGCTGATCCAGCAAAGTATAATGACCCTGATCATTATTCAAAACGCTATACGGGTACAGGTGATAATGGCGGAGTTCACACTAATAGTGGGATTGGTAACAAAGCAGCCTATCTATTAAGTGAAGGAGGCACACATTACGGTGTCAATGTAACTGGAATTGGAACCGTTAAAACAGGTGACATCTACTATCGTGCTTTGACGCAATACCTAACGCCTACTTCTACTTATAGTCAGCTTCGTTCAGCAGCTGTACAATCAGCAACTGATCTTTACGGAGCAGGCAGTTCTGAAGTGGCAAGTGTAAACGCTGCTTTTGATGCTGTTGGGGTAAACTAAGTAAAGAAGGGAAGCTTCCGTTTGGGGGCTTTCTTTTTTATCCTAAATCAATCAGGGTTGTCCTTGGTTTTCTTTGCGGCATCAGATTTTCCATAGATAATTATTATTTAAAGCAGACTACGATTGTTTTTCTCAGCTTTTTTAATAATTTCTTTAGCTAGGCGAAAATACATGTCTGCTTCCGCTTTGGTTTCGGCCTTTTTGATTAGCATCATGTAATTTTGAAATCGAAGCTTGTCGATTGACGAGACTTTCATCACGATTCTCCTCATTTCTCTTACTCCTTTGGTTAAAGACAAATTGTGTCTAAATATCTATTCTGAATATTCTGTAAATATTGTATAATAATAGTAAATCATTCCAGAGGGTGAATGTGTATGTCCTTATTAGAAGTGATCTTGTTGCCGATGATAATGGGTGGTCTTGGAGGACTAGGACATATTTTGATTTTTAAGAATGGTCATTTTACTTTTCCCCGAAAGCTTGTGGATGAAAACGGAGAAAAACATATCATTTTTGGGTCAACGAAAGATATCATCATTGGTATATTTGCCGGGTACTTGTCAATCCTGCCTGTCATGGATACTATGCCGATTTGGTATGCGATCTACATTAGTTTATTATCAGGAATTGGTGGTAGCTCCGTTATTACAAGAAAAATTGAGCAAAACCTCGCAGTAACGAAAGCAGAGTATATTCAAGAGCTTTCACAATATCAGCTCGAAACGACCTCTAAAGGAGGATCTTCGAAACACAATGAGGTGAAACCTGTTGACGAAGAGCGAAAAAATCAAGGTTGAATTGCCCCCAGAGCTTTACTCCAAAGCCGAGAAGTATTTGGAAAAAATAAAGGAGGCAGATAGTGTAATCGAGCTGAATTACTACTATAAGAAAATTAAAGAGATAATTGAAGGCTCTGAAAACCGTTAAGATGACTTTATGTTAGAATAACTAACAAATGAGTCACCTTTTTTTATGATAAATAATTGTCAAATAAAAAACAAGATCACTTAATCCTCTAACCCTTAAGTAGTATGTGTGATTAATGCATACTACTATTTTAATTGAAAATATGTGATAAAAGTAAGGAATCTGTTAGAAGATTTCTATTTTTTTCTTTAGAGAATAAAGTAGTAAATGTTGGAGTGTTTACGGATAAAAGGTTTATCTGTGTCCGACTCTCAGCGCTTTTTCTTTATTATATGCTTATAAGCATAATCAGACAATAAAACTAGAAAAGAAAACGAAAATCTTGTGTAAAAATGAAATCAAGAATATGATTTGATTAATAGGGAGGAATTATTATGAGTTTGATGAAATGGTTTGAAAAGGGAATGACCCCTGAAGAATATATAAATTCAATGTCAGTGCATAAAGAAAACCTAGAAACGATCTATAAAGGGTTTCAGCTACCATCAGAAGATGAGTTTATCCAAGGGGCTAAGGATCAGAACTTAAAAGTCATTGTTCTAACAGAAGATTGGTGCGGAGACGCAATGGTGAACATCCCTGTCTTATTAAAATTAACAGAGAGCCTTGGAATGGATGTTCGCTTCCTTCTAAGAGATCAAAACTTAGAACTTATGGATCAGTACTTAACAAATGGTACCTCGCGATCCATTCCTATCTTCATTTTCGTAGATGAAAATGGTCATGAAGCCGCCGTATGGGGACCACGTGCACCTAGGATCCAAAAGATTGTTGATGATGAGGTAGCAAAATTACCACCTAAAGACCATGAAGATTTTCCACAAAAGCAACGGGAAATGATTGGAAGACTAACAGAACAGTATGTTAAAAATGAAGAATTATGGTTTGAAGTTTACCAAGGAATTAAAATGAAATTAATGAAAAGAATATTTGTGTGAAAATAAGTTCTTAATAAGTCTTATGTTATAGGGGCACGCTTCCTCATTGAGCAATATTACCTAAAATTGGAACGGGAAATTCTGTTCACGAATGACGGATTTCACGGTAATATTGTATTGATAGAATGAGGAGGTACCTATATGATTCATCAAAAGACAAACAGCATCGTCATCGAAACACTTGAAAAGTTTCCTCATAAAGTCAACATAAAGCTTGGCAAGATTCTTAAAGAACGAGGGATGACACAAGGGGACCTTCACCGATTAACAGGTCTCAGGGTGGCAACCATTAATGAGCTTGTCAACTTTAAAAAGAAATCACTCACTGTGGCTCATCTGATTTCAATCATGGTGGCTCTTCGAATCTGGGACATCCGTGAACTCATTGAAATCGAGTTTGACGATGAAGTGATTCTATACTTTAAAGAAGAACAAAAGAAAATGGAGGATGGATTCACTCCCGATCTCAGAAAAACAGTGGAGACGAACCTTCTTCGAATGAGTGAAGCTTAATCAATGGGGGATGGCACTTGCTTACGGTCGTCCTCTTTTTTTCTTTTTAATCAAACGTTTGATTAGTAGGAGATTCTCAATTTAAAAGGTTCTTTTTTTTAGAAAAATTTAATCGGTTGAAGAAATAGTACATATGCGGTATATGACGGCATCATAGAACCCTTTTCATACCGCCATTCTTGCTTTTGAGGTTTATCATGGCATCAAAGGACTCTTTACATACCGCCATATTTGCATTTGCAGTATATCACGGTATCATAGAGCTCTATTCGTACCGTCATTTTCTCTTCCAAGGAATTTCACGGTACCAAAGAGCTCCTTTCATACCGTCATATTTGCTTTTGCGGTTTATCACGGTAT
>JANAVG010000027.1 GCA_024213275.1 Rossellomorea sp. BNER
CGGAAGCGCCTTGAACAGGCCTGACAAGCATAAGACGAGTCACCTAGAAAGGGTGCCTTTTCCCTTTCTAGGTGGCTCGGCTTATGTCTCGAAGGCCTAGGCGCTGGAGCTGGACACTTTCGAAAAGTGGAAAAAGGATCATTCATAAAGAATCATCCTTTTTCTACACCCATTCAGCCATGCGTTTCTGTAATGTAGCGGTATGTAATTCAAATTGTATTCCATCTGGATCAAGAAAATTTATAGTCCAGCCTCCTCCTCTTTTTAATGGACCTCTTACAATCCGTACAGAGAATTCCTGCAGCCTGTGAACAGCCTTATGAAATTCATCCTCTCCAAGTGAAAAAGCAATATGATCTACTCCAATTTGGTGTGATAAAGGAGCAAGCTCTGCCCTTTCTTGTAAGCAAATCCAAGCTTCTCCCCACTCTAAATAGCAATCTATTCTTCCCTTGTGTACAAGCTTACATCCTAAAATGTCCTCGTAAAAATGAATGGATTTGTCTAAGCTGGTGATATTTAGAGTCAGATGGTTGAATCCCCTAACTTTCATTATTTTTCTTCCACTCATCCTTGAGTAAACCAAAAAGAATCATATCATAGCGCTCTCCATCGCGCTGAAGAAATTTCCTAAACCTTCCTTCTTGCTGGAACCCTAAGGATTTATATAACTTAATCGCACGCTCATTGTATGAAAATACTGTTAGCTGAAGTCGACATAGGTTTAATTCTTGAAAAGCATAAGAAATTAGGCATGTTAATGCTTCCTTCCCATACCCATCACCCCAATATCTGTCATCCCCAATTGCTATAGTGACCCATCCCGTTCCATGCATCCAAAGAATGCCGTCAACCTCGACATATCCAATAAGTTCATTTGTATCGTTTAAACGAATAGCAAACCGAAAATCCTTTTCAGATGAATGATTCATCCATTTTTGAATTTCATCATTTGTTTTTGGCTTAAACGGGAGAGCATCTAAATTTCTTTGTAAATGCTCATTTTTTGACCAGCTTGAAACAATTGGGAGATCTTCTTCTAAAAAACCACTTAACCCAATTCTTTTTCCTTTTAAAATGGAGTAATCCATTGCGCTCACCTCTAGAACATATATTCGTGAAGAGGTGATATTTTCCCTTTATTTTTTCTTTTAGATAAGGGGGATTTTTTGAAGAATATAGAAGAATCAGTGATTATTAAAGGACTTCTGGATTTTAATTTTTAACTTTACAAGTTTCATTTTCAACTTATGTCATTCAATTTTCAACTTTTACTAGACTATCGATTTCTCGCCTTAATCCGACAAAATTCGTTTAATTATCCATCCACAAAAAAAAGAAACCACAACTTCAGGTAGTTGCAGTTCCTATTTATTAGAATGAAATCCTTATTCTTTAAACTCTATATCAAATTCACTTAGCGGCCAGTAGCGCAGGTTCACTTTCCCTACTATCTGCTCTTCATCAATGAATCCAAAGTATCGACTGTCCATACTACTTCTACGATTATCCCCAAGTACAAAAATCTTTCCCTCAGGGACTGTTTTTTCACCTGTTAATTCTTCTAGGGTAAAATCACCCGTTAATTTATCACCCGTAAATTCTTGTTTGTACCTGTCTAGATAAGGCTCACTTTGTTTTTTACCATTAATATATAAAATATCATCTTTATATTCTACCTTATCTCCTGGTAAACCAATTACTCTTTTAACATAGTCCTCACTTTCATTCGCATGAAAAACGATGACATCAAAACGATGGAGATCCCCCATTTGATAACCTATTTTGTTCACAACCAGCTTATTGCCGTCTTGGAGAGTCGGCATCATTGATTCACCTTCAACGACATAATTTGAAAAGAGAAAGGTCCTAATTACTACAAAAATAATTAAGCCTATGGCTATTGCTTTTATCCACTCTAACCCCTCTTTTTTTACACTATCTCTCAATTTGATTCCTCCTGCCTTCTCTTTTCAGTGGAGTTATGCTCTCGCTCTACTTTTTTATTTATATAGATCTCAATTCTTTTACCTACAAGCCACAGAATAAATATTACTCCTAGAACTATGACTGCTTTATAGGGATGTTTAATTAAAGATATAATATCATATCCGATGAAGCTAATGGTAAAGATCATGACCATCTTTCCCGTTAGCACAGCCAGCATATACTGGGCAATACTAATCGATGACAGCCCTGCCACAATATTAACGACTGCTGATGGGGTAAATGGAAAGCATAATAACAGGAATAAGGGAGCAAAACCGTGACGATCCACCCACTTCGTTAATTTCGATACCTGTTTATTTCGTTTTAAAAACTGAAAAAATTTCCGATCCCCAAACCTTCTCACAATAAGAAATACAAGTAATGCCCCTAACGAAGCACCAATCCATGAGAATAAAAAACCAAACCAAAGACCAAATGCAGTGGCATTTGCTGTAACAAACACAACTAATGGAAGAAACGGTAAAAATGCTTCTACCAACGGCAACAGAATACCAGGGATCGGACCAAATGATCGATATTCACTTATCCAATCCATTATATTTTCTATAGTAAAAAATGCTTTTATTGTCTCGATATCCATATAGTATGTTACTCCTTAATGAGCAATGAACAAATTGTTAGGACGATGAATTTAGAGCCTCTAAACTTACGACTAATAATAGTACCTCATAATAATTGAAGTATACCATATCCCGTCCATATTCCATAAATTTTCCTCCATTAACAGAGTTTATAAGTACTTTTACCCCAATATTAGTTAGGAAAAACTCAAGTCAATGTCGGAATATCTCGATTTGCCCTCAAAAAAAAGTGTACTTTGATACTTTCAATTAAATAAGCTTAATACAATATCAAGATGACTATCAAAAGACAAAAAAGAACCTCCGAAGAAGTTCTTTTATAAAGACCCTTTTCTTAAACTTTGTTGCTAATGAGAGATACTTTTAAGAAATACTTAGAAAAATCCAAGACGAATTTTAAGAAAAGAGCCCCGAAGCTTTGATAAATAAAACAACCTTTACGAAATTTATATATTATAAATGTTCATTGAACCAGTTTTTAATATAATTCAGTCTTTCTACTCTCAGATTAGGTTTGCCGTTCCTCGACAAATTATGATTAGATTCTGGGAATCGAATAAATTTTGTCTCTTTCTTTTTTCGCTTCAAAGCAATGTAAAGCTGTTCCGCTTGTTCAATCGGGCAGCGATAATCTTTTTCGCTGTGCACTATTAGTAGCGGGGTATCGATTTTGTCCACATATGCGAGCGGCGAATGCTTCCACAGCTTCTCAACGTCTCCCAAATCACTTTGAATTTGCCATTCCGAAAAGTAGTAACCAATATCGCTCACACCGTAAAAGCTTACCCAGTTACAAATCGATCTTTGTGTCACAGCTGCCTTAAATCGGTCAGTATGTCCAACAATCCAGTTAGTCATAAAGCCGCCATAGCTCCCGCCAGTGACACCAAGCTTGTCATTATCAATGAAATCATATTTCTCCAGAACATAATCAACTGCATCCATTATATCCCTGTAGTCATTTCCACCGTAATCACCACGAACGGCATTGACAAATTCCTGCCCATATCCATGACTTCCTCTTGGATTAATATAAAGAACAGCATAGCCAGAGCTTGCAAACATCTGAAACTCATGAAAATAAGTATTTCCATACATAGCATGAGGACCACCGTGAATATCTACAATTAACCCATACCTTTTTCCTTCTTCAAAAGCGGTTGGCTTCATCAACCATCCATGAACCGGGAAACCCTCCGCCCCCTCAAATTCGATAGCTTCAGGCTGGGACAATTGTTTTTCTTGTAGTATGTCATCATTTACACTTGTTAGCTTCTTTAATTCACCAGTAGGAACATCTAAATAGTAGAGATCTCCTGGCTCTGTTGGCCGGCTAATCGCCAACAAGATTTTTTGTTTACTAGAATCAAGGTCATATCCGTACACATACTGATCATCTAGTAGGGCAGGATACATTTCTCCATCAAGGTTTCCGTAATATAAAACCGTATTACCATGGTCGGTTGCGAGAAAATAGAAGCTATAATTATCGTGTGACCATACTACACCTTGATTACCAACACCTTGTTGAAAATCTATTACCATATAATCACCAACAGGCATATCAAGCTCATTTGTAAGGCACATCATTGCATCTTCTTTGACATTATAAAGCCATAGCTTTGAATGTGTAGCATTTTCAAATTCCCGATTATGCCCAATAAAGGTTATGTATTGGCTATTCGGAGACCAAGTCACTTGTCCAAACCAGCCATCACCGTTCGTAATTCGCTTCTTTTCTCCTGTTTCTCTATGTAATAAAAACACATCGGATTTAAATGAAAAGTCGTTTTCTTCTTCTTCATCGGCTGTAAAAGAAATATAGCTTCCATCTGGAGACCATGCTTGGAGTTGATGATTTCGTTGGTCCTCTGTCAGCCTCGATTGTTCACCTGTATCAATATCAACAACCATAATATGATTCTTTTTCTCATCTAAAAATCCATGATCATCCGATTTATATTTCATTCTTACAACCTCTAAAGGCTTAAGGACCTCTTTAGTTTCATCCGATTTTTCTTTTTCGTGCAAATCGATTGAAGTAGAAAAGGCAATCTTTGTCCCGCATGGTGACCATACAGGATTCGCCGCTCCATTTTCACAATCCGTAATTTGTCTTGCTTCTCCACCATCTCTTGATAAAATAAAAATTTGATTTTTATTTAATCGATTGGAAACAAATGCAACCTGCTTTCCATCTGGCGACCACCTTGGAGACGTATTACGATGCTCTCCATATGTCCATTGATGAATTAATCCAGTTTCAATATTAAGGTGGTATAGGTGAGAAAAATAGTCATTCTCTTTTTCATCGATATTCGTTTGTACATATACAGCCTCTTTCCCATTAGGAGCTAGGTGTGGATCGGCTACAGATTTTAATTTTAATAAATCTTCAGCTGTCATATCTTTTCTTATACTCAAACTTTTACCCTCCTACAGAATATTTACTTAAACTTGTTCGACAGCTCAACATTCATTCCCTTTTATTCCTTCTAATTTAGAATGAAAAAATGATCTCCCATTCATACTAAAGCTATCCTCGACAAAAATTTACGTTTTTTAGTTATTGATAATTTTTCATTCCTTGCATACAATAAGGATACGAACATTTGTTCCTATCACTTTTTTATAAAGGGGCTACTGCCATGACGAGAATACCTGAGGAAGATCGAGATATTCTAGAGAAGGCTATCTACCTGCCAATGGTTCTCACCGTCTTAAACAAGGACTTACATCTGATTGATCAAAGTCCATTTAAGCTAAAACGACCTTACATGGAATTAATTGAAGAAACAATGAAAGTCATTCAACAAGAACTCACCGGGATCAAAAGAGAAATGAGGGTTCGAAGTATGAAGGTGGAGCGAATTCAGACAGATGATGCATTTACAATGTATATGTTTCTCTACAAAGGCTACGAAGAACATCACAATTATTTCAACCCTCGCCTTCGAAACCGAGTAGAAGACCTATTGAGATATTACCTGTATCAGCGTTTTCTGAAGACGGATTATGATAAGAGTATAAAGGCGTAGAAAATCACTTTCCCAAACAAAAAAAGCCACTTTTGGCTCTCGAGACTACAAACGCTCGATAATTTTATTTCTGTGATAAATGGATTGCTTCAATAGGAACTTTGTATGTTTGTCATTCAGGGGTTTTTCCAGCAGAAAGTTATAATTATAATACCAAAATCGATGCCATGAGTTTTTTACTTTAGATAACACAAAACCCCTCCCCGAATACTAATTGTCCTCAAGTGTACTATAAGAAAGTTAAGTATTTATTAATGTTCTATTTATTTTATGTAAAAACAATTCTAAATAGCTTAAGAATGATCATTTAGTCGTTTTTTAAGATAGCTTCCTCTTTTCAACCCATAAAAGAAGCGAGAGAAGATCGATTTTCTCTCACTGATTACTCATATAAGTAACATCAATTTACTTAAATGGAGCAGACATTTTAATTCCTCTATAATCGGTTTTGTCTACGGTTAATCATATCTATTTCCATTTCTAATCCCAAAAGAAAATGAAAAATTTTGTGTATCTTCCATCTCTACCGTTACCTTAACAGCTTGTTCAGGTATATTTGAAGGTAAAGTGAAATCTTTTCCGCCCTTATATGTGGCTGATTTAACTTTTTTATCATCTATGTAGTACACATTTAGACTTTTAATAGCTCGTTCTTTATTTTTTAATCCGATGGAAATATTTCCCTTATCATTTACTCGAAATTCCTTTAGTACAGTTGTATCAATGGGTAAAAGAAAAGGTTCGTCATCCTCTTCCATACAACTTTCTGTAACCTTCCAACAAATATTATAGGTCTCTTGAATGGTTAATGTTGTACCGTCAATGCTGACTAAAGGAATAGGTACCTTAGTATTTTCAGTTTTATAGTTCATCCTTTCTTCTTCTACTATTCCATACCCTAATTGGACAAATGGTACCCCAAAAAGAAGTAGGAGCAATAGTGAAACAAGCAATTTCTTTTTAGATCTCATTCGATAAGAGAGGAAAAGACAATAAATAATAATAATAAAATTCAAAACATATAAAAGATAAAGAGGTCCCTCAAGTGGTGTGCGAATTAATGCAATTGACATTGGCAGGAACAATAGTAGAGATATAATAGAAAATCCCCAAGATTTATTTCTATAAGCGTAGATAAACCATCCAAGTGATAACATTGAAAGAAGAATTAAACATATTAAAAAGAAATAGACAAAACCCCAACCCATTTGCTTTCCTCCGGTGATTGTTTAAACTGTGAAATTAAATGTTAAAAAGTATGAGTATAATTCAATTACAAATATAGCATAAAATAACTATTGGTTTAATATTTAGTGCTTTAAAAAAGCTCTAGCACTCTATAACCCAAATAGAATGTCAGAGCTTATTATTCATTTGTGCATATCAGTTTGAAGCTTACTCAATCCCCTCGACCTGATCCTTAGTTAAAGAAAATTCATCTTGCTTTTTTAAGAGTACTGCCAGTACAACCTTTCATGGTTTTAACTATTAACTCCTCAGGAATATCTTTATAGGTATCTTTAAAGGGCTTCACACATTTTCATTTTTTTACATTGGATTTTTTCAAAAAATAAGGGGATATCCACTCTGAAGCTTGTCCTGAAATACGTCCCCCCATTTGATATATAGCCTTCTTTTCCATCTCATCAATCCTTTGACTAAACTTAATTCTTAACATCGACGTCCTCATAAACTGAGCTTCAAAAGAGCTATAGGAAATAGGTACTTTAAGTGGTTGTTGGTTACGAAATGTGATCATGGTTTCCTTTGAGGATACCCGTTCATAGGAAGCAACATGCTCGTGGGCGATCCAGAAGCATTCTGGTTTCGTGGGCGAAGTTGTAGGAAAAAAATAAATAGACGTATGCGGGTCCACAATGATAGGGGCTTTATGGGTAACACCTGTTAAACGGCGAGTTCCATTTTTTCTGCCTTCAAATGATGAACCAAAATATTCACAGCTTTTCTTAAGAATCTCAATGGGCTTATAGGGAGATGTGTACGTATCATGTAATTCAATTATTTTTGTAAACGTCTTTAAACCATAAGAATCAGGAAGCAACACCATCGTAAAGGGATTAATTTCATATTCTTCTATCATTCGAGATTTGTTGACCATCTTAATACCTCCTTCTTTATACCTTGTATTGTACCATCATTTTCCACTTTTAACATAGTTTAAATTGTTAAGAAAATGTAAAAATGTTTTAAACAAGAGCCAAACTTAATTTTTCAGAAAATTTAATAATTTAGTTGAATTTTTATAACCTTTTCCATATAATAATAAAAAGACTTCAGAGGTGATCGTGTATGGATAAGAAAAAGTCCTATACAGAGATGATGAAAGCTTGTGCGATGACCCGGAAATCAGCCACGGACCTATCGATGATGGATGTCTACATCGATATGATTTTAAGTGAGATCTTGTTAAATAGCAAAAAAGAAAAGTTAGAACAGAAGATTAATGATGCCCTTGATGAAAGAAACGAAGAAGATTTTCTTGTGTTGTCCCATCAGTTAAAAGATTTGCATCAACAGTTTGAGATGTAATCTATTTATCCCCCTGTGAAAATCATCAGGGGGTCATTTATGTTTATAAGTACTTTTCTAGCTCTTGTTTCCTTTTTCTTCTTTAATAAATCCACAAAAAAACCTCCTCATTCGTAATGCTACTACGAATGAGGGGTGTGTTTTGTGGATTTATTGAGTTTCTTTTCCCTCATATTCTTCCAACGTCTTTAGACGCTCTAGCATTGTTGGATGACCGTAACGGAATATTTTTACGATAAGAGGTGGATTCACCTGACTAAGACCGACTTTGGAAAGCTGTTGGAAAGAGGATATAGCTGCCTCTTTATTCCCTGTCATTTCAATCGCATATCGATCCGCTCTTACTTCCTGGTACCTCGATATCCAATTCGATATTGGGCTCGAAGCAAATAACAAGACAGAGGTAATCAAAAGAAAGAGTGGAAGTGAGCTGAGATGTGACACTCTCTTTACTTTCAGACTTTCACTATGTTTCTCAACAAGTCGGGCCATCCATTTGGCCGCAATCCATAACCCAACTAATGAAAATAGCAGGTAGATACCGATCCCAATATAAATATGCTTTTCAACGTAATGCGCCATCTCGTGCGCCATTATAAAGAGAATTTCATCTTTGTTAAGTTTATTTAGTGTTGTATCCCACAGTACGATACGCGAGTTTGAGCCTACCCCCGTCACATAGGCGTTTAATGCATTTGTTTCCTCGGACATATTCACTTCATAAACATGATCAGTCGGGATGTTCGCTTTACTTGCTAGTGTAAGAATTTGTTCTTCCAGCTGTTTATCTTTTAGCGGATAAAAATCATTGTAAAGCGGGTCAATTAACACAGGCTGTATAAACATTAAGAAGATAGAAAACGGTACAGAGAGTGCCCACGCAGCGAGCCACCATTTTTTTGGAAACCTTCTTATTAACCAGTAAAGAACGGTAACGATGACAAACATCATTAAGTAATTCACCCAAAAATCGGTAAACTCATCCTTCATCCATCCACTAAAGGATTGTGTTGAAATATTGTACTTCTTGGAAAGCGTATGTGAAATGTACTGAAACGGAAAAATCGCAATAAAGGATGTTAACGTGAGCCAAAATAAAAAAATACCTGTTTGCAAAAAGCGGAATTTAGTTATTTCCACCGCCCAGTTTTCAAACTTTCTCGATATACCAAGTATAAGAATGAGAAAATAAAACACCCATTCATATGGTGTCGAAAGAAAAAACAACAGATTACGAATATTAGAATACTCTTCTGACAGCAACAACTCTCTAGAGTTCATAAAGGTTTCAGGGTCTGCACTCGAACCTTTAAGTGATTCAGGTACTGATGAATCTGCTAGAAAATATAAATAAACATACATAACTAATCCAAATAACAAATAAGCGAAAACCGCTCGAAAAGCCCATTTTCTTACCATAAAATTGCCTTCTCCTCCCTTCTATCCCTCTTTACTATATGTAATAACATGTCCTATTTTTTAGAACAAAATAATCAGAATGGGAAATTAGCTTTGAAATCGGCGGCTTGAGCTTATCAGATCGGCGGTGTGCAAGGGGGATTGATTCCTTGTGCAACCAAGTAAATTGAGCAACTTATGAGATCCATTAACATGCATAAATTTTAGCGAAAATTGTCTAGCGGTCAATATATGCCATGTATCAGACAAATCACCTTTATCCAGATGACTTAATTGCCCTACGGGACAAATTAACGCCAATTCTCGCCAAATTATTAAAGGGGCTGTCCCAAAACAAAGGTGTCAGGAACCACAATATCAATATACAGAAGAAAAAGCATCTTCTATATATGGACAATACAAGTGGTTCCAAACCCCTTATGGGTCTGCCCCTTACAAACTAAAGTCTCCCACTCACATAAACAAAACAGAATAGAGAGACAGAATTCCAATAGATCCTAACACCACCACAATTACATTTGCTCCTAAATAGGCTAAAACAAATGCCGCAACTGCCCCTATAGTTCCAAATGAAAGATTTCCTTCTTGAATAAACAAGATTTTCGGAAAAATCAGTGCTCCTAACACTGCATAGGGGACATTTTTTAACACTCCTTGTAACAAAGGAGGAAGCTCTTTACCTCTAAAAACAACAAAAGGGAGCATTCTCGGGATATAGGTTACAACAGCCATTCCAACAATCATGAACACT
This sequence comes from Rossellomorea sp. BNER, assembly GCA_024213275.1. Lineage (GTDB taxonomy): Bacteria > Bacillota > Bacilli > Bacillales > Bacillaceae_B > Rossellomorea. The sequence continues at coordinate 10,350 of JANAVG010000027.1, forward strand.
ACAGATGTATTCACTTATGACCCCCTCCCTTCATTGTCTTCAGCTGAACAAATTCAATTAACAACGCTGACATCAATGTTGCAAGTACAATTGACCATCCTTCTGAAATGGAAGTGGTAAATAAAAAGACCGTGTTAAAGATAGCTGCTGTTCCCGCTAAGAATACTACTTTGACACTCTTTTTCATCGAGGGGACTAATAGTCCAACGAACATTGCATAAAGTGCTACAGACATACTCGCTTGTAGAAAAGTCGGGAGGATCTCTCCAATTAAATAACCAAGTCCAGAGTTAATGACCCAACTCAAGTAAGAAACGACGATGACACCAAATGCATAGGCAGTTTTAATCGATCCATCTTTAACCGAGATAACTGTAAATGTCTCATCTGTGATGCCAAAAGAATAGATCGCTTTTTTCCAAAGTGAATCTTCCTCGAGCTTTTCACTTAATGATGCGGACATAAGAAAATGCCTAATGTTAACAATAAAGGTCGTTAATACGACTTCAAATGCCCCTGTTCCTAAAGCTAATAAACTTAATGAGATATATTGTGCTGCACCAGCAAAGACGAAGACACTCATCATCACTGTCTCTATAAATGTAAGTCCAGTCGTTTTCGCTAATAAGCCAAAGGTCAATGCTATGGGAAAATATCCGACGGCAATGCTGACTCCTGCGCCTATCCCTTGACGGAAATAGCCTGTATTACGTGTGTTTAATAATGCCTCCAACCGCTCCCATCTCCCTTGCTAATATGTTAAAATATTTAGATAATAAAACAATTTCATTATATTATACATATGAGCGTTATAGCATACAAGAGAGGAATGATATAAATTTGGATAAATTCCCTGAGCAAATTGGATTCAATATTCGACGACTACGTAAGGAAAGGGGGTTAAGCCTAAATAATGTGGCAGAAACAACGGGTGTCAGCAAGGCAATGATTGGACAAATTGAACGAGGAGAATCAAACCCAACAGTAGCAGTTCTGTGGAAAATAGCAAATGGATTGAAAGTTTCCTTCACATCACTTCTCAAAAATGAGGATCTTCCGATAACATTTGTTCACTACAAAAACGTTCAGCCGGTGCTTGAGGATGATGGAAGGTATATCGTTTATCCCATATTTCCTTTTGAACCTACTAAAAAGTTGGAAAGCTATCGGGTTGAATTAGAACCGGATTGTTATTATGAAAATGAGGGTCATCAGGAAGGTGTAGAAGAATACTTAACAATATTATCAGGTAAAATGGAGCTTGAACTGGATGGACAACAGTTTTCTCTTTCAGAAGGTAGCTCCCTCCATTTCTATGGCCATAAACCTCATATTTATAAAAACACACATGGAGAAAAAGCTGTCTGCCAGATGGTTATTTATTATCGAGATTGAAAAGGGTTAGTGGCAGCGAAAGGATGCTCGCTTTCCGCGGGGCGGGCGGTGCGCCTCCTCGTCGCCTTGCTCCTGCATAGGTCTCACCTGTCCCGCTACTCCCGCAGGAATCTCGCATATCCACTCCAATCAACCAATCTTTTCACAAAAATTTATGTTCTTAAAAAACAGCCTGCCTCTAATAAAAGGTGATACATGTTCCTTGGATTAGAGAACATGCATCACCTTGTTTGATATTATTTCCCTTTAAACTCAGGTTTTCTTTTTTCACTGAAAGCGATTAATGCTTCCACACGATCTTCAGTAGGAATCGTTAATTCATAGGCTTTTCTTTCGATTTGCAGACCTGTTTGCAGGTCAGCATTCATACCATTGGTGATCGCGAATTTTGCCTGCTGTAGGGCAATAGGGCCATTTGAAAGCATTAATTCGGCAAACCCTAATACTTCCTCCATGAATGTCTCTTTAGAAGCAACTTTTGTTAATAAACCATACGAAAATGCTTCGGCTGAGCTTAATCTTTTCGCTGTTAAGATGAGTTCAAGCGCTTTGGATTCACCAATTAGTCGTGGTAAGCGTTGAGTCCCGCCTGCTCCAGGAATAATCGCTAGGCTCGTTTCTGTTAATCCCATTAATGTTCCATCAACAGCAATCCTGAAATCACAGGCTAAAGCGAGCTCCATTCCTCCACCAAACGCATACCCTTTCATAGCAGCAATGGTCGGCTGTGGTAGATTACTTATCGAATTAAATACTTCCCCGATTTTATATACATTTCTTTTCACTTGTTGATCTGTAAGTGTTTTTCTTTCTTTTAAATCTGCCCCTACACTAAATGCTTTCTCTCCGGCACCAGTGAAAATAACAACACGAATATCAGGATTAATCCTAATAGCTTCGACAACCTGTTCTAATTCAACAAGTGTATCATAATTAAAGGCATTCATAGCCTCTTCACGATTAATCGTGACAATTGCCAAATGCTTTTGCTGCTCTAACAAGATTGATTCCATTCTTTTCATCCCCTTTAATGATGTCCCCACTATTTGTATATTTCGACAAGATTTACGAAATCCCTTTCATTTTTTTCAGGGAGCAATATTCTTTACTTCATTGGACCCTTAGAGGTACAAAACGCTTGAAAGGATTTTATAACTCAACAAATATTAAAGAGCCAACCCCTGGGCTAGCTCCTCCATCTTTTATCTATGATTGTAATACTTGATCCTTTAAAGCTCTTCTCAAAATCTTACCCGTTGTATTCTTCGGAAGTTCTTCAAGAAATTCAATAATTTTTGGCCATTTATATTTAGCAAGATGCTCTTTGCAATAGTTCATTAAATCTTCTTCTGTTAGATCTTCTTCTTCACTGACAACAAAGCCTTTAACGACTTCGCCTAGTTCAGGGTCTGGGATGCCAATTACGGCGACTTCAACGACGCAAGGATGATTGTAGAGAACTTCTTCCACTTCACGAGGATATACATTATAGCCCCCTACAAGGATCATGTCCTTCTTGCGATCTACAATATAGAAATAGCCATCCTCATCTTTCCTGGCAAGATCACCTGTATACAGCCATCCGTCTTTAAGAATAGCCTTCGAATCCTCAGGCATCTTATAATATCCTTTCATTACATTCGGACCGCGAACAACTAATTCACCTACTTCACCAGCAGGAACCAATCCTCCTAATTCATCAACAATTTTATTTTCGACATTCATAATATTTGTACCGATGGAGCCCGGCTTTCTTGGGCGATCTAAGGGATTGAAGCATGTAACAGGGGATGCCTCTGAAAGACCATATCCTTCTGATACTATGACATTAAATTTTTTCTCAAAGTTTTTCAAAAGAGCAACAGGAAGTGAAGCCCCGCCAGATATACAAAGTCTTAAGGAAGCAAAATCATTTGGGTTCCCATCTGGAAATTGATAAAGAAAATTATACATGGTTGGAACCCCGGCAAAAACCGTTGGCTTATATTTATTTGCTAAATCAAAAATCGCTTTTGGACTAAATTTAGGAACGATCAGTAAGGTTGCACCAGAAATTAATGGTGCATTTAGTACGACTGTTAAACAGAACACATGAAACATTGGTAATGTGGTAACGACACGGTCCTCTTCATTCATTTTTAAGTAATCCCCTACATCTCTTGCGTTTGAATAGAGGTTTTTATGGGTCAACATTGCCCCTTTAGGTTTGCCTGTGGTACCTGATGTATAAAGAATAACAGCAATATCATCTTCTTCCAATTCAGTACCTTTAAATAGGGGATCTCCATTCGCTGTCAATTGTGTAAACGGTTTCAATTTGGAGTAGATAGAGAGAGTACTAGGATCAACCCCCTTCACTCTTTCATCACCTGTTTCACAAATAATATAATGCTCCACTTCAGGTAAAGCTGTATGCATTTTCTCCATTAAAGGAACAAGTACATCTAGAGTAACAATCGCTTTTACATCACCATTTCGAACAATATAGCCAATCTCATCGGGTGTATAAATCGGATTCACAGGTATAACTGTAGCTCCAAGCCTCATTGCACCGTATAGGGCAACAATGAAGTGAGGAGAATTCCCAAGAACGAGAGCAATATGATCTCCTTTTTCAATTCCCATGTCTTGTAATCCACTAGCAAATTTATTTACTGCACCATTCAACTCCCCATATGTACTTGACTCTCCCATAAAATAATAGGCAGGTTTCGTATTATGGATCTTCGACGTTTCTTCTAACCGTGATGATAAATTCAATTTTCCCTCCCCTTTCAAATATGAATGAATGGTCATTCATATTGCGGCAATCCTCTTCAACTTCATTTTATAGAATGAAACGAAATTATTCAAGTGACCTATTCAAATATTCATAATTTTACATCTAATTTATCACAGGCCTGCTTTCAAATTTCACCCTACTACAACACTATTAATAGCCAATGAGATGAATGAATTTAGTGATTTTCATATGGTTAAACAGGATCATAATGAATAAAAGGAGGATGACCTAAATCATCCCCCTTTCAAATTAATAGATTAAATCAATAAGCTCTGCTTTTGTTATGTTCCCGAAATAGTGCTTCACATCGATTCCCTCTAATGCTTTTTCAATTTGCTCTCTCTCATAACGTTTTCCTTTTAAACGGAATTCAATGTCAGAGACGTCTCCAACACCAAAGAAATCACCATAAATTTTGCAATCCTCTATGATCCCTTTATTCACATTAAGGCGTGCATCTACACTACCAACTGGGAAGCGATGTGAATGTTGTAAATCAAACTTCGGTGATTTCCCATAATTCCAATCCCAATTTTGATAGCGCTCTTTAGAGAGTTGGTGAACTTTTTCCCAATCTGTATCTGTTAATTTGTACTCATGAATATCATCGACTTCATCAAAGATGTAACGAAGAAGCATAGAGCGGAACTCCTCAATGGTGATCTTTTCTTCAAGGAATTCAGAGATATTTGCTACACGGCTGCGAATCGATTTGATTCCTTTCGACTCAATTTTATCTTTACGCACTTTTAATGCAGAAACGACATTTTCAATTTCTGAATCAAACAATAATGTTCCGTGACTAAACATTCTACCTTTCGTTGAGAATTGGGCATTACCAGAGATTTTACGTCCCTCCGCAACTATATCATTCCTACCACTAAGCTCTGCATCAACTCCTAATTTTTTTAGTGCTTTAATAACAGGCTCGGTGAACTTTTGAAAGTTATGGAAACTCTCCCCATCATCCTTAGTAATAAAACTAAAGTTCAAATTCCCCTTATCATGATATACGGCCCCGCCGCCTGAAAGACGACGGACGACATGCAGACCTTGACGATCAACATAGTCCGTATTAATTTCTTCAATTGTGTTCTGGTTTTTCCCGATAATAATGGACGGTTCATTTATGTAAAATAGCAAATACGTCTCATTTATATCTAAATTTTTTAACGCATATTCTTCAATCGCTAAATTAATTCTAGGATCCGTGATTCCTTGGTTATCAATAAAAAGCATCTAAATTCCTCCTAAAATTCTACTGTTAAGTCTTTCTTTGCTAATTGTATTTTTCCATTAAAAACAGAGCTAGCTTCTTCTACTAACTGATTGAGATCACCGAAATGCGGTAAATGAGTAAGAATTAATTGTTTCACACTTGCTCCTTTAGCAATTCTAGCCGCTTCAAAGCTCGTCATATGACCAGCATTCGCACCATTCATTTCTCCATAAAAGTTAGACTCACATAATAGCACATCAGCATCTTTTGCAAACGGAATAAATTCTTCTCTATAAGCTGAATCAGCTGTATATACGAGTACTTTCCCACCCGCTTCTATTCTCATCGCATAGCATGGAACCGGGTGCTTTGTTTTTAGAAACGAAATCGAAAAAGGGCCTATTTCCATTGTCCCATTTGGATTATATTGGTGGCCTTTCATTAAGTTTTTATATGTAAGCTTTGAAAATGATGCATTGTCTTCAGTATGTGCATAAACCGGGAGGGTACGGTTGTACTCGCCTAAATGATATTGAATCAGCAATGCGTGTTGTAGAACACCTATATCTGCAACATGATCAGGATGGTAATGAGAAAGGATAAGAGCATCTAATTCCTTGACATCTATATGGGTTTGAAGGAATGAAAGGACTCCACTCCCACAGTCAACAAGTAATTTAAATTTATCGTATTCAAGAAGATACCCTGAGCTTGCTTCCCCTGCCTTTGGATATCCTCCCCATTGACCGATTACTGTCAGTTTCATCATTGCGACATCTCCTTTCAAATCCAATGATAATCGTTTTCATCTATATCTTTACTATACTTCATTATGCCTATTTTTTCATTAAAAGCGAATTGCATTCAAAAAATCATTGACGAGAATAAATCTGTTATAATACAATATAATATAAATAAACAACAGTTATACAACACTTGCACAAAGGGGTAATCATTTAAACGGAGGGGATCAACTTGTTAACGAACATTGTCGATTTTTTCAAGAACTTACCACCTAAGCAATGTACTAAATGCGGCGAGAATATTGAAGAGCAGCATGAGTGCTATGGAAACCATTGTGACCATTGTATTGGTCAACAAGAATTATAATTAGTGAACATAAAAGAGTTCGGTTGAATGCTTAATTTAAGGCATTTAACCGAACTCTCTTTTTTCTATTCTACTGTAATCATTTCCATTGTATGTTCATGAACACCTTCATCATTTTCAACATGAACCTGAACATGGTAATCCCCTTTTTCAGGGAATAAGTATGTACCTGTATACTCGCCAGACTTCATTTCTTCTGTTGTAACCCACTCATGTTTTTCTGAACCTTCTTGCCAAATTTCAAACCTAATCTGTGCTTTTGAAAGTGCTTCATCGTCTTTCGTTACATGCGTTGTTAGTTTTGTATCTTGATTTGCTTTGACATCATCCGGTTTCATCAAATGAATAAGAACACTAGATTCCTCATGAGAATGTTCGTGACCTTCTTCCTCATGTTGATGATCATCCCCTTCTTCATGTGCGTGACTACCATTTTCTACATTTCCAATAGCAATTGTCGCTTTCGGCATTGTATGCATCTCTCTAGCGGTTACATGCACTTGAACCTGGTATTGGCCATCTTTAGGAAATTTGTATTCTGCCGTATAAAGTCCATCTTCTTTTTGTTCTGATTTAATCATTTGGCTATCTTTTTTCTTGCCTTCCAACCATACTTCATATTTAACTTCTGAAGCATCTTTAACCTTTTCATCCCCTTGGGTTACCTTCGTTTCAAATACTACAGTATCTCCTTTATCCGCTTTTTCAGGAACGGATAATTCAGCTTTTACTGGTACTAAATTCCCTTCACTAGAAGATCCATTATTTTTTCCTTCATTTGTACCGCATGCCGCAATGATTAAAGAGAGTATGGTAATCAGGGCAAATAATTTAAATCGTTTCATGCATTATTCCTCCAATTCATTACTACACTTCTATTCTAGCAGGCTAAATGAGTTTTTAAACATTGAATTTGTAGCTATTAAGCGGATATTTTGTGAAGAGAACTTCATAATTTGATATATAGTAAAGATTCGGATAGTGCCATTAATTTTATTTGTGTGCAATTCCATGCAATAATTTAGATTTTTGACAATTGTGATCAGTACTCGTGCGATAATTCTAATTTTCGTGCAATTGACCATTTTGCCCCCCTGATACTTAAAAAAACCGACCATTCATTCAACATGAATAGCCGGCTTCATTTATTACTCCGTTACTGCATTTCTATATCGTTTTTTAAATAATGCTATAAAGTATCCAATCGACATAATGACAAATCCTCCAAAGAACAGACCTAGCGTCATTAGGTTTTGCCACATATATGCAAAATCTCCACTTGATATAACGGCTTTAAAAGCTGAAATAGAATAGGTCATCGGCAATATCGCACTAATCGGCTGCAGTGCTTGTGGAATAAGTTCTATTGGGAATGTACCCGCACTTGCCGTTAATTGAAGAATTAAAATAATAATCGCAATAAAACGACCGGGATCTCCTAACATTGTAACGAGAACCTGAATTAAACCTATGAATGTAAGGCTTGTTACAATCGTAGAAAGAAAGAATAATGGAATACTTTCAACTTCTATCCCGAGACCAAATAGAAGAATTCCACCAGCAATTAGAGATTGCATAATTCCAACTGTAATAAGTACAGTAAATTTGCCTGAGAACCAGGAGATTCCATTTACTGGTCGAATCGCTGGTTCTTTAAATGGATAGACAATTGAAATTAACAACGAACCAACAAACAACCCAAGTGATAATAAATATGGCGCCATTCCAGTTCCATAGTTTGGAACTGGATTGATGGCCTTTTTATTTAGATCGACAGGTCCTGCCATCATGTCGTAATTATCCTCATCAGCTTGAACTGAATTTGCCTGATCGGATGCATCATGAAGCTTATTACTTAGCTCATTCGTACCTTCACTTAATTCTGTAGTACCATTGGCTAGCTTTGTTGAACCATCAGAGAGTTGCTTAGTCCCGTCCGTTATCCTAGATGAACCATCATATAATTGATTTAAACCAGTATTAAGAGTGGATGCACCTTCTGCTATTTCAGTTGAACCTTTTACTGCATCACCAAACTTTCCATTTAATAGTGATAGGTTTTGAATAATTTCACTTTGACCACTTTGCAGCTTTTCTGCCCCTGAGCTTAATTGAGCAGATCCATTTGTCAGATCACCTAAACCAGTCTGCAATTCCATTTGTTTTTCATTTAGAAGCTTTAATCCTTGTGAAAGCTTACTTGCTCCTGGCTGTAGTTGCTCTACACCACCCGCAAGCTGTTCTGTACCTTCCGATAAGCTTGTTGTTCCTGCTTTCAATTGCGTAAGAGCCGCTTCAAGTTCCTTTTGTTTTTCTGGGGGTAAAGCGGATAATAATGGTGACAGTTCTTGTTCAAGCTGTTGAATCCCATTGTTTACCTGATTAGCGCCATTGTTTATCGATTGTGCTCCTGTATTTAATTTGTTCATTCCATTTGCAAGACTTTCTGCTCCTTGCTGTATTTCTCCTGTTTTTGCAACCATTTCATCTGTACCAGTTTTTGCTTGCTCTAACCCTTGATGGGTAGCTTGGATTCCTTGAACTAGTCGATTAATGTCAGGGTTAGATTTCTCAATCCCATTTAATAGCTGACTATATCCGTTTGATAGCTTAGTCAGCCCTGTCTGAAGCTCTGCTGAACCGGTTGCAAGTGAAGCAGCTCCCGACTTCGCTTCTGAAAATTTTCCGTTGAATTCAATGTTCTTTTGTGCAAGTGTTTGTAGATTGTTTTTTAGTTCCTCTGCACCTTTTGTGACTTTGGAAGCACCATTATTAAGCTCAGAAGCACCGTTACTTGCCGTTTCGAATCCTTCTCCTAACTCTCCCACTTTATCAAACATTGTTTCTGCATAGGTCTCGGTTACTGATTTAGATAAACTTGACTTTATTTCCTCCATTGCTCTATCTCCAATTTGGGCAGAAAGGAAATTGTAGCTTTCATTCGGAACATATTTTAATGTGAGTTTTTGGGGTTCCTCTTCTAATAATGTGGTGGCATTTTTAGAAAAGGAACTTGGGATTTCAACCAACATATAGTACTCTTGATGTTCTAAATTTTCATACCCATCCTCTTTTGAAACGAAATGGAAATCAAATTGATCATTTTCATTCAAATTATCTACTAAATCGTCGCCAAGATGGATCGTTTCACCGTTATATTCCGCAGGTTTATCACTATTAACAATTGCTACAGGGAGTTCTTCAAGTTGTTCATAAGGGTCCCAGAAAGCCCATAAGAACACTCCACTATACATAATCGGAATAAACAAAACAGCGATGATCGGAATCAGTAATTTTTTATTTTTAAAAATCGCTTTAAACTCAGCGAAAAGCAGTGAGCTTTTCATTTAGCATTCCCCCTGTGAAATTATGACCATATTATTCATTTGGTCACTTTTGTTAAAAAGAGAAGGACTATCATTTTGACAATCCTTGAAATAAATAAAGCTGAAAGAGTTCTGAAATTTCATCTTTATTTAATGGTTGGTGATATTGTTCCCAATCGAAAATCAACGATATATAGAGTTTTAACATTATAAAAGCAGTCATTTCAGGATTACATTGTCTAATCTCACCACGATCAATGGCTTCTTGAACTTTCACTTTAATGTAATTTACAATAGACTTCTCTATTTCTTCCATAGCCTCATGTACAGCAGGAGTCCCCATTTCCCTTTCTTCTTGGAACATTTTTATTGTTAGCTGATGCTCTTTTCTAAATTCTAGGATTCGATATAAAGCGCGATGTAGATTTTCATAAAAGGATAATTTTTCATCAATGGTTTCTTCTGCCGCTTCTTTCATTTCTCGAATTAGAGTTGTAGCGATTTCATTAAAGAGCTCTTCTTTATTTTTAAAAAAGGTATAAATCGTACCCTTCCCAACATTAGCAAGTTTTGATACTTGATCCATTGTAGTGGCTTTATATCCAAACATAGAAAATGACTTTGTTGCCGCTTCTAAAATTAATTTTTTTCGATCCACAGACACTTTATCACCCCTCGTTGACCATATGACCAAAATAAGATTCCGGTCATTTTTCACTCGTAAATTAGAATATCACAAATAGGATTAGAAAATCAACCTCGTTAAAATAAAAGTCTCTTTTCGCAATGATTGTTGTCATTTAACCCGCAGCCTGAATACACTTCGCGTACCTTAGGATGACCCAGGAGTATACGTGTATTCAGGCTGCTCAATGCTTCTAAAATGTATTAGAAAATAGGCAAAAAAAATAGGACAATTACAATGTGTAAGAAAAAATATGATATCTCTTTCTGACACATAATAATTTGCCCCATTTATTATGATAAATAGTTTAAAACATGCTCCACTGCTGCTTCTCCTTGGTCGATGCAATCGGGAAGACCAATCCCTTCAAAGGAGCTGCCTGCAATAAAAATACCTGGTAGTTTTTGTTCAATTGAATCTTTAAGCTTAAAAGTCCGATCTTTATGCCCTATTGTATATTGTGGCATAGCATTTTTCCATCTAGAAACTATCGTAAAGTCAGGATCCATGTCAATATCCATGATTTTGCTTAAATCGTCTAATACAATTTTCTTAATCTGGTCATCTGATAGGTCAACGACAGCTTCATCTCCTGCTCTTCCCACATAGCAGCGAAGTAACACTTTCCCATCAGGAGTTGTATGCGGCCATTTCTTATGTGTCCACGTACATGCTGTAATCGTGTAATCACTATTACGGGAAACAACAAAGCCTGTTCCGTCAATATCTTTATTGATCGCTTTTTTAGGAAACGCCATAGCTACAGTTGCAACGGATGTAGCAGGCATGTCTTTTAAACGATCAAACATAGAATAACTTGAAAAGATTGACTGTACAACATTATGCGGGGTTGCAACAATAATACTATCCGCACACAATTCTTCACCAGTATTCAAGATGACTGAATAATGATCTCCCTCTGTCTTTTCAACTGAGTTTACTTTTACACCTTTGATGACGGTTTCTGGTTTCAGTTTAGCCTCAATAGCATCTACAAAAGATTGCAAACCAGAAGTAATCGTTAGAAAGACTCCTTTTTTCTTTTCACCTTTTTTTAGGGTTGGAGTAGGAGTTGTTTTCTTCATCCCTAATATTAAACTTCTATGCTCTTGCTCTACTTGATAGAATTGTGGAAAAGTCGACATTAAACTCATTTTATCTATATCCCCAGCATAAATACCAGAAAGAAGTGGTTCTACTAGATTTTCGACGACCTCGTCTCCTAATCTTCTTCGGAAAAATTGACCTAAGGATTGATCCCCCTGTTCCGATGACTTAGGAAGAACAAGATCGGCTGCGGCTCTAACTTTCCCCTGCATGGAAAACAGACCCGTAGTAGCAAAAGGAGCCATTTGTGTAGGGATTCCCATGACAGAGCCACCTGGCATAGGGTGAAGTTTTTCTTTTACAAGAACATAAGAAGTACCTGTAGAATTACTTATAAGTTTATCTTCCATTCCAACGTCTACAGCTAGGCGGGAGGCACTCTTTTTTCTTGCTAAAAATGAGTCAGGACCACGTTCAATGACAAATCCGTCTTTGATAACAGTCTGAATCTTCCCTCCCAATTTATGCCCCGCTTCAATTAGCTTGACTTCTATTGGTCGTCCAGATTGTTCTGCTTCTTTTTGTAAATAATAGGCAGCTGTTAATCCGGTTATTCCCCCACCAATTACTACAACTTTCTGTTTCTCTTGCAACACCGTTCATCGCCTTCTTTTTCTAGATTTCTTTCATGATTTTAATTGCTTCAGAACTATTGTGGCTAAAGCATCAATGAATTCTGGTTTGGCGTTTGGCATTTCAGGACGGTAGTAGCTCACTCCCAGTTCGTCTGTCACTACTTTACATTCATAGTCATTATCATATAAGACTTCGAGATGATCCGCTACAAACCCAACCGGGATATAAACAAATGCTTTATAACCTTTTTCTTTATATAACTCTCTTGTTAAATCTTGTACATCTGGTCCAAGCCATGGATCTGGAGTGTTCCCTTCACTTTGCCAGCCAATGGCATATTCGTTAACTCCTGCACCCTTTACAATCAACTTGGCTGTTTGGTCCAATTGATCTGGGTACGGGTCGCCATCTTTTAAAATACGTTCAGGAAGACTGTGTGCGGATACAATTAATATTGAATTATTTCTCTCATCTTCCGGCATATTTCCATAAGTCTCTCTCACTTGATCGACCCAATATTGTATAAACTTTGGCTCGTCATACCAGCTTTCAACAGAAATGATATCGGGTCCTCCAAGTTTTTCAGCCATTTCTTTTGCACGACCATTATATGATTTGACGCTAAAAGTTGAGAAATGTGGAGCCAATACAATTGAGACCGCTTCTTCAATGCCATCCTTGTGCATCTGTTCTACTGCATCTTCTACAAATGGTTCTATATGTTTTAATCCTAGATAAGATTTAAATTCTATTTCATCTTGGATCGTATTTAAATGTAATTCAAGCTTGTCGGCTTGTTCCTGGGTAATTTCAGCAAGTGGGGAAGTTCCACCAATTGCATCATAACGTTGACGCAAGTCCTCTAACATCTCAGGTGCCGGTGGACGTCCGTGACGTATATGTGTGTAATATCTCTCTATATCTTGTTCTTTATATGGAGTTCCATAAGCCATTACAAGTAAACCCATTTTTTTCTTCATGTTATTCCACCTCGATTAAAGACTCAATAGCTATTGTGCCATATAAATTAAATGATACCAAAATAGTTTGCTCTAGCCTCTATTTTTGTTTGCTGAATATTCATGAATAAATGATGTTAAACGTTTCAAGGTTTCTGGCTTTACCTGTGGAAAAACACCGTGGCCTAAATTAAAGATGTATCCAGGGTTTTCCATCCCTTGGTCTAAAATCGCTTTCGCTTTCTCCTCAATCACTTCCCAAGGAGCTAATAGAATAGCTGGGTCTAAATTCCCTTGTACAGGTTTGTTTATTCCCATTTGGCGAGCTTCACTAATTGGCAATCTCCAATCTAACCCAACAACATCAAGTGGAAGATCATGCCATTCCATTGCCAAGTGACTAGCCCCAACACCAAACATAATCAATGGCACTCCCTCTTTCTTTAACTCAGAAAAGATTTTCTCCATTATAGGCTTTATGTAATAACGATAATCCGCCACATTTAAAGCACCTACCCAAGAGTCAAAAATTTGAAAAGCAGAGGCTCCTGCTTTAATTTGGGAGCGACCATATGTGATCGTCATTTCAGCTAGTTTATCCATTAATGCAAACCATGCTTTAGGTTCTGCATACATGAATGCTTTTGTTTTATTATAATTCTTGGATGGTCCGCCCTCAATCATATAACTAGCCAGCGTAAATGGAGCACCTGCAAAGCCAATAAGCGGCACTGAAAGCTGCTCTTGTGTAAGGATTTTGATTGTATCTAGAACATATGGTACATCGCTTTCTGGATCGATCTCACCTAGTTTCTCTATATCCTTAAGGGAAGTGATCGGATTATCGATAACGGGACCAATTCCAGATTTAATATCTACATTCACTCCAATCGCAGGAAGTGGTGACATAATATCTTTATAAAGAATAGCCGCATCAACACCATAATTTTCAACAGGAAGTCTCGTCACATATGCACCAAGCTCTGGTTGATGAGTAATTTCAAACAAGGAATATTTCTCTTTAATTTTACGGTATTCAGGTTGTGAACGCCCAGCTTGACGCATATACCATACAGGAACATGGTCAGTCTTCTCACCCATAGCAGCTTTTATCAATGTATCGTTAAAAGTATTCATACCTTTTTCGTCCACCTTTCTAACTATCTTTCCATATTGTAATATACTTTAAAATGAATAAAAAATAATGTGTGATACTACCGTACTTTTGCACGATTCAACTATAGACTGTTTATGGAGAAAAGTATAGTTTTTCAAAGGAAATGTCATAAATTTGCCGAATAAACGGATCTGACAGCATTTTAACAACATTTTTTTGTAAAATAGATATACCAAAATATCAAACCATGTTACAAGATGATATTTTTAGGGAAGAGTAAATAGAAGCTAAACTAGATGGGGTGAGATTGGATGAAATTATATATGGCGACAGGTACATATGAATTTTTAAAAAAGCTAGAGCAAAAACATTCCAATGAGTCAATGGTTATCATGCAGAATGCAGAGACTTCTCTACTCATTCATGAAACAGAGGGTGACTCGGTTTTTCAGGAACCGCGCCGCTATGAGGTGGTTGATCGCTCAGGAAGTTTTCAAAAAAATGGTTTTGTAGTATGCAATAATATCCCTGTTACAGATGAGGGCCGTCCATTGTTTGAATACCGCTTTAAAAATAGAGCCGGTTTAATTGAAAAAGTTCCGGGGTTTGTGGCCATCAGAGTTTTAAGGCCACTAGATACTGACACATATGTCATTATGACGTTGTGGGAAAACGAAAAAGCCTTTATTAGATGGAAAAATTCGGAGCAATACTCAAATGCCCATGGAAAGAATAATAAAGGAGAGAATAAAAAAGAAATTTTCCCGCGTGCCTCTTATGTTACGCAGTACACGATTCCTAACGATGAATACTAAAATCTGATCCTGATGGAGAAAGAGGGTGACTTATAAGACAAAATTTAGTCACCCCCTTTTTATTTTGGATTAGTTCTTTTATTCCCTGCATCCCTCTAATTTTCTTGTCATACCAATTAAACCCAGAATAGGCATTCCTAATGAAATGAACCACTTCCTTCATTTTACACTAAGGCTCTTTTTTTCGTATACTCTGTTACTTTTGATCAATTGTAAACATCATAAATCATTCAATATCAGTGAAACACTTATTGATTTGACGAAAAGATGCCCCGAAACCTTAACTTTACGGGTTTCTATTCTTCTTCGAAAAGCAACTTATGCGAAAACAGCCTTCACTAAAGAGCAACGTACTCCCACCAATACAGAATGAAGTAAAAAATATTGGAGAAAATAGGGGAAATGAGAGGAGGAATAACCTTGGAACATGCATGGCTTTCGCTTATTCCCTTTTTAATTGTCATCAGTATGTCAATTTGGTTGAAAAAAATATTACCTGGACTCGTATTAGGAATTCTAGTTGGCTCTTTTATTGTAAAAGTAGAATTAATGAGTGGTTCCGAGCAAGCAGTTCAGTACATTGTAACGACACTTTCTGACGAAACGAATATTAAAATTGTTGGATTCTTATATTTATTTGGCGGACTCGTTGGAATGATGAAAATATCTGGGGGAATTAAAGGATTTTCCGAATGGATCGGTAAAAGAATTAAAACGCAGCGTGGATTACTAGCGTTAATCTGGATTACCCTTCCCTTTACATTTATGATGCCTATGTTTCGAATCATGATGATTGGTCCAGTCGTTAAATCGTTAATGGAGAAAATGAAGATTTCCAAGGAAAAAGTAGGGTTTACAATGGATGTCTCAACAGCATCTGTCATTGTTCTATTGCCCGTTGCAACAGCTTTTGTCGGTTTTATGGTATCCCTTGTTGAGTCGGGAATTCAAAAAAATGGGCTAGAGCTCACTCCTTACTCCGTGTTTCTCCTTAGTATTCCTTTTAACTTCTTTGCGATTGTCATGCTCGTTATCGGCCTTATCCGTACATTCTGGAAATCAAAAAATAAAAAGGAAGAATCGACACAAAAAGATGACGACAAGAAAAATCAACATCAATACCATAGAATAGGGATTAAAAAGGAGTTAAGTATGGTGAAAGCTCAACCATGGAATTTAATCGTCCCACTTTTTCTTCTATTAGGGCTTTCCTTATTTCTATTATGGCAGGACGGTATCTCAAAAGGGGCAGAAACTCTATTTGATGCGTTTTCCGAAGCCGACGCAACCTTTGTTATGCTACTTGCCGTTTTCATTACGCTCGTTTTAACATTTTTATTTTATGTTATCCGGCGACTGCCCTTAGACGAAATGTTGTACCACTTTATTGATGGAGGAAACCAACTGATGCAGGCGATTATTCTGCTTATTTTGGTATGGGCTTTATCCTTAACAGCTGAGGACCTTGGATTTTCGGAATTCATTAGCTCAACATTAGGTAATTTCCTACCGGCTTTTACAATTCCAGCCATTATATTTCTAATCGGATCTGTTGTCGGTTACTTTATTGGGTCTTCATGGGGAACTTGGGGGTTATTTATGCCTCTTGGAATGACACTCGCGACTGCCACTGACGCATCGATTCCAATGACCGTTGGGGCTGTCTTTGCAAGCGGATCTTTTGGAGCAATGACTTCTCCCTTAGGCGACACGACTATTACCACTGCATCCATTCTAGAAATGCCTCTTGTTGACTACGCTCGTTATAAATTGAAAATCTCGGCCATTGGAGCAGGAATTGCCACTGGTCTCTACCTTATTGGTGCATGGTTTTTGTTTTAGTCCAGTAGGTCTATTTATCATGATAATGCAGTTTACATTCATAAAAAGTTAAATTCTTCCGTATACTTTATCGATATTTTTCTTTTAATGACGTAAAAAAGGAGGGAATCATATCATTTTCCACAAAGGTTTCATGGCGAATAGGGATGCATGCATGTGATTTCAACTTTAAAAGAGTAGGTGAGAACGTTGGGAAATCCGTGTTTACTTCTTATTGATTTTCAAATGGGATTTCAATTTCCGATTTGGGGAAGAAGAAATAATGAAGGGGCTGAAGAAAAAGCCTTAAGTTTGTTGTCTCTGTGGAGAGACAAACATTGGCCTATTATTCATGTTCAACATTCTTCAACGTATAGTGAATCTCCCCTACATCCTGGGTCAAATGGATTTCACTTCATGGAAGGTTTTGAGCCATTACCGAATGAGAAGCATATTGTGAAAGAAGTAAACAGTGCTTTTATTGGCACAGAATTGGATTTATTTTTAAAAAAGGAAAACATTCAAAGCCTTATTATCGTTGGGCTTACCACTAACCATTGTGTTTCTACGACTGTCAGAATGGCTGCAAATTTACAGTATGATGTCACAGTCGTTCATGATGCAACGGCTTGCTTTGAAACGGAATCCTTCGATGGATCTCTTTATTCTGCTGAATCGATTCACCATTTATCATTGACCAATTTACACAAGGAATTCGCTTGTATCCATAGCTGCGATGAAGTTATTAAACAGTTGACAACTGTTCGTTAGCATGGCAAATGAGGTTGATCCTTTGGGTCAACCTCAAAAAAATCATTGTCCACTAATGGTGATTCCATTTCGATTTGCGTAAACAGCAGCTTGTGTTCGATCTGCTACACCTAGTTTGCTTAAAATGTTACTAACATGGGTTTTCACCGTTTTGATACCAATATATAGCTTTTCAGCGATTTCCTGATTTGTCATTCCTTCTCCTAAACATTTCAATACATCAAGTTCTCTCACAGTAAGATCTTCATGAAGTTTCCTTTGCTTTGGGCGGAAACGATTCATCATTTTGTCGGCGACTTGAGAGGAAATTACGGACTCCCCTTTTGCTGCTTTATAGATAGCTGATGTCACATCTTCAGCACTAGCTGTTTTTAAGAGATAGCTATGTGCACCTGCTTCAATTGCAGGAAAAACCATTTCATCATCATAATAGCTTGTAAGTATAATAATTTTACATTGTGTAAGAAAGGTAAGGATTTCTTTCGTTGCCTCAATCCCATTACCATCTTCCATAAGTAAGTCCATTAATATCACATGTGGCTGATAGAGTTTCGCTAATTTTACAGCTTCTTTTCCACTTTTGGCTTCCCCCATAAACTCAATCGATTCTTCTGTTAATAAATAAGTCCTCATCCCCAAGCGAACCATTTCATGGTCATCCACAATCATTACTTTTATTTTTCCCAACCGTTTCCTCTCCTTTTAATCAATAGGAATCGTAATATGGATATAGGTTCCTTCATTCTTTTTAGAGCGGATTTCAAAGATTCCCCCAATTTCCTCGCATCGCTCCCTCATAGTTTGTAATCCATATGATGTAAGTTTGTATTGATCTACATTAAAGCCGTTTCCGTTATCACTTATATAAATCGACATGAAACCTTTTAACTGTTTTGTTTCAACTTTAATTTTCGTTGCTTCTGCATGTCTTAGAATATTAGAAAGAGCTTCTTGTATGATTCTAAACAGATGAGCTTCTGCTCCTTTAGATAAGCGATTTAAATCATCAAAGTGAGCGTCAATGCTAATGGAGGTCTTGTCTTTTAGTTCTAGAACCAATGTATTCAAAGCTTGAGCTAACGTTTCCCCTTTTAAATCAACAGGCCGCAAATGCAATAATAGCGCTCTCATTTCACCTTGTGCTTTTGCTGCAATTTCTGCGACTTGTTTCATTATTGATTCTGCTTCTTCTTTCGTTGGCTGATGTAAGCTTCTCAATGCTGCAGATGAAAGCATATTGAGGGCAAATAGCTGCTGACTGACAGAATCATGTAAATCACGTGCTAGTCGATGTCTTTCTTCCATTACGGCAGCATGATGTGCCTGTTCTGCAAGCTCAGACTTTTCATCCGCTAATCGTTGCAGGGATCTAACTTGATCTTGAATATATCCTGCAAGCTGGTTCAGCTCCTCAGAAAGAATCCCAATTTCATCCTGTTCAGACTGTTGGACTCTCTCAGAAAACTTGCCCCTTCTTAAAGTTGATACAAAAGTTGATACATCATCTAATCTGCTCGTTAATATGCTGCTTGAACGTAGGGCAGAATAAATACCTACAATTATAAAAATAATAAAAATAACTAAAGATAAATAGATTGCCCCCAAAAGATTAAGCTGTGGGTCATCAGATATTATCAAATGTACTTGTAGAACCAAAAATACAAGAAGGGTTTCCATCAATCCCATCATAAAATAATTTTTGAGAAACCACCCTCTTATAGTAGTTGAAGATTTCATGAAGCTCTCCCCTTTTATACATGTCTGACCCGAACAGACCCGATTTTCAATGAAATGCTCATCCTAATTCTCTTGTTTGCTTCGTCATAATCAGGTGAACGGTAATAATATTGAGGACTTACCTCTGAAGATTTCCGATCGAAAAGTCTAATTTCTCCAATACTTACATTTACATCAATTTCAACAGCTACATCCTCTGGGATAAGCATTTTCAAATCCCCGATCCATCCTTTGATAAGAATCGGTGTTTCACCTTCAGGGATATACGCTTTACTAAGGTCAAAATAATAATTTCCGATTCCATTGTGGAGACTCATCGGTTCTAAAGGCCAATTGGGATCTTTAAATTTCATTTCCCCTATAAATACATTGTGATAATTTCTTATATTTGTCCTTTTTGTCTGGCTTTTTATCTTATTTTTTAGTACTGTTTTTTCATCGTCATAATTTGAAGCTATATTAATTCTCATTTTCTTCTTCAAAAAGATTCCTTGAAATGCAATCGCAATAATAAAAACAGGCCACAATCTCCACCAATCGCTATAACTAAAAGCTAATAGTTGAAATTGATCCAGTATCTTCAAACCACCTAACATTCCCACGAATAATCCAGCAACCATTTTCCCAATGCTTCTATATCGAAAGCTATCAAATAACCATTTTAATCCTAAAAATACTAATAAAATCGGGAGTATGCTGACAATAATCTCTTTTATTTCCATGGAAATGACACCAATATTAATGAGTAAAAGCGTTACCCCTATTAATAATAGAAATGTAGAAAAAAACCATTGTCTTCGTCCGTTAGATTTCAAGATGTTTTCACCGCCCTATTCTCCTCTATAAGTGAATTCTATTTACATGTCGGAAACTCCTCTTCTTAGTACTTATTATAAAAAGTCAATGAACAAGATAAGAGTTGCAAGGGCATGAATTGTTGTCCGTCTTAAGGCGGATTTTTTTCTCCTTCTCCCTCACAAGTGCAGAAAAAGTGACATACTCTGTATTACATTAATCGTGGCAAATGCCTATATTTTGCTACTTAAGGAGTGTTCCTTTTGGGAATAGAATTAACAATACTTCACTGGATTTACTTGCTGTTTATTGGCCTAATTATCCTGTTTATGGTGTTAAGACGAGATACTTCGTTAATATGTATAGCGGGGATTTTCCTCCTTGCCCTCACAGCAACAGGCTCGTTGACAGATTCAATCAGCAGTATTTTTAATAGCTTTATCTTTGCGATAACACAATTACTATCTACCATTCTTGTTATCTCTATTATCGTAGCCATGAGTAAAAGTTTAACAACGACAGGGATCAATGATGCCATGATATCGCCATTCACGAAACTTATTAAAACTCCTACGCTTGCTTATTGGACCATCGGGATCTTAATGATGATGATTTCATGGTTCTTCTGGCCTTCCCCTGCAGTTGCATTATTAGGAGCAGTCCTTTTACCTGCTGCTCTAAGAGTTGGGCTGCCAGCATTGGGTGCTGCTATGGCGATGAATCTATTCGGGCACGGGATTGCTTTATCTGGAGATTATGTGATTCAAGCAGCTCCTAAATTAACGGCGGACGCCGCCGGAATACCTATTTCTGAAGTATTAGCAGCAAGTATTCCACTTGTTGCTGTTATGGGAATTGTGACAACATTCACCGCATTCTTATTTCTAAAAAGAGATATGAAAAACGGCAAATTAAAGGTTAATACTTCTACGATTGTTATGAATTCCTTGGATACTGAGCCTATACGAACTCTTTCAAACTCATCGAAAAAATTCTTTGCTCTTTTAATACCCATACTATTTGCCTTAGACATTGTTGCAATGGTCACCTTTAATCTACAGGGTGGTGATGCTACAGCTTTAATTGGAGGGACATCCGTCCTCATCCTTATCTTAATCTCTCTTGTCGGTTATAAAGGAAAAGGTCTTGAGAAAACCACGACCTTCCTGATTGATGGTTTTCAATTTGGATTTAAAGTTTTTGGTCCAGTGATCCCGATTGCAGCTTTCTTCTACTTGGGTGACTCTGGCTTCCAAACTATTATCGGTGATTTTCTTCCATCAACATCCCAGGGGATTGTGAACGATCTTGGTGGATCATTAGCATCTGTCGTTCCAATATCCCAAAGTGTCGGGGCAATCACATTAACAACTGTAGGTGCCATCACAGGATTGGATGGCTCTGGTTTTTCCGGAATTTCACTTGCAGGCTCTGTTGCCAGCCTTTTTGCGGAAGCAATTGGTTCCGGTGCAGCAACATTGACAGCACTTGGTCAAGTTGCAGGCATATGGGTCGGTGGTGGGACACTTGTTCCATGGGCTCTTATTCCAGCAGCTGCAATATGCGGGGTTGATCCATTCGAACTGGCTCGTCGAAATTTAATGCCCGTAATTATTGGGCTTGTGGTTACAACGATCGTTGCAATGTTTTTGATTTAAAACTTCATCCTCCAATCCTATCAAACAAATAGAAAATATCTCAAAAGATCACTATCAATGTTATAATATTCTTAATTTTAAAAGTTTTAAGGAGGAGTCCAAATGCTTGAAACCCTTATGAGTAAATTAGAAGTCAATTGGAATGAGATGGTGGAGATTAGACAATATCTACATCAAAACCCTGAACTATCCTTTAAGGAATATGAAACGGCACAGTATATTGCGAATTATTATAAGGAAATTGGTGTAGAAGTAAAACACGGCGTAGGCGGGAACGGACTTGTGGCAACAGTTAAAGGATCTAAGCCAGGATATACGGTTGCTTTGAGAGCCGATTTTGATGCTTTGCCTATCCAAGATGAAAAGGATGTTCCCTACAAATCAAAGGTGCCTGGAGTCATGCATGCATGTGGACATGATGGGCACACTGCGACACTTCTAGTATTAGCCAAAGCTCTAAAGGAAATGGAACATGAAATAGAGGGAACTTATGTGTTCATCCACCAACATGCTGAAGAATATGCACCAGGTGGTGCGAAGCCAATGATTGAAGCTGGTTGTTTAGATGGAGTGGATGTTATTTTCGGAACTCATTTATGGGCACAAGAACCGCTTGGAAAAATTCAATATCGAACAGGTCCTTTAATGGCTGCTGCGGATCGTTTTGAAATCGTTATAAAAGGAAAAGGTGGACACGGGGCGCAACCACATTTAACAAAAGATTCTATTGTAGTAGCTTCCCAGCTTGTAACTAACCTCCAACAAATTACAAGTAGACGAATAAATCCTATCACTCCTGCCGTTGTCACTGTTGGTTCATTCGTAGCAGATAATGCCTTTAATGTTATCGCAGACTCTGCAAAATTAATTGGAACGGTGAGAACGTTTAGCGAAGATGTAAGAGATTTCATTATCGAAGAAATGGAAAAAGTGATTAAAGGAACATGTTTAAGTGCAGGATGTGACTACAAATATACTTACCACAAAGGCTATCCTGCTGTAATCAATCATGAGGAAGAAACGCAATTTCTCATTCATTGCGCCAAAGAAATCAATGAAGTAACAGAAATAGAAGAAAGTGAACTTCAAATGGGTGGAGAAGACTTTTCTTATTATCTTCAAAAAGTAAAAGGCACATTCTTCTTTACAGGAGCAGCGCCAGACGGAGTAACACATCCTTATCCACATCATCATCCTAAATTTGATATAAATGAGAAAGCTATGCTAATAGCGGCGAAAACGTTAGGAACGGCTTCACTGCGATATCAGCAAAAATATAGTGAAGAGAGAACTTTGCAGAAATAGTTTTTGGGGATAGAGTTCCCCCCAAAAATTCACGATTTTTCCCTTGAAAGTAAAAAAATGCAGTGAAATCAAAATAATCCGCATTGGATCATCTATAACATTTGATCTGTGCGGATATTTTAATCAAGTTCATATTTAAACGGAAAATTGTCAACCAAGATACGACGATACTTTGAAGAAGTAATGGTAAGGGCATTGTCGGACGTCATTTTTATTTTTGCGGATTTTTAATTTAATACAACCCATTTAAGGTCCTCATTTTTACTTTTGTGGATTTTCATGGCTTCATTCGACCCATTTGAGACCCTCATTTTTTCTTTTACGGATTTTCATGGCTTCTTTTGACCCGTTTGAGATCCTCATTTTTTCTTTTGTGGATTTTAGCGGCTTCAAACGGAATAATTATTCCACGACTCAAATAAACCTATCCTACAAAAAAGGATAACCAGTATGGTCATCCCCTCTTCCCAAAATATCTAATTCGATAGGCAAACTTCGCTGTCTCGCCTAATTGATCTAATAACTGATAGTTGGCATATGCTCCCACAACAGCCCCGATACCAGGAATCAATTGCAGCATTTTAATAAAATCAATATAGTCACGATACTCCTGCTGAAACTTTCTCCAATCCATATCTTTTAACCGTTCCACTTCATCGTCCCAATTCTCGATAATCGATAAAATTTCTTGTCGATGTTCATCGCTCGAAAACGCCAATTGGAATACATGAAGAATAAAGAGTCTTTCTTCATACTGTTTAACATCGTAACCTTGAATCGTGGAAGCTTCAAACAAGTATTTCATTTTGATGGAAAGAAGCAACGGAAAGTCTGCTAGTCCAAGCATAATTCCTCCAGCCCCGGTTCCTGCCCCCTCAATTGTCGCTGTCTTACGGTAAACATCAAGTCTTTCTTTCATTAATTCTTCTTTTTCTTGTAATGTAGAAGGTATCTTAAGGCTTTGATTTACCGTCATTTTGGACCCAGTCAAAGTCACCTTCACCATATTTTTAATACTATCTGTGATCACTTTATGAACTTTTTCTGGAATGATCTTGTTCATTTTTAATTGGGCTTTCTTTGTGACACGGTTCAAAACTCCTGATCTTTTCAGTAACTTTCTTTTCCATACTTCTAGTTCATCTTTCGCTGTTATCTCAAAAGAATTCATTAGCATCCTGCCCTTTTCATTAATGTCTTACACTAATGATACGTATGGAATGACTGATAGTTTCATCATTCACTCATTTTCCATTTTTTTGTTCGCGAAGGAAGGTACATATGACTGAAGAATAGTGAAAAAAGGACCGATACAACTAGGCAAATGACTCCTCCCGTCCATTCTCCTCTTAACCAAAATCCAAGAGATATAAGAATGGATTGACTTAATAAAACCACTTTAACTACTTTCTGAAAGGATTTTTCTTTAATTTTTTCAGAAATAGGGTAAATGGATGTCCAGATTTTCATATCATACCTTTTGTACAAAGGGAGTAGCTGAAAGCCTGTTAGATAAATAAACAGTAACGCAATAAATAAACTAAATAAAAATGAATCAACTACAATCATTAATACAATTGATACCAATGTTAATCGGATAATCAACCCAAAATATTCACTTGTACGTATAATCGAACGGACAAACAAAAAGTTAAACGTTTGTTTCTGACCATATGAAACAAGATTGACGATCGGGTCTAACAGTTTTCTTCTGTGAATTCTTCCTTTTAGCTTAGGAACATCTGTAAACATATTTGCTAAACGATAGAAAAGAAGCATTCGCTGTTCTTCTAAAGAGATTAGAAGATCCCATTTAATGCTTTTTTTCATTCCGATTCGATAGAAGTATATAAAATAGCCAAGCATGATAATCGCTGTAATGCCGCTTATCCAAATGGCAGCAGCGTTAAACAAAAAATATAAGAGTACTCCATTCAAAAGAAGCCTAACAATGAAGTCAATTGTATGTACTTCTTTCTCTTGATTTTTCAAAATCGACCATTTTACAAACAAGTTCCAGCTTTTTAGAATAATTAAAAGGAGCAGCCATTTAAAAAATGTGGAAAACCCCTCACCTGTTACCTTCACATACATAGGCATAAAGGCAGCTAAAACGAGCAATAATGTATAGGATTGAAAAAACAAACTGATCCAAATACTTTTTTGAAAGTATTGATTCATTTTTTGTTCGAGCGGAAGTAAATACACAGCATCCGCTTCCCGTAAAAATGTATAAATTGGGCTCCAGCTTACTAAGATTGCGAGGCAAACCGCCATAATCAGTGCAGCAGGAAAATCCTTGTCTAATGTCTGTACCCATTGGTTATATGTATAGGCTCCACCGCCAAGAGCAAAAATCAAAACAAATAATAAATGGTCATTGAACATATACCTTAAATATTTTCTCAGCTCCTGATTATATTCAACAAGCCTTTTTTTCCAAATCATTTCAACATTGTTCATGATTGATCTTCTTCCTTTGTAAGCTGTATATAGATGTCATCTAGTGTCGCATTAGGCATATTAAATTCATCCCTCAGCTCAATAAGTGTTCCTGTCGCACGAATTTTCCCATCATGTAAAATGATAAATGCATCACAATATCTTTCGGCTGTCGCTAATATATGTGTAGACATTAATATTCCTGCACCTTTATTCTTCATTTCCTGCATCCAATTCAATAGTGATTGAATTCCTAATGGATCGAGACCTACAAAAGGTTCATCAATGATGTAAAGACTAGGCTCAACTAAAAACGCACACATAATCATAACTTTTTGTTTCATCCCTTTTGAGAAATGGGCAGGAAACCATTTCATCTTCTTCTCCATCCTGAATTCTTTCAGGAGAAAAGGAATGCGCTCTTTATATATTGACTCATCCACACCGTATGCCATAGCCGTTAATTTCAAGTGTTCCTCTAATGTCAATTCATCATAAAGGATTGGGGTCTCAGGTATGTATGCAAACTGTTTTCGATAATCATCAGGATTCTTATGTAGCTCCTGCCCATTAATTTCGATCTTTCCACCCTTAGGTTCCATCAGTCCAATGATATGTTTGATTGTTGTACTTTTCCCAGCCCCATTTAAACCAATTAGTCCAACAATTTGATTGGAATTAATACTAAATGAAATATCTTTTAAAACTGGCTTACGTGTATAACCACCAGTGAGGTTTTCAATCTGTAATAATGACACAAGCAACGTCCTTTCTTTTCCATAAGTTTCTTGCTTACCTCTTTCTCCTTCTCAAAACAATTATCCTTTATCCTAATTAAAATTATTTTAGCAGAAAAAAAAGCCAATCACATTTTTTAAACAACTTCCTCTTCCTTAATTTACAAATAATAAATACAGGATAAGGTGGCATGATAGTTAAGGAAGGGGACAGCAAATATTAAAAACGGGGTGGTTGTTAAAGACCGGGATCCGATTTATCCATTTGCGTCAAAAAATTAGGGATGATCATTGCATCAGTTATGACATCCTAACACTTCTTTTACTATAAAAATAAATGAGGTGTTTGTCCAAGACAGATCGTCGACAACTTCTTAATGGTAATATCCAATAAGAAAAAGGGGATGGTCACTTTGAACAAAGGTCATGCTGTTTCATCTTGTATATACACTAACATTTCTACTAATAGAAAATGAGGTGTTTATTAAAGAGAATGCAGTCGATTAATTAAACCCTTTTAACCCCTTCATCAGAGAGGCAGGAATCCTACGATATCCTGTCTCTCTTTTATATTAGCTGCAATATCGGAAATATTTCACATTAAAATAGGCTGTTTTGTAATTTGAAAAGGGTTGGTTGGTTGCAGCGAAAGGTTGCTCGCTTTCCGCGGGGCGGGCGGTGAGCCTCCTGGTCGCATTGCTCCTGCTTAGGTCTCACCAGTCCCGCTACTCCCGCAGGAGTCTCGCATATCCCCTCCAACCAACCTTTTCACAAAAATTTATGTTCTAAAAAACAATCTTTTAAAAATAAAACAAGTTTTTAAAAGGAATACTTTCTTTCCATTTTTCCCCTCATTGTGATAAAATACGAAAAAATATTGTTGGAGTGTGATCAATATGAGTGACTGTATTTTCTGTAAAATTATTGATGGTGAAATCCCTGCATCTAAGGTCTATGAAGATGAACATGTACTTGCTTTTCTTGATATTAGTCAAGTGACAAAAGGACATACTCTAGTGATTCCAAAAGTTCATAAGGAAAATGTTTATGAATTGACACCAAAGATTGCATCACATCTCTTCTCTGTCGTTCCGAAAATAACAAATGCAATGAAAACTGAATTTAACCCGATTGGATTAAATTTGCTAAATAATAATGGTGAATTAGCAGGACAATCTGTTTTCCATTTTCACTTACATATCATTCCTCGCTATGGACAAGGTGATGGGTTTGGTGCCGTTTGGAAAACGAATAATGACCAGTATACACCTGAGGGCCTTCAGGAAATTTCTCAAAGCATCTCACAACATATTTAATGGAAGAAAGTATCTCTTTATAATCGCTTGAACCCTATGTTATACTACTTATAAATTTCGCTAGCGGTCATTAGGACACGTTAGGAAATAGATCAGACAAGATTAGCCGAGGAGAGATGAGAAGATGAATACAAAGACATTAGTAGCCCTATCCTTACTAGTTGGTATAGGTGCAGCACTTCATGCTGTCATTCCAGGAATCTTTTTAGGGATGAAACCAGACATGATGTTAACTATGATGTTTCTAGGCATTGTTTTATTCCCTGATAAGAAAAATGTATTATTACTTGGTTTTGTAACTGGAATTATATCAGGTATTACAACACAATTTCCTGGAGGATTTATTCCAAATTTAATTGACAAGCCGCTTACTGCGTTTGCCTTTTATGGAATTTTCCTATTAACAAAGAAATTTAACAAATCAGTCCTTGGAACTTCTGTATTAACTGCAGTTGGTACTATTATTTCCGGGGTTGTATTTTTAACTTCTGCCTACTTCATTGTTGGATTGCCAGGGGCATTTGTTGGATTATTCGTTGCAGTCGTGTTACCTGCAACAGTCGTTAATACAGGTGCAATGTTTATTATCTATCCAATTGTTCAATCGATTTTGAAGAGAACAAGCTTTCAAAAGAATATATCACAAAGTGCTTAAATGATAAAAAAGGAACCCTGGGAAATAATATGTACCCTTTGTAAAGGACAATTTTAAAAAAGCCTAGGCTGCTTTCTGAAGATGATCCCTGTATTGAACAGG
>JANAVG010000028.1 GCA_024213275.1 Rossellomorea sp. BNER
TAACCAAATTAACCTACGATGTTACGAGTAAGGAGCTAGTTTCGTTCATGATAACTCGTCGCCTTGCTCCTGCTAAGGTCTCACCTGTCCTGCTACTCCTGCAGGAGTCTCGCACCTGCAGCGAAGACCAACCTTTTTACAAAAATTTATGTTCTTAAAATACAACAATCTTATAGAAAACAGCCTTTCCTAATGAGGTATTCCTTTTTAATAGAGGAATGGATTATGCTATAATAGCAAAAGTCAATAATACAAATAGGAATTATGTGAGATATAGTAATCGAGGTGCAAAAAGGATGAAGATTTCAACAAAAGGCCGTTATGGCTTAACGATTATGATTGAATTAGCCAAAAGGCATGGTGAAGGGCCAACGTCATTAAAATCAATTGCCCAGACCCATTCCTTATCAGAACACTACTTAGAACAATTAATTGCCCCCCTTCGAAATGCTGGTTTAGTAAAAAGCATAAGAGGAGCATATGGTGGTTATGTCCTAGGAAATGAACCTACAGAAATTTCAGCTGGGGATATTATCAGGGTGTTAGAAGGGCCGATTAGCCCAGTCGAGGGTATTGAAAATGAAGAACCAGCTAAACGCGAATTATGGATTCGGATTCGCGATGCTGTTAAGGATGTTTTAGATAATACGACAATTGAAGATCTCGCAGGGTATACGGATGAAGGTGAGTCAGACGCATATATGTTTTATATTTAAGGTGCGTGTAGTGTAAAGAAAAGAGGGACATTAAAATGGAACGAATATATTTAGATCATGCTGCTACTTCTCCCATTCACCCTCGTGTAGTTAACGAAATAGTTTCAGTCATGAATGGTCCGTTTGGGAATCCATCAAGCATTCATTCTTTCGGAAGAGAGGCAAGGCAGCTTCTCGATCAGGCAAGAATGGGTGTTGCAGAGAGCATTGGTTCTAAATTTAATGAGATTATTTTTACAAGCGGGGGAACAGAAGCAGATAATCTAGCCATAACCGGTGTAGCAAAAGCAATGAAGTCTAAAGGGAAACATATTATTACAAGCACGATTGAGCATCATGCTGTCCTTCATATTTGTGAACAACTTGAAAAAGATGGCTATGAGGTGACATATCTACCCGTCAATGAAGACGGCATCATTTCTATCGAGGATGTTAAACAAGCATTGAGAGAAGATACGATACTTGTAACGATTATGTATGGTAACAATGAAGTTGGAACCATTCAGCCCATCAAAGAAATCGGGGAAGTATTGAAGGGGCACCAAGCTTATTTTCATACAGATGCTGTACAAGCTTATGGCATGTTAGAAATTGACGTTAACGAGGAAAATATTGATCTTTTATCGGTTTCAGCTCACAAAATAAATGGGCCAAAAGGAATTGGATTTTTATATGCTAGTGATAATGTCAAGTTAGAAGCAACGATATTTGGCGGCGAACAAGAGCGAAAGCGACGGGCAGGAACTGAAAATATCCCTTATATTATGGGATTCCTTGAAGCTGTGGAAATTTCTCTACAAAGTATGGAAGAAAAGCGAAAACAATATCTTATTTTTAAAGAAAAGCTTAAAGATGTTTTGGAAGAAAATGAAGTGGAATTTTACCAAAACGGATCTCTTGAGCAATCTCTGCCGCACGTGCTAAACTTAAGCTTTCCCGGAACAGATGTTGAATCCATGTTAGTGAATTTAGATCTGTCTAGAATTGCTGTTTCAAGCGGATCCGCATGTACGGCAGGATCCATTGAGCCATCACATGTTCTTGTTGCCATGTTCGGTAAAGATTCAGAACGACTACGGAATTCTATTCGATTTAGTTTTGGACTTTATAATACATTGGAACAAATTGAATATACAGGTAACGAAGTAGCGAAAGTTGTGAATCGCTTACGTTCATAGAAATACGTTCATAGAAATAATTGATCATGAATGAAGAAGGAGGTGGAGAGTATGAACAAAGAACCTAAAGATACACGTGTCGTGGTAGGAATGTCAGGTGGAGTAGACTCCTCTGTTGCTGCACTGCTTTTAAAACAACAAGGGTACGATGTAATTGGGATCTTTATGAAAAACTGGGACGATACCGATGAAAATGGAGTTTGTACCGCAACTGAAGATTATGACGATGTCATTCGCGTTTGTAATCAAATTGGTATTCCCTATTACGCAGTAAACTTTGAAAAACAATACTGGGACAAGGTATTTACCTATTTCTTAAATGAATATAAAGCAGGTAGAACCCCAAACCCTGATGTTATGTGTAACAAGGAAATTAAGTTTAAAGCATTTCTTGACCATGC
Organism: Rossellomorea sp. BNER; assembly: GCA_024213275.1. Classification (GTDB taxonomy): domain Bacteria; phylum Bacillota; class Bacilli; order Bacillales; family Bacillaceae_B; genus Rossellomorea. The sequence continues at coordinate 2,296 of JANAVG010000028.1, forward strand.
GATGAAGCTTGGAGCGGACTATCTTGCTACTGGTCACTATGCCCAAGTTGTTTATAGTGATGGCGAATATAAAATGCTTCGTGGCTTAGACGATAACAAGGATCAAACGTATTTCCTAAATCAGCTAAATCAAGATCAATTGGAAAAAGTCATATTTCCAATTGGATCAATTGATAAGAAAAAAGTACGAGAGATTGCCAAAGAAGCTGGATTAGCTACAGCAGCTAAAAAAGATAGCACTGGAATTTGTTTTATTGGTGAACGTAATTTTAAGGAATTCCTAAGTAATTATCTCCCAGCCCAACCGGGAAAAATGGTGACATTGGATGGGGAAGAAAAAGGCAAGCACGATGGACTTATGTACTACACCATTGGCCAAAGACAAGGATTGGGAATTGGTGGTGCTGGGGAACCATGGTTTGTTATTGGGAAAGACCTAGAACGTAATCTTTTGTATGTTGGGCAAGGGTTTGATCATTCAGCACTCTACTCTGACTCTTTACTTGCTACAGATATTAACTGGACTACCCCTTCTGAGAAAGCAAAAGAGTTTAAATGCACAGCTAAATTTAGATATCGTCAGCCAGATCACAGTGTGACGGTTAAAATAGTAGCAGATGGAAAAGTGGAAGTTGTTTTTGATCAACCGATTCGTGCGATTACTCCAGGACAAGCTGTCGTATTCTATAACGGTGAAGAATGTCTTGGCGGGGGAACGATTGATGAGGTTTTTAAAAATGCCGAAAAACTCACATATGTAGGATAATAAAGGGACTGATACAGTAGTGGATAATTCCTCACTTGTCAGTCTTTCTTTATGTGGAAAATGGTCATCATCAGTGCAGGCGCTTTTGAATGAGTACCTATGATATACTACAAATAACAAAACATAGAGGTGTTACAAATGGATAAAAACCAACAAGGTATTCAAGCATTACAAGAAGGTAAAATGGAGGAAGCGGTAAAATATTTTTCAGAAGCAATTGAAGAAAATCCAACCGATCCTGTTGCATACATAAATTTTGGGAACGTACTTACCACAGTCAGCGAATTAGAAAAGGCGCAAAAGTTTTTTGAAAGAGCGATATCTTTGGATAGTAATGCAGGTGCAGCTTATTACTCACTTGGTAACTTGCTTTATAATCAGGATGACTTTGACGGAGCTAAAAATCATTATGAACAAGCCATCCAAAAAGGCGTTGAAAATGAAGATGTTTTCTTTATGTTAGGCATGTCTTTAATCAATTTAGAACAACCCAAATTTGCACTTCCCTATTTGCAAAGGAGTATTGAATTAAATCCTGAAGACAATGAAGCTCGCTTCCAGTTCGGGTTATGTCTTGCAAAAATCGAATCTTATGAAGAAGCGATTAAGGAATTATCAATAGTTGTTGAAAAGGACCCTAAACATGCAGATGCTTATTATAATTTAGGGGTAGCTTATGCAGGATATAAAGAAGATATCGAAAAAGCTAATAAATGTTTTGATCGGGCATTAGAAATTCAACCAGACCACATGCTTGCAGGCTACGGTAAAAAAATGATTGAAAAGCTAAATAATCCTGAAGAGTAGTAAGCAAGGGGGGACTCTAAATGAGCCAGCAGGACTCATTGGAGCTGTTTGATGATAATGAAATTTATATTAAGGGAAGGCATATTGTCACGATTTTTCATAACGAATCGAATATGTATTCAGTCATTCGTATTCGTGTGGATGAAACGAATGATCAATATGATGACAAAGAGGCTGTGATTACAGGGCACTTCCCTAAAATTCATGAACAGGAAACATACACATTTTACGGGGGATTTCAGGATCACCCCAAATTTGGTATGCAATTTCAAGCTAAACATTTTAAGAAAGAGATTCCGCAAACAAAGCAAGGTGTCATTCAATACCTTTCCAGTGAGATGTTTAAAGGAATTGGAAAGAAAACAGCTGAGAAAATCGTCAAACAACTGGGAGAAAATGCGATTAGTAAGATTTTAGAGAATCCATCACTCCTAGATGACATCCCTAAGCTTCTTCCTGACAAAGCAAAGGCATTGTATGACTCACTCATGGAACACCAAGGCTTAGAAAGGGTCATGATCAGTTTAAATCATTATGGATTTGGGCCACAATTGTCCATGAAAATTTATCAGGCATACAAAGAACAAGCGCTCGAAATCGTTAATAAAAATCCCTATCGTCTTGTCGAAGATATTGAAGGAATCGGATTTGGACGAGCGGATGAGCTTGGGGCAAAACTCGGCATTACAGGAAATCACCCTGACAGGATTAAAGCAGCCTGTTTATATACTCTAGAGCAAACTTCCCTTCAAGAAGGACATGTATACTCGGAAACAGAACGATTATTAACTAGAGTAAAATCATTACTTGAAAACAGTCAAAATGTTACGATTGAATTTTCGGATATATCTAACGGTATTATTAAGCTTGAAGAGGAAGGCAAGATCATTGGAGAAGAAAACAATGTATATCTTCCATCATTGTTCTTTTCAGAAAAAGGTATCGTTAGCAGTATTGAAAAGGTTCTAAATCAAGATCAATACGATGACCAATTTCCCCAATCCGAATTTCTATTAGCCTTAGGGAAGCTTGAAGATAGACTTTCTGTACAGTATGCACCATCGCAACGGGAAGCTATTGAGACGGCGTTAATGTCCCCTATGATGATCCTAACAGGAGGTCCGGGCACAGGAAAGACAACCGTTATTAATGGAATTGTCGAGCTTTATGCAGAATTACACGGCTGTTCACTTGAACCAAAGGATTATAAGGATGAACCATTTCCAGTCCTTTTAACAGCACCAACAGGAAGAGCCGCAAAAAGAATGACAGAATCGACAGGATTACCAGCCATGACCATTCATCGACTACTAGGATGGAATGGACAAGAAGGTTTCAACCACGATGAAGAACGTTCGATTGAAGGGAAGCTTCTTATAGTGGATGAAATGTCTATGGTAGACACATGGCTTGCCCATCAATTATTCAAGTCTCTACCAGACGACATTCAGGTGATATTGGTTGGAGATGAGGATCAGCTTCCATCGGTTGGACCGGGACAAGTGTTGAAGGATTTAATCAGCTCAGGTGTCATCCCGAAGGTTCATTTAACAGATATTTATCGTCAGGGTGAAGGTTCCTCAATCATAGAAATGGCACATGAAATGAAAGATGGAAAACTTCCATCAAATATTGTTCAGCAACAAAAGGACCGGTCCTTTATTCAATGTTCCACACTTCAAATCCTTGATGTGATTAAGAAGGTAGTCGAAAATGCAAAGAAAAAAGGCTATAGTGCAAAGGATATCCAAGTACTGGCACCAATGTATCGAGGACCAGCAGGTATAGATAAATTAAACGAAATGCTTCAGGAGATTTTTAATCGTAATCCTGATGGAAAACGGAAAGAATTATCGTTTGGAGAAGTGAAGTATCGAATTGGAGATAAAGTACTTCAATTAGTCAATCAGCCTGAAAGCAATGTCTTCAATGGGGATATGGGTGAGGTCGTTTCTGTTTTCTATGCAAAAGAAAATACAGAGAAACAAGATATGCTTATTGTTTCCTATGAGGGGAATGAGGTTACCTACACTAGGCAAGACTTGAATCAAATTACCTTGGCCTACTGCTGTTCGATTCACAAATCCCAAGGAAGCGAGTTCCCTATCGTGATCCTTCCTGTTGTGAAAAGTTATTTTCGAATGCTTAGACGTAATTTACTATATACCGCAATCACAAGGAGTAAAAACTTTTTAATCCTATGTGGTGAAGAGCAAGCATTGAGGATTGGCGTTGAACGACAAGAAGATACCCAGAGAAAAACGGGATTACTTCAAAAACTTCAAATTTTAAATGGCCTGACAGAACAAGCAAAAAGTGATATAGATTATCAGAATGCTCCCGATGGCTTAAAGAAAGACCTTATGGATACAGACCCAATGATTGGAATGGAAAACGTTACTCCTTATGATTTCATGTAAACTAAGAAAAACTAAGGATGTTCCTTAAAATGCGATTCGCTTTTATGGTTCCTATAAATGCTTAACGTGTTCTTTCTCAATACAAGTATATCCAACAGTAATTTAGGAAATAATGGTACAGGAAAAGAATGCTAGGAAGTGGGAGCCCTTTCCCTATTCTGGCTAAAGTGAGAGGTGTCCTGTACTATGATTCAATGTCCGAATTGCCGAAGTAAAGATATAGGCAAAATTGGAATCAATCAATATTACTGTTGGGGTTGTTTTATTGAACTTTCGATTACTAAAGGGGTCATTCATACTCATCAAGTTGAGGAAGATGGATCATTAAGTTCATTAGACGATTTATTTGATGAGGAAGAACGCCACTTGAGCTAAAAGAGAGGTGCTTTTCTTGAATAAAACGTTCGCTTCCATTATCGGCTTTGGAGCAGGGATTGCAACAAGTGTATATTCAAACCGTTCGAATATGTTCAGCAAAAGAAATTGGAAGAAACTAAGAAAACAAATGAGAAAAGCCTTTTAGTCTGTGAATAAAACCCTATCCCATAAAGGTAACGGGTAAACTAAATTTGTAATGCACAAGGGATTTTATAAAAAAACCTCTTGTGCATTTTTTTGATGGGAAATTATTAAATACAAATATATTGATACCGTAAATGAATCTGTTTTAAATTCAGGTGAAAGTCTCTAGAATTCTAAGCAAAGCCATGAATGAGGGACCAATCTCATCTTATGTATGAAGTGATCTAAAGGGACTCTCATTTTTTCTTGGAAATGAGTTAAGGGAATTTTTCTGACGTGCAGAAAATGCCGAATCCAGTCGACTGGTAATATATTTTGATTCTGGACAAATTTTTACCGGTAAGCTCCTTTGTTTAATAATCAAGAATAAAATCCACCACTCTTCTAAAACTATAGGGAAGAAGGGAGGGAATCAATTGAGTGATCGGCCAGTGCATATTAAATGGTTATACAGACTTGCTATTTCCCTTTTCGTCTTTATTTTATTATATTTTTTATACTTATTAACGCCTGTTTGGAAACCAATTTTGAAGGTGATTGCTATTGCATTATTTCCTTTTTTACTCGGTGGGTTTATTACGTATCTCCTTCATCCCATTGTAGAAAACTTGCATAAAGCAGGCATTCATAGAGCCATTGCAACCTTGCTTATCTACATTTTGTTTTTTGGAGGAACGGGTTATGCCATTTATAAAGGTATTCCAATTATTATTCACCAGCTAAGAGATTTATCAGAAAATGCGTCTCTTTTTACAGATCAATATCAAAAATGGCTTATATTTATTCAGAAACAGACGTCAACATGGCCAGATGGTATTCAGCATGAATTGGATGCAAGAATTGAGTCATTCGAGAAGTGGCTTAATGGGTTATTAAAATTTGTTCTTTCAGGTGTTATGAAGTTTTTAAATAGTTTATTCCTTATCATTATTGTTCCTTTTATTTCTTTTTATTTGCTAAAAGACTTTTATCATGTGAAAAAAGCAGCTTGGTATTTAACCCCGGTTAAATGGAGGGAAAGCGGGAAAAAATTCATTCATGATTTAGATGAATCATTAGGAGGATATATTAGAGGGCAATTACTTGTGTGTCTGATCATTGGTTCATTAGCAGCTCTTTCCCTTTGGCTGATGGGGATGAAATATCCTTTATTACTTGGAATTATTATTGGTGTAACAAATGTGATTCCTTATTTCGGACCGATTATTGGGGCCGTTCCGGCAGCAGTGATTGCTAGTACAGTATCTAGTAATATGGTGATTTATGTAGTGATTGTTGTATTAGTCCTTCAGTTTCTTGAAGGTAATGTCCTTTCTCCACTCATTGTCGGGAAAAGTCTTCACATGCATCCGTTGTTTATTATGGGAGCATTGGTACTTGGAGGGGAGATAGGGGGAGTCATAGGGCTAATTGTCGCGGTCCCATTGTTGGCGATGTTAAAAGTAGTTTGTATCCATGCAAGAACACATTTTGTTGAATCTAAATCGTAAATGACATTGACAAATGTAAATGAAGTTTCTATAATTCGACTTATACAATTAATTTAAGTGAAAACATTGACGGATCGAGTATGTTATAGACCATCTACGTATTTAACGATACAGAAGAGAGGAATTTCCTTGGCTGAAAGAAATTCTAGATGAAGGATAACAGAACGCTAATCCTGAGTGCAGATAATACCTGCCGTATGCCGCGTTAAGGTGTCCAAGTGATGAGAAAGACTGATTTTTCGGTTGAGACTGACACAAAAAGTCAGCTCATTTTCTCATAACCAGGGTGGTACCGCGAGTAAGCTCTCGTCCCTGACCAGGGATGAGGGCTTTTTCTGTTTTCATAAGATCATGAGATCAAAGGAGGAAATATAATGAATCATTTAACAGGTGCTGAAATTCGTCAAAAGTTTCTTGATTTTTTTAAAGAGAAAGGACATAGGGTCGAGCCAAGCGCTTCATTGGTACCGCATGAAGATCCATCCTTACTTTGGATTAACAGTGGTGTGGCAACACTAAAAAAGTATTTTGATGGCCGGGTCATTCCAGAAAATCCACGTATTGTCAATGCCCAAAAATCGATTCGAACGAATGATATTGAAAATGTTGGAAAAACAGCTCGGCATCATACTTTTTTTGAAATGCTAGGAAACTTCTCCATTGGGGAATATTTTAAAGAAGAAGCCATTATTTGGGCTTGGGAATTTTTAACCGACAATAAGTGGATTGGGTTTGATCCTGATAAGCTGTCAGTTACTATTCATCCAGAGGATCATGAAGCGTTTACAATCTGGAGTCATACCGTTGGAGTTCCTGCTGAACGAATTATTCGTATTGAGGGGAACTTTTGGGATATTGGGGAAGGGCCAAGTGGACCAAACACAGAAATTTTCTATGATCGCGGACCGGAATATGGTGATGACCCGAATGACCCTGAATTATATCCAGGGGGAGAAAATGATCGTTACTTAGAGGTTTGGAATTTAGTTTTCTCCCAATTTAATCACAATCCTGATCATACCTATACTCCGCTTCCTAAGAAGAACATTGATACTGGAATGGGATTAGAGCGCATGGCATGCGTGGTACAAGAAGTACCAACAAACTTTGATACTGACTTGTTTATGCCTATCATTCGTGCAACTGAAAAATTATCAGGTGAAAAATATGGGCTGACAAACGAAAAAGACATTGCATTTAAAATTATTGCTGACCATATTAGAACTGTCACTTTCGCTATTAGTGATGGGGCTCTACCTTCCAACGAAGGTCGTGGATATGTACTAAGAAGGCTGCTTCGTCGTGCAGTGCGTTTTGCAAAACAAATTGGAATTAATAAACCATTTATGTATGGTTTAGTACCGATTGTTTCTGAAATTATGGTTGATTTCTACCCAGAAGTCAAAGAGAAAGCGGATTTTATCCAGAAAGTTGTAAAGAATGAAGAAGACCGCTTCCATGAGACATTGAATGAAGGGCTTTCAATCTTGTCGTCTGTCATTAAAAAGGAAAAAGAAAAGGGAAGCTCGATTATTTCGGGAGAAGATGTATTCAGATTATATGACACATATGGATTCCCAGTGGAGTTAACAGAAGAATTTGCTGAAGAGGAAGGCATGTCTGTTGATCAAGCTGGTTTTGAAGAACAAATGAAATTACAACGTCAACGAGCTCGTGCAGCAAGGCAAGATGTTGGTAGTATGCAGATTCAAGGTGGGGTACTTGGTGATGTGAAAGTTTCAAGTCAGTTTGTAGGCTATGACCAATTGAAAACGGAATCAAAAGTTGTCACATTACTTATAAATAATGTGCATGCTGACGAAGCTCATGAAGGGCAAGAAATTCAATTTATACTTGATAAAACCCCGTTTTATGCAGAAAGTGGTGGACAAATTGGTGATAAGGGAATGCTGGAGAGTGATTTAGCACGTGTAGCTGTTAAAGATGTTAGAAAGGCACCAAATGGTCAAAATCTTCACACTGCTATAGTTGAAAGTGGAACCCTAAAATTGAATGATCCTGTTCATGCATCGGTAAATGAAAGCTCACGTAGTAAAATCGTCAAAAACCATACAGCTACTCATCTTTTACATCAAGCATTGAAAGATACACTTGGAAACCATGTAAATCAGGCCGGTTCTCTTGTAGAATCAGACCGCTTACGATTTGATTTCTCACATTTTGGAAGTGTAACAAAAGAAGAAATCGAAGAAATCGAAAAGATTGTAAATGATAAAGTTTGGAACAGCCTTTCTGTTCAGACTGAATACAAATCGCTAGCTGAAGCAAAAGAAATGGGCGCAATGGCACTCTTTGGTGAAAAGTATGGAGATGAGGTTAGAGTTGTTTCTGTAGGAGATTACAGCTTAGAGCTATGTGGAGGCTGTCATGTCGGTAATACAGCTTCAATTGGGCTTTTCAAAATTGTATCAGAAACAGGAATTGGTGCAGGAACCAGAAGGATTGAAGCGGTGACAGGAGAAGCAGCCTACAAACTACTGAATGATCAAGTTTCTCTATTAAATCAAGCTGCTGAAAAAGTAAAAGCTAAACCAAATGAAATCTTGACAAGAATTGATGGACTACTTACTGAAATGAAAGATCTTCAACGCGAAAACGAATCATTATCAACAAAGTTGTCTAACATTGAAGCAGGTAGTTTAACCGATCAAGTAAAAGAAGTAGATGGCGTAAAAGTATTATCTGCAAAGGTAGCAGCTACTGATATGAATAATTTAAGAAATATGGTGGATGATCTGAAAAATAAATTAGGATCTTCCGTAGTCGTTTTAGGTAGTGTTCAAGGAGAGAAAGTGAATATTACAGCGGGTGTCACGAAGGATCTTGTTGAAAACGGATATCATGCTGGAAAACTTGTAAAAGAGGTTGCTACACGCTGTGGTGGCGGCGGTGGAGGCCGACCTGATATGGCACAAGCAGGAGGAAAAGATCCTGAAAAGCTCGATTCAGCTCTACAATTTGTAGAAGAATGGGTTAAATCCGTTTAATTACCACTTAATCTGGTGTACAATGAATGTATCAATTGACAATTGGGCTTTCATAAAGAGGAAGCCTGAAGAGAGGTGCGAATATGAGCTCTTTTGATAAAACGATGCGTTTTGATTTTCCTGAAGAACCTTTTGAGCATGATGTGAAAGAAGTATTACTTCAAGTTCATGATGCACTACAAGAAAAAGGTTACAATCCCATTAATCAAATTGTAGGCTATTTATTGTCAGGAGACCCCGCCTACATTCCTAGACACAAGGACGCAAGAAACATCATACGTCGATTGGAACGCGATGAAATCATCGAAGAATTAGTTAAATCGTATTTAGTACACCATAGAGAGGGATAGGCATGAGAATAATGGGGTTAGACGTAGGCTCTAAAACAGTCGGCGTCGCCATAAGTGATGCACTTGGCTGGACAGCTCAAGGAATCGAAACAGTCTCTATTAATGAACAAGAAGGAAAGTTTCGGCTCGACCGAATTGAAGAGCTTGCCAAGGAACATGAAGTCGATAAAGTGATTGTCGGCTTCCCGAAAAACATGAATAATACCGTTGGCCCCCGTGGAGAAGCATCGCAAAGATATGCAAATCTTATAGAAAAAAAGTTAGGAATTAAAACTATTTTATGGGATGAACGTTTAAGTACGATGGCTGCGGAGAGAATATTGTTAGAAGCGGATGTAAGTAGAAAGAAACGTAAAAAAGTCATCGATAAAATGGCTGCTGTCATGATTCTGCAAGGATATCTTGATAGTCAAAAATAATGAGGTGAATAATATGGAACACGGTGAAAAACAAATTACAGTTATTGATGAAGAAGGAAATGAACAATTATGTGAAGTGTTGTTCACTTTCGAATCAGACAAATTCGGAAAGTCCTATGTCCTTTATTATCCATTAGGAGCAGATGAGACAGATGAAGAAGAAATCGAAATTCATGCATCTGCATTTGCACCAGGTAATGAGGGGGAAGAAGGCGAACTAAAACCGATTGAAACAGAAGAAGAGTGGGACATGATTGAAGAAATGTTAAACACTTTCTTAGATGAGGAAGAAGAATAAAAAATAAGTCATTTTAGTGAAATAGGGGTGGGCCCTTACGGCTACCCCTATTTTTATTTGTAGAAAATGTTGTATAATAGTGTCGATATAGTGCAAATTTTGTAGGATACCCCTAATTGCTCGAAGGGGGGAAGAGATATGAACAAGAATCAACAACCTAAAAAAGAGGCTCTTTATAAAAAGCTCCTAGAAAGACAAGAGGAGGCCAAAGTTATTCGTAAAATTGTCGGGATCGTTGCCTTAGTGCTAGTTTTATTAATCGGCGGAACAGCGTTAGGCGGATATTTTTATGTGAAATCTGCCCTTAAACCAGTGGATCCAAAAGATAACAAGCCTGTAAAAGTAGAAATCCCAATTGGCTCAGGTGTTACATCTATAGGGAATATACTTGAAGAAAATGGTATCATTAAAAATTCTCTAGTATTCAAGTACTTCGTAAAATTTAATAATGAGTCAGGCTTTCAAGCGGGGGCTTATGATTTAACTCCGGCTATGACATTAAATGAAATTATTACAAGCCTTAAATCAGGGAAGGTCATGAAAGATGCTGAATTTACTATTACCGTTCCTGAAGGATATCAACTAAAACAGATTGCGGAAGAAATAGCAAAAGAAACACCATACAAGAGCAAAGAAATAATAGAAAAGCTAAATAATAAAGAATATCTCGAGCAGTTAAATGGAAAGTATCCTAAACTAATTACTAAAGATTTAATTAATAACAAAAATATTAAATATCCACTAGAGGGTTATCTTTACCCTGCAACATACCCATTCTATGAAAAAAAACCTTCACTTGAGGAAATTATAGATGGAATGATTTCACAGACTAACGATGTCTTGGCACAATTTAATGCATCGATGGTTGAAAAAAAGATGGATGCACATAAACTACTAACCTTTGCTTCATTAGTAGAAGAAGAAGCAACTAAAAAGGCAGACCGGGGAAGAATTGCTAGTGTCTTCTATAATCGCTTGGATAAGGATATGCCGCTTCAAACAGACCCAACCGTGCTGTACGCTTTGGGAGAACATAAAAGTAGAACAGTGTATGATGACTTGGATGTAAAGTCCCCTTATAATACGTATCAAGTTAAAGGATTACCACCAGGCCCAATAGCTAATGCTGGGATTACGTCAATAAAGGCTGTTCTTAAACCGGATAATTCTGAATATCTCTATTTCTTAGCATCTAAAGATGGAACCGTTCATTATTCAGAAACTCTTGAAGAACACAATGAAAAGAAAGCTAAGTACATCACAAACGAAAAGGAATAAATACCAAATGAACAGGGAGAGATTCACTCGCAATCCTCTCCTTGTTATGCTAAAATAGAAAAAGTATTTTTGCGGAGAAGCGTTTTACAAAGTCATTGGTTACGGAAAAGATTAAATGGATTTTAACTTTTCCCATGGGCCAGTGTATCTTTTAAACGCTCTTTTTCATGTTGGATCATGAAAATGAAAGTGAGGGTTTTTCCTTGAATCAGAATGTCCAAGATTATATAGAATCATTAATACTAACCCGTTCAGAGCTTGTTACTGAAATGGAGAATTATGCCGCTGATCATAACGTCCCAATTATGGAGTTGGCAGGAATCGAAACAATGCTTCAATTGTTAAGAATACAACAACCAAAGCGTATACTTGAAATTGGTACAGCCATTGGATACTCTGCAATTCGAATGGTAGAAGCCGTTCCTCGGTCAGAAGTTATTTCAATTGAGAGAGACACTGAAAGGCTTGAGAAAGCTAAAGAAAATCTAAGTCGTTTTCATAATGGTTCACGTATAAAAATCATTCATGGTGACGCACTAGAAGTTGTTAAACAAATGGAGATTTACGGCCCATTTGATGCGCTATTTATTGACGCAGCCAAGGGACAATATCAAAAGTTCTTTGATTTATATACTCCTTATCTTTCTGAAGAAGGTGTTGTCTACTCCGACAATGTTCTCTTTAAAGGAATGGTAGCTGAAAGCGCAATTGATAATAAACGAATAAGCAAAATGGTCAATAAACTAAAAGATTATAACCAATGGTTAATGAACCATAAAGATTATCAAACGGCCATCCTTCCTGTAGGGGATGGTTTAGCAGTGAGTAAAAAAAGAGGTGTTTCCTTTGAATAAACCTGAATTATTGGTTACCCCAACATCAACAGAAGGCATTTTACCCTTATCAGATGCAGGTGCAGATGCCTTTATCATTGGAGAACAGCAATTTGGTCTTCGCCTTGCGGGTGAATTTTCAAGAGAAGATGTACAAGCAGCAATCGAACTGGCCCATTCCAAAGGAAAAAAAGTGTATGTAGCTATGAATGCTATTTTTCATAATGAAAAGATTGAAGAGCTTTCAAGCTATATAAAATTTTTACATGATGTACATGCAGATGCGATTGTTTTCGGTGATCCCGCCGTTCTCATGATAGCGAAAGAAGTAGCTCCGAGCATGAAGCTTCACTGGAACACAGAAACAACTGCAACAAATTGGTATACCTGTAATTACTGGGGTCGAAAGGGTGCAGGTCGTGCTGTATTGGCTCGTGAATTAAGCATGGATGCGATTGTTGAAATGAAGGAAAATGCAGAAGTTGAAATAGAAGTGCAGGTTCATGGTATGACATGTATGTTCCAATCGAAACGGACTCTTCTTGGGAACTATTTTGAGTACCAAGGAAAAGCAATGGAAATCGAAAATAGACAGAACAAAAAGGATATGTTCCTTCATGACGAAGAACGCCAAAATAAATACCCTATTTTTGAGGATGAAAATGGTACTCACATTATGAGTCCGAATGATATGTGCATTATCGATGAGCTTCACGAAATGGTGGAAGCTGGAATCGATTCGTTTAAAATTGATGGGGTACTTAAATCCCCTCAGTATATTTTAGAAGTAACCAAGCTATATAGAAAAGCTATAGACCTATGTGTTGAGGATGGGGATAAGTATGAACAGGTAAAAGATGATTTTCTGGTGCAGACTGAGAAATTACAACCCCCAAACCGTTCGTTAGATACTGGTTTTTTCTTTAAAGAGACGGTTTACTAACCAATCCTTATGAAAAGGAGGGATACACATGACTGAAGTCGTAGATATGAAGATTGCAGAATTCATTGGTGGCAAACGAATAATTGTAAAGAAGCCAGAGCTCTTAGCTCCTGCAGGTAATTTAGAAAAGCTCAAAATTGCGGTTCATTACGGTGCTGACGCCGTTTATATTGGTGGACAAGAATATGGCCTTCGTTCAAATGCAGGTAATTTTACATTTGAGGAAATGAGAGAAGGCGTAGAATTTGCCAAGGAATATGGTGCTAAAATTTATGTAACAACAAATATTTATGCTCATAATGAGAATATTGATGGGTTAGAAGACTATTTACGAGGTATACAAGAGGCCGGGGTTGCTGGAATCATTGTTGCCGATCCTCTTATTATTGAAACCTGCCGTCGTGTGGCACCGAATGTAGAGGTCCACTTAAGTACACAACAATCCCTTTCAAACTGGAAGGCGGTGGAGTTCTGGAAGAATGAAGGGCTAGACCGGGTTGTTCTTGCCCGTGAAACCAGTGGGGAAGAAATTCGTGAAATGAAAGAGAAAGTTAATATAGAGATTGAAACATTCATTCATGGTGCAATGTGTATTGCTTATTCTGGTCGCTGCACGTTAAGTAATCATATGACAGCACGCGATAGTAACCGTGGTGGTTGTTGTCAGTCTTGTCGCTGGGATTATGGATTATATGAACTGAATGAGTCGCAGGAGAAAGCATTATTTTCAACAAATGATGCACCATTTGCAATGAGCCCAAAGGATTTAAAACTAGTGGAATCAATACCTCAAATGATAGAATTAGGTATTGATAGCTTGAAAATAGAAGGGCGAATGAAATCCATTCATTATATTGCTACTGTTGTGAGTGTCTATCGAAAAATAATTGATGCATACTGCGAGAATCCAGACACCTTCCAGATCAAGGAGGAGTGGCTAAGCGAATTAGAAAAATGTGCTAACCGTGAGACGGCTTCCGCTTTCTTTGAGGGGGTGCCTGGTTACGAAGAGCAAATGTTTGGGGAACATTCGAAAAAAAATTCAGATTATGATTTTATTGGGTTAGTTTTGGAATACGACCAAGAAACTGGTATGGTGACACTACAGCAACGTAATTATTTTAAATCTGGTGATGAAGTAGAATTCTTCGGTCCGGAAATAGAAAATTTTACACAAACAATTGAAACGATTTGGGATCAAAAATGGAATGAATTGGACGTAGCACGCCACCCATTACAAATCGTGCGTTTTAAGGTAGACAAGCCGGTATACCCACATAACATGATGCGAAAGGAGAACAAGTAACTACCATGGCACAAAAACCTGTTGTGATTGGTGTAGCCGGCGGATCTGGTTCCGGTAAAACAAGTGTGACAAAAGCTATTTATGAACACTTTAAAGGCCACTCAATCTTAATGCTTGAACAAGACTATTATTATAAAGACCAAAGTCACCTTCCCTTTGAAGAGAGGCTTAAAACAAATTATGACCATCCTCTTGCTTTTGATAACGATTTACTACTGAATCACATTCAAAAATTATTAAAGCATGAGGCCATTGATAAGCCGATATACGATTATACAATGCACACACGCTCTAATGAGAGTATAGTTGTGGAGCCAAAGGAAGTTATTATCCTCGAAGGAATCCTTATCCTTGAGGATGAACGGCTTCGAAACATGATGGACATTAAACTATATGTAGATACAGATGCGGATTTGAGAATTATTAGACGTTTATTACGTGACATCAAAGAAAGAGGTCGCTCCATTGATTCTGTTATTGAGCAATACGTTAACGTGGTTAGACCTATGCATAATCAATTCATTGAACCAACAAAGAGATATGCAGATGTCATCATTCCAGAAGGTGGGCATAATCATGTAGCCATCGATTTAATGGTCACAAAAATTCAAACAATTCTTGAACAAAAATCGTTTTTGTAATACGATAGCATAGATATAGTTAAGAATATAGAGAAATTTCCCAAGGGATTTGTTACTCACGACGTCGATTAATAACTTTGAATAAGTTAGACGAATTGAACATAAGTTAAGAAAATAAATTAACCATTTATGGAAGGGAATGGCGGATGACCTAAAAGAGTCTGGAACCACATTATTATTCTAAATATAGAAATGATCCTAGTGATTGGATTCTATATTTCGAGTTGTGGTTCCTGATTCTTGTGTTTAGGTCACCCACTGTTCCCTAGCTTGCCATTCAAAAGAATGAAACGTTCATATTATCGTGTTGAAAACATTAATCGATACATAGTGAGCTTATTGGGAGCTCATAACATTTTAAAGGAGTGAAGGGTTTTGGCTACTGAAAAAGTATATCCAATGACATCAGAAGGTAAAGAAAAATTAGAGAAGGAATTGGAGAATTTAAAATCCGTTAAACGTAAAGAAGTAGTAGAAAGAATTAAAATCGCTCGTAGTTTCGGTGATCTATCTGAGAACTCTGAATACGATGCTGCTAAAGATGAGCAGGCATTTGTTGAAGGACGAATTTCTACACTTGAAAATATGATTCGAAATGCAAAAATCATTCAAGAAGATGAAATGAATTCTGATACCGTTACTCTAGGTAAATCTGTCACATTTATTGAACTTCCTGATGGAGAAGAAGAAACTTACACAATTGTTGGAAGTGCAGAAGCAGATCCATTTGAAGGAAAAATCTCAAATGATTCACCTATCGCTAAAAGCTTAATAGGTCATAAAGTAGGCGAAAAAGTAATCGTTCAAACCCCGGGTGGAGAAATGAACGTAAAAATCGTTACAGTAAAATAAATCATTTGAAAAGAGCTGACTATAAAGTTAGCTCTTTTTTTGATGTTTAAGGATAAGTAGCAAAAGTGGGTACCTGGTACAAATTGTTGGAATTGAACCTGGTATAAAACGCTGAAATTGTACCAGGAACAAACCGTTGGAAATGTACCAGGTACAAAATACTTGAATTGTACCAGGTACCATCTCTTCCTACGCTTCTGACTAATTTTTAATTATTTCGTCAACAATGATTGACGAGGTGTTGATTATGAGGAGAAAGCGAATCACTTTTTTATTGAGTTCCGTTCTCGTTATGTTTTTTATTTTAACTGGTCGACTTATGCAAATTCAGCTCTTTCAAACGGAGTCCTTTTCATCACATAATATTAATTTAATTGAAAATAGTGTAGAACAACGGACACAACAGCTAGTGATTGATGAAGGTAGAGGAGCAATAGTAGATCGGAATGGAGAAGAATTAACCCATTATACAAAAAATGTCCTAATATTATTTCCTTTTTTAAAAAATTTTAAGTGGGATATAGAGAAGGTAGCCGATATTATTGGTGTTCCGACTTATACATTAAAATCTGCGCTGGAAAATGCAAAGAAGCCCTTTGTATTTGGTGAGAAAGACCCAGTTGAATTAACTGAAGACCAAATGAAAAGAATTAATGCCCTGAAAATACAGGGAGTTTTTGCTTTATCAAGAAAATATTCACTTAAGGAAAAATTAGCAGAACAGTTTATCGGTCTTATCGGTGAGAATGAGAAAACATTTGAAAAACGATATCCTGATAAAGTAAAGGGTACGAAACAGAAAATCGGCATTACAGGGATTCAAAGAACCTTTGATGAGTGGCTAATCGCTGAACAGCCATCAAAGCTTATTTATCATGTTGATGCTATCGGAGGTCCACTATTTGGTGTCGATGTGAAGTATTTAGCACCTGCCAATCCTTTTTATCCACTAAATGTGAAAACAACGATTGACGGAAAAATCCAACGTAAAATGGAAGAAGTTTTGGAAGAAAGAGAAGTGAAGAAAGGCGGGGCACTCCTCCTAGATATCGAATCAGGAGAAATAGTAGCCAGTGTGTCTAAGCCTGATGTCAACCTTAGAAATCCTTTTTCGGATAATGGATCCACCAATTATATGTTTACAGAATTAATCCCTGGTTCAGTCTTTAAGACCGTTATTACAGCTGCAGCGATTGAAAAAGAATTTGTAGACGAAGAAAGGATATTCCAATGTGATAAAGATATCTATGGAAACCTTTCAGATCGACCACTTGGAAATATTAATATTAAAGACAGCTTTGCAGCTAGTTGTAACCGAACCTTTGCAGATTTAGCGAAAGAAATGGTGGAAAAGGATAAAGATATCATTGAACAATACGCTGCAAAGCTTGGTTTAACGGGAGATTTGAGCTGGTCTGGTGACTTATTTCATTATAGCGATTTCAAACAATTCCATGCAGATACCGGTCGTATTTTTAAAAATGAAGAAGAAAAAAAGGACCCAAATTATGTCTCTCAAACAGCCATTGGTCAAAGGGAAGTGAGGGTAACGCCTCTAGCTGTCGCGAATATGATCGCCACTATTGCAAGGGGTGGTGAGAAGCTAAGTGTGAAAGCGGTAGATTCAGTGGAATATGCGAATGGTACGGAAATGTTCTCCTTTAAAAAGCAAAAATTAGAAGGTGAAAAAATATCTCCTTATACAGCAATGAAGCTGCAGCAATATTTACATGAAGTGGTACATGGAGAAGTTGGTACAGCGAAAGCATTACAAGCTGCTGCCTTGCAGGTAGCAGGAAAAACAGGAACAGCTGAAACTGGGAAGTACAAAGATGAAAACAAAAAAAAGCAGTTATTGAACAAGTGGTTTGCTGGATATTTCCCATTTGACAATCCTAAATATGCACTTGTTGTAGTAAACATGGATGTACTTGAATATGAGGGTGGCGTTTACCCCATGTTTCTAGACATTGTTAATGCTATAGCCTCACTTGAAGAATGAACAATAGGTGAAGAGACTCTGTTAGAAAATGAAAATCTATGATAAATTTCTTCATGTCATCCTTAATCCATGATAAAATATTGAGCATGACAGGGAGGGGACTTTATGTCTTACAAAAAATCACGCTTAGATAGAAGATCGAAGAAAAAATCAAACATGATCCTCAATCTTCTAATAGGAGTCGTTATTTTATTAATCGTTGTCGTTGGCGCTTCTATTTTCTTAACAGATGATTCTACAGAAAAAGCTTCAGCTGATAAACCAAAGCAAGAAGATACAAAAGAAAATGACAAAGAAGATACTTCTAAAAATGACAAAGATAAAGAAGATGTTAATGACTTAGAGACAGAGGAGCTAGATGAGAGCAAAGATGAAGAAAAAGCTTCTGGTTCTGAGGATGAAGAGAAGAATGACCAAAAAGAGAATGGAGATCTTAATACGACTCCAGAGGATGAATCAGGCATCAAAGAGCAGGATTCAACAGAACCAAATGTTGAGAAATCGATTGTGAATTCTAATTGGAAACCAGTTGGTACAAAGCAAAGTGGGGAACATACCTCATTATATGAAGAAGGTACACAGGATTGGAATGAAAAAGTAAAAGCTTTATCCTATGCTACTGGAATTCCAGAAGATAATATGACGGTTTGGTATATTGCAGGGAACGGCAGTCCTGATAAATCAATCGGAACGGTTACCACTAAGGGAGGTTCACAAGCCTACCGAGTATATTTACAGTGGATCGATGGTCAAGGTTGGAAGCCGACAAAATTACAGAAACTAAAAGAAAATGATAAAGACTAACTAGAAAATAGGGATGGCGACTGTAGCCATCCCTATTTTTTTTGTTTAAAATGCACAACCGCACTGAAGAATCGTTGTCCATTTTCCTCTACATGCATTTGATGTGAAACGGAATGGACAGATAAAAGAATGGCTTTATTATGCTCAATTTGCTCGTTTATTTTTTTCTCGAGCGTTTTAAGATCTTGAGCTTCAAAGAATTCAACTTTATCTTCTATCAGGTCAAATTGTAAATTCATAATGTAGTACTCCAATCAATTGATTTCTGTTCTGTTAATATTGTACGAGCTCTTCAACCTAACTTCAAGATGTAACCATTGATAAACCAAGATGCCTATGTTAAATTAATAACAGTTTTAAAATTAATTCATAGTATACTCATAGGAATTATAATAATTAAAATTCAGGGGTGCGTGAAATGGGTAGAGAGTTTTTAGATCTTTTTCAAGACTGGGCAGATAGTTATGATGACACTGTAACTGGAAAAGATATTGAATATAAAGAAGTGTTCGCTAAATATGAGGAAATTTTGGAAAACGTTACAACAAAGTCTGTGGGAACTGTATTAGAATTTGGTCCTGGTACAGGTAATTTAACGAAGAAGCTATTAGAAGCTAACCACAAAGTCATTGCCGTTGAACCATCTAAAGAGATGATGGCCATCGCTAAACAAAAGCTCAAAGGTGATGTCGAACTACTTGATGGAGATTTTCTGGAGTACTCCATCGATGATGAAGAGATAGATACAATAGTTAGTACGTATGCGTTCCATCATTTAACCGATGAAGAAAAAGCGATTGCCTTTCAGCGATATGGAAACCTCTTGTCTAAAGGTGGTAAAATAGTGTTTGCTGATACCATTTTTGAAACTCAGGAAGCACATAATAAGAGTATTCAGGAAGCAGAGGCAAAAGGGTATCATAATCTAGCAGAAGATTTACAAAGGGAATATTATACGACCATACCCGTTTTAGATGAACTTTTACAAAAAAGTGGATTTACCGTTTCGTTTAAACGTTTGAATGAGTTTGTTTGGGTATTGGAAGCCACTAAACAATAAAGAGAGGTATTAGAAATGAAGGTAGCAATCATCGGAGCAATGGAAGAAGAAGTCACTTTATTAAGAAATGAAATCAATAATCCAACAGTAGAAACTATCGCAGGTTGTGAATATACAACTGGAACAATGAACGATACTGAAGTGATTCTTTTACGTTCAGGAATTGGGAAAGTAAATGCAGCGATGTCAACTGCTGTTCTCTTAGAAGTATTCAAGCCGGACTATGTCATTAATACGGGTTCTGCAGGTGGTTTTGACCCAACATTAAATGTAGGTGATGTAGTAATCTCTACTGAGGTTCGTCATCATGATGTTGATGTAACGGCATTTGGATATGAATATGGGCAAGTCCCAGGGCTTCCTGCAGCCTATAGTGCTGATAAAACACTGCAAAAAATTGCTGTTGAAAGCGTAAAAGAAACAGCAGATGTCCAGGTTGTGTCAGGATTAATTGCAACCGGTGATTCCTTTATGAATGATCCGAAAAGGGTGGAAGCCATTAGAGATAAATTTGTGGATTTACAAGCAGTTGAAATGGAAGCTGCAGCAATTGCACAGGTTTGTCATCAGTTCCAAGTTCCATTTGTTGTTATTCGCTCTTTATCAGATATTGCGGGAAAAGAATCTGATCTTTCTTTTGAGCAATATTTAGAAAAAGCGGCATTACACTCAGCTAATTTGGTAATGGAAATGGTGTCCGCAATCAGCCGTAAATAGTGAGGATAGGTTTACAGCATGAGGGAGATGAGGCAGTTGACTATATATAGAAATATCCATGATTTAATAGGGAACACTCCTATGATGGAACTTCGAAACTTCCCATTACCTGAAGGAGTAAGAGTATTTGCGAAACTTGAATTTTTTAATCCTGGAGGAAGCATAAAAGACCGTCTAGGCAAGGAGCTTCTTCACGATGCAATCCAAAATGGAAAGCTAACGCCTGGCGGTACGATTATAGAACCAACGGCAGGTAATACAGGAATTGGTCTTGCCCTTGCAGCAGTGAACAGCGGCTACAAAGTCGTTTTTTGTGTACCAGAGAAGTTTAGTGAGGAAAAGCAAGAGTTAATGAAAGCTTTAGGTGCTGATATTGTACATACACCTACAAGCGAAGGAATGAAGGGGGCCATAAAGAAAGCACAGGAACTTGTGGAAACCATTTCAAACTCTTATTCACCACAGCAATTTGCAAATGAAGCAAACCCTATGACGTACTATAAATCCCTCGGACCTGAAATTTGGAATCAGATGGACGGTATCATTGATATATTTGTGGCAGGTGCAGGAACGGGTGGAACCTTTATGGGAACAGCCCAATTTTTAAAAGATCAAAAAGCTAACGTAAAAACAGTCATTGTCGAACCAGAGGGATCCATTCTGAATGGTGGTGAATCTGGACCCCACAAAACGGAGGGAATTGGCATGGAATTTTTACCTGCTTATATGAAACCTTCTTACTTTGACAGTATTCACACCGTTTTAGATGTGGATGCATTTGAATTGGTGAAGGAACTTGCACGAGTAGAAGGCCTGTTGGTGGGAAGCTCTTCCGGTGCAGCCATGTGTGCTGTATTAAAGGAAGCTGAAAAAGCTGAACCGGGCACAAATATTGTCACCGTTTTCCCTGATTCTAGTGAGCGATATCTTAGTAAAAAAATTTATCAAGGAGGAATCTAAATGAGAAAGAAAACACAGCTTATTCATGGTGGAATTCCAACTGACCCACAAACAGGTGCGGTATCGGTACCTATTTATCAAGTTAGCACATATAAGCAAGAAGGAGTAGGAGGACATAAAGGCTTTGAATATTCCCGTACGGGTAATCCGACAAGACACGCACTTGAAGAATTAATTAAGGATCTTGAGGGAGGTAAAGCAGGATTTGCCTTTGGATCAGGCATGGCAGCTGTTACAGCTGTTATGATGATGTTTAATAGCGGGGATCACGTAATACTAACTGATGACGTCTACGGCGGCACATACCGTGTAATGAACAAAGTGCTCAATCGTATTGGGATTGAATCAACTTTTGTTGACACAAGTAATTTAGGCTCAATTGAAAAAGAAATTAAAGATAACACAAAAGCGATTTATATTGAAACACCAACAAATCCATTATTGAAAATTACGGACATTGAAGGGGCTTCAAAAATCGCAAACGATCACGGTCTATTAACAATCGTTGATAACACCTTTAGTACACCTTATTGGCAAAACCCAATTGAACTTGGAGCAGATATAGTGCTTCATAGTGCTACAAAGTATCTGGGTGGCCACAGTGATGTCGTTGCTGGCTTAGTGGTAGTAAATAGTGATAAATTGGCTGAAGAGCTTCACTTTGTCCAAAATTCAACTGGTGGGGTGTTAGGACCCCAAGATTCTTGGTTGCTGATGAGAGGAATCAAGACACTTGGTATCCGTATGGAAGAGCACGAGGAGAACACGAAGAGGATTGTAGAGTTTTTATTGGAACATCCAAAAGTTCAAAAAGTGTATTATCCTGGGTTAGAGAATCATCCGAATTATGAAATTGGTCAAAAGCAAGTTAGAGGATTTGGTGGAATGGTTTCTTTCGATGTAGGAAGTGAAGAGAACGCGGACCGTCTACTGAATTCCACAAAATATTTTACATTGGCAGAAAGTCTTGGGGCGGTGGAAAGTCTTATTTCTGTTCCTGCAAGGATGACACACGCATCTATTCCTGCTGATCGTCGAAATGAATTGGGCATCACAGATGGTCTCGTAAGAATATCTGTTGGTCTTGAAGATGTAGAAGATTTAATTGAGGATTTAGAACGTGCCTTAAAGGCATAACATTGGAAATAGGGGCCCTTCCAAAAGGGATTGGGAATCACTATGTATATAGAAGATGCTCTAAAGGCTTTCTTCAAAATGATGTTGTGGTTTCTGACACCTTGAATTTGGGGAGAGCACCTTTTTCTTCTTTTATCAAAGCTGTTTTCGAATAGATTGTTGTTTTTCGAACAAGATTAGAAACCCGTAAGTATTAAGGTTTCGGGGCATCTTTTCGTCAAAGCAACAAAGTTTACGAAAAGAGCCTTTATCAAAGGTGCTTGCACTTCATTAATCAATTGGAGAGATTTAACTTCCCAACTACTATCAGATCTATGTTACAGTAATAATAGTTCAATAGTTATATAGGAAGTGGGGATAATAGTGAAAAAGTCTCTGCAAGAAAAAATCATTGATTACAAACGCTTTGCTTTCACATTGTTAGCCCTAAGCGTATTCTTATATTTAGGTGTTGTGATTCCAGCCGAATCAAAAACCGTATTTAAAACATATATCCTGATGGGGGGCACCTCTATCCTATTAGGTTTATCAACTCTTTTTTTCTTTAAAGCTATTAAATATAAAAAACAGTTAAGTGAATCGGATAAGGATTCATTATCATAAAGAAGCTTTGGGGCATGATCATTAGGATCAGCCCTATTTTTGTGTTTTGACAAAGTCGAAATTTGTCGATAAGAAAATTAAAAATAGTGGTTTACATTTCCACTATTTTTGGATATACTTACCACTGTAGTATATTTAACGAAAAGGAGGTCGAATGACATGATGGCGATTAATAGTAATGTAATTTCTACAATTTCATATGTTTTTTTACATTCGACCGCATTAGCTATCGATTTTCGTTAATATTATTTAATGTTAATCCAAGCCGCAGGAAGAATGTTTCTTCTTGCGGCTTTTTTATGTTTTCGCAGGAGGATTCTTTCTGCGATTTTTTTGTGGGGAAAATCGGATTGCTTTAGCCACTTTGTCCTCTGATTCAAGTAATCAGAGAAATTTCGAGAGTTTACCTAAAGGAGGTGGTAGTATGACACTTAATATTCTGTTCATGACTATTACGATCAACAAGCGTCAACGAAGTTCAGAAGAAATAAACCATGATGTTCAAGTTTCTAAGTATTTTGAAGAAACGAAGATAAAAAATGAATCCATGATATCAAAAATGTTCTAAAATGGTTCTTTAATAAATATAGAGAGAGGAGTTATAATGATGATTTATTGTCAAGAGAAACGACTAAATGCGCTGTGGGTGGAGAAAGATTCTGCCTAACGAAACTAGGGCGGGTGAATAGATGTGTTTTTACATGTGATTTATTGGACTGCATTCATAAAAAAAAGAAAAAAAGCTGCTGTAATTCAGTAGCTTTTTTTGGTACCCAATATTCTAATATCAACCTTTAAAGAGTAGAGTAATTAAGAAGGTTTTTATCCCCCACTGTCAGTAATCCCATAACTAGGACTGATTGCGTTTCTCTTTTTCTTCCCGATAAAACTCATGAAACATTTTCATTAATGCTCTTTTTTCAATTCGAGAAACATAACTTCTTGATATACCAAGCTCTTTTGCTATTTCTCTTTGTGTTTTTTCTTCTTTAAGATCAAGACCGAAACGACCGATAACTACTTCCTTTTCTCGATCGTCAAGTACACAAATATATTTTTTCACCTTTTCTAATTCCATGTTAAGTTGAATGGTATCAATGACATCATCTGCGTCCGATTTTAAGATATCAATAAGGCTTATCTCATTTCCTTCCTTATCTTGACCGATTGGATCATGAAGGGAGACGTCTTTCTTCGTTTTCTTTAATGCTCGCAGATGCATCAGTATTTCATTTTCAATACATCGCGCAGCATAGGTTGCAAGTTTTGTCCCTTTACCTTCCGAATAACTTTCAATCGCTTTGATCAGGCCAATTGTGCCGATGGATATTAAATCTTCCGGGTCTTCTCCAGTATTCTCAAATTTTTTGACGATATGGGCAACTAATCGCAAATTGTGTTCTATCAGTGTGTTACGGGCGTGTTCATCACCTTCAACCATTTTTCTTAAGTATTTCTTTTCTTCGCTTGAAGATAAAGGCTGTGGAAAAGCGTTATTTTTTACATAAGAGACTAGGAAGACCAATTCTTTTAAGAAATATCCAATGGCTGTGACAATACTTGACATATGTTCACCCCCATGAAGGACTTTTGCCTATTACTATCATATGTGAGTATCTGTCTGTCCTTGCCAGTCCATGAAAAGTAATATCCATCAATGCTATTTATTTTGTTTCTAAATAAAATCCTTCCCTTTCCATTGCACCATTACTAGGTCGGTAAGGACAAGTATTGTCTTACCTTTTTATGAGAAAGAATTTTTCTCTAATGAATTTGTTAGAAATCCTGATGTCTTAATGACGAAAAAGCCTATACAAATCAAGACAAACACACATATATTATGAATAACTAAAGCAATAGGGGGGGACATGTATGCCGCCGTATGGATATCCGTGTTATCCTATACGTGGATATTATGGAGGATTTTATTTAGCGCTGGCTGTAGTACTTCTCATTCTTCTTTTCCTGTTTGGATGTTGGTGGTACTATAATAATTGTTAGATTAAAAAAGGTTGACCCTGTATCAGTTTTGTATCCTTTGTGATCTTATGGATACAAAACTACTAGGGTCAACCTCTTCATTTACATAATTTTAGAGGCTATATTTTTCTTAAGCGAAAATTGCTAATCATTAAAAGGGATAGGATAATAATGATAAATAAAAATAATGGCGTAGAAATAACAGGGACAGCCAGGTAGCTAACAGTTAGTAAACAGCCTGCAGCAGTAATTGGCAATCCAGTGAAATATCCATTTGTCTCAGTGGTATTAAATCGGGCTAAGCGGAATGCTCCACATGCAATATAAAAAACAGTAAAAAACATGCCGGGAAATCCAAATTCATAAAGGACGCCTTGGTAGAGAAGGAGTGCTGGAGCTACTCCAAAAGAAATAATATCACTCATGGAATCAAGTTGCTTACCTAATTCTGAGTCTATATTTAGTTTTCGTGCCACTATTCCATCAAATCGATCGGCGAGAGCTGCAATAAAAATTAATAATAAGCTAAGGCTTAACTGCCCCTGCAGCGCCATAAGGATAGCGAAGCCACCTAATGAAATATTAGCTAAAGTTAAAACATTCGCAGTCTGTGTTTTTAATTTCTTGACGGTTTGGTCGAGTACGTCGGAAAGAAACATCCTCTCACTCCTTAATAAAAAATACCTTTAAATAAGATAAAATATAGTTAATTATATACTTATGAAATAGATGTTGCTAATAGTATTTAATACTCAGTTGGAGGTTTAAAATTGAAAAAGACCTTGTATCAGATGTCTATTGAATTAACAAATAAAAAGTGGTCTTCAGTATTATTAAAAAAATTCGTACAGTCCCGTTGGAGTAAGAAATGCATCCCTTCTTATATGAAAATATATGAAATTGATTCAAATGAAATTGAACATGAGATTAGTTGTTATCCTACATTACATGAGTTTTTCACTCGAAGACTGAAAGCAGGGGCTCGGGAGATTCAAGGAGAGAACAATCAATTTGTTAGCCCGGTAGACGGTACCCTTGCCGAAGCAGGTAGGGTCACACCTAACTTAATGATGAAAGTAAAGGGAAAGGATTACTCCATTCAAGGAATGCTCGGAAGTGAAAAATTAGCAAAAAAATATATGGGTGGAGCATTTTTAGTGTTATACTTAAGCCCTGCTAATTACCATCGTATACACAGTCCGATACAGGGCGATGTAGAAAAAAGATGGGAGCTTGGCTTACACTCCTATCCAGTGAATCATTACGGATTAAAATATGGACGTGAAACTCTATCTAAAAATTATCGATCGATTACAGAAATAAAACATAAAGGTGGAGACATGCTTCTTGTTAAAGTAGGAGCTATGTTTGTCAATTCCATTCATTATACAAATAATCATCTCCACTGGAATAGAGGGGATGAAATTGGCTACTTTACATTTGGTTCTACAGTCATTCTTTTCTTTGAAAATGGAACATTTCACTTCAATGACGAATTGTCAGTCCCAACTCCTATTAAAATGGGACAAGTAATAGGTCAGATGTAAAAGAGGATGACCCAAACAAAGCGTTAGGAACCACAACTTCAACATATCAAATCTCTCTATTTGATTTTTTGTATATGTTGATTTTAGATGTGGTCCCAGACTCTTTTGGGTCATCCTCTTGCCCTTTTTATCACTATGATGATACTTTAATATTGTTATTTAATGATCTTCGATGAATTTCGTTCTCGATAAGGCGGATAAAGTCTGGGCTTAAATTTAAATGAATGGCTTTATAATAGGATTCAATTAACAATTCATCTGTAAGCTTTCGCATGAGACTTTCACCTCCAAAAAAAATAGTCATATCATTTCAATATCGTGAATAGAATAGTAAGTTTAGATTGTAATTTCACTCTACCAAATTTAAACATTCAGAACAAGCGTTCCGTTATCCACAGATGATAGTGGATAAACTGTGACTAACTTGTTTACAATTAATAGGAATTCTGATTTTAAAACGGGTATAATGTGCATAAGTTTATCCACAAATGATTTGGTAATAATTTTGTCGAAAAATATTTATGCTTTTTTCATAAGAATACATCGTATAAAAATTATCTGTTAATGGATTAAAAGGTTTATCGATATCCAGCTTTAGCGCCTATCCTCTCTATGGTCCAGCTAAATCATGAAGAAAGGGAAAACCACCTTCCCTCCGTGATTTAGCTTATGCTAATCCAGAGGTTGAACGATGCGCTTCCGCTTTTCTTTTTGAAACGGCATGAAAAATTAAGTATGATAAAATCGGATACAGTGAAACCTTCCATCACTGGGTGTTTTCTCCAATGATAGAAGGTAGGTAATATTAAGTGAAGTTGAAATAATGAGGTGTATATAATTGTTAAAGATGTTTTTACCAAACGAACATGTACAAAATGTATTTCATATAAGACCAGAAGATTTAAAGGAAAGAGGAGTCAAGGCCATTATTACTGACCTCGACAATACCTTGGTTGAATGGGACCGTCCCAATGCTACACCTAAACTCATAGAATGGTTTAAATCAATGCAGGATGAAGGAATTCTTGTAACGATTGTTTCTAATAATAATGAAAAAAGGGTAAAAGCATTTGCTGATCCATTGGCGATTCCCTTCATTTTTCAAGCTAGAAAGCCGATGGGAAGAGCATTTCGTAAAGCAATAAAGAATATGAACGTTAAAAGAGAAGAAACCGTAGTCATTGGTGACCAGCTTTTAACGGATGTATTAGGTGGTAACAGGAATCAATTCTATACAATTTTAGTGGTTCCCGTTGCACAAACAGATGGATTTATTACAAAATTTAATCGTAGAGTAGAACGAAGAATTATGAACTTTTTTAAACGGAAAGGTCTCATACATTGGGAGGAAGAAAATTGAGTCAAATTGTATGTGTAGGCTGTGGTGTATCGATTCAGACAGAAAAACAGACTGAACTTGGGTATGCTCCTTCATCAGCACTAGAAAAAGAAGAAATCATCTGTCAAAGATGCTTCAAAATAAAACACTATAATGAAGTGCAAGATGTAAATTTAACAGATGATGATTTCCTTAAAATATTAAATGAAATCGGTAGTTCAGATAGTTTAATCGTAAAAGTTGTTGATATATTTGATTTTAATGGGAGCTGGCTTCCAGGACTTCATCGTTTTGCGGGCAATAATCCGGTTTTACTAATAGGGAATAAGGTGGATTTATTACCAAAGTCTGTAAAGCGTTCGAAATTGATTCATTGGATGAAACATGAAGCAAAGCAATTAGGTCTTAAGCCTGTGAATGTTCTACTTATGAGTGCTTCTAAAGGGCAATATATAAAAGAAGCTGTCGATGCGATTGAGGAGTACAGAAAAGGAAAAGATGTCTACGTTGTTGGGTGTACAAATGTTGGGAAATCTACCTTTATTAATAGCATAATTAAAGAGTTTACGGGTGAAAAGGAAGTAATTACAACTTCACACTTTCCGGGAACTACACTTGATATGATCGAGATTCCACTAGATGATGGACAAGCTATCGTTGACACACCTGGTATAATCAACCACCATCAAATGGCTCATTACGTAGATAAAAAAGATTTGAAGTTTATAACTCCTAAAAAAGAAATAAAGCCAATGGTGTTTCAATTAAATGAAGAGCAGACATTATTCTTTGGGGGACTTGCCCGATTTGACTTCTTGAAAGGAAGTAAAAGAGCTTTTGTTTGTTACCTTTCAAATGATCTAAAAATTCATCGTACTAAGCTTGAAAAAGCGGATGAACTATATAAAAATCATGCTGGTGAAATGCTGCAGCCACCTAGGAGAAATCAGATGGATGACTTTCCGGAGCTTATTCGTCATGAGTTTAAAATTAAAGATGAAAAAACAGATGTCGTATTCTCTGGCTTGGGCTGGGTGACCATTAATGATCCTGGAGTTCATATCGCTGCACATGTTCCGAAAGGTGTATCTGTATTTTTACGAAAATCACTGATTTAATGGGGAATCTAATATGAAGCAACTTTACGGAGTAATCGGAGACCCAATTGAACATTCAATGTCTCCTATTATGCATAATGATGCGTTTAAACAACTTAATCTTAATGCCTATTATCATCCCTTTCATGTCAATAGAACAGATATAGGTTCCGCTGTAAAAGGGATGAAAGCTCTTGGAATCAGAGGATTTAATGTAACGATTCCACATAAATCCACCATCATGCCGTATTTAGACGGTATAGATCCTCTTGCTAATTCGATTGGTGCTGTTAATACGGTAGTACTAGAGGGTGGGGATTTTATAGGGTACAACACAGATGGATTAGGATTCTTAAAAGGGTTATTAGAGGAGTGCCCTTTTTCTATTGATAAGAAAAAGGTAATGATTTTAGGAGCTGGAGGGGCAGCCCGTGCCATCTTCTATACGCTTGCTTCAAACGGCATAAATAGTGTCGATATAGTAAATCGAACGGTCCAAAAAGGAGAACAGATTATTGAGGAATGCCCTTATTCAACAAACTCGAAGGCTCTTACACTAGCGGAGGGCTCTTTAAAGATTAATGATTATGATATTATCATACAAACAACTTCCATCGGGATGTATCCTTATATAAATGAGGCTCCGATTTCGTTAGAGTATTTATCGAAACATGTATTTGTTTCGGATATCATTTATAATCCCTGGAATACGAGATTATTAAAAGAGGCATTAGCTAAATCATGTTCTGGTCAAAATGGTCTGGCCATGTTTGTAAATCAGGGTGCGTTAGCTTTTGAGAAATGGACAGGTGTATTACCTGATACAAATAGAATGAAAAAAATAGTGAAAAGACAACTAGGAGGATAACATGCTTAAAGGAAAACAAAAAAGATTTTTACGTTCAAAAGCCCACCACTTAAATCCAATTTTTCAGGTTGGTAAAGGTGGAGTAAATGAAAATATGGTTAAGCAAATTGGTGAGGCACTTGAAGCAAGAGAGCTGATTAAAATTAGTGTACTGCAAAATTGCGAAATGGATAGAGATACTGTAGCAGAAAAATTGATTCAAGGTACAAAAGCAGAACTAGTTCAGGTTATAGGAAATACCATCGTTCTTTACAAAGAATCTCGAGAAAATAAGCAGATTGACTTACCATAGTTGTAAAGGAGTACTCTAAATTGAGACGAGTTGGACTATTAGGAGGCACGTTTAACCCACCACATTTGGGGCATTTAATTATGGCGGAAGAAGTACGAACCGTTTTAAATCTCGATGAAGTTCGGTTTGTGCCAAACAAAATTCCACCTCATAAGGATATCTCAATAAATATATCTGCCTATCATAGGATGAAAATGGTAGCACTAGCAATCGAAGAAAATCCACACTTTCAATTGGAAACAATTGAATTGGAACGAAGTGGAACCTCCTATACGATCGACACCATTCAATTATTGAAAAAAAGAGATCCTGAGTCTAGGTTTTTCTTTATCATTGGTGGCGATATGGTGGAATACTTGCCTAAGTGGCATAAAATTGATGAATTAGAGAAGCTTATCCAATTTGTCGGTGTAAATCGTTCGAATTATAATCTTGTAACTCCCTATAACGTTCAGATGGTGACGATACCAGATATAGCTATATCTTCAACATTAATTAGAGAACGCTTGAATGATCGCCAAAATGTTCGATATTTAATCCCCCAAAAGGTTGAAGAATATATTAGGGAGGAAGGTTTATATGGAAAGACATGAAGCGCTGGAAATAGTAAAAAAACAGATTACTCAGCATCGCTATCAGCATACATTAGGTGTGGTTGAAACATCAATTGATTTAGCAGAAAGATATCATGCTAATCGAGAGAAAGCTGAGTTAGCAGCTATTTTTCATGACTATGCTAAATTTCATCCCAAGGAAGAAATGAAACAGATTATTCTTACAGAGAATATGGATAGGGATTTACTTGAACACCATTCTGAATTATGGCATGCACCAGTGGGGGCTTATTTAGTTCAAAAGAATGGCTATGTAAGTGATGAAGAGGTTTTAGGGGCGATCCGCTATCATACTTCAGGGAGAGTCAATATGACAACTCTTGATAAAGTGGTTTATCTTGCTGATTATATTGAGCCAGGCAGGCATTTTCCGGGAGTAGATGAAGTAAGATTAATAGCAAAGAGCAGCCTCGATCAAGCTGTTATTCAAGCAATGAAAAATACAATTTTGTTTTTATTGAAAAAAAATCAGGCTGTATATCCTGAAACATTCCATGCTTACAATGATTTAGTTATGAAAAAAGGAGATGAAGATGAATATGAATGAACAAAACTTAATACAACTTGCTTATGAAGCAGCAGATGATAAACGAGCAGAAGATATTGTCGTTTTAGATATGAAAGGAATCTCTTTAATTGCTGATTATTTTCTTATTTGCCACGGGAATTCCGATAAACAAGTACAGGCAATCGCACGAGAAATTAAGGAAAAAGCAGACGAGTTTGGATTAACAGTTAAAAGATTGGAAGGCTTTGATGAAGCACGTTGGGTATTAGTAGACCTAGGAGATGTTGTGGCTCATATCTTCCATAAAGAAGAAAGAAGTTACTATAACTTAGAAAGACTTTGGGGAGACGCTACGTTTGTTGATATGAAAAGCGAGCACAAGGCATGAGTTATGAAAGGTTTGCGTACATCTATGATTATTTAATGAAAGATGTACCTTATGATTCTTGGATTGATTTCGTGGTCCTCCAAGCAACCGAAAATGAAGTAAAGGGTAAGCAACTCCTTGACATTGCATGCGGAACAGGCGAATTGTCTTTAAAGCTTGTTGGGGAAGGATATCATGTTACAGGTGTTGATCTCTCTGAAGATATGCTGCAAATTGCCAACGAAAAATCAATTGAAAATGGTGTAGAGCTCTCGTTGTTTCAACAGGATATGTCAAAACTAGAAGGCCTTGGAGAATACGATATAATTACAATTTTTTGTGATTCTTTAAACTATCTTGAAACAGAAGAAGATGTAAGGAGAACGTTTGAGTGTGTGCATCATCATCTGAAAAAAGACGGGCTTTTTATGTTTGATATTCATTCCATCTATAAGATGTCTCAAATCTTTATGAATCAAACATTTACTTATAATGATGATCAAGTTTCTTATATTTGGGATTGTTTTCCAGGAGATGCAGCTAATAGTGTTGAACATGAATTAACCTTTTTTGTAAAACAATCCTCGAGCGCATTGTATGAAAGAGTAGAAGAACTTCACAAACAACGGACATATCCCGTTAATACTGTTTGTCAATGGCTAGAAAAAGCTGGGTTTACTATTATGTCTATAACTTCTGATTTTGATCTACTCCCGCCGTCTGACCAAAGTGAAAGAATCTTTTTTACCTGTAAAATAAAATAAGGAACTTTTCGTGAAAAGCTTATGTATGTTAATAACAAATTTTGCGAAAATAACCTAATATAAAAATAAAGACGGCCCCATGAGTTACTTTTCTAAGTAAACTCTTTTCCTTGGGGCCGCCATTTTAATATCATTAATTTATTTTATTTTTAAGCAGGATTATTCAAACGAATGTCGAAACTAGTTCTTAACGTCCAAACTGTTTTCTTGTACCCTCTAAATCCTCATCAAATTTTTCATGTGTCGCTCTAAATAATTTCTGAAAAACATCCCCTAAGTTCTCTTCTAAAGCCGAGATGCCTTCACCTGTTATTCCACCCTTTACACAAACCTTTTCCTGTAGAGTAGGTAATGTATAAATCTCCTTTTTTAATAGCTCACCAAGGCCAACAAGCATTTCTGATGCCAAGATTGTAGCTGTTTCTTGATCAATTCCTGTTTCCTCGACGGCGCCATTTATAAACCTTTGTGTTAAGTAACTAAAAAACGCTGGTCCGCAGCTTACAATATCAGATGAAACTCTTGTAATGTTCTCCTCAATCATTACAGGTGTCGATATCGAACTGATTTTTTCATAAATCAGTCTCTGCCACCCCTCATCGCAATTCTTACCAAATGAAAGTAAGGACACTCCACTTAAAGCACGATTTGTAATACTTGGTATGACTCTCGCACAGGAACATTGTAGAACTGATTCTAGTTGGTCAACACTTATAGGACTTGTGATGGAAATGGCGCATTTCCCTCTAGTAAAATATTGTTTATATTGAGATAAGACACTAAAAATGTCCAGTGGCTTTACACAAATAAATATTAGTGAAGAATCCTTAATTAGCTGTGATGTTTGTGTATATACATTTACTTCAGGATATTGGTCTTTAATAGCATAGGCTTTTTCAATAGTGCGATTGGTGATTATGAGGTTTGAAGGAGAAATTGCACTTGATTCCATTAAAGCTTCAATTAGAATTCTCCCCATATTACCAGTCCCGATGATTCCTACCTTCATAATACCCCTCCTTCTTTCACACGCTTTCTCCTAAACATTATGTATTGATTTTCTCTTTTATGACTAGACGAAAGGAAGATGATTGTTAAAATGAAAATCCTATTCGAAAAATACAAACCCTTATTTATTTTGTCTATTCTTATTCTAATAGCTGGTTGTGCATATTTTTTTAATCGTAATTCAGTTAATACAAGTGCTGAAGTAAGTGATCCGCCTATTATTAAAGAAGAAGTAATAGAGAAGGTAAATAAAGAAGAAGTAGAAGTGAATGAGAATAAAGAAATCTATGTTGACGTAAAAGGGGAGGTGGAAAACCCCGGAATATATAAAGCGAGAGCGGGGGAGAGAGTTAATGATTTAATTATAAGAGCAGGGGACTTTACCGAAAACGCTCAGCCGCTTCAGGTGAACCTTGCCCAAATGATCACGGACGAAATGGTTATTTATGTACCAAAGATCGGTGAGTCAGATACAGCGCCACCAAATGTTGAGACCGGGGGTCATAATGATCAACATACGCAAAAAATCGACATCAATTCTGCTACAGAAGCTGAACTTGATACATTACCGGGTATAGGACCTTCTAAAGCAGCTGCCATTATCGAGTATCGGGAAACGAATGGACCATTTAAGTCTGTTGAAAATTTGAAAGAAGTTTCAGGAATTGGTGAGCAAACATTGTTAAAGTTAAAGGAAGAAATTATAGCAAATTAGAGTTAAAAAATAGTTTGACGTTTGTCTATTACAATTATTAGACTTAAAAGAAGGCTGTTTTCGCATAAATTGTTTCTTTCGAACAAGGTTAGAAGCCCGTAAGTATTAAGACCGTGGCATCTTTTCTTCAAAGCAATAATTGTATTACTAATATTGAATATATAAGATGTTTATAATTAACCAAAAACAACTTAGTTTAAGAAAAGCTGTTTTCTAAAAGATTGTTGTTTTTTAAGAACATAAATTTTTGTGAAAAGGTTGGTTGGAGTGGATATGCGAGATTCTTGCGGGAGTAGCGGGCCAGGTGAGACCTAAGCAGGAGCAAAGCGACGAGTTATCATGAACGAAACTAGCTCCTTACTCGTAACATCGTAGGTTAATTTGGTTAGAATGTTTACTGGTA
>JANAVG010000029.1 GCA_024213275.1 Rossellomorea sp. BNER
GGGCTATAGCCAAGCGGTAAGGCAACGGACTTTGACTCCGTCATGCGTTGGTTCGAATCCAGCTAGCCCAGCCATTAGTGAGCCATTAGCTCAGTTGGTAGAGCATCTGACTTTTAATCAGAGGGTCGAAGGTTCGAGTCCTTCATGGCTCATCATTTTATAATGTTTTTCTCACAAGCCTAAAAGGAAGCTGTGAGTTTTTCTGTATCTAGAATAATACGGGGCCTTAGCTCAGCTGGGAGAGCGCCTGCTTTGCACGCAGGAGGTCAGCGGTTCGATCCCGCTAGGCTCCACCACATACATACGTATATTTGAGGCTGTCCCATAAAGGGTCCGTAACCACAATGATTGTCCATATAGAAGATGTCTTGAAGGTTCTTCTATATTTGAAGTTGTGGTACCTGACACCTTGGTTTTGGGACAGCTTTTTTTAAGGAATCGAAAATTATAAACTTAATTCATGTTTGAAAACTATAAATAGTTCATTCCAATATAGTATTAACGCCCAACTATCTTGACATAAGCTTTGCACACTGGGGCAGGGCATTACCATAGGACTTGACGAATTTAGCCTTTCTTCCTTAGAGTAGGCGCGTATATATTTCTTATTACCTACTTTTTTCTATGTATAAATATATTCATAAAGTTCTTTCTAAACCTTGATAATATCGCATATATATACACAATCCTGTCCGGTTGAGTCAATGAACGAAATATGGATACAATAGAGATAGAACAGGGTTAGGAGGATGAATTATGAATAAAAACATTTCAATCATTGGTGTTCCAATGGATTTAGGTCAAATGCGCCGGGGCGTAGATATGGGACCAAGTGCGATTCGCTATGCGGGTGTAGTCGAAAGATTGGAGAATTTAGGATATAAAATTAACGATCTCGGCAATATAGAAATTGCACAACCTGAAAGAGTACATACTTCACCAGATACAAATTTAAGAAATTTGAAAGCGGTTGCTGAAGGAAATAAAAAGCTTTCTCAAAAAGTAGATGAGGTCATCGAGAGTGGTGATTTCCCATTAATCTTTGGAGGAGACCATAGTATTGCTATTGGTAGTTTAGCAGGGGTTTCTAAACATTATGAAAATCTTGGCGTTATTTGGTATGATGCTCACGGAGATTTGAATACAGGAGATACATCTCCATCGGGAAACATTCATGGAATGCCGCTTGCGGTTAGTCTTGGGATTGGACATGAGGCTTTAACGTCTATTGGTGGTTTCACTCCAAAAATTAAACCGGAGAACATTGTTATCATTGGCGCTCGTTCGCTTGATGAAGGAGAAAGAGAACTTATTAAAGATAAAGGTATCAAGGTTTATACGATGCATGAGGTAGATCGACTTGGTATGACGAACGTAATTGAAGATGCGGTAAGCTACTTGAAGGACAGAACAGATGGTGTGCATCTATCATTAGATCTAGATGGATTAGATCCAAGTGATGCTCCAGGAGTGGGTACACCGGTAAATGGTGGTATTAGCTACCGGGAGAGTCATCTTGCAATGGAGATGTTAGAGGAGTCTGGTTTAATTACATCTGCAGAGTTTGTGGAAGTGAACCCGATATTAGATGAAAAGAATAAAACAGCTTCTGTAGCAGTTGCTTTAATGGGTTCTCTCTTTGGAGAAAAGCTTCTATAATATTAACTAAGAAATAAAAGAAAGCAGCCTACAAAGCTGCTTTCTTTTATTCTTTTGATATTACATGCTGAAATTGATTTAAAAGCCTGTCCAATTCATTACTGACCTCAACTACTTTTGCATTGGCAAAAGAAGATTGTAATGCCAGGGTTATCATTCTAGTTCGACATTCCTCAATCCGAATAAGAAGATCATAAGCCACTTCAATTCCTCGTTTCCTATGATTTTAGTCCTTTTATACCCCTTTTCAAAAAAATGTAAACATATATATAAAAAAATTTGTTAGGATAGTAATGATGAAAAAAAATGAAACCTTTTTTGCTATACATACGTATACAAGTATAGCCGCATGGAGCGGAGGTAAAAAAATAATGGATGCCATCGTAAATAAAAGGATAAAACAAGTAATTAAAGGTGATCAAAGTGCGTTCGCAGAAATTGTTGAGATTTATAAAGACAAAGTTTTTCAAATCTGTTTTCGAATGCTTGGGAATCGCCATGAGGCAGAAGATATCTCACAGGAAGCCTTTATAAGAGCTTATGTAAATATTGAAACCTTTAATCAAAACAGAAAATTCTCGACGTGGTTGTATCGGATTGCAACTAACTTATGTATTGACCGTATTCGAAAAAAGAAACCAGACTATTATCTAGATGCAGAGGTTTCGGGTACAGAAGGATTAACAATGTACTCACAAGTAGCAGCGGATGTACAGCTTCCTGAAGATAAGGTGGAAGAAATGGAATTACAAGAGAGTATTCAATTTGAAATTTCAAAGCTTCCAGATAAATATCGTTCTGTCATTGTGCTAAAGTATATTGAAGAATTATCCCTTCAAGAAATAAGTGAAATATTAGACTTACCTCTAGGGACAGTAAAAACAAGAATACACAGAGGGCGAGAAGCTCTCAGAAAACAATTGCGTACAATGTAGAGAGGGTGAGGTGTAATTGTGAATACATGTCCTAATGAAATAATTGATTATATGCATGAATACCTAGATGAAGAAATCTCTCATGAACACGAACAAGTTTTAAAAGGGCATCTGCAGACTTGTGAGGAATGTCAGAAGCATTTCCATGAACTAAAAAGAACAATTGCGCTCGTTCAGAGCACTTCCCATATACAAGCTCCAAATAATTTTACAAGTAATGTAATGGCGAGATTGCCGAAAGAAAAGAAAAAGGTTGGTGTGAATCGGTGGTTCCGCCAGCATCCGATGTTATCAGCGGCATCCTTATTTCTAGTAATGATGGTGGGTACATTATTTAGTTCTTGGAACCAAAGTGAGGAGTTTTCATTTACAAAGAAACCTGAGCTTGTCGTTGAAAATCATACCGTTATCGTACCTAAAGGCGAAGTAATCGAAGGAGATTTAACGGTGAAAAATGGTGATATTCGTGTTGAAGGAGAGGTTCAGGGCGATATTACGATTATTAATGGGAAACAATATCGAGCCTCTGCTGGTAAGGTAACAGGAGATATAGAGGAGATTGATGCAGCATTCGAATGGCTCTGGTACAAGATTAAAGGATCATTCCAAGATGTGGTAAACTGGGGAGATTCGCAACCGGCTACAGAATAATATATGATATAAGGGAGACCACAATAAAGAAATGGTTTCATTTACTTGAAAACACTTGCGAAACCATTTACTTTTAAAAGATAAGCGTATGAAAAGTTTTGGAGTGTTTAAGGATAGAAAGGTTTTATCAGTGTCCAGCTCCAGCGCCTAGGCCTTCGAGACATAAGCCAAGCCACTTATAGAAAGGAGAAAGACTTCCTTCCTAGGTGCCTCGTCTTAGCTTTTCAGGCCTGTTCAAGGCGCTTCCGCTCTTCTTGTTGGTCACCCTTTCTTTTTTCTTATACTTAATAACATGTGGTATAATAATAAAGTTAAATATAAGATGTAGCCAGCTTTACGGCTTACGCTTTCGATTAACTTATTGGAGGATGTAATATGCCGTTTTTAGACGTATATTCGGATTATACCGTACTGAATTATGTAGCAGATGTTGTTGATATACTTCTAGTATGGTTTGTGATCTATAAGATCATTATGTTGATTAAAGGAACAAAAGCCGTACAATTATTAAAAGGTATTTTTGTTATTTTAATTGTACGTGGAATTAGTAGTATCTTTGGTTTGGATACACTTGGATGGATCATGGAGCAAGCCATTACATGGGGGTTCTTAGCGATTATGATCATCTTCCAGCCTGAATTAAGGCGTGCACTTGAGCAGCTTGGTAGGGGACGATTATTCTCGAGAAGTGGTATTCAGGAAGAGGAAGAACAAGTGCAAATGATAGAGTCCATTACCAAAGCGGTTAGTTATATGGCAAAGCGGAGAATTGGTGCTTTGTTATCCATTGAGAGAGAAACTGGACTAAGTGATTACATAGAAACTGGTATTCCAATGGATTCAAAAATTTCATCAGAACTACTGATTAATATTTTTATACCAAATACTCCCCTACATGACGGTGCTGTTATTCTTCAAAAAAGAAAGATTTCAGCAGCAGCGTGTTACCTTCCCTTGTCGGAAAGCCCGTTTATTTCGAAAGAATTAGGGACTAGG
This sequence comes from Rossellomorea sp. BNER, assembly GCA_024213275.1. Taxonomy (GTDB): domain Bacteria; phylum Bacillota; class Bacilli; order Bacillales; family Bacillaceae_B; genus Rossellomorea. Next base: position 4,242 of record JANAVG010000029.1, read on the forward strand.
CATAGGGCGGCATTAGGAGTCAGTGAAGTAACGGATAGTATTACAATTGTTGTATCAGAGGAAACAGGTAATATTTCTCTCACGAATAATGGAGAGCTTCATCGTAATTTATCTCTTGAGCACTTTAAGGATTTATTATCAAAAGAATTGATAAGTGATAAAGAGGGTACTTCCTCAACTAAATGGAGTTGGAGGGGGAAGAGAGCAAATGGATAAGTTTATGGAAAGTCGCTGGTTTATGAGGATCGTCGGGTTGACTCTTGCGCTGCTATTGTATACATCTGTTACATTTGATGAAACAAATTTACAAAAAAATGCAAGTGATAACCCGCCCGAGGATGTAAACACGATCCAAAATGTTCCCTTGGAAGCTTTTTATGACTCTAAAAATTTAGTTGTTAGCGGATTGCCAGAGAGTGTCGACATTACCATGACCGGCCCAAAAAGCATTGTTCAAAAAGAGAGATATAGCCAAAATTTTACTGTATTTGTAGATTTAAATGATTTATCTATCGGTAAACATCGTGTTAAAGTCAAAGTGAATAACATTTCAGAAAAGATTGATGTAAAAGTGAATCCTGAGTATGTCAATGTTTCGATTCAAGAGCGGGTTTCGGATGAATTTACAGTTGAACCTGAATTTAATGAAGCGATTCTTGCAGATGGGTTTGAAGCGGAAGGGGTTTCTGTCGACCCTAGGACAGTTAAGATTACGGGAGCGAAAGATGTTATTGACCAGATTGCTTTTGTGAAAGCAACATTGGATATAGACAATGTGATTAATGAAAATATTACGAGAAAAGCGAAAGTACAGGTTCTTGACCGGGAGTTAAATAAATTGGATGTCGTCATCGAACCTGATGTGGTAGATGTAACGGTATCTGTTGTGAACCCAAGCAAAGAAGTACCCGTTGTTATTCAACAAAAAGGGAAGCTTTCTGACGAACTTGAATTGGAATCAATCACGGTTGAGCCTAAACTTGCGACGATATTTGGGCGGGATTCAGTTTTAGAGGAAATAAAGGAAGTAGCGGCTGAACTCGACCTAAGCAAAGTTAAAGAGGATAAAACATTGGAATTACCAATAAAGGTTAATGATGGCTTAAACAAAGTAACTCCAGAGGTTGTGGAAGTGAAAGTGAATGTGAAGAAGCTTAAAGATGAACCTGAGGATAAACCAGTCGAAGAACCTGAAGAAAAACCCGTAGAGCAGACAATCTCTGAGGTTCCTGTAGAACTGCAAGGTACCGATGAAGAGTTTGAATACAGTATTATAGAGCCTGATGAAGGTCTAATCGAAATTTTATTAAATGGATATAAAGAGGATCTTGACCCGATTACTAGAGATGATTTTACTCTTGTAGCTAATCTTTCGGGACTTCCTCCTGGGGAACATGAACTTGATATCGAGGCAACAGGTCCTGAAGAAGTGGATTGGGAGCTCTCTCGAAAAACCCTAAAGGTAGAAATTAAAGAAAAAACTTCAGCCTAATGAAATGAAGCAATTTAAGGAGCGATTAGAATGGGTAAGTATTTTGGTACAGATGGAGTAAGAGGTGTAGCTAATACAGAATTAACTCCTGAACTAGCATTTAAACTAGGTCGTTTAGGCGGTTACGTATTAACGAGGGATACAGATCGTCCAAAGATCATTATCGGCCGTGACACACGTATCTCTGGTCATATGTTAGAAGGTGCTTTAGTGGCAGGACTACTATCAATTGGAGCAGAGGTTATGAGACTAGGTGTCATTTCTACTCCAGGAGTTGCCTACCTAACGAAAGCCTTAGGTGCTCAAGCAGGAGTCATGATTTCAGCTTCACATAATCCTGTGGGTGATAACGGCATTAAATTCTTCGGTCCAGATGGATTCAAATTATCTGACGATCAGGAGAACGAAATTGAAGAACTATTAGATCAAGAGCAAGATACACTTCCACGTCCAACAGGTGCAGATTTAGGACAGGTAAGCGATTATTTTGAAGGTGGACAAAAGTATCTTCAATTCTTAAAACAAACGGTAGACGAAGATTTCGATGGGCTACATATTGCATTAGATTGCGCACACGGAGCAACCTCTGCTCTTGCAACGCACTTGTTTGCTGATTTAGATGGTGATCTTTCTACAATGGGAGCTTCACCGGACGGGTTGAATATTAATGAAGGTGTAGGTTCTACACACCCTGAGGCCTTGGCAGCAATGTTGAAGGAAAAAGGGGCTGATGTAGGATTAGCTTTTGACGGGGATGGCGACCGCCTAATAGCGATTGATGAAAACGGAGAAATCGTTGATGGTGACCAAATCATGTTCATTTGTGCAAAGCATCTTAAATCTGAAGGACGTCTAAAACAGTCTACTGTTGTTTCGACTGTTATGAGTAATCTAGGTTTCCATAAAGGCTTAGAAGAAAGTGATATCAAAAGTATTCAAACAGCTGTAGGTGATCGCTATGTTGTAGAAGAAATGAAGAAGAATAACTACAACCTAGGTGGAGAACAATCCGGCCATATTATTTTCTTAGACTATAATACGACAGGTGACGGACTTTTAACCGGAATTCAGCTTGTTAATATAATGAAGCTTACAGGGAAACCACTTTCTGAACTAGCTTCAGAAATGAAGAAATATCCACAAAAGCTTGTGAATATCCGTGTAACAGACAAGCATCATGTGACAGACAATGAAAAAGTCAAAGCGGTTATTGAAAAAGTTGAAGCGGATATGAATGGAAATGGTCGTATTCTCGTTAGACCTTCTGGAACGGAGCCTCTTGTCCGTGTGATGGCTGAAGCTTCTACTGAAGAACTGTGCTCACAGTACGTAGATGAAATTGCGGAAGTTGTACAACAAGAAATGGGACTAGCAGAATAAAAAATTGATGCACAGGTGGAAACGTTTCTCCCACCTGTGCATAGTTTAAACTATACACTGTTTTGTCATCACTTTACTAAAACATAACAATAGTATATCAATTTAGTGTTAATCTACTTTTTTATTGACGAAATAAAAGATTTTAGTGTATGATTATCGTGTTTTGGTTCCCGATTAAGGGAATTTTTTATTCAAGGATTTAAAGGAGGATAGTAGGTCCAATAAATAAAGCGCCAGGACTAAACCGTAGTATTGAAACACTAGGTTTAGTTGACGAGGTGGAGGTTTATCGAGGGTTCGGCGGATACCTCCCGGTTGAAAGCACAACCGTTCAATTTCTCTCTTAAAACATTAAGGCAACTTAATGTACAAAGGAAAGAAAATGCTATCTATTAAAAAGACAATCAGAGATAAGGGGGCAAGATGTCCCCCGGATTTCTTGCCCCCTTGTTTAACTCGGGGAGGAAGAGTTATTATGTGTGGTATTGTAGGATATATTGGAACTTTAGATACAAAAGAAATCTTATTAAAAGGCTTAGAGAAGCTTGAATATAGAGGATACGACTCAGCAGGAATTGCAATTCAAAATGATGAAGGAATTCATGTCTTTAAAGAAAAAGGACGTATCGCCGACTTACGTAATGCTGTCGACGATAATGTTCTTGGTCATACAGGAATCGGACATACTCGTTGGGCTACCCATGGTGCACCAAGTCATGTGAATGCCCATCCTCATCAAAGCACTTCTGGTCGTTTTACAATTGTTCATAATGGAGTTATTGAAAACTATTTGCAAATCAAACGTGAATATTTGCAAGATGTAAACTTTAAGAGTGATACAGATACTGAGATCATCATTCAGCTTATTGAAAAGCTAGTCAATGATGGAAATCTAGTAGAAGAAGCGTTTCGCCAAGCGCTTAAACTCCTTAAAGGTTCATATGCGATCGCTCTATTGGATGCAGAAAACGATGAAACGATTTTTGTAGCGAAGAACAAAAGCCCACTACTAGTTGGTTTAGGAGAAGACTTCAATGTGGTTGCAAGTGATGCAATGGCAATGCTGCAAGTAACGGACCAGTATGTGGAATTAATGGATAAAGAAACCGTGATCGTGACTAAAGAAAAAGTAACGATCAAAAATCTAGACGGTGAAGTAGTGACGCGTGATCCTTACACAGCTGAATTAGATGCTAGTGATATTGAAAAAGGAACATACCCTCACTACATGCTAAAAGAAATCGACGAGCAACCACTAGTGACACGTAAGATTATCCAAGCGTATCAAAACGATCACAATGAGTTAACGATTGATGCTGACATTATTCAAGCGGTTAATGATACAGATCGTATTTATATCATTGCTTGCGGTACGAGTTACCATGCAGGTCTTGTTGGAAAGCAATTCATCGAGAATATGGCAGGTATTCCAGTAGAAGTTCATGTTGCTAGTGAGTTTAGCTATAACATGCCGCTTCTTTCTGAAAAACCATTATTCATCTTCATTTCACAAAGTGGAGAGACGGCTGATAGTCGTTCAGTACTGGTTCAAATAAAAGAGCTTGGCCATCGTTCTTTAACGATTACAAACGTTCAAGGTTCAACCCTTTCTCGTGAAGCGGACTACACATTACTGTTACACGCAGGTCCAGAAATTGCCGTAGCTTCAACAAAAGCATACACTGCTCAATTAGCAGTTCTAGCAATCTTTGCAAATGTAATAGCTGCTTCAAAAGGTAAAGAGCTTGGCTTTGACCTTGTACAAGAGCTTGGTATTGTAGCGACAAGCATGGAAGCCCTTTGCGATTCAAAAGAAGAGTTTGAAGGCATTGCTCGTGAATATTTAGCTACGACACGCAACTGTTTCTTTATCGGACGTTCTCTTGATTATTATGTAGGCTTAGAAGGAGCTCTTAAATTAAAAGAGATCTCTTACATTCAAGCAGAAGGCTTCGCTGGAGGAGAATTAAAGCACGGAACGATTGCTTTAATTGAAGAAGGTACACCAGTCGTTGCATTAGCCACACAAGAAAGCGTCAACCTAAGCATTCGTGGAAACGTTAAGGAAGTAGCAGCACGTGGAGCAAACCCTTGCATTATTTCCATGAAAGGTCTTGAAGAAGAAGACGATCGTTTCGTACTTCCAGAAGTAAACGAAATGTTAACACCTCTTATCTCTGTCATACCGTTACAACTGATTTCCTACTACGCAGCTCTACACCGCGATTGTGATGTAGATAAGCCGCGTAACTTGGCTAAGTCGGTTACGGTTGAGTAATTTGTTAGAATGGAAAGTTGCTTTTGTTGTTTTAAAATAAAGTTCGTTAATTTATAAAACAGATTGATAATTTAAAACAATGTTTGATAAAACCCTGTATTAATATAGGGTTTTTTTTTGACCCTTAAACTTCAGCTGTATTGTTCAATTAAAGGGCCAGATTCTTGAATAAGAAATTGTTAAATATTTTAAATTTAGAAATAATTTTTATTAAGTAAACGGGAGTATAATTAAAGGCTCCTTATTTTATTCTTTATTTAAGAATGGCTATTTTGTGACAACTGAGATAATTTACAGGTGATTTCCAATTTGTAATTGAAAAAGTAAGTATTAGAAATTAGTAAGTGGGGTGTTCATATTAATCAACCAAGCTCAGCCCTAAAAAGGAATTCTTATTTATTACTGTTTGGATTGGGTATATCAACCTTAGGAGACTTTATTTATCTCGTTGCCATTAACGTTTTAGTTCTAAAGCTAACGGGCTCTGCTACTGCGGTAGCTGGTTTATGGATTATAGGTCCTATTGCTTCGATGATAACAAAGTTTTGGTCTGGAAGTTTAATAGACCGTTTAAACATTCGAAGGATAATGATTGGAACAGACATCATTCGTGCAACTTTAGTAGCGATAATTCCTTTCTTAAGTTCTATTTGGCTTATTTATGGTTGCTTGTTCTTTCTATCCATTTCAAAAGCCTTTTTTGAACCAGCTGCAATTACCTATATAACAAGTATTGTTCCAAATAAAGGGAGAAAGCAATTTAACTCTTTTAGAAGTTTGATATCTTCAGGTGCCTTTTTAATCGGTCCTGCTATTTCTGGAGTTTTACTCCTCATTACCTCAGTTAATATTTCTATTTGGATAAATGCTTTTTCTTTTGTTGTTTCAGCCATTATGTTGTATTTATTACCAAACGTTAATACTGAGGATAGTGATAAAACTGTACGTAACATAAATGTGGAAATGTTAAGAAATGATTGGAAAGAAGTATTTTTATTCAGTCGCAACAATAATTTCATAGTGAAAGTGTACTTCTTAGCTCAATTTTTTATGATTGTTGCACTTGGAATGGATGCTCAAGAGGTTGTCTTCACTCAAAAGGTCTTAAATTTATCCGAGACAGAATATGGCTTACTAATTAGCTTAACGGGGGTTGGTTCTATATTAGGAGCAACTACTGTTTCTCTGGTATCTAAAAGATTGTCTATAAAAGCTCTCATCTGTCTTGGTTACTCTATGGTATCGGTAGGTTATCTTGTGTATGCTTTCTCTTTTTCTTTTTGGACAGTTGCGATAGGGTTTATGATATTAGGTTTTTTTAACTCATTTTCAGGAACCGGATTTATGACTTTTTATCAAAACAACGTCCCGATTAAGATGATGGGGAGGATTTCTAGCATTTACGGTATTTTTCAAAGCTTTCTTCAAATCATCTTTATATTGTTGATTGGTTTTACGGGAGACATAATTCCAGTTAGATACAGTATTATTGCTGCCTCGACATTAATGCTAATGATAAGTATTTTGCAAATAAGGTTAGTCCTTATGCCAAATAAAACGGGCTATTTCTTAGAAGAAAAAGAACTGCAAAGCACCTCTTAAGTTTGAAAACGATGTTCCACAATCGGGCTCAAGAATTGAACAACGATGGACTGTTTTTAGCAGTCTATTTTTCTTGGTCTTTAATCAGTTATAGGGCAGGATAGTTTAACAAGGATATTGAAATTTTTGGTATAATTACACCGTTGGAAAATGGAGAATTTAGGGGGATAATTTTATGAAAAGAATTCCGTTGATATTTATTTTATTTAGTATGTTATTTGTTATGGCAGCTTGTACATCGGATGAAACAGTTAAAAAAGAAATTGTTTTACCTGAAGATATTCCTGATTTTGTTCAAGTAAGTGATTTTAAAACAATCGATTGGGAAAAGAAAGCAGTTGAGTTTGGTGATAGAGATATTATTGGAAACGAAAATAAATCAGGTGTTATTGGTGCAAATATGCCAAGTTTAAAAGTTCAAAAGTGGATGTGGCATCTTTGGGGAGTTGAAGATCTAGAAAACAAGAAATTAACGGTTGTTGGTTTTCATAAAGAAACAGAAACTGTCCATCAGATTTTAATAGATGGTTGGACTAAGGGACTTGGTGGACCAAACAATGGTGCAGATGCACATATGCCTTCTAATGTGAAAATACCAAAGTCAGGAGAGTGGGCAATATTACTTTATACCGATGATAAATTATTCGATATATTGGTTTATGAAATAAATGAATAGTTTACAAGATACTTCTTCTTCAACTAAACCAGCTAATATTTAAACTCAAGTGTTATTCCATTAAAGGGCGCTATAATTTAATAAAAAGAGAGCACATATTACTCCAAGAACTAGCAACTATCGCTTGAGTGGCAATCTATCCAGTTAATGAAAAATCATAAATAATAAGTTCCTATAAAATATTGAAGTCGATACCTTCCGATTAACACTATGAATTTTCATTTCTTAAGGTCTAAATGGTGTTAAATTCCAATTCGAAATAAGATAGGTACTTTTCAATCTTTATTATCCATTATTTAGGTAAAGTTATACTGCGGCGCACGGATGTTGGTTTTACCCTAATATGTAATCTGCTTTTTTTCGTAATCTGAATCCCTGTTAACCCTGGGTTGATGTAAAAGGTCTTCTGGCAAAGTGGTTGGTTACTCTAAATGCTTAGGTGGAGGTATAACATGCTCATTCCTTTTTACCTCTGAAAAAATAGAATGATTATCTGTTTCTTTGGTGATATCTGGGGGCTGTTGACCCGCAGGAAATTTATGATGAATATAATCTAATATAAACTTAATATCTTCTTTAGTGGCATATTGGGCATAATCTTTTAGCACATACCCTAATTGTCCACTAGGTTCGATGGTTGCTGTTTTCACATCACTAATTTTAGAGATGCTATCTTGACGTAACCGCATTTCTAATTGGTCAACGGTGATACGCAGTTTTTTTAGATTCTTTTCAATGATTTCTCCATTCTCTATAACATCTATTCCTTTTCCGGTTATGAAGGTTTCGAACCTATCAAATTTGATCTGCAAGCGTTCTATTGTTATTAAGACTAATACTAGTAATAATACGATTAAAAAGGTTATCCAAATGTTTTTTTCGGTTACTGGCTGAATGATTAAATTCCCTAAAGATATCATGAGGACTGTTTGTGCAACTGTCAACTGAGAAATGGATTTTCTTCCAGCTAATCGCAAAATGAGAAACCCAACAATCACAATAAGTACCGCTTTCCAAATCCAATCTAAATCCATGACAAGTGCCTCCTAATGTAATTTCCTACTAACTAGCGTAACAAATAAATGACAATTTATTCAAATGGAAGCATGTTGAGGTTACTTTACACAATTCGATCTAAGCAAAAAAAATTTATACCATTGGAGAGACTAAAATTAGCAAAAAGGTATAACTATGGAAGGGCGACTATCAATACTTGCCTAAAGAGTTTAGCCAAGTTGTTGCGCCGATACTTTCATTGAATAGTAAATTCAAAGTTACTCCATTAAAGGGCGCGATTGTTGAGCAACACAGGCAGAAAATAATCAAACTTTTTTATAAAACCGAAACTTAAATTTGATAGAAAAGAATCCAGTAATTGCCTATTATTAAAATAAAACATTGAGATAAGCGTCGTTTACAAGATTGTAATACCGAACCCATACAAAGACCGTAAAGGCGATCACGACTCCATTTGCTGCAAGGGTCCAGGAAAGGTATTTTTTTCTCTTCGGTTTGTTCCCCACCCATTTTTCACTGAACAGGAGATAGTAAGATGCTCAATTGTAAAAGAGTGTTATTGTCCGTGGCAATGAAAAAACGTTGAAGTAGGAAAGAAGAGTAAAGAGGGAAACGGTTTAGAGCCGCAAGGATTTGATCGGAGTGAATGAAAATAAAAAAATATATTTTAACCGTTTGCAACAAAAAAGATGGTTTTTTCCCTAAATAGTAGACAACACCCTCCTATAGACTATTCCAAACTTTATGCTTGGTCTTTATACTATCAATAGGAGGGGACATAGATGATCGAGGGGAGAATTCTAAAATATTACAGAGAAAAAAAGGGCTACACACAGCAACAGCTTGCAAATGGGGTTTGTTCAATCACCCATTTAAGTAAAATTGAGCGAGGCTTAACAGAATACTCTAAAGAGATTACTACTATTCTTTCAAAAAAATTAAATATAAATATTCAGGATGAAGTAAGGAAATTCAAAAGCCTTGAAGGCGAATTTCAAGAATGGAAACGGGCTATTGTGATGTTAGATACTGAAGCAATGAACATAAAAAAAGCTGCACTTGACGCTAAAGAATTAAAGGATATTCCAGACTTTCAGGTACAATATTCACTTCTTTTAGCCCGTTATTATCTCGTTCATTATGAAATTGAAAAATGTCAGCAAATAGTAGAAAAGATTAAGAAACTAGACATCAATTTATCACCTTATGAGAGAAACCTTTACAAGCATGTTCAGGGAATCTATTACTTCAGTATCGGGAGCTACAAAAAGTCTATTGAAGTCCTAAAGGAAATCGATTCTAGTTACTCTAGCGAAGAGTATTACTACCATTTGGCTATTTCTTATCATGCCGTTTATGACAACATTTTAGCTTTCTATTACGCTAAAAAAGCGCTACGCTATTTTCAAGAAACTTTAAATTTCACTCGTATACTAGATACAGAAACACTTATCATCCTTAAACTGAATGAACAATCACAATATAGCCTAGAAGCAACTCGTTACTATTATTCTAACTTAATTCAGTCTGCTAAAAAGATTCAATCTGTAGATCGATTAACCAAGCTTTATTATAATTTCGGGCAAGAGCTTTTTAGAAGAAAACATTATGAAGAAGCAAAAGAGTATATTGAGGCAGGATTGACCTTAATGACAGAAGAGTCTTTCTACTATTTAATCATGTTAGAATTATACATTTCCATTTGTTATAAAGGAAACTTAAAATCGAAAGAAAGCCTATTGTCCAATGCTAAAAATGGTCTACACCTTGCCCAAAAACGAAACGACCCCATTTCTTTATTGTTTAATCTACATGTACTTTTACTGAAGGGGAAGGAAGCTTCCTATTATGAGTATGTTGAAAGTGAAGTGCTTCCTCATTTCATTAAGACCGGAAACGAGGTTTTAATCCAGCACTTTGAAGTGAAGCTATTTCGGTATTACATAAAATCCGAACAAAACGAAAAAGCATTGGCTCTCGCAAAAAGAAAAATGCTTGCTGAGTTGAGCTATTATGAGATGGATTAACATCGTGAACTCTGACTATATTATTATTATTTTCTGAAGTCGTACACCGAATATTTGACGACTTTCTATTCTAAGTTAGGCTTTATAAGTTATATCGTTAAATTCGCTTAAGTGCATCCTTAGCGACTCTATCAGGGTTGGGCTGATTAGCTAAAAGTTTCTGAATCGGTTTGATGGCAGTCTCAATGCTGACGATTCTCATCATAACGTCGCGAAGTGCGGCAAGGGTCCCGCTCCGATGGAACATGAGTCCTGCCAGACGACGGGATGTGTTCTGAGCGGCCTCGACTCGTGGACGTTGAGCCTTCTCATAAGCTTGCAGTAGAGAGACTACAGTGTCCCGCTGTGCGTGGCGTAGGATACGAGTAAGTACCCATGCTGATTCCATCGCCATTCCGGCACCTATGCCTGCCGTTGGTAGAAATCCTGCGGCAGCGTCACCGAGTAATACGGTGCGTCCAATGGCCCAGGTGGGGGCGCGGCAGTCCTTAAGCGACCAGTAGTAGGGCTCAGTTTCACGGGTAATGGCTTTCAAGGTGCTCTCCAGACGCGGGCTCGTAGTGGTAAGCTTGCGACGTACGTCCGCGACGAAGGAGGTCGGTCCGACTTTAGTATCTGCACGGGGGCCTCCGAGGAAGACACCGAGTTCCCCTTTGACCGGGTAAACACCGAGGAAAAAGCCGGCACCCCAGAGCTCCTCGCCTAAATCCATATTGGTGTCTTCGGGTGCCCAAACAACCCAGCCACCCCAATTGGTATCTACCACATCGACTGTAGAACCGTCGAGTACCAGGTCACGGGTGGAAGAGTGGATGCCATCAGCAATGATGACGAGATCAAACTCGAATTGATACGACTCGCCACCGGTCTCGAAGGTCACAGTGGTTCCGGTAGAAGATTCAGAAAGACCTGTGACTGTCGTGTTGAAACTGACATGACAACCGGCAGAAGTTAGGGTCTCGATCAGCTTGCCGCGAGCAATGCCTCGATAGTCTCCGAAGCGATTCAGGATACTAGACATCGAGTCTACACGCAACATCCGTCCTGTATGGGCATGGAACCCGTACCGGCCAAGTGGGATACTGTTCTGTCGATAGTGTTCGCGAACACCAAGGTCTTCGAGTGCCTGATCCACCATCGGCATCAATGCCAACATATAGCCGGGATGGCCCTCATCCTTATTCCGTTCGATTAACACCGGATGCCGACCATCGCGCCGAAGCATCTGCGCAGCCGTGATACCTGCAACCCCTGCACCGACGATGAGTACCCTAATATTATCTTTCCGTGCTTGTTCGTATTGTTGGTGGATAGTTGTTGCTTTCAGCATGTTACCCCTCCACTTCATTTTCCTATTATTTGACACCTTTGTGCTTCAATTCGCTTAAGCACCTCCTACAATGATACATGTGTAGTGGTTTATTAGTTTTCCACATCTGTCTGTCTGAGTTTTCCGGCAAACAAAAACTTAATATGTCTTGTGACCTGTTCTAAAAATTTTCCATAGGTCATGTTCTCGTCATAAATGTAGACCATTGTGTCTGTTATTGCGATACCATATATCGCATATGCAGCATCCTCAGGATCAAGTGGAATTAGAAAACATTCTGAATGCTTATTAATCAATTTTATGAACCATGCCATCATTTCCTCATCTAGACCAAATAACTCACGTCGTAGATGGATGCTTTCTTCTACTTCCTCCGTCATAACATGGAAAATTTCCCGCCAAAATGCTTTGGAATAATGATTGAAAAATGAGGTGAGCTGTTTCAAAACTTCAATGATCGTATTAACTAGGTCTCCAATTGAAGGATCTGTCAGTTTAGCAACATTGTCCTTTTGCATTTGCTCAAATTCTTTTGAAAAAATAATGAGAAGTAGGGATCCTTTTGAAGGGAAATAATTATAGATTGTTCCTGCTCCGACCTCAGCGTTCTTTGCAATCTCCGCCATTGAAGCTTTTTGGTAGCCTTTTTCCGTAAACATCTTTTTCGCTGATTCCATTATTCGTGCTTGTGTCTGCAGCTTCTTATCCTCACGTAAACTCGCCAATGTTGTTCGCCTCCATAAAATATGAACGCATTCATTTATGAATACATTCATATTTTAACATATGAAAAAGATTTTCAAAACGTTAACTTTAAATTTTGATAAGATTAAAGAAGTATCGGCCTATTAGGAAAAATGAATAACACGCAATCAGGATATTTAAGAAATGAACAAAATCGGAAAGCTAAGTTACTGAGAATATGTTGATCTTTTGCGATAATTTTAGGTGAAATTGTCATTAATTCTTTGTTTTTCTTTTAAAATTCATACGATTTCTCATTCCAGTTCAGCCCTTGCTAAGGAGAATCTTTATTTTCCTTGACTAGAATGTCGAAATGCACAACTTTTTGGTTTTATGCACGTACTCGACTAGGAAATGCACAAGAATCTAATTTTACGCACGAAAATCCAGGAGAAATGCACGAGATTTTAAATTTATGCATATTTTAGTATGTTGGGGAATAAAAAATCACAGGACTGTCCTAAAACCAAGGAGTCTGAAACCATAACATTAGATAGAAACCTTAGGAGGATTTTCTATCTATGATTGTTCCAGTCCTTTTTTAGACAGCTCCTTTTTCTTTATAAAATTTTAATTGAAGAATTCTTATCATTTACTTTTTTTCTCTGAGTGAAATAAGTAATTTCAAATCCAAAAAAACCGATAACTAAGGAGGCTCCAATTGAGCTAGGAATACCAATAAAGTTAACAAATACTAAGAAGCTGGCTAGAAACACAGCAGTTCCAATAATTAAAGATTTTTTCATGATTTAACATCTCCAATACCTAGATTAGAATTAAAGGAATAGTTACACACGAAATCGACAAATCCATCTTTAGATAAATCTTTAACATATAACAGATTCCAGAGCATGCTAATCCCCCGAAAAAGCTTGTACTAGCCCCAACCACTACACAAGCATATACACAACCAAAAGCATTTACTGCATTATAAAAACCTTTAGCTGTCGATTCACAAAAAACGAGTGCATTAACGGTGCGTTCTCCTGAAATACGTTTTAGCATCAACGAAAGTTCCATCTTCCGTTAAAATTTCACCATCTATGTTAATTTTAAGATCAAGTAAAGTCTCATCTTGACTTGTAACTTTATATCGAATCAGACCTTTCCCAGCCTTTTTCCATGTATTCACTTCCAGTTATTTGGGTTTTTTTATAAATATATAACTCTAGTAATTAAACTGAATATTAGATCAGTGGGGGTAGTTTTCTTGAAAAAAATTGATATTATGTAACCTAGAACTTATCGAGGAAGGGTATTCGATTTGGTTTCAAGTGTTTAGGTATTTTCATCCCTTGCCATACCACTTAATCAAGACATTCAAAATAGCGTCTAGCAAGCCTATCCCAGCCGCATTGGCGATTGTTCCATCGCTAAATCGCTCACCACGTACCACAAAAGCCGCGCGAATCGCATCCGCAACGCTCAACGCGCTATTTGATGAGTAGTCTGGTAGCCCTTGATCCATCCAATGATACAGTGGAGTCACAGCACCGACCGTAGATAGTAGTGTAATGACTTTGCTTATTCGCTTACTATAGGCGGGATAGCTTAATCTATACGTTCCATCGGGGAGAAGCCCCCATCTGTCCATTTTACACTTCGATCCTCTGCCGTCATCTCTTCCGCGACAGAGCGTAATTCCTCCCAATCCTCTGCTTTCGACCTGTCTAGCTGGTTGACGAGTTGAATATCATCTGGATTTCCCTCCATATTCTCATTCTCCTTTTTAATCAAAATTTAAATTTATGTCAGGGTCTTCCTAATCAACAATAAGCAAATTTGCTCATAAAGGAGTTACTACATTAATCAGGAATAATGTACACTATGGGTTACCAGGGCGGAAAGCTTTCATAAACTCGCTCTCTAAATATCATCTATCAATTCTCTATAGTACTCTCTTAAGCTTTCTTTAAGAATAACAGGCTCTATAATTTTAATGGATTTCCCAAAGCCAGCAAGATATTTAATAATAAAATCAAGTTCGTTTGGCTCATAGGATCCTACAATAAACGTATTTTCCATCTCATGGATTAACTTCATAGATGGGTAATGTTCCTGTTGAAATAGCTCAATCCCTGTTGGACTAACTTGACATTTAAATGGAACGGCTTTTTCAGATGGTTTCCAAAGTGAATGGGCATTTTGAATCGTAATTTTATTTAGTTCCACTAATGGTTGGATGTCCGTAAATTCAGCTGAAGTTATACGATCACACCGGAAAACCCGGTAAGCTTTTTTGCCCATGTCATATGCCTGACAATACCAATAGCCTTTCATTGCGTAAATAGCGATTGGGTGAATAGTGCGAGAATTGCTTTGGTTGGCCTTTTGATAAGTAATTTTTATGACGATATTTTTTACAGCTGCCAATAATAAAATTTCTAAATGCTCACTATCTTTGATTTGCTCTGTATGTCTAAAGGTTACTCGATTTTGAAATCTCTCTATATCCTGTCTTTGGTTTTCCGATAATTCGTTTATAAATTTTTCATGAATGGAGCGAAAAGATACTTGAAAAGGTAAATTTGAAAAACTTCGAAGTGCTTGCATGGCAAAATAAAGGGCATGAATTTCTTGACTATTAAACGAAATCGGGGGGAGCTGTATTTGATTAAGTAAACGATAACCCCCATATCGTCCATATTCTGCATAAATTGGCGCACCCATTTCCTCTAAAGATGCGATGTCCCTTAATGCCGTTCTTTTAGAAATTTGGAATTCATTCATTAAATCTTGAAGTGTAAAATGTTGTTTTTGATTAATGAAACGTAGCATTTGATTTAAACGTTCAGTTTTTTTAATAAAAAAACACCCCTTAATGGTGCCTTAATTTGTCACCTTTATGAATTATACTTGTAAGTGTAATCAATAATGATAAAGGAGGCAATAAAATGAATGTTGAAGTAATCCCATTTTTATCTATGAATGGTCATGCTGCAGCGGCCATTGCATTTTATGAAAAGTATTTAGGTGCTAGAGTGCTCTTTAAGAAGAATTATAAAGAAATGAAGGAAATGAGCCCCAATTTTCATTATGATGAAGGTCAAGATGAATATATTACTCATTCTGTCTTGGAAATTGGTGCTAATAAACTCATGATTGCGGAGGAAGAAATGGACACTTCGCAACCATGGCAATTAGGCAATAGCTCTTCATTATGTATTCAATCAAAAGATAAGAATGTCATTAATAATCTTTATAAATCGCTTGTTCAACATGAGGAGGTTACTGTCTTAGTACCATTTGAAGAAAATGCGTTTAGTCCCGGATATGCAATTATAAGAGATCCGTTTGGTATCGTTATACAACTTTGTGTGACTGTACATGATTTTTAAATTATTTTATAAAACTTTAAAGGAATTAGGGAACAGAAAATTCCCAATGTTGCTGTTGAGAAATTGACTTCGAAGTTTTCTATATCTATGGATAAAAAATGGCATGGACATATTTTGTTATATGAGTGAAAATTATGTGCCTCTGAGTTTATTTGAAAGGGGCTGTCTCAAAATCAAGATGCCATGAACCACAACTTCAATATATAGAAAAAACCTGGAAAAGTGGACGATCATAGTGGTTCAGGAGCTCTTTTGACACAGCCCCATCATTTATCATTGGATTTATACTAGCATCATTTAAAATCTGGATCTTCATAAGGGTGGGCAACCCATCCCGAAGAATCAATAAACAATCGAACGGCTACTACTTGACGGTTTTCCATTAAAGTAAAGAAATGAGGTATGTTGACCGGAACAGAAATTACATCCCCTGCACATAATTCTACATCGAAATAACCGGAATCCCCCTTGATCGTAAAGATCCCATTTCCAGCTGTAATTGCACGAACTTCATCTTCAGTATGAACATGTACCTGTTTAAATTTCTTAAGGAGCTCATCTAAATTAGGAACTGCATCGGACAATGCTACAATGTCCCATTCTTTATAACCACGTCGATTTGCAAGCGATCTAATTTCAGAATCAAAGATGGTGAGAATTTCTATTTTTTTCTCATCAGAAAGTTTAAAATTATTCTGCAGGTCATTTGGTAACTTCTCTATATTCCAATGTTCGTAAAGAACTCCTTGTTCATCCAAAAATCTTTTAACCTCTTGTTCTTGTGTTAATCTTTTATTAGTATTACGCATTCTAATCGTTGCCATTGTTAAATCCCCCTTTTTAATAGGTTTGTTTAAATTTTTCTTCTAAAATATTTATCACATCTAAAAATGAATCAAATTTCTTATAAGGAAGAGACTGTTCTTTGCATTTTTGTAATAGAAAACCCCTAGCAATAACAAGGTCAGCCAATTTTGAAACTTCTAAATCAGTGATGCTATCTCCAATTACGATTTTCATATCATCATTTGTTGAAAGAGAACGAAGAATGCTTGGTTTACACATTCCGCAATCATTTTTACAGAGGGCATCACAAGAAAAGGGCCATATAACTCTCATTTGTTTGCCACTAAAATCGCATGAGTTGCAATAGATATTGTTTTTGGGAATAGGATAGCTTGATAAAATAGGTAAAACGAAAAAGTCAATTCCTCCACTAGTAATGAAAAGGCGAATATTGTTGTCCTGGCAATATTGAATAAATCGATTAAAACCAGTTCGAATGTTGCTTTGTTTTATAGCATAATGAGTGATTTCTTCCCGGGAAGATGAAGGTAAGAGGGAAAACATGCGCCCTACTCCTTCTCGAATGCTTGTTCTCTTAGTCAAAATATCATTCTTAATGGTTTCCCATCCATGAGGATTAAACTTTTTCATAATATTGATGATGTTGTCACTTTCTGTGATGGTTCCATCGAAATCGCAAAAAACGGAAATCCTTTTTAATGTGCTCATCGTTATAAGGCACCCCATTTGTTTTATCGATGACTATCCCTAAATGTGAGAGTCATTTGTTCTTTTTGTGAAAATCTAAATGACCATGAACTAGGTAACTAGATAGCTATAACATAATCTCGGTCAGTTATCATAAACCGTTCAGCTCCTGAATATAAAGGTTGTAATGAGACCTTTAAGATAGATAGCTAGGACATACGCTGCAAAGCTACCTGATCCTCTTCTGTAAGCAATCTATAACCTTCTCCATGCTTGGAAAATCCGATTTTAGGAGCTACAACAACTTTCACTATTTTTATTAAGGGATTACAAACGGATTTGAAATGTATCCTTTTTGGAACATGTACCAGGAATGGAAGGATTCTTTAGGAAGGAGCATCTTAACCAAGCTTTTTTAGTTCTTCAAATAATAAACTGTAAGTGGCAACAAGATCTCGGGCATTTATGGAGAGAAGGCCAAGCCTGTTAAAGCACCTCTTGAATATCTCCAGACAAGAAGAAAAATATGGCCTTGGGGTTCATTGATAAGTGAATCAACTCTTGGAGACGGTACGTAGATCTGAAGGAGCATGTCCGAGATTAATACCCCTCGTTAATGTAGAAAAATTGGTTAGAAAGTTATTAGATGCATTAATTATAAAATTTTTATTTTGAATAATTAATCACCTCTTTTTTATAAACAACATATGATGACATCACCTTTTTAGTGAGTAAACATAAAAAAACAGTTGTTTTGTCCAGTTTTAATAGAGAAACGGAAAACATCGTTGTTTTTATCCTGAAAAGAATCTATGGAAGGAAGAGGGAATGAATGTCAAATTTAAGTTACCATGCGCTTGGTGAGGCAGAAGCAATACAATATGCTAGAAACATACCTGGTTTATTTGCTGAAAATGCTCAATTAATCTGTAAGGAGATTGGTGATGGAAATCTAAATCTAGTATTCCGAATAATCGATAACGGTACGTCAGGTAAAAGTGTCATTATAAAACAGGCACTTCCTTATGCTCGTGTCGTTGGGGAGTCTTGGCCATTAACCTTGGACAGGGCACGTATTGAGACTGAGGCATTAATGATACAAAATAATATTTGTCCAGGATCGGTTCCAAAGGTTTACCATTTTAGCAAAGAGTTAGCATTAACTGTCATGGAGGATTTATCAGCACATTTAATAATGCGAAAAGGACTAATTAAACGTAATCGTTATCCTGAGTTTGCAAAACACATGGGTACGTTTCTAGCTAGAACTCTAATTTTAACTTCAGATTTAACGTTAGATCCTCAAGATAAAAAACAGAAAGTAGTACAATTTATCAATCCTGAAATGTGCAAAATCACTGAAGATCTTGTGTTTACTGATCCATATTACGATGCAAAAACGAATCAATTTAACCCTCTAATAAAGGAAGTAATTGAAGAGATTTGGGGGCATGGAGAGCTTAAATTAGAAGTTGCAAAGTTAAAAGAGAAATTCCTTACTCAAGCCCAGGCGCTCATCCATGGAGATCTTCACACAGGAAGTATTATGGTCACAGAAACGGAAACGAAAGTATTTGACCCTGAGTTTGCCTTTTATGGGCCAATGGGTTTTGACATTGGAGCAGTGATTGCCAATCTATTACTCAATTTTTGCTCTCATGAAGGACATACTCTAGATCAAAAAGAAAAGAATCAATACCAAGATTATTTGTTAAGTACAATTGAAGAAATTTGGACAGTCTTTGAAGAGCAATTTAGAACTTTGTGGCAGGAAAAAGCTAATGAATCCTATTCGTCCCTACAGGGATATAAAGAGGATTATATAGTACGCGTGCTTCATGACTCATTAGGATTTGCGGGCTGCAAAATGATGCGTCGAGTAATCGGGTTAGCCCATGTCCCTGATTTGGAAAGCATAGACGATCCAAAATTAAGAGCAAAGGGTGAAAGATTAGCCCTTGCTATTGGACAACAATTGGTATTAAAAAGGGGAACTGCACAAAAAATTGCCGATCTCACTACTTTAGTCAAGTATATAAAATATAAGGAGGTGGAAGAAGATTAGTAAGTTTATACAATCCGTCCAATGGAAAAAAGATCGACTAATTTTACTCGATCAGACCCTCCTACCTGAAGAAACCGTATTTCTTTCCTTGTCTACTATTGAAGAGGTATGGGAAGCGATTCGACATTTGAAAGTACGTGGTGCACCAGCTATTGGGATGGCAGCTGCATATGGCCTCTATTTGGGAGTTCAATACAGCCAAGAAAAAAATGTAAGTGCTTTCATGGGGGAATTAGAAAAAGCATCGGATTATATAGCCACAGCACGTCCGACAGCTGTTAATCTATTCTGGGCACTAAAAAGGGTAAAAGAAAGAGCATATCAAGAGCAAACAAAAGGATCAAATGTAGAATTTATTAAGGATATTCTTCTTAAAGAAGCTTTGCAGATTCAAAAAGATGATGAGAAAGTTTGTCGAGAGATTGGCGAACATGCTCTTAGCCTATTTCAAGACGGTATGGGAATTCTCACACATTGCAATGCGGGAAGCTTAGCGACTGCCAAATATGGAACTGCAACGGCTCCATTTTATATTGCTAAAGAACAAGGATGGAATTTAAAAATATTTGCAGATGAAACTCGTCCTGTTCTTCAGGGAGCACGTCTTACTAC
Source organism: Rossellomorea sp. BNER (assembly GCA_024213275.1). Classification (GTDB taxonomy): domain Bacteria; phylum Bacillota; class Bacilli; order Bacillales; family Bacillaceae_B; genus Rossellomorea. The sequence continues at coordinate 24,297 of JANAVG010000029.1, forward strand.
ATGGGAATTACAGCAGGCGGGAATTGATGTCACCCTTATTTGTGATAATATGGCAGCAGTTGTTATGGCAAATCAATCCGTACAGGCTGTTATTGTTGGAACGGATCGAGTGGCTGCCAATGGTGATGTTGCTAATAAAATTGGAACCTATACAGTGGCAATCTTAGCGAAAGCGCATGGACTTCCATTTTATGTGGCAGCACCATTATCATCTATTGATATAAGTACACCAACCGGAAAAGAAATTAAGATTGAAGAACGATCAGAAGATGAAATTATTGTTGGGCTAGGAAAACGGATCGCACCACTAGGAATAAAAGTGTATAACCCTGCATTCGATATTACACCTTTTTCGCTTGTAACAGCCTTTGTGACCGAAAAAGGTATTGTTTACCCTGATAAATCTGGTCAGTATGTGAGTAAACTTCAAAATTTAAAATGAACCTTAATTTATGGAAATTGTTTTGTGATGGCGGGGCTGTCCCAAAACCAAGGGTCAGGAACCACAACTTCAAATATATAAAAGAAATCCTCAGAAACATCTTAAATGGACGTCATAATGGTTCCGGACCGTTTTTGAGACGGCCATTTTTTATTTAAGGTTAAATTAGAAATACTTAAGCTTTAAAATTCAAGGGTCTAGGACTTTTTGTCGATGGGAGGGACAAGCACGACAGGTTTGAACCTTTCAAGGCTAATGCAGTTGCTTTATCAGGGGCCAAAGACTATCTACACCACGAAGGTTTTTTATATACGATGAACTACTATAAATAATTATTGTATTTTAGAGATATTGAATCTTAAAAAACCATGAATTCAGTGAAACATCATCCTATAGATAAGTGGAGAGTTAGTTGAACAGGAACTACAATTAATCTATATTAATAGTAGAAAGTAATTTGTTCGGAAAAATTATTAATATTTGATGTTAACTTATGGGGTGAGGATTTTGGTAAGAACAGACAAGTAGCCTCCTAAAATTAAGAAATCATAATTTTAGGAGGCTATAAAAATGAAATTTAATTTAATTGATATTGAAAAATGGGATAGGAAACCCTATTTTGAACATTATTTAAACCAAGTTACTTGTACGTTTAGTTTAACAGCCAATATTAACATTACAGCATTATTAAAGACACTCCATGAAAAGAAAATAAAGCTGTATCCTACTTTTATATATATGGTGACAAAGACAGTCAATTCACAAGTGGAATTTAGAACATGCTTTAATAAAGAGGGAAAACTGGGCTATTGGGAAAGGATGACCCCTAATTTTACCATTTTCCACAATGATGATAAAACATTTTCTAGTATCTGGACTGAGTTCGCAAACGATTTTCACATCTTTTATGAAAATTATCAGGATGATATGAAACTATATGGTGATGTAAAAGGGTTCTTCGTAAAAGAGCATGAACCAATGAATACTTTCCCCATTTCTAGTATTCCTTGGATTTCTTTTACAGGGTTTAATCTTAATATTTATAATGATGGAAAATATTTGTTACCGATCATTACGGGAGGAAAGTATTTTAATCAAGCAGGTCAAACCTTGTTACCTATTTCATTACAAGTACATCATGCGGTTTGTGATGGGTATCATGCCAGCAACTTTATCAATGAGGTACAAAAATTAGCAAATAACTACGAAGACTGGTTACATTTTACATGAGAAGATAGGCAATGTCATTTATCAAGGTATTAGTATTTGTTGAGTAAAGATTATTAAAGTCAATTTTAAAAATCACACCTTGTGGATATCATGTTGACATCTCTTTGGTGTGATTTTTAAATAGAAAATATGCTTTACATTTTAGAAGGTTATTCCAAAACAAACAAGATGAATGAAAGAAAGCATAATATATTTTATACTATTGTAAGAATGACCCAAAATGGTAAAGGATTTTTTGGAGGTGGTGTTAATGGTAAATAACTATTTACCAGATTCTGCAGCGTCTCATGCAAAGCCTAGTATGGAAGAGGCGATACTTTGCATGGGGTGGACTTCATTTAAAATAAAATCGCCCGAGTAGCTTATATCATTTCTATTCAATTAGGCTTTGCACCTTATTTATTTATAAAAAAGAATAAGGGGCTGGCAGAAATGAAATATGTAAAAGCAACGAAAATTTTACCTGAAAAGCTGATAATAGAAATTCAAAAATATGTTCAAGGTGAAACCATTTATATCCCTAAACCAGAAACGACTTATCAAAGGTGGGGAACATGTTCTGGAGAAAGAAAGAGGATTGATGACAGAAATAACTTGATTAAAAGTGCCTTTAAAAAGGGAAGGACTATTGATCAATTAGCTGAGGAATATTTTCTTTCTGTAGAAACGATTAAAAAAATTGTGTATTCCAAATAAATAATGTCGGGGCTGTCCAAAAGGGGTCCGGAACCACTATGATAGGTTAATGTATAGAAGATGTCCTGAGGGCTTCTTCTACCTATTGAAGTTGTGGTTCCTGACATCTTGGTTTTTGGACAGCTCCTTTTTTATGTAGAGTTTGTTTCTAAGTCATTTATTCCATTGAATAAAATAAATGAATCTTTTAAAGTATAAAGGGAATTAGCCATTTGTTTTATGAAGGAGCGATTAAAATGGAACCTTTTATAAGAAGTGACCAATATAACTTTATTAAAGCTCAAACAAAGATTTTAATTAATGGACACTCGACGGTAAACGACCGAGATGTTCTGAATGCATTAAAATCTCTAGCCATAGAAAAAGTAGTAAACTTGTTCTCGGACATCAGTGAAGAGCAAATGCAGTTATTAAACCCCATTATGAAAGTCGAAGATAAAGAAAATGCTCAAGAGTTTCTATTAAAATTAAAGCCATATGTTATTCCTTTTAAAGAAATAACAGATAAAACGATAAAAAAATTATTCCCTAAAGCAAAGAAATTAAAGGTTCCTTCATTGGAGGATATCGATTTGAAAGAGACATCATATTTGGGTTGGACAGATAAAGGATCAAATAAAAAATATATTATAGCCAATTTCGATAATAAGCTTATAGGATTACAAGGCACAATTAAAAGTACAAGTCAAACAGGGATTTGTGCTCTGTGTAATGCTCATGAGGAGACGGCAATGTTTATTTCTCGAACAAAAGGATCTAGAAAAGATACATTTACTAAAAGAGGGAACTATATTTGCCAAGATAGTCAAAAGTGTAATCAAAATATCATCACACTTGATAAATTAAATGATTTTATTTTGCGGTTAAATGGTTAATGTAGTAGGAATTTAATAGAGTTTACGGATATGTGTTTGAGTAAATTTATGAGTAAATTCCATCAGTATATGCTCAAAATTCTTTGATTTGTTAGCCAAAACCGAAAGATTATGAGGCAGGTATGCGTTATTATGAGCCTGCTCTTTTATTATGAGTAAACCCTAGCACTTTATGAGCAAACTTCATTGATTTATGCGCCAAAACCAAGAGATTTATGAGTCAGGTATGCAGGTTTATGCGTGTGCTCTTTTTTTATGAGTGAGCCCCAGCACTTTATGAGCACCCCTCATTGATTTATGCGCCACAACCGAAGATTTATGAGGCAGATAGGCAATATAATGCGCCTGCTTCCTCATTATGAGTGAACCCCAGCATTATATAAGCAAACTTCATTGATTTATGAGTCACTACCGAAAGTTTATGATCCCAACTGGAACGGCTATGCGCCTCCCTATTTTTAGGCACCACGCTTTTTATAATCTCCGTAATTTCGAAAGAGAATCACTTTCAAAAAGGTCCCATAGAAGTATTCAGAAACACATCTACAGACCCATTGTTAATTTATTCCTTTATTGTAATATCAAAGTAGTAATAAATAAAACGGCGCTTAATCTTAAGGAGCTGGACTATATGGGCGATAGTGAAAAAGTATTGCGAGAGTCGGGGAACGATAGAGCGAACAATGCTTCAAATATCTCACCTAAACCACAATCTTTTCTAGCTCGTTGGCATTGGTGGATAGGGTATGCCGCATTAGGTTGGTCTCTTCTATATTGTTTGCTTGGATTTTATTGGGCATTAGGAGGAGAAGGGTTTCCTTTTGGTGAAAATGATGCCCGAGGGGTTATGATGGGGTCATTCTTATCTCATCTTAGTGCAGATGTAGGCGGCATGGCTATGGCGATTATATGCCTAGTTGGAATAGTGGTCGCATTGGTGATGGTCCAGTCATGGGGAAGGTGGATTCCAAAGGTTCTGATTCTCACCTTTTCCATGTTAATGTGTGTAACTCTTATTTTGGTGGTTCCTGATGTCCGGATTGTGCAGAACTTCGCGTATATGTTTGCATTGCATTTTGACCTTATTGATTGGCCAGTAATAAATCAAGTGTTATGCATCATTGGCGGGTTCATATGGGGGGCAGCAGCAGTGGCCTTCCACCGTAAAACGCGGGAAGCATGCGGGAACTGCGGTCGGACTGACGCTTCTAAGGGGACTTCATCGATATCAGTGACTCAGTGGGGAAAGTGGTTCACCTATATTTCCATTATCATGGCATTGCCCTATGGAATCGTTCGCTGGGCATGGGCAGCAGGTATTCCATTAGGAGTAAGCGAAGCTGTGTTGATTGCAAATTCCACATTTGAAGGAAAAATGGTAGAGTTCATTCTTGGCGGACTTCATATTGGTGGTGCCATTCTTAGCCTTGGACTTATACAAAGCTGGGGAGAGACCTTTCCACGCTGGTGTCTATTCCTGGCTAGGAAGCGGATCCCCATCTGGTTCGTAGTTGCTCCAGCAACAATGGCATCTGCCATCATAACTGTAGCAGGGCTAAAGACCAGCATCCAAGTCATTTCCAGCATTGTTAATGGCACCATTAGTATTACAATCGATAATTGGGGAGAACTTGGACCAACCTTGTTCTGGTTACCCTGGGGTCTATCCCTAGGAGCAGCAACACTGGCCTATTATATGCGGAGACGGGGGCAATGCAAATATTGTGGCAGACAATAACATTGTTAGTATATTAATAAACGGAGGGGCTGTCCTAAAAAAACAGCCCTGTTAACTTATGATTCTGGAATAATGGTAACGCCAATGGTTCGAATGGGAGTATCCTGTTTTGTATTTTCGTTCGTGGCCTTGTAATATTTCACCATTAGATCGTTCAATTCATTTTGAAAATTTATAAAGCTTTCATCATCAAGCTTAATTTCCAATAGTGAAAAGGTTGAACCATCTTCTGAGCATTTTTTTTCTTCTAATTTAGTAAGATAATTTTGATATTGGGTCATAAGTGATAATTGATAATAAGAAAAATAGTTCAACTTTTGCTTGTTAGAAGATTTTTTCCACTCCTCACCACTAAGTCGTGCCTCTTCTTCATTTAATGTGTAGTATTTTTCAGATACCGATCTCACCTTTTTTTCTTTCACAATACGAATAACTCCTGCATCCAACAGAACCTGTATATGTCGATATAAAGTTGCTTGAGGTACATCCTTAATGATTTTTAACATTTCTAGTGGTGTTAATCCATTTTCTCTGTTTCTCATTAAAGCTTGGGAGATCTTTATTCTTACAGGGTGCATTAAAATTTCAGCTTTATTTATCATCTAATTCTCCTTACTGTAGAAGTATTTGTTCCTGCATTTAATTCTCATCTCTAATTTGGTTCTTTCGTGAATAATAATGTCATATTGTCATTATAATTTATTGTTTAAATCATTTTGACTTATGAAAAACAGCATTTTAAGGTCTGTATATACCTTTATTAGAGCTTTTTTCGGAACTTAGTTGCTTCTAGTCAATATTCTATATTAGTGCGCTTTGGCGAAAAGATGCCTCGAGACCATAATATATACGGGCACTTATGCTTGTTCGAAAAGCAACAATCTATGCGATAACCAGACTTATTAAATGATAAGTATCAAACAATAAATGATGAAAGATTCCTTAGTGATTTAGCTTTATATAGGAAAATTATATATTGCTATTATTTATAATGATAATATTATCATTGTAAATAATAATAAAAACTAAAACAATATTTTTAAAAGAAAAAAATAGGTGTAATATCCCAGCTGTGATGTTATCATTATCAATAATGATAACAATATTTTTTTGGTTTATTATAACAAAGGAGTGATAGGAATGGAGCTGCATTACGGATTGGATGAATTAAAAGACATTGATTTCATGTCTTTTCTACCCATTATTTTACCAGTAATCGCTATTGGATTAATTTTAGTCTTAATTGCATTAATTGATTTATACAGAAATCGAAAAACGAGGAAAAATGTTTTACTATGGACACTCGTAATTATTTTTGTTAACACCCTTGGTCCCATTCTGTACTTCGTTATTGGTAGAAAGGACAGTGACAGGAAATGAAATTAGAAATCAGAAATGTAACAAAAAAATTTAAAGAAAAAACGGCCGTTCATCATTTTTCCATGGAGCTTCAATCAGGGGAATGTGTTGGGTTAATCGGACCCAATGGTGCTGGTAAATCAACATTAATAAAAATGATTTCAGATATTATAGATCCAAGTATGGGAGAAGTGTTACTTGATGGTAAGAAAATTTCAAAAATGAAAAAGGAAATAGGCTACCTACCTCAATATCCAAACTTTTTTCAATGGATGACAGCCAAAGAAACCTTAACTTTCATGGGACAGCTATCGGGAATAAAGAAAGAAGAATTATCTAGAGTAATTCCAGAAATCATGTCGAAAGTAGGGTTAAGTGGGGAAGAGAATTCAAAGATTAGAACTTTTTCAGGTGGAATGAAACAGCGGCTTGGAATTGCACAGGCATTGTTACATAAGCCATCTTTGCTTGTAATGGATGAACCGGTTTCAGCATTAGATCCAATTGGCCGAAGAGAAGTTTTAAATATAATAGAAGATATCAAGAAAGAGACGACGATTTTATTATCAACACATATATTAGGGGATGCAGAAGAAATTTGTGAAAGATTCGTCATTATAAAAAATGGTGAAAAAATTGAAGATACAACTATGACAGAGTTATTAAACAGGAATAGTGAAAATAAAATTAATGTTGATATTGCAACTAAAAGTCAAGAATGGATTGAAACCGTTAAAAACTTGACCTATGTAAAAGGTGTAGAGGTGATTGGAAACAAGGTAAAAATAGAAGTGGAAAATATAGAATTAAACAAGAATATGTTATTGGCTAGCGCGTTGGAGCATAATGTTGATCTTGTCAGGTTTGAAATCGATAACGATACATTGGAAGAGATATTCTTGAAATTGGTGGTGGGAAAATGAATCATTTTACCGTATTAGCTAAAAAGGAATTTGTTCAGATGGTACGCGAGTATAAAGTGATTTGGCTGCCTCTTGTATTTATATTTTTAGGAATCACTCAACCAGTTGTAAGTTATTATTTACCTTCAATACTAGAAGCACTTGGCGGAGGCCAGGGTATTACCATTGATCCAAGCATGGCTGCCCAAAAAGGCGGCGAAGTACTTGCTAGTACCTTAGGGTCTCAATTTGATCAGCTTGGAGTTATGATTATCATCGTTTCGATGATGGGTGTTGTGCAGTCTGATAAAGCAAATGGAATGTTAGCTTTTATTCTTACCAGACCTGTAACGATTGGATCTTATATTAGTGGAAAAATCATTTCAAACTACCTATTTGTTGCTTGTAGTGTAGCGTTAGGTTACTTCGTTTCATATCTGTATGCTTATTTATTGTTTACAAATGTTAATTTTGTAGATTTACTAATAGCATTGTTGTTCTATCTGTTATGGGTTTTGTTTATTGTTTCATTCACGACGATGATCAGTACCATTTTTAATAGTCAGGGTATAATCGCGTTAATTTCAATTGTATTTCTTCTGTGCTGTAGGATTATAGTTGGTTTAAGTCCTGTCCTAGACAATGTGAATCCGGCTAGTATGAGTAAGTATGCCATGGAAGTTCTAATTGTAGGTACAATCAACACAGACGTAATCTGGAGTGTATTAGCGACTTTGGTATTGTCTTCCATAACAATCATAGTTACAAACATATGGATTGCTAAAAAGAAATTTAATACAGATTAAACTAGAAATGTAACTACACCGGATTATAGAAAAATTTGTTATTCGTTTACATATATTTTTCAGAAATATGTTAAAATTTAAATAAAAGGAGGCGGTATATTATGACGAATAAAACGAAAAGAGGTACTCAGGAACGAATTTAAATTTTGATTAGAGGAGATGGATGCTATTGAAGCAAGCTTTACTGGTTATTGATGCACAACAGGAGTTAATCGAGGGGAACGAGGAAGAAAAAAGTGTTTTTAATAAGGAAAAGCTGATTATAAATATTAATTCAGTTATTAAAAAAGCTTTGGAATCCAATGCTATATTGGTTTTTGTGAGAGATACGGATGTCAGTGAAGGTGAAGGTAAGGGTTTTCAGGTCCATGAGGATATTGAAGTACCAGAAATGTCAAAAGTATTTGATAAAGGGGCAACTAATTCGTTTTATGGAACGGGATTAAAAAATTTCCTTCTGGAAAACGAGGTTGGACACCTTGTGATCATGGGCTGTAAAACAGAGCACTGTATAGACTCGGCAGTCAGAACGGCTACAGTAAATGGATTTGATGTAACATTAGTGGGAGATGGTCACTCAACAAGTGATACATCAACCTTATCTGCCGAACAAATCATACAGCACCATAATGAAACACTTCATGGTCACTATAATGTTGACCATTTTTCGATGGTTCGAAAGGCAGAAGAAGACTTGTTTCATCCAACTCATAACTCTTATAGATAAGTAGAGTACAAGAATATAATTTGATGGAAGGCTTGCTACTGCTTGTAGCAGCCTCTTTTTTATTTCTACTAAATTCGGCGAGTTAATAACCATTATATGGTATAATGTGGATAAATATATTAGGGGGGATGATCATTGAGGGATAAGACAAAGAAAGAAGTATTTTCTTGGATTAAATCGATATTATTTGCTTTAACGATAGCATTTATTTTCCGTCAATTTTTATTTTCACCAGTGACCGTTCAAGGAGAATCGATGATGCCGACTTTTGAGGATAATAATAGACTTGTAGTTTCAAAGATTAGTGAAATAGACCATTTTGATGTTATTGTCTTCCATTCTCCGGTTTCAGAGAAGGATTTTATCAAAAGAGTCATAGGTCTACCTGGGGATACTATTGAAATGAACAATGATCAGTTATTTATTAATGGAGAAGTCTATCAAGAATCCTACTTATCACAAAATCGAAAAATCGCCAAAGAAGAAGGAATGAAAAAGCTAACTGGAGATTTCGGACCCATCACGATTCCAGAAGACAAATATTTTGTAATGGGGGACAATCGTTTGAATAGTTCGGATAGTAGAGAGTTTGGTTTTATTAGCAATACATCGGTTGTTGGAGAAGTAGGATTCCGTTTTTATCCCCTAAATGAAATAGGGAACCCTAATTCATTTAATTGAGGGAGGCGACACTATGGAGTTCACGATTAAGCCAATAGGATTTGTCCGTAATGCCCGCAAAGAAATTGATGATGATCATTGGGGTACAGTTGTATCGGAAATTGAACTTTCTAAAGACATGAGAGAAGCCTCGTTACAAGGTATTATAGACTTCTCTCACCTAGAAATAATCTTTTATTTTAATAGGGTTTCAGACAATAAAATCCAACAAGGTGCAAGACATCCAAGAAACAACAAATCCTTTCCTGAGGTTGGGATCTTTGCTCAAAGAGGGAAAAACAGACCTAATAAGTTGGGTTTAACGACGGTTGAGCTTTTAGATCATCAAGGTCGAACCTTAATTGTAAAAGGTTTAGATGCCATAGATGGAACACCTATTATGGATATTAAACCAGTGATGAAGGAATTTCTTCCTAAAGGAGAAGTAAAACAACCGGACTGGTCTTTATCGATCATGGAGAAGTATTGGGATTAAATTGGGGAATTTCCGAAAAAGGTTTTATAACTCGGATTCAATTGTTAAAATGATAGGGGGCTTCGACTCTACAAATCTAGTTTCTGAAGGGATGATTGCATGTTTAAAAAAATGGCTGCAGATGCATTAGGTTTATCTGATATTGGAAAAATTATTTCTCCGGTTGATTACGATAAAACGGATGCTGATGATTACGTAATGCATGAAGATGATGAAAAAATTTACTTTTTAATCAAGACTAAGGCTGATGAGTACTGCTTTACGAATCTAGCGATTATTCATGTTGATGGTGCGAGTGCAGCGTCTTCGAAGAGAACGTTAAAACGTTATCCATATACTCAGTATGAAATTTCAAATGTTATGCTTGAAACCGCTGGGAAAATCGATATGGATGTTGAAATTAAATTTATGCTAGGAAATCTTAAATTTGATATTGATGTTAGAAAAGATCAAATTGAACAGTTAAAAGACCTTTACAAAGCTCTTCTTCGTATTTCTGAAATCACCTATGAAAATGGGATTTCCACTAATATGGCGACACAAAGCATGGATAAAGCTGTTAGCATTTTACAAAACTCAAGAACAGATGATAATAGCCTAGCTGTTACATACAAAGAGCTAACAGACTTTGGATTTGAGTGGTTATCTTCTATTCGTGAAAAATACCACGAAAAAGACTTTGGTTCCGTTTTTGAGAAATACATTAATAACTAATAGAACATAACAAAAAGGATGAGGCTGGGACAAAACCAGTGAATAAATGAAAAGAGTCTGTGAGAAGGTGCAATCTTCTCACAGACTCTTTTTAT